>JBFFED010000083.1:0-2000 GCA_041559015.1 Thermoplasmata archaeon | reverse complement strand
GGATTATCTCCGCGAGCTGCTCGAGGCAGTCGACTATCCTGGGCCCGTACCTGCTCAGCAGGTTTGCATCCATGCCGTGTATGTCGCCATCGACGACCGCGTCTATCGTGTCCCAGCCAGGCCTGTTGAGGTATGTGTCCTCACTCAGGGTTGACCATGGCCCAGTGGTGTAGACGATGATCTCCGGGTTCTGAGCGATGACGAACTCGCTCTCGACCATCGGGTACTCCGAACTGGTGTTGTGGGCGATGTTCAAGCCGCCCGCAGCCGTGATTAGATCGTCCCCGAACGACCCTGGACCATAGGTCCAGAGGCCCATGAACTCATCGTACTCGACGTACACTCTTGGCTTCACGACGCCTGGAGCGAGCGTTTTCGCCTTGACCGCGTCTATCCTCTCCGAGAGGGCTGTCGCGACCTGGTCAGCCTCGGTGATATGCCCCGTGATTACGCCCGCGAGCCTGATCGTCTTGAGGACATCCTCAAGGGTCCTGTCGGCCAGCAGCACGTAAGGTATGCCCTGGGACTCTAGTTGCTCCAGCTGTGCCAATGGAACGAGGTCCCCTCCGACTATCAGGTCGGGCTGAAGCGAGATGATGGTCTCGAGGTTGAGTGTGTAGTCGCCGACCTTGGTCAGGCCGGCGGTCTCCGCCGGGTAGTCACTGTAGCTGTCCACTCCAACGACCTGCGGGCCCGCGCCGATAGCGAACAGTATCTCTGTCGGCGAGGGTGCGATCGAGACTATCCTCTCTGGCACGCTCTCCAGCGTGACTGCCCTCCCGTAATCATCGATTACGGTGAAGCCCTCACCAGAGTCCGTCACCATGGCGCCCACGAAGTATCCACCCGTGAACGCCACGACGGCCGTCATCACGACGACCAGGATCGTCCATACCGTTCTTGCTGACTTGCTCATTCCCTGAGATGACATCTCCTGTGCCTCCACTTTAAAGTGGACTTGAGATATTGAAAGTGTATTTTAATGTTTCCCAAGCGAAAGGGGGGACTGAGACTCTGCATGCCCAGAAAATCGGGAACGGAAGGGGTTTCTCGTGTTGTCCGTCCGTAGGGCCCTTATTGGGCCCTAGTGGCTTCCCCGAGGCTCTCCTCGAGGATGTCCATGGCCTGCTCGAGCAATTCGTGAGGCATGACCATCGACGGGTGCAGCCTGATGACGTTGTCCAACGTGCCGCAGGTCAGGAGCACCATGCCCTTCTTCAGCGCGGCGGCCTTGGTCGCCTTCGCCTCCTTGGCGGCAGGCGACTTCGTCTTCTGGTCCGACACCAGCTCCAGGGCCATCATCGCGCCCATGCCCCGGATGTCGCCGATGACAGGGTACTTCGATTGCATCTCCTTGAGCCGCTTGGTCATGTACGCGTTGATCTTGGGCACGTTATCCATCGCTCTCTCGATGATGTCGAACTGGGCCAAGGCAGCGGCGCACGCGACCGGGTTCCCGCCGAAGGTGCCGCCCAGGCCGCCCACCTGAGGGGCGTCCATGATATCCGGCCGGCCGGTCGTCGCAGACACGGGGAACCCTCCCCCTATGCCCTTGCCGCTGACCAGGATGTCGGGCTCGACCCCGGGCCAGTGCTGGACCGCCCACATCTTGCCGGTCCTGCCCGCGCCGGTCTGTATCTCGTCGTCGACGTAGATGACGCTGTGCTTCCTGCATATCTTCGTGACCTTGGCGTAGAACTCCTTCGGAGGCACGATGAAACCGCCCTCGCCGGCGATCGGCTCGCCGACCAGGCATGCCACCTTGCCCTGGAACTGCGGGCTCGACCAGACCTCATCTATCTTGTCTGCGCACGCGATGCCGCAGCTCGGGTACTCCATCTTGAAGGGGCACCTGTAGCAGTAGGCGAACTCTAGCTTGTAGGATTCGGGGAGCGGCCCGAAACCGGCCTTGTACGGCATCTCCTTGAACGTCAGGGCCATTGCCAGGAACGTCCTCCCGTGGAACGAGTGCACGAATGAGAAGGCGGCCGACTTCTTGG
>JBFFED010000082.1:0-2208 GCA_041559015.1 Thermoplasmata archaeon | reverse complement strand
GTTGAAGAACTTCACGAATCGCGGCTCGTTCGTCTTGATGATGTCCATGACGACATATGGCATCTCGCTCTGCGCGGCGTTCGTCAGCTCCTCGTAGCCTATCCTTCGCTTGACGTGCAGTATCTCCTGCCTGAGGTCGAGGTCCTTGCCTATGTAGACCCTGTCGCCGACAAGCATGTTCGAGTCAGGCTTGGGCACGAGCTCGAACAGCTTGAATTGAGACTCGCCGAGGGCGTAAGCTACGGGCTCCCGCTTGAACTTGCGTTCATCCGGAAGCCCCTGGGGCAAGTAATCTAGAATTCGTGCGTAGTCCTCCAACCAGAATCCCCCCGCGAGTGTCAGAGATACTTCTCTACTACGCTAAGTATCTTTTCGATGTCCTTTTTCTCCAAGTTCGCGCGTTCCTTGGCGAATATGACCCTCACGTCGTCGGCATGCGTGGGCATTATGTCCGCGATCTTGACGGCGTTCGGCTCAGTAACGAAGCCCAGCTCACCAAGCTCCTTCACGAGCTTCTTGACCTTCTTCGGCTCCAGCCTGGAGAACTTCTGGGTATGCTCGAGGGCGAGCTTCTGCTCCGGCGTGAGCTCCTGCTCGTCCTGTCTCTGCGTTAGAATCTCCTTTACCTCAGCCAGAGCGGCTATCTTCTTGTCTTCCATGAAAATGCACCAGCCTCGGCTCATCCCGCCTTGCTGAGATGTTCAGGCTTGACGATTATGCGCTTGGTCTTTCCACCGTCGCGCACATCGAGCAAGTATGCGTTCCCCTGCTTTCCCACGACTACGCCAGTGCGGCCGTGGAACCTCGCATGCGGCAGCCCCTTGTGTATGCTTGGGTCGAGACGTACATTGGCCTTCTCCCCGACTTCGAACTTCTGGAACGACCTCGTGATGGTAGAGAGCCCTCTGTCTCTCGCACGCTTCTGCATGACATTCCGCGTCCTGCGTCTTCCTCCCTTCGAAGCCTTGACCATTTACTCAAGCCCCCTTCTCTCCGACCCATATCACATCGAGCTCTGTGACCTCACAGGGCACGCCGACGATCTCGGCCACGTTCGGCCTTGTGCGGCCGTCGTCGCCGTGGACCAGCTCCTTGATATAGGTGCCGCTGTCAGCCTCTATGACGAGCACCGCCTCGCGGCCGGTGACCGTCTCAACCTCCACTCTGCGGACGGTCCTTGTCCGCTCCAGGTTGGCTCGTCTGTGGGCCACCCTGTTTGGGGTGAGCTGACATATAGGTTTTTCGGCCAATACACGAACTATGTCATTAAGCTTTCTGTGGTCGAAATCCGCCTGGAAGCGGACTCGAACCCTGTAGGTCTTGGGACTGGCAGCCTCCTTGATGTCCCTCACCTCATCCCTGGAGGACTGTCTCAGCCCTGAGACCTCCACGACCCCTTCAGCGGAGGTGTTGATCTCCTGCTCGACAGCCCTCAGGTCGATGCCACGCCTCCTAGGACGTCTCACCTCGACGACGAACGGCCTGCCGTTCCCCAGCATCAGGGCGTCGATGTCCTCCCTGCCCATCCCGTGGAAGAACTCCTCCTCGCCCTCGGCGTGTCGCATGATGACCGGGCCCGTCAGGTCCTGGACGCTGGAGTCGTACATCCTGCCCTTGCCGCCACATCTCGGGCAGCCCTTGCCCCGACAATCTCTGCAAGGCCAGCGAGTCTGAGGGATCGTGCGAGAGTACTTCCGATACCGGCCGTACACGAACAGGGGGGCGACGTTGGCCGTCACCTCGTCGAACATCGTATCGACGAGGAACACCAGGTCGGGATTGGCGAACTCCACAGGCAGGCCAGAGGACGACTCGATCCTCTTGCCTATCTCGCGGTTCACCTCGCTCTTTATCGACTCAACCTCGCGGGCGCCGACATCCACCCATAGCTGCTCCTCTGCCTCGGTTATGTCGGCGTCAATCTTCGACCCTACGAGGAAGTTCGCGTGCTCGAACGACTCCGACGTGCGCAGCGCCAGCTTTGCGAACTTGTCGACCTCGGAGAAGAGGCCGCGACAGACGATGCAGTCCTCATCCATCGGAGGACGGCCTCCACGCGCAGATATCAATCTGACAATCGCTCCTCTCTGCTTGTTGGACAAACCAGTGGAGACCGTTGCGAACAGCCTTCCAAGGCAGTGGTTGCACAAGGGGCGCTCCAGCGCTCGCCCTGCGATCTCGAGCCTCTCGGACATGATGCATGTTGGC
>JBFFED010000081.1:0-2317 GCA_041559015.1 Thermoplasmata archaeon | reverse complement strand
CCCGACGCGAAGAAGGAAGAGAAGAAAGAGGAGAAGAAAGAGGAGAAGGTCTCCGAGGAAGAGGCTGCGGCTGGTCTCAGCGCTCTGTTCGGATGATCGTGAGCCTCCGATCTCCCCAGAGATCTCAAAACCCTTCTTCCCTGTCGGGATACGACACCGGGCTATGACCGCAGCTCAAGCGCCTGCTCAGCGGAGCTGATATCGGTCCGCTCATTCCTGTCCGAGCATCTGGTTCACTTCTCGCTCGAACATCGTGACGAGTTCCTGGCCCATCTCCTTCCTCAGGTCTGGAGGCACCATCGACAAGCCCAGCTTCGCGCCGCCCTTGGCGAGCTTCAACACGGCGATTGCCTCGTGTATCTTGGCATCCATGAGCATCTTGATGGCGTCCGCGAGCTCCTTCCTGAGCGCGGGGTCAGCCTCGATCTTCTGCCGAATGTGCTTCTTGATCTCGTCCCGCACGAGGTCCTGCACTGCGTCGACGAGCAGTGTCTCGGAGCTCAGCATCGTCTTCGTGCCCTTGACGAGCGAGTTGATCAGATCGTCTTCTGAAGGCGTCCTACCACCGCTCCCTTCGAGCGCTCTATTAGCATAAATCGTTTTGCTTCTCGACTGCGACGACAGCGCCCCGCAAATCGTTTAAAATACGGAGAAGACGATAGCGAGGGCTGGCCAGGCTGATTCAGATGTGGGACGCTATAGGCAAGAGTGTGTTCAAGGACCAGAGGACCCTCTCGTTCGACTACGTCCCTCCGAAGCTGATGCACAGGGAGACACAGATGAAGAAACTCATCATGCTCTTCCGACCGGTCCTCGACTCCAACTTCTCGCAGAACGCCGTGCTGATGGGCAGCGTAGGCACTGGTAAGACCGCGACATCGAAGCGCTTCTGCATGGACCTCAAGGAGTACGGGGAGAAGCATCAGAAGGCGATCGACTGGACCATTGTGAACTGCAGACAGAGGAACAGCGAGTCCAGCGTCATACTGCAGATAGTGAACCATTTCCAGCCGAACTTCCCTGACAGGGGGTTCTCCATCGCGGAGATGCTGCGCATACTCAGGAAGGACCTCGAGAAGCGCAAGGTGCATCTCGTCATAGTCCTCGACGAGGCCGACGTCCTGCTCAAGAAGGCTGGGCCGGACATCATTTACAAGCTGACGCGCTTCGGCGAGGAGAAGGTCGAGGGCAGGGAGTTCATCTCGCTGATACTGATCTCCCAGAAGAACGTCCTGGACCTACTGGATGCCGCCTCTGTCAGCACGTTCAAGCGTACGAACGCGGTCGAGTTCGGCAAGTACAATTGTGAGGAGCTCAAAGACATCGTCATACAGAGGGCCGGGCTGGCGTTCCACGAAGGCGCCGTCAGCGACGACACCGCGGACCTCGTGGCAGAGGTCGCATCCGAATGGGGCGATGCGCGGTTCGCCATAGAGATCCTCGAGAAGGCGGGCATGCTGGCAGACGAGGAGGGGGCAGGCGAGGTGTCGGTGGAGCACGTCCGGGGCGCAAAGGCGGAGGCGTACAGCTCCATCACGGAGTCGAAGCTGACGCCCCTCGACAGGCATCAGAAGCTCACCCTGCTGGCTATAGCACGCAGTTCGAAGGGGAAGGCGTTCGTGACGACTCGGGATGTTGAGTCGGCTTACAAGGTCGCGTGCGAGGAGTGGGGTGAGAAGGCCAGGGCGCACACTGCGTTTTGGGGCCTTATGAAGGACCTCGACACATTGGGCGTAGTCAGCGCCAAGAAGAGCGGCCCTGGGATATCCGGGAAGACAACGGTCATCAAGCTGCTCGACATACCCGCGAAGGTGCTTGAGCAAAAAGTCACTCAGATTCTGAGTGCCGAGGATTGAACAATCCGCTGCCAGAAGCATTGACAAGCAACGAACAATTTTATATATACCCGCTTCAGTCGGGATGACTGGCGGAGGACGGAGTGGTTGGACGAAGACAAGACTGACCTTGAGTTGATAGAACTTGAACACGGCTTGTGTTACATCGTCAGAGAGCGCAAGCCTTTCCTCGCCTTCGCGCTCTTCGAACATGAGATGTCGGGAGGGCTCCAGGGATTATGCGTCACGCGGCAGTTCCCAGACAAGCTCAGGGAAGCCTTCACCATGGGAGAGGCGCGCGTGATATGGCTCAGTCATACGCCCGGGGCGGACCATCACAACCCCACGAGCATAGGCACTCTGGCGACAATCATATCCTCGTTCGTCGAGCGATACGAGCGTTGTGTCGTTATAATCGACGGGCTGGAATACCTGGTCATAAACAACGGCTTCCAGCAGGTCTTGAGGTTCCTGGAACATGT
>JBFFED010000080.1:0-2945 GCA_041559015.1 Thermoplasmata archaeon | reverse complement strand
CTAGACTACAGCCGCGCAAGGGACGGATTGCCCGAGACCAGATTTAGACCTATCCGGGGTGCTGATATGCACTCTATTCGGCACCCTTACTTGACGGTCTCTAGCTGGCTTATGATGTTCCAGATGAGCGTCCTGCCGTGGAGCGGTATGTTCGGGTCGTTCGCCAGCTCGTCGAGTATCATTATGGCACTCGCGCTCCTGACGTCCAAGGCCTCGCTCTTCCTGAGCAGCCTGTCCTTTGCGTCAGAAGCCCCTCGCCTGATGTTCCTCGGGACGGAGCTGTCCTCCGCAAGCTGGTCTAGGACCTCCATGATCTGCCTGAGCCTTGTCTCCATGTCTGCCATTGTGGTCACACTCCTGGAGTGATATCGTGCGCGAAGCCCGGCACACCATCACTTCTTCTCTTCCTCTCCCTCTTCCTCCGTGCGGACCTTGCCCCTTTCCTTGAAGGTCGTGACGACCATGAATGTCTTCGTCTCCTTGATGCCGTCAATGTCCGCGACGTCGTCGACAATGAACTTCTTCAGGGACGCGTAGCTCGGGAATCGTGCCTTGGCGATTATGTCGGTGTCGCCAGTCACCAGGAATACGTCCTCGATGTTGGGGAAGTCGGCGATCTTCGCTGCCACTTGATCCGAGCCCTTGGTGTCGATTTTGAAAGTCACAAGAGCGGCGACCTGCTCATCGCCGTAGTAGGACGATATGATCTCCTCGTACTCCTTCTTGTCCTTCTCTTCCATTCAAACGCCCTCCTTCTTCAGCCGTCCCGCTCCGCGTCCGGTGCCATCTGAGTGGTACCAAAAGTCTGCGGGCGAACAAAGGGCGTTATAGCCTTGTGGGTCGCGATATCCACTATTTCAGAGCCGAGCCCCCTCGAACTCTTCCTGGAGGTCTATGATGACCTGTTCGAGTATCTCCTCGAGGTTGCCCCCGCGGTACTCCCTGAGCCCGCCGAGATCACTCTGCACTCTTGCCACATATGTTGAGTTGCTCTTCAGAAACTCCACGTTGCACAAGGGCTCTTCCATCAGTGTTCACCTTTTAGGCCTCAGGCACCACCCCAGGCCATGGGTTGCACGGCCGCGCTATACGTGCCCTATTATTTAGTACTTTCTTAAATGGCTTCAGGCCCGTGTCCGGTTGCCAGCATCGCTGTGAAGCCCCGATTTTCGGGCAGTGGCTGATGGCGGCCGCACACGCCGTGCTAACATTAGACAAGGGTTAAATATGCCGCCCACGCTGCATTCCCTCTGATGACTTCGGCGGACCAGCTATCGGCCATGATTATTAGCTGATCGTCCATTCCCATTGCTGAAGTTGTGATAGAGTCCTTTTGGAGGATGAAGTTACGCCGAGCGGACACTACCCGGAACCAAGGAAGGAGACCTTCCCGCAGATGGAGGAGCAGGTGCTCCGCCTGTGGGATTCCGAGGACATCCTCAAGAAGGTCAAGGAGAGGATGGCCGGGGGAGAGCCGCTCGTGTTCTGCGAGGGCCCTCCTACTGCAAACGCGAGGCCCCACATAGGGCACACGTACACGCGCGCGGTGAAGGACGCTTTCCTGAGGTACCACGTGATGAACGGCCGCAAGATAGTCCCCTACATAGCTGGTTGGGACTGTCACGGCCTTCCTGTCGAGCTTGAGGTGGAGAAGGAGCACGGGCTCGAGTCCAAGGAGGACATCGAGTCCCTCGGAATCGACAAGTTCAATGCCCTCTGCAGGGACAGCGTCCTGAAGTACAAGGCCGATTGGGAGCTGATGAGCCGGAGGGTCGGCTACTGGATTGACTACCGGAACGCGTACATGACGATGTCCAACGACTACATCGAGAGCGTCTGGTGGTCGGTGAAGCGCCTGCACGAGAAGGGCGCGCTTTTCAGGGGTCGGAAGGTCCTCCCTTATTGCCCCAGGTGTGGCACGGGGCTGAGCGCGCACGAAGTCGCGCTCGGATTCCGAGAGACGGAGGACAGGTTCGTCGTGGCCAAGTTCAGGCTTGTTGGCGAGGGCATATCCCTTCTAGCATGGACTGCCACGCCATGGTCGCTGGTGGGGAACGCCCTCGTGGCCGTCGACAAGGATAGGGACTACACATTGTTCGAGCGCGGCGGGGAGAGTTTCGTCGTCGCGAGCGGCAAGGATGAATACCTTAGGTCAGGGGACAGAATCATTCGCACGCTGAAGGGCTCGGAACTGTTAGGCAAGGAGTACGAGCCAATACTCGGCCGCCACGACCTCGGCGGCAAAGGCTATCGCGTGGTCCATTCGATCGAGGTCACGCGCGAGGAGGGCACGGGGATAATGGGCATCTCGCCGCCCCATGGTTCGGTCGATCTCGAGGTCGGCTCCGCGGAGGGGGTGCCGCTGTGGGACCCCCTGGACGCCTCAGGCAGGTTCAACGAATCAGCGGGCCCTCTAGCCGGAAAGCATGCTCGGGAGGCGGATACGGACATCATCCGCATCCTGGAGGAGAAAGGCCTTCTGTTCATGTGGGGGGTCATCAAACACTCATACCCGTTCTGCTGGAGATGTCACACAGGCCTGGTGTACAAGGCCCTGGATTCATGGTTCGTGAAAACCTCTGAGGTCAAGGATAGGATCGCAGAGCTCAACGAGGGGATCAGATGGGTCCCCGAGGATTTCAAGCACGGGCGATTCGGTAATTTCCTGGCGGACGCCAAGGACTGGGCGATAAGCAGGAGCAGATACTGGGGCACGCCTCTGCCTGTCTGGAGCTGCGCCGACGGGCATCAGGTCTGCGTCGGGAGCTTTGAGGAGCTCAGGCGATTGGCTGCAGATGGGCTGCCGGATGGTTTCGACCCTCACAGGCCGTTCATAGACTCGGTCGTCCTGAGGTGCCCGGATTGCGGGAAGGACATGCGGAGGGATGAGGCGGTCCTGGACTGTTGGTACGATTCGGGGTGTGCCCCTTTCGCCCAGTACCACT
>JBFFED010000079.1:0-3110 GCA_041559015.1 Thermoplasmata archaeon | reverse complement strand
GATAACGCTCATCACGAGACCTGGGAGGGGGATTCTCCCGGAGGCGTTGGCATGAAGAAGGCGCTGATAACTGGGATAACGGGTCAGGACGGGTCCTACCTCGCCGAGCTTCTGCTCTCGAAGGGGTACGAGGTGCACGGAATCATGCGCCGGGCGAGCACGTTCAACACATCGAGGATAGACCACATCTACAAGGACCTGCACGAGAAGGGCACGAGGCTGTTCCTGCACTACGGCGACCTCACGGACTCCGAACAGATCTCCAACATCGTGTACAATATCGAGCCCGACGAGGTCTACCACCTAGGTGCGCAGAGCCATGTGAGGGTCAGCTTCGACACGCCCTCGTACACGGGCAATGTCACAGCCCTCGGGACCACGAGGCTCCTTGAGGTGATCAGGAGGAGCGACCTGCCGATAAAGTTCTATCAGGCCTCGAGCTCCGAGATGTTCGGGGCGTCGAAGCCGCCCCAGGACGAGGACACGCCTTTCCAGCCGAGGAGCCCTTACGCCGCGTCGAAGGTCTACTCATACTGGATGGTGAGGAACTACAGGGACGGTTACGGTATGTTCGCGTGCAACGGGATTCTGTTCAACCACGAGAGCCCCAGGCGGGGGGAGACCTTCGTCACGAGGAAGATCACGCGGGCGATAGCCGCGATCAAGGCGGGGAAGCAGGACTTGTTGTACTTGGGCAACCTGGATGCGAGGAGGGACTGGGGGTACGCGCCCGAGTATGTGGAGGTCATGTGGCGGATGCTCCAGCAGAAGAAGCCGGACGACTACGTCATAGGCACGGGCGAGTCGCACACGGTGAAGGAGTTCATCGACCTCTGCTTCGCGTACGCCGGCATGAGCTCGAACAAGTATGTGAGGATCGACAAGCGCTACTTCAGGCCGACGGAGGTGTCCGACCTCGTGGCCGATTCGGCGAAGGCAAGGAAACACCTCCGCATGGACCTTAAGATACGCTTCGGGGACCTGACCAAGATAATGCTGGACGCAGATATGCGCGCTCACGGCCTCGAGCCGGTGGGAGACGGCGACAAGTTGCTCAAGAAGGCCTTCCCCCACAGGTGGTGGAAGGCGGATTGAGATGTCTTTCTGGAGCGGCAAGAGAATCCTGGTGACAGGTGGTGCCGGGTTCCTGGGGAGGTATGTGCTCGAGGAGCTTCGTGCGAGCGGCGCCGACAAGGACAACATCATCGTCCCCAGAAAGAAGGACGCCGACCTGCGGACATGGGATAGCTGCAGAAGGGCAGTGAAGCGCGCAGACATCGTCATCCATCTGGCGGTGACGGGCGGCGGGATCGGGTTCAATAGGGAGAACCCAGGGACGACCTTCTACGACAACGCCGTCATGGGCATACAGCTCATGGAGGCCGCCCGGCAGGCGGGTGTGGACAAGTTCGTCACTGCCGGAACGATATGCTCGTATCCCAAGTTCGCCCCGATACCCTTCAAAGAGCAGGACCTCTGGAACGGCTATCCAGAGGAGACGAACGCCCCCTACGGGCTCGCGAAGAAGATGCTCCTCGTGCAGTCGCAGGCGTACAGGGCGCAGTACGAGTTCGATGGGATACACCTGCTGATGGTCAACATGTATGGCCCCGGGGACGACTTCGACCCCAGGAGTTCGCATGTCATCCCAGCGCTGATACGCAAGTTCGTCGAGGCGAAGGATAAGGGCGACGGGGAGGTGGTCGTCTGGGGGACTGGGAAGGCGTCCAGGGAGTTCTTGTATGTCGCGGATGCCGCACGGGCCATCAGGCTGGCATCGGAGAAGTACGACGGGCCGGAGCCGGTCAATGTCGGCGCGGGTTTCGAGATGACCATCAGCGACCTCGTGAACCTCATCGCACGGCTGACGGACTACACCGGAGAGATCGTTTGGGACAAGAGCATGCCTGACGGCCAGCCCAGGAGGATGCTCGATGTCTCCAAGGCTGCGAGGCTCTTCGGGTTCAAGGCGGAGACGACCTTCGAGGACGGCCTGAGGAAGACGATCGAATGGTTCCACGAGAACAGGGACAAGATCATCTGACAATCACCTTGATGCTCTTGTCGAAAGCCTTCTTCACGAAGTGCAGATCGTCTTCGTCCAAGTACTGGTGGCAGCCGATGTAGAACCCGTTCGCGCCAAGGTACTCGGCGTTCGGGAGCCTTCCCTTGTACTGCTTCCTCAGGTGCGCGAAGGACGGCTGGTGGACTGGTATGCAGCCGAACAGTGGGCGCGTCTCGACCCCGTTTCCCTCGAGTGCCTTCTGGAGTCTCTCGCGGTTGAGCCTCTTTGGATCTCTGATCACGAGCGGATAGCCCAGGTAGCTCACCTTGTCGCTGTAGACCGGCAGCCTGAGGCGGTCCGCGTGGGCGCTCAGGAGGTCGTTCAGCACTTTCACGTTCTTCCTCCTCGTGGCCGCGATTTCGTCCGCCCTCGCTATCTGGGCAGAGGCGATCGCGGCAGGTATCTCGGTGGTCTTGAAGTTGAAACCTATCATGTCATGCATGAACCGGGGGTCCCAGTCGCCCTTTCCCTTCCCGAACTTCGGGCACCTGCCCTCGGAGCGGGTGCATATCAGGCAGTCGCAAACGCGGCCGTTCGCCTTGATCTTGCGCACCAGGCGCGCGAGCTCATGGTCGTTTGTCAGAAATGCGCCTAGCTCACCCGCTTGGATGTTGTGTGCGATGTAGAATGAGAAGGACGAGGCATCGGACATGCTTCCTGCCCTTTTCCCCCCGTACAGGGAGCCGTGGGCCTGGGACGAGTCTTCGAAGAGCCACAGGTCATGCTTCTGAGCGATAGCGTTCAACCGGTCCATGTCGCACAGGTATCCCATCAGATGTACGGGGAGGAGCGTTCTAGTCCTACCTTCTCTGTCCATCTCGAGCTTGTCCTGCACCTCGTCCGTGATGATGTCGAATGTCAGCGGGTTCACGTCGACAAACACCGGCTCCATGCCTGCCAGCACGATGGCGTTCGCGGTCGCTATGTACGTCAGGGGGGATGTGATGACCTTCGCTGCGGCGGCCCTCCTATTCTTCGTCATGGCGTTGATCGCAAGCAGTCCAGCAACGAGAGCCGACGTCCCCGAATTGACAGCGACCGCGTG
>JBFFED010000078.1:0-3432 GCA_041559015.1 Thermoplasmata archaeon | reverse complement strand
GATCAGCATGACCTGGTCCTTGATCGCCTTTGCGAGTTCGACGCCGACGGGACAGAATGGGCTCGTGGGCATGAATGTCAGGCTCACGGAGTCGTCCGTGACCTGTATCTCGGAGATGAGCCCCATGTCGTAGACGCTCACACCCGTGTGCGGGTCCAGCACCTGTCTCAGTGCCTCTACGACAAGGTCCTTCTTGTCCATTTCATCCGACGAATGCCCATCTATCTATTATAAAGTGTCGTGATTCGCTGACAGCCAGGCTGACCTCATCGGTAAATCAGAACGGAGAAACCGGAGACCGATATCTGTTCGAGCTCCCCGTGCTCTGACATCAGCCTCTTCTCGACCCTGTAGAATTCCGGCGACAACGTAACTGTGCGCCCCCCGGCAAGAGTGACCTCGATGCCGTCTGCGGACTTGACTAGGTCCTCGCCGCTGATCGCGAGCATCTTCTCTGCGATCTCCTTGGCGTCTCTCTTGTATGCAGGGCCCAACTTCGCGTGGACCGGCTTCACGCCTAGGATCTGCTCGTCAAGCGAGACCTCGGAACGGAGGTCTATCTCCTGAAGCTTGAGGGTGGCCTGGATGTCCCTGCTGGACTCGGATAGCAGCTCTGAGGCCATCCCTCCGACGACCTCAATGCGTCGCAGCTCAGCGTTCAGCGACATGCCCGCAGAGGACTTCCACGCGCGCACGCCAGCGACGATATCCCTCGCCGCCTCACCCTTCCTCTCAGAGAGATCATCCTTAGGCGGAGCCTCCGGCCAGCTCGAGACGTGTATGCTCACGGGTTCCTCGTGCTGCCTGAAGTTAACCTGGTAGGCGTCCTCGGCCGCGGGTGGAAGGAAGATGGACAGCATCTTCAGTGTCCCCAGTCCGACCGTATACAGCGCGTGCTTCGCCCCCTCGTCTTTCTCCGAGTAGGCCCGGTGCTTCACGAGCTCGATGTAATGGTCCGCGAACTCGTGCCAGAGGAAGTTCTCCACGAGCGCCATCGCCTGGTCGAACCTGTACTTGTCACATGACGCCTCTACATCCCTCACGAGCGAGCCGAATCTGCTGAGAATCCACCTGTCGAGGGGGCGCATGCTTGGCGGCGCTTCGGGTCTTGACTTGCACGCCGAGCCGACCATGCGCATGATGTTCCAGGCCTTCGTCGCAAGCCTGCCTCCTCGGACCAGCTCCTGCTCTTTGAACGCGTGATCTATTCCAAGGGCGCAGGTCGCCGCGTAGTAGCGCATCGCGTCCCCTCCGTACTTGGCTACGAGTGGCATCGGGTCTATGACATTGCCAGCGGAGGCGTGCATCGGCGTCCCGTCCGGAGCCATGATGAAGCCGTGTATCATCGTCTCCTTCCAGGGCTTCTCGTCCAGCAG
Organism: Thermoplasmata archaeon; assembly: GCA_041559015.1. Lineage (GTDB taxonomy): Archaea > Thermoplasmatota > Thermoplasmata > UBA10834 > UBA10834 > COMBO-56-21. Next base: position 2,056 of record JBFFED010000078.1, on the reverse strand, counting down.
GAGCATGCTCCTCAGAATCGTGTAGTAGGCCCATGTCCTTATGATCTCCAGGCCCTGCGGGCGCATGGTCATGGGGTACAGCTTCTTGAACAGCTGCTCGTCCCTCTCCCAGAACGCGTTGTAGAGCGGAGATATGCTTGAGTCCATCCAGGTGTCGAACACATCCGTAGAGCCCACATAGCTGCCCCCGCACATCTCGCACTTGTCCTTGCGGGGCGGAGTCGCCGTCGGGTCTACATAGCAGTCCTTCTCCTCCGCGAGGAGCACATGGCCACAATCCTTGCACTCCCAGAGCGGGATAGCCGTGGCGAAGTATCTCTGCCTCGAGACGACCCAGTCCCAGGCCAATGAATTCACCCAGTTCTGTATCCTGACCTTCATGAACTCGGGATTCCATGTGATTTCATCGACCATCTGGAGCACTTTGTCCTTGAACTCCACGCTCTTTATGAACCACTGGGGAACCTTCAGGAACTCAATCGGTGTGTGACACCGCCAGCACGCTCCTATATTCTGATCGAGCGGGTCCTGCTTGATGAGGAACCCCGAAGTCTTCATGTCTTCGATTATTGCCTTCCGGGCCTCCACCACTTCCATACCGGCATACTTGCCGGCCAGAGCCGTCATACGGCCAGACTCATCTATTCCCTTCTCCAGAGGGAGATTGTACTTCATGATCCATTCGAGGTCGTCCTTGTCGCCGATAGAACATATCATCACGGTCCCCGTGCCGAACAACGGGTCCACCTTGGGGTCCGCGATGACTTTGACGCGCCTGTCGTACACCGGCGTTGATAGCTCCTTGCCCACCAGGTCCGCCTTCGCAGGATCATCTGGATTGACTGCGACAAGCATGCAGGTGCAGATCAGCTCCGGCCTGGTGGTGGCTATGAGAACCTCGCGCCCCGAGCTGGTCTCGACGAACTTGATATAGTTGAGTTTCGTCTGTCTTGCCTGGTACTCGACCTCGGCGTCCGCAAGGGCGGTGCCACACCTGGTGCACCAATTGACTGGGAAGTGCCCCTTGTAGACGAGCCCCTTCTCGAACAGACGCAGGAAGGATATCTGTGTGAGGCGCCTGTAGTATGTCGCATCCGTCTGGTAGTAGATGCTGGGGTCCATGGATTCGCCAAGGATCTCGAACTGCCGGGTCATCTCGCCGATGTGCTTCTCGGCGAACTCGGCGCACATCCTGATGAACTCCTGCCGGGGGACCTCCGACGCCTTGATGCCCATCACCTTCTCCACACGGACCTCGACAGGGGTGCCGTTGACGTCGAAACACAGGGGGAAGAATACATTGTATCCTTTCAGGCGCCTGTACCGCGCAGCGAAGTCGATCGCGGTGTATCCGTAGGCGTGGCCCAGGTGCAGCGTCCCGGATGCGTATCTCGGGGGGTTGTCGATGCTGAATATCTCCTTGGGCGAGTCGCGGTCGAAGCGGTATATCTGCCACTCCTTCCACTTGGCCTGCCACTTGGGTTCGGCCTCCCGCCAATCGTACTGGGCCATTGTATCCAGAGAAAAGAATCACTCTAGATAAAGCTATTCGACAGAAGCCAGCGCCACACTCATCCCATCAGTGGCGAGTCCTCTTCCCCGGCTTCCTGCACCTCAGTACATTCGCCAGTATGAGCTCCTCCGCCTCCGGGGTCATGGGGCCTGTCCAGTGGTCCAGGTCGAACAGTCCCTCGGATAGGCATCTGACAAGCACGGACATCTGATGAGGGCAGAAGTACCGCTTCTCCCGGGCGTCGACACACTCGCACGAGGTAGCGACGTCATCCGTGGTGTGATTGACGAACCTCACATTGTACACCTCCCAACCGTCCGACCTGCGCATCGTGAAGACCGCGTTCACGAGAGTGTGGTCGCTCCTGGGGTCGAGGGAGACTATCTTCCTGCTCTGAGCCCACTTGATCGCCTTGGCCATGTACTCGGCGAAGTAGATGTCCTCCTGCTGCTTGCAGAAGTCCTCGAGCGTCTTGCGCCTGATGTTCTTAATCACGAACTTGACCAAGGGCCTTTTCAGGAGATTCGTAGCGCCTGGAACGTT
>JBFFED010000077.1:0-3450 GCA_041559015.1 Thermoplasmata archaeon | reverse complement strand
AGGCCGTCCGACTTGAACCTCTCGCCTATCAGCTCGGGGGGCGTGATGTACCCGTGCTCCTTGCCCAGGCGCCAGACCTTCCTCCCGATCAGGTAGAACGAGATGGCCATGAACCCGGTCCCGAAGGCCATGATGCCATAGTACGCCAGGCCGAGCTTGTACGCGGCCCCGGCGAACCCGAAGAAGGTGAACGCGCTGAAGTTCGTGGCCGCGAGGGTGAGGAACAGCACGAGCGGGCCTATGCTCCTCGAGGCGACGAAGTAGTCCTCGGAGGTCTTCCGGGACTTCCTCCATGTGAAGAACCCTATACCGAGCAGGGAGCTGAGGTACAGGATGAAGAACATCACCGCGACGGTGTTCACTGCCCTCCCTCCTTCTCATCGACCCAGTAGTACCTCGCGAACAGGAAGAACAGCAGGAAGAGGACGCACTCAAGGAACGCGACGTAGATGATGACGTAGGGCAGGCCGAACAACGAGGGCTCGGTCCAGTCCCAGGCCCACAGGTCGATCGAGAGCACGAATAGAAGTCCGAACGCGACGAGCCAGAACAGCCTGTTCCTCAGCAGCTTCACGAAGCACGCCTCCTCTAAGGCGCGTTTCCTGGTTTTCGAGGCTGGAAGCGCGTGAAACAGTGCCTCTGCGGACCGGGAACGGACAACTCATTAATGAATCTTGCCTGTCCGCACGCGCGTTTGGATGCCGTTCTGACCGCCGATACGGGACGTTGAGAAATCGTGACTAAGTTTATACACCTCGGAAGACAACACGGTAAGGAGGGGTCTTCTGTGAGGATAGACACGCTCAGGCTCGCGGATATCATGAGCAGGGCGCCGGTGGCGATAGGGGTCGACGAGAGCGTCTCGGACGCGATCTCGAAGATGAAGAAGCACAAGGTGAGGGAGCTCCCGGTCCTGAAGAACGGGGCGCCTGTCGGCCTGGTGAGCTACACGTCATTTGTAGAGCGCAGGAGCGTCCCCATGGCGGCGAAAGTTGACAGCATCATGCTCCCCGTGCCGAGACTGCGCCAGCAGGACGGGCTCATAGACGCCGCAGAGGCGCTCGTGGCCGCAGGCATCAGAGGTGCGCCTGTCGTCCAAGGAGGCAGGATGATAGGCTTCGTCTCGAGGACGGACCTGATACGCTCCATCGCCGGCTCCGAGGACTTGAGGAAGAGACAGGTGAAGGATTTCATGACCAGGGAGCCGAAGTCTGTCGGACCTGGCGAGATAATGCGCATCGCTCAGATCGCGATGGAGAGCCTCAACGAGAAGGCGCTCCCTGTCGTGGACGACGGCAACAAGCTCGTCGGGGTGATAGGCATGCCAGAGATAATCGATGTGCTCTGGAAGCCAAGAGGAGGGGACATGCCCCAGCGCTCCCCCAAGCCGCCCAGGAAGGCGTTCGACAGCAGAGTGCGCACGGAGATTAGTGTCGGGAGCGTCATGACGCGCGACGTCTTCACCGTGACTCCGGAGGACACGGTGGAGACGGTCTCCAGCCTGATGCTCAAGAAGGGTATATCGACCGTATTCGTCGCGGACGACGGCAAGCTCGTGGGAGTCGTCGACCAGTCGGATCTGATGGAACAGCTCATCAGCCTGAGGCCACGGGACGGCGTGTTCGTGCAGATATCCGGCATCGCCCTCCACGCCCCGGACGCGTACGACGGCCTGTACGACCTAATAGGCAAGGGGATGAAACGGATAGCCAAGATCGAGAGGCCCCGGGTGTTCTACGTGCATATCATATCCTACGACGACGAGGGCCTCACCAGCAAGTACAGCGTCAGGGCGAGGCTGAGCACGGAGAGGAACATGTACTATGTCCGTAACTCGGACTGGAACGTGTACAAGGCCATGTCCGATCTCTTGGAGTCCCTGGAGGGCAGGATCAGGAAGCAACGTGAGAAGGCAATATCCGAGAGGAAGAAACGTTCTTCTGGAGTGGGACCGCCAACAAGATGAGCAGGCGGGCGCTCTCCCGAAGCGCTCCTGTTCGGCAAACTGGAAATATGCCTCTCGTGCATGTGAGACATCGTGAGCGGGCCGGGGACGCTCAGCCCGCGAAGGTGGTCGCTCTGGTCTACCCGAAGTTGCCCGACGAGGTCGCGAAGGACATACACGCATGCTTGCAGTGCGGGTACTGCAACTTCGTGTGCCCAATACAGCTCAACGACGACAAGGGGTTCGAGTCCTGGCGCGTGCGCGGGAAGATGTATCATCTCAGGAGTTACGCGCACCCGGGCACGTTCGACAGGCTGTTGAGGCGGAGGCCGTCCATCACACCCGAGTTCGTGGAGCGCGTCTACAGCTGCACCGCGTGTGGCTACTGCCAGAGCATCTGTCACGCAGGAATCAAGTTCAACGACAGGTGGGAGCAGGTCAAGGAGTGGATGGTGAGGAACAACTACGGGCCCCTCGACAAGCACAGGCATCTGAGGACCAGGGTCATCGCCAAGCACAACCCGTATGACGAGCCTCACGAGAACAGGGACGCATGGATACCTCCGAGGGCCAAGCGTTCATTGAACCCGGAGGTCATCTACTTCACCGGCTGCACCGCGAGTTACAGACAGCAGAGGATCGCCCAGGACGCCACGCGCGTGCTGGACGCCGCGGGAATCGAGTACGACATACTCGGCAAGGACGAGTGGTGTTGCGGCTCGCCACTCATAAGGACCGGCCAGACGGACATCGTCACCGACGAGGTCGATGGTCTGGTCAAGCACAACCTCCGCGAGTTCGAGAGAAGGAACGCGAGGGTCGTAGTGACAGCGTGCGCAGGCTGCTTCATGACCCTGAGCCACAACTACCCTATCTACGCCGGGAAACTGGACTTCAAGCTGTTGCATATGACCCAGTTCATCGACCGGCTCATTTCGGAGAAGAGGCTAGTGCTCAAGAAGCCGCTGCCCAAGAAGGTTGCCTATCACGACCCATGCCACATAGGCAGGCACTTCGGCATATTCGAGGAGCCCAGGAGGATACTCAAGGCGTTCCCCCAGTCGACATACATCGAGATGAAGCACAACAGACACGACTCTCAATGCTGCGGCGCAGGCGGGGGCTACAAGATACAGTTCAACGACAGCGCGGAACACATCGCGTCTCTGAGGGTAGAGGAGGCCAAGAGCCTGGGCGCGGAGACGCTCGTGTCAGCGTGCCCGTTCTGCGTGACCAACCTCACGGGCGGGGCGAAGGTCGCGGGCGTGAAGATGGAAGTCGCGGAGCTGGTCTCTCTCGTGGCGGATTCGATTGCCTAGCCACCGCTACCTGGGGTTCTGTCAATAGTCGGGTGTTGGCCACTTGGACCTCCCCGACCATCGACTCGTCCCATTCGGCTCCGGCCGTGCGCCCCTTCCGGGGTCGTAGAGGACCATCATCACGTCATGCTGGGACGCGCCGGGGTCGAACCGTAGACCCCCTGCCGTCATGTTGAGGACGGCTGT
>JBFFED010000076.1:0-3490 GCA_041559015.1 Thermoplasmata archaeon | reverse complement strand
GGAATGGCGTTCGGCATACACCCGCTGGTGCTGGAGGACATACTGAACATCGACCAGCGTCCGAAGATGGAGGACTTCGGGCAGTACATCTACGTCGTCATGAAGATGGGGCATTTCGAGCCTGAGTCCAACCACTTCAAGCTGGAACAGGTCAGCCTCATCATCACGCCGGAGTGCGTGATAACCTTCCAGGAGTCCGAAGGAGACACCTTTGAGGGCATCAGAAAGAGGATAAGGGAGTACAAGGGCAGGATGAGACGCATGGGCGTCGATTACCTTGCCTATGCCCTGATCGACGCCGTCGTGGACGGCTACTTCGTGGTGTTGGACGGCCTGGGAGACAGAACGGAGGCGCTCGAGGATACGCTCGTGACCAATCCCACACCAGACACGTTGCACCAGATATACCAGCTCAAGAGGGACATGATACTGCTGCGGCGTTCGGTATGGCCTTTGAGAGAGGTCATCGCCGCACTCGACAGAGAGGGTAGCGAGCTGATCACCGAGGGCACCCAGATATATCTCAAGGACGTGTACGACCACACCATCCAGGTTATCGATACGGTGGAGTCACTGCGCGACATGGTCACGGGAATGCTCGACATATACCTGTCCAGCGTGAGCAACAAGATGAACGAGATAATGAAGGTGCTCACAATGATCGCCACGATATTCATCCCGCTCAGCTTCATCGCCGGAGTCTATGGCATGAACTTCGCACACATGCCCGAGCTCGGCTGGGACTTGGCCTACCCCGCAACGCTGATAGGCATGGTCGCGGTCGGCGCCGTCATGATGCTGTACTTCAGGAGGAAGAAGTGGATCTGAGCGGCGTTCTGGGAAGTGTCACAGCTGGCGGCCTGCCCTAATATACCCATTAGTGGGCAGAAACCTTAATTAGGGAAGGGCGTATGCGGGTTCAATTCGGAGGAAAGTCCAGAATAATCCAAGCTGATGGCTTTCTTTCGAGCCCGAGTCCCCTGAAACGTGAGTTTCGAGGGAAGGTAAGGGGGTATACACCAATGGAAGAAATCGTGACACGGCTGAAGAACGCTGTGATAAACTACGAGATGGAGACCATCGCAGACCTCGCCAAGCAAGTAGTCGACCAGGGGGTCGATCCGCTGGTCGCCATCGAGCAGGGTTTGGCGGAGGGAATCAAGACTGTGGGCGAGAGGTTCGGCAAGGGAGAGATCTTCCTACCCGAGCTGGTCATGGGTGCAGAAGCCATGAAGGCGGCTCTCGCTGTCCTGGAACCAGCGGTTCCTGCGGGACAGCACAGGGCAACTCTCGGCAAGGTCGTCATCGGGACCGTGCAGGATGATATACACGAGATAGGCAAGAACCTCGTCTCGACTATGCTCTCCTCGAACGGCTTCGAAGTCGTAGACCTCGGAGTGAACGTTCCAGCAGCGGACTTCCTGAAGAAGGCAGGCGAGCTCAAGCCGAGCATCCTGGCAATGTCCGCGTTGATGACGACGACGATGCCGAGGATGGGCGAGATCATCGCTCCACTCAAGAAGGAAAACCCATCAGTCAAGACGATCGTTGGCGGCGCGCCTGTTACCGATGTCTATGCGAAGGAGATCGGAGCGGACGGGTACAGCGGCGACGCATCCGGCGCAGTGGATTCTGCGAAGAAGCTGGTCGGGTGAGGCTGTGAGCTACGGCATCCAGCGTGGGATCCGCTTCCAGATCCTGAGCGAGGAGGACCTCGACAGGATCCACTGGGGCACTCTCCACATATTGGAGAAGGTCGGCGTTCAGGTCGACAGCCCCACGTGCAGGAAGCTGTTGAAAGAGAACGGTTGCGAGATAGACGAGAAGGCGAGGAGCGCCAAGATACCTTCGCACCTCGTCGAGGAGGCTCTCAGGAAGAAGAAGTCGACGATCACCCTCGCAGGGAGAAACCCGAAGTACGATGCGAGGCTCGATCTCAACCACAGCCATATGTGCGCGAACGGCAACGGCGCCGTGGCGGTGGACTTCGAAACCGGGGAGAGGAGGAACTCAACGAAGCAGGACCTCATAAACTCCACGACGATCTGCGACGCCCTGCCCAACGTGCATGTCCACTGGCCGATGGTCAGCTCGACGGACATGCCACCGTCGGTCGTGCACCTGCACGACCTCGAGGCTTCGCTCAACCACACGGAGAAGCACGTCATGTATGAGACGGGCGTGACTCTCGCTGACGCGAAGAACCTGACGGCGATGGGCTACGCGGCCGCCGGAGGGGAGAAGGAGTACCGCAGGAGACCGATAACATCGTGCCTGCAGTGCACCTACGCACCACTCCAGCATGACGCGGGAGTGATGGACGCCAGCCTGGAGTTCGCCAGGAGCGGCGTGCCCCTCGTGTTCTTCTGCATGCCTCAGCCAGGCGCGACAGGCCCGGCCACCATGGTCGGCTCAGTCGTAGTGGGCAACGCAGAGGTGCTCAGCGCACTCGTGATGACGCAGCTCTCGACACCGGGCGCAGCGGTCATATACGGCCTCGGAATCGCCCCTCTCGACATGAGAACGACCGTCCGTGCTGGCGGAAGTCCGGAGCACGCGATCTGCTCAGCAATGGGCACGGAGATGGCGCACTACTATGGCATGCCATCTTGCGTGGGCGTCTCAGGGACCGCGAAGGAGCCTGGAATACAGGCTGCCATCGAGACATACACTGGCTGCGTAGGACCGCTTCTGGCGGGTGCGGACCTGATGTGCGGCATTGGTCTGCTCGAGGATTCGAGCTGTCTTCACCTGGAGCAGGTTGTCATCGACGACGAGATCGTCGCGGCGATTGCCAGGCTCATAAGGGGAGAGTGGGCTTGCGACGACACAATGGCCCTGGATGTCATCGAGAAGGTCGGCATCGGCAAGAACTACCTCGCGCAGAAGCACACGATGCAGTACCTGAAGACGGACCACTTCATGCCGACGCTCATCGACAGGACCTCTGAGGACAACTGGTCCAAGACCGGCAAGAAGAGCATGAAGGACAGAGCGAGGGAGAAGGTCAAGAAGATCCTCGCTGAGCACAAGGTCCCAGCACTTCCAGACGATGTGAACAAGCAGCTCGCTGACATCATAGACAAGTCCAAGAAGGACCTGTGGGGCGGCGAGTCCAGGGTTCACTAGACGATGGCGCGATGACGCGTGCGATAAACCCAAATGAGGGCCAGGGTGAATGCGCTCTGGCTCTCAAAAATTGTATTTCTTACATGATCGACAAACACTCTGGGGCTCGATTACGGCCCGGCACGGGTCCGGGAGAACAGAAGGACAGGGATGAAGGATGGCCAATTCCATACCGGTAAGATGCAGACGCGATGTCCTCAGCTCGGACGGCGTGCAGCGTATCAGATACGCAGCACTTGAGATACTCGAGAGGACAGGCGTGGTTGTGAAGAGTAAAAAAGCACAGAAGCTACTTGTAGGCGCAGGCTGCGATTTTGACGAGAAAAGCGCAGTCGTGAGGCTCCCTCCCAGTTTAGTTGAG
>JBFFED010000075.1:0-3526 GCA_041559015.1 Thermoplasmata archaeon | reverse complement strand
CCTTTGCCCATTGGGATTAGAAACCCAGTCAGATGGTATCATCCACGCGCTAAGCGCCCCACGCCAGTAATCTTCCGCGCGTCAGGCGCTCCCTCTCAATCATGGATAGCCGCCTTCACCCTATCCCGCCAACCTTTTTAGCCTACTAACCGGCTACGAAACAGCGTCCATGGCCCCTCAGACAGCCTCTCATACCCGCCCCTGGCCGTCCCTGCTCATGCTTCCGATTTTACTCGTCACAGCCGTCCTCGTCAGGAGCCTGTCCCTCCAGTGGTCTCCCCTCCCCTACAATATAGACGGCCTCTCCGAGCTGAGGGTCGTTCAGGACATACTCGCCTCGGGCCACCTCGACTTCCCGACCCTCTCTTCCCTCGACGAGAGCTATGTACCCGACATGCCCCTGCTCGCCCTATTCACCGCCTTCCTCTCCTCCGTCCTGGGCGCCGATCCAGTCTCCTTCACGCAGCTCTCCAGCGCAATCATCGGCTCCGTAGCCATCCTGTGCTTCCTCCTAGTCTTCCTCCGGCACCTCCCCCACTCCAGGAGGGCCGTCCTCGCCTCCGCCCTCGTCCTCGTCCTCACGGGCTCTTTCGTGTTCTCGACAGGGTGCACCTGGAAGGAGGTCCTCGCCTTCCTCCTCATCGCCCTCGCGCTCCACTCCTACACCCTCAGGGAGCACCTACAGCACCGTGTCCTGCTCACGCTGGCCCTCCTGCTCTTGGTCTTCACGCACCACCACTCCGCCGTGGTGGCCTATGTCATCCTCACCTTCGCAGTCGTTATAGACATCTCCAGCAGGAAGAGCCCCTTCCCCCTAGACCGACGGCAGCAGCTGGACATACTCACCGTGGTCGCCTCGTGGTCCCTGGCGGCTCTCTACTACTCCTGGATATCCCTCCCCTACCTCGACTACCTCTCCCCGAGCACCGACCTCTACCTCTACATCGCCGTCGCCTTCCTCGTGCTCCTGGTGGCCATAAGGCTCTCCCGTAGGAGCAGGCCAGCCTCCAGGCTGCCCCTGGGGCTCTCCGTGCCCGTGGTCGGCGCTGCTGTCATGCTCGTGAACTACTACCATCCTATCTTCCCTGGACTCCCAGCACCCTCGGCCAGTATCGCGGTCCCCTTCCTCGCGTACCTCATACTCGTCGCGCCCGCCTGGGAGGGTGCCAGGTCACTCCTCGTTCCCAAGGGTCCGACGAAGAACCTCCTCCTGGCAATGCTCTTCGGGCCCCTATCGCTCATCCTCTTCGCATTCCTACGCGCGAACGACGCCACGTCCCACCTCATCATCTACCGGACCTTTGACTTCGCACTGCCGGCCTTTGCGCTGCTTGTAGGTGCGGGATTCGCTCTCATGGTCAAGGGCAGGGAGCGCCTTGGAGCCGTCGCGGGGGTGTCCCTGGTCGTGATATGCGCGTCGACCCTGCCAGTTGCCTACAGCAGCCAGGAACTGTTCGGGGTGGAGAACCAGACCTACTGGTTCGAGTACGACTCCATGGAGTGGTTCTCCGAGCACGGAGTGGAGGGGTACGCCTCCGACCAGAGATTATCGGAGACAGGGACGAGGCTCTTCGACCTGGAGAATTCAAGAGGACTGCCGTACGACCTCAGGGAGGGGATAGCCCTCACCTCAGGGGGCCTATACGCGCTCGAGACAGATTGGAGCACTTCGGGAGCGCAGGAGTTCCCGTTCGGGGTAGTTATCGTAGAAAAGGACACCATTGAGAGCACCCTGGAGGAGGCGAGCGTGTTCTTCATCGGGGGGCCGTTGGACGAGCAGATAGTCGTGTTCAGGACGTGATGCCCCAGCCGAAGCCATTTCTCCAGTCGTTCAAGGGGAGGAATCTGGACTATTCGCGGATCATGCCGTCACAGAGTTGGGGTGATCGCTCTTGAATGCCGATTCGGAATAGGGCTAGGACGACGTGCCACGGTTTAATAGCACCGTCTTCGTTTCGGACTGCTGGATATGGTTTGGAGGGAGCGGCTCGAATGCCAGGAGCCATTCACACAGGGTGCAGCGGTTCCGCCCGCGTTCCGAGCGCCTAGGATAGATCGATGTCCCTCAGGGTCGACGCAATGTCATCATCGGACACCCTTCAGGATCCTCGTGTTCTTGGCGGTCGCAATCTCTCTGATCTCGCTGTTCGTCCCGGTGGCGGTCGACCTCGACCCACTGCCAAGGATCGCAGTCGAGCCTGAGACCTGGACGTTCATGGTCTACCTCGATGGCGACAACGACCTCGAGGATGTGGCGATTGACGACTTCCTCGAGATGGCCTCCGTGGACTCGAGCTCCAGGCTGAACATCGTCGTACAGCTGGACAGATGCGACGACTACTACGGGACGTTCGATACGAGGTACGGGGACTGGACCACGTGCAAGAGGTTTCTCGTGAGCAACGGCATGACCCCGTTGCCGTCCCAGGCGTTGATGGACATCGGCGAAGTGAACGTGGGCGACCCGGCCACGCTTGTCGATTTCCTCAACTGGGCCCTTGGCGCATATCCCGCGGACAGGTACGCGCTAGTCCTCTGGGACCACGGGGCCAGTTGGTACGGCTGCTGCTGGGACTTCACGGACGCCTTCTCCGAACTGCGCCTGGACGAGATCGAGGCGGCCCTCAGTGCCGTCCACGAGGCGAACGACTTCGTCTCGTACGACATCCTAGCGTTCGACGCGTGCAGCATGAGCTCGATAGAGGTCGCCTACGACATGCAGGGGTACGCGGACCTCATGATGGCCTCCGAGATTTATGTGCCGGATGATGGCCTCAACTACAGCTCCCTCCAGGCAATCGTGGACGACCCCTACATCACCCCCGCGGGCCTATGTAGCAGGTTCTTGGACGACTACGCCGCGTACTACTACTCCCTCGAGGGCACGCCGGAACAGTACATGCTGGACGAGTCGTTCACGATGAGCGTCGTCGACCTGAACAGCCTCGGCCCGGTCGTGGACGGGATGGGTGAGCTCTCCTCAGAGCTGATCGAGCGACTTCGGATCTGGAAGACCGACATCGCGGACGCCAGGAACATGACCGAGGACTACAATGGTTCCCTCGTCTACGATGCGGTCGACATACGCCACATGTGCGAGGTGATGCAAGCAGAGCTGCCTGCCGATCCCGAAGTGGACGGTGTCCTGGCGGACCTGGTGTCCGCTTTCGACGCGTGCATCGTGGACCACGTCTGGGGCACGAATCCTGAGAACTGCAAGCTACCCGTCAGCAACACGCACGGGCTAGCGGCCAACTACCCCGCCTACGGCGTCTACTTCGATAGGGAGTATCTCATCGACGGGCTTAGCCTGTTCACGGATACCACGCAGTGGGACGAATTCCTTTCATGTTCGCTACTCGGCTATCCATGCGTATGCGTATGCCTGCCCGAGGGTGGGTCCGTGGTCACGACCGCAATCGTGGAGGTCTGGCTCAGCGAACCCATAGACACCTTGGAGCCCTATTCGATTGATCTGTATCCGACAGCCCTCGGGCCGGGCTGTCCAGTCTCCGGGACCTTGGAT
>JBFFED010000074.1:0-3561 GCA_041559015.1 Thermoplasmata archaeon | reverse complement strand
GGAAGAGAAGAAAGAGGAGAAGAAGGAAGAGAAGGTCTCAGAGGCCGAGGCAGCCGCTGGTCTTAGCGCCCTGTTCGGTTGAGCGGGCCCTTCTTTTTCAAACCTCTTCTCAACACTTCCTTTGCGCGCAAATAGGACCAGGAACCAGGGAGACGGTATTGGAGAGTCAGGCAACTAGCGGAGCTTAGGTCTGCTCCAGCATCCTCGTGACTTCCTTCTCGAAAAGCGAGACTATCTCCTTTCCTATCTCCTTGCGTAGGTCCGGTGGAACCATCTCAATCCCGACCTTGGCCCCGACCTTGCCGATCTTCAGAATGGCGTAGGCCTCGTGCACCTTGGCCTCCATCAGCTCAGAAACGGCCTGCCTGAGCTCCTTCTTGAGCTCGGGGTTCGCCTCCAGCTTCTCCCTTATGGTCTTCTTGACCTCGTCCTTGACCAGCTCCTGGATGGCCTCGACCAGGAGCGTCTCCGAGCTGAGCATCGTCTTGGTGCTCTTCAACACCGAGCTGATGATGTCCTCATCAGGTGCCATTGTCCCTACCCGGACATCGACCGCTTTGGTGCCTTAAAGCGTTTTTGGCCTCCGGGCGCAAACGGACGGGGCCAGCCCGGTGCGAATCTTTTAAAATACGGCGATGACAATAGCGAGGCGGGTTTCCAGAAGCTGACAACGATGTGGGAGACGACAGGCAGGAGCGTTTTCAAGGACCAGCGCACACTCTCGTTCGACTACGTGCCTCCAAAGCTGGTGCACAGGGAGACGCAGATGAAGAAGCTCATCATGCTCTACCGGCCGGTGGTGGAGTTGAACTTCGCGCAGAACGCGGTCCTGACGGGCAGCGTGGGGACCGGGAAGACGGCCACCGCGAAGCGCTTCTGCATGGACCTGAAGGATTACGCCGAGAAGCGTCAGAAGGCGATGGACTGGGTTCTCGTGAACTGCAGGCAGCGGAACAGCGAATCGGCCGTCGTGCTCCAGGTCGTGAACCACTTCCAACCGAACTTCCCCGACCGCGGGTTCTCCATCACCGAGATGCTGAGGATACTCAGGAAGGACCTCGAGAAGAGGAAGGTGCACCTGCTGGTCGTCCTCGACGAGGCCGACATGCTGCTCAAGAGAGCTGGTTCTGACATAATCTACAAGCTCACCAGGTTCGGGGAGGAGAAGATAGACAGCAAGGAGCTGGTCTCGCTAATGCTGATCTCCCAGAAGAACGTGTTCGACATGCTCGACGCCAGCTCTGCGAGCACTTTCAAGCGAACGAACGCGATCGAGTTCGGCAAGTACTCGACCGACGAGCTCAAGGACATAGTTGACCAGAGAGCGCTTCTCGCGCTCCAGGAAGGCGCCATAGAGGAGGACGCCGTCGACCTGATCGCCGAGGTATCCTCGGAATGGGGGGACGCCAGGTTCGCGATCGAGATACTCGAGAAGGCGGGCATGCTGGCTGACGAGGAGGGCTCGGGGAAGGTAACCGTCGAGCATGTGCGTGCGGCCAAGGCCGAGGCGTACAGCTCAATCTCGGAATCGAAGCTGACTGGCCTGGACACTCACCAGAAGCTGGCGCTGCTTGCGATAGCGAAGGCGTCCAAGGGGAAGGCGTACATAACGACAGGGGAGACCGAGAAGGCCTACAAGGTCGCGTGCGAGGAATACGACGAGAAACCCAGGGCGCACACCGCTTTCTGGGGCCTGATGAAGGACCTCGACACGCTCGGCGTCGTGAGCGCGAAGAAGAGCGGCCCGGGGATATCGGGCAAGACTACTGTGATAACGCTTCTGGACCTGCCCGCGAAGGTGCTCGAGCAGAAGGTCAGGGAGATGTTGAAGGGCGGTTGAATATCAGATTCGATAGCGTCTGGCACTCCCTTCGAGAGAATGTATAAATAGAGCCGGTTCGGTCATACACCTTCGAAGGGGGCGGGAAGATCGCCGAGAGCGACAGACCGGCTGTTGAGCTGGTAAGGACTGAGGAGGGCCTCTGCTATGTTGTGAGGGAGCGCAAGCCTTTCCTCGCGTACAAGCTGTTCGAGGGGGCCCTGGCGGAAGGCGTCCCTGGGCTCTGCGTCACCAGACAATTCCCAGACAAGGTACGGGAGATCTTCGACCTGAAGGACACGAGGATACTCTGGCTCAGCCACACCCCTGGAAAGGACCATCACAACCCCACGAGCATAGGCACCCTTGCGACCATCATCTCGTCGTTCATCGAACGCTACAAGAAGTGCTTCGTGCTCATAGACGGGCTCGAGTACCTCGTGATCAACAACGGATTCCAGCAGGTCCTGAGGTTCGTGGAGCACATAAACGAGCAGGTCATGCAGAGCCAGTCGACCGTCCTCGTCCCGATAAGCCCGAGCGCGTTCAGCGAGAAGGAGCTGGCGCTGGTCGAGAGGAACGTGCAGGTCATAGAGCAGCCCGCCGTGAGCGTCGGCCTCGAGAAGGACCTGACCACGCTGATAGATGAATACCGCTAGGCTGCGGTCCCGAAGCGCGTTTTCTGCGTAAGGTCGCCAAAGCTTTTGGAGGGCCTCGCATATCGGGCTCACATGCGCAGGACCCCAATCCACGAAGAACATCTCCGGCTTGGCGCCAAGATGGTCTCATTCGCTGGCTGGGACATGCCCATTCAGTACACGAGCATCATAGACGAGCACATGGCCGTCAGGCAGGCAGCTGGCGCGTTCGACGTCTCGCACATGGGGGACTTCCTCGTGAGGGCGAGTGGGGCCGGCTCGACAATGGACATGCTGTGCACCAATGAGGTGCAGTGCCGTCCAGAGGGCAGGTGCGTCTATGCGCATCTCCTGGACGAGCGGGGGAGGATACTTGATGACACGATCGTGACAGTCCTCGGCCCCGATGAGTATTTCATGGTCCCGAACGCCGCGACGACGCAGAAGATGCACGGATGGGTCCAGAGCCACCTGCGCGGTCAGGATCTCGTGGACATGTCCTCGGAGCTCGCCTGCGTGGCGGTCCAGGGCCCGAGGGCGGAGGATGTCCTGAGGGAGCTGACAGGGGCAGACCTTGGCCCGATGAGGTTCTTCTCGGCTGCTTTCGCGATCCTGGACAAGATACCACAGGTTGGCTCCGAGCCTAAGACCGACCTCCTGAGGGGTAGGACATACATGAACGGGGACCGGCCTGGAATCCGGGCATTCGTGTCCAGGACCGGGTACACGGGCGAGGATGGCTTCGAGATCGTCTGCGAGAACGCGGACGCCACGGGCGTCTGGCGCGCTGTCATTGAGAATGGCGGTGCCCTGGGGCTCAAACCGGTTGGACTGGGGGCGCGGGACACCCTGAGACTGGAGAAAGGCCTCCTCCTTTCAGGAACAGATTTCGACGGCACTCAGACATCGCTCCAGACCGGCCCCGGATGGGTCCTGGACTGGAAGCACGAGTTCGTAGGAAGGCAGGCGCTCCTGGAGCAGAAGGCATCCGGAGGTTACGACAAGTTGGCGTCGATGATAGTTGAGGGCAGGGGTGTACCGAGGCACGGATACGACATACTCGCTGACGGTGAACCGGTCGGGAAGGTCACGAGCGGTACGATG
>JBFFED010000073.1:0-3640 GCA_041559015.1 Thermoplasmata archaeon | reverse complement strand
GGGGAGGTCTGGACCCCTGGATAGTGTCTCAGGGCGTCCACCAGCCTGAGCATGTCGACATCCGGCCCGGCGCTCTGTATCGCCTCCCTTATAGGGCGCAGCTTGGCCAGCTCCTGCTCCCCAAGCTCAGCGACGGTCCTATTCGACATCTCTACGCTGATCATCCCCTGGAGGACCTTCTCGAGAGCGGTTATAGCCTTGGATATGTTGGAGTCTTCGAGGGACCGGATGTCCCTTACGGCATCCCGCTTGCCCCTGGCGATGGCGTCCGCAACGGTGACCCCCTCATGGCTGTATAGTGCGACCAGGTGGTCGACCCCGGTAACAACCTTCTGCTCCACGTACCCCCAGTCACACTCCTTGACGACAACGTCCTGCTTGTCCGCCTTCTCGAAGAGCACAGAGTAGCAGCCGTTGGGCATGATGCAGAACTCAATCGAGAGATGGCTTCCTCTGGCCAACGTGGGGACGTGTTCCGGCCTCTCCTTCTTCACAGTATTCAGATAGGCGCCCAGATAGGAAATCGCGTAAGTCTCCAAGGTCTTCCTTGGAGGTGGTAGAGGCGTCGGGGGTCCGCTCTCCATCAGAATCTAGGTGGGACTAATGGCCTATTCCGTATTGAGCTTTTGCTTCACAGGTTCCCGCAAGGTGAGGGCAGAAAGGACTCCATGCGACAATGGCCCGGCGTATGGCCTGGAGACGCCGTTCCCACTCGGAAAGCATTATTATCCAAGTTATTCTTATACTGAGCCGCAGGCGACTGGTCCCGGTCAAGGGCGGCCGAGGCGGGGATGTGCTTGAGCATAATCAAATCTAAGCGATACATCAAGAAAGTGGCTCTCATCGGTGATTCCGCCGTTGGGAAGACCTCGCTAATAAGGCGGTTCGTGATAGACGTTTTCGACGACAAGTACATCGCCACCGTCGGGGCGAAGGTCAGCAAGCGCGACCTTGAGTACAAGCTGCCCGATAAGACCGTCTACCTGACGCTCATGCTATGGGACATCCTCGGCCAGAAGGACTACAAGAAGATGAGGACACAGGGCCTCACGGGCGCCCACGGGGTGATGCTCGTCGCAGACCTCAGCAGACCGGAGACCGTCGGCTCTGTGGAGGGGTTCTGGCTGCCTGAGATACGGGAGATCGTGCCCGAGGCCCCTGTCATATTCGTCGGGAACAAGTCTGACCTCGTGGACGAGAGCGCTCCCTCAGTTAGGGCGCTCCAGGACATTGCTGGGAAGTCGAACATGCCAATCATACTCTCCAGCGCGAAGACCGGGCAGAATGTCAGCGCCACCTTCAGGAAGATAGGCGAGCTCATGATCGCCAACGAGCTCGTGGACAGGAAGGCGGAGCCAACGGCGGAATCCCTCGCCCAGGCCATAGATGATGTGGTCAGCGACTTCTGCGAACAATACGGCGACACATTCAGGGCGATGGAGATCGTCGAGCGCGAGTTCTCGAGGGCGAAGGTGGATGTGAACTCACCGAACAAAGACGGAATTCTGATGGCGATAGAGTATCTCTCGGACATCGAGAGGGACGTCCACGGGAGGGACGTGTCCGAGGTGAACAAGCTGAGGCGTTGGAAGATGATCGACGAGGCCCGCTGAGCGGGCGGCGACCCCGCTCCCGACGCGGAGGGCATGCTCAACATGAAGAAACGCCAGCTGGAGATTGCCCTCCAGAGGCTGGAGCCTCTGGGGGAGAGATCGGCGAGACTGGAGCAATACGCCACGCCCGCGGCTATAGCCGCGGATGTCCTCTGGGAGGCCCTCTCTGCCGGAGACATCTCCGGTAAGGCTGTGGCCGACCTCGGCACAGGGAACGGTGTGTTAGCGATAGGGGCGAAGCTCCTGGGGGCCGAGCGTGTCATCGGGGTCGACCTCGACCCCAAGGCCGTTTCCGTCTCGCGGAGGAACGCCGAGTCCATGTCCCTGCAGGTGGACCTCGTGACAGGCGACATAGAGAGCCTCTCCGGCTCATTCGATACCGTCCTGCAGAACCCGCCCTTCGGGGCCCAGACGAGGCACGCGGACCGGGCTTTCGTCAAGAAGGCCCTTGAACTCGCCCCGAAGGTCTACTCGCTCCACAACGATGGCACCCAGGCGTTCGTGGACCAGTTGGTTTCGTCCCTCGGAGGTACGGTCAGCGTGGTCAAAAGGTATAAATTCGAGATTCCATATGCGTTCGAATTCCACAGAAAGGCTACAGAGACGATTTCGGTAGTTCTTTTGCGGTTTGACAGGTAAGTGATTGACATGACCAAAACCGGTCGCAAGGTGCTCCCTGGAGAAGAAGTGGCCATCGCGGAGGAGTACATGTCTGGCGAGGGCACATACGAGAAGGACGGGAAGGTCTACTCCAGCACGGTAGGGGAGCTCGACCTGGACCCCAAGGAGAAGGTCGCCAGAGTGATACTGGACAACCCTCCGGTCGTGCTGAGGGAGGGCGACGTGGTGATCGCCCATGTGACGGACGCGAAGCCGGCCATGGCAATCGTGAACATAGTCCAGCAGGAAGGCAGGGACAGAGAGGTCTCGAGCGAGACCCTGGCCTCGGTCCATGTATCGAAGCTGTCCAGCTCGTACGTCGAGGATGCGGGCGATGTCGTGCGTCCAGGCGACATCATAAGGGGCCTGGTCATCCAGGCGGAGCCGAGTGTCCAACTATCCACGGCAGGGCCGCACTTTGGCGTTGTCCGGGCCGTCTGCGGCATGTGCAAGAACCCCATGGAGAAGAAGGGACGGGGGCTCTACTGCGAGCGCTGCGAGAGGACGGAGAACAGGAAGCTGGCTGACGATTACAGGTCCTTCATGAAGTGACCGTGAAAGGCCAAACTCTTTATCGCAGTATCCCAATCAGTCGCTGCAGAAGGGGGGGCTACACCGACGGCTGAAGACAAGGAACTCCTCGCTGAGATCGCACGTCTCAGGGAGGACCTCAGACAACTGAGGGAGATAGTGAACGTGCTCGTCAACGTAGTCATGGAAGAGGAGTTCGAAGACGAGGACCACGAATTCCAATCGCCCCAAGGGCCCGAGAGCAGGTTCAACCTACTCAACTGATTTAACGGGCAAGCCGATTACCCCCTGGGGTCAGCGAATGAAGAGCACATACTTCCTGGACAGCATGCGAGCCCAGGAGAAGTGGAGGCTCGAGGAGTGCATCAATCTCATGCCCTCCGAGAACCAGACAAGCCCACAGGCCAGGGCGTTGCTGTCGGCGGACTTCGTCAACAGGTACACTCTCCCGGTCAACGCTGAGTTTGCGGGGGTTTTCATGGAGAACGCTTACCGCGGGACGAGGATAACCACGGAGGTGGAGCGCAAGGCCGAGGAGGTGGCAAGGGAAGTTTACGGCTGCAGATACGCCTGCGTCCAGCCGCTCTCAGGCCACATCGCGGCCATGATTGCGATAGTGGCGACCACATCGAAGAAGGACAAAGTGCTGGCGATACCGGAGGAGTTCGGAGGCTATGATGGCTACGGGCAGGCGTACATACCCGACATAGTCGGTCTCAGGGCGGGCAGGCTGCCCTTCGACACTTCCGTTTGGAACCTCGACTATGAGGCGGCAGAGGCCCGTATACGGAAGGAGAAGCCAAAGGTGGTCATCCTAGGTGCCTCGTTGATCCTAT
>JBFFED010000072.1:0-3677 GCA_041559015.1 Thermoplasmata archaeon | reverse complement strand
CGAGGCGTAGCGGCGAGAACCACAGGCCGTCGTAGACCAAGTTCGCGTAGTGCTGCTCCATCGCCTTCTTGTAGTGCATGAGGTCCTTGGGCATCACAAGGCTCTCGAGATCCTGGTGCGCCTTCGTCAGTACGATAGCCGCAGGTGCCTCGTAGACCTCTCTCGACTTGATCCCAACGAGCCGGTTCTCGATGTGGTCTATCCTTCCGACTCCGTGGTTCCCCGCGATATCGTTCAGAGCGGTTATCAGCTCGAGCGGCTCCATCGCGGCTCCGTTGAGGCTGACAGGCTCTCCCTCGCAGAATCCGATCTCCACGTATTCGGGGGTGTCAGGCGATGCGTCGACGCCGTTCGTCCATTCGAATATCTCCTCAGGTGGTTCCTGCCAGGGGTCTTCCAGGACGCCGCACTCTATCGCCCTGCTCCAAACACTCTCGTCGATGCTGTAAGGAGCTTCGCACGTGACCGGTATCGGCACGCCGTTTTCCTTGGCATACGCTATCTCCTCATCCCTGGACATCCCCCAGTCTCTTGTCGGTGCCAGGATCGATATATCAGGAGCGAGTGCCATGATCGAGACCTCGAACCTGACCTGGTCGTTGCCCTTGCCGGTGCAGCCATGAGCTATCGTGTCGGCTCCCAGTCTGCGGGCCATGGACACGAGCCGCTCGACCATCAGCGGCCGCGCCAGCGCCGTGCCCAGCGGGTAGTTGCCCTCGTAGAGCGCATTGGCCTTCAACGCGGGGATGATGTAGTTCTCAGCGAACTCCTTCTTGGCGTCGATGACCCATGCGCGCGAGGCGCCTATGATCTTAGCCCTCCTCATAGCCTCCTTGAGGTCGTCCGATTGACCGACATCTACGGTCACGGCGACAACCTCGCAGCCGTACTTCTGCTTCAGCCAGTGGATGGCCACTGACGTGTCCAGGCCGCCGGAGTACGCGAGCAGAATCTTCTTCTGCTCCTTTTCTTTCGAAGGGCTTTCCATGTGTTTCGCCTCGGATGCGTCCGAGGCATGTGCGCGTATATGGGGGTGGTGACACGCTGCAAACAGCACGGCCTACAGTCTGTCCGGTTTTGGACACAATCGGTCCTTGCAGGGTCGCGCAATGCGCCCCAATCCACGTGTCTGGACACGTCTGTTTGAATCCCATTAGCCTTAAGTATACGCACAATGTTACTTCGACCAGCGGTTTGATCACTTGCCACGTATCGAAGAGAAGTTATCCAGGGAAGGCGACGGTGTAGTCGTCGGCGAAGGGGACGAGATGGGCTTCGTCAGGGTCCGGCTGCCTCGACGTAAGGACGGCGAGATGTTCGGCATAGCTGACCAGCTGCTCGGCGCTTCCAGGATAAGGGTGATGTGCGCCGATGGCAAGCACAGGATGGGGCGCATACCTGGCAAGATCAAGAAGCGCATGTGGATCAGGGAGGGCGACCTGGTCATCGTGCAGCCGTGGGAGTTCCAGGATGAGAAGGCGAACATCCTATACAGGTACACCAAGACACAGGCGATGTATCTGAGCAGGAAGAAGATGATCCCCAAGTCGATCGACGTTTTCTGAGGGTCTCGAGGGGGCGTCGTCTTGAGTCGCGATGTTGGTTTCCGGGAGTTTCAGAACAAGCTCGAGCGCGAGCGTGATTCGTGGAGGATGCGAAGGAAGGACTCCGAGGACAGGAAGACCTATGACGAGGTCTTCGACAAGGAGAACCTGATGCGCGTCTACAAGCTGTTCTCCGACGGCGTCATCGACCAGATAGACTACCCAATATCGACCGGCAAGGAGGGCAATGTGTTCCGCGCGACGACCTCGGATGGAGCGCCTCTTGCGCTGAAGATATATAGGACGTCGACCGCCACGTTCAAAGACATGGCCAGGTACATCGCAGGCGACCCAAGGTTCAAGGGGGTGTCGCGCAACAGGCGCAAGCTGATAATGGCCTGGGCGTCGAAGGAGTACAGGAACCTGCAGAGGTTCCGCGATGCGGGCGTGAGAGTTCCCAGGGCCATTGCGTGTCACAAGAACATGATAGTTATGGAGTACATCGGCTCCGACGCAGGGCCTGCCCCGATGATGCGCAATGTGGACCTCAGCGACCCCGCAGATGTCGCTGAGACCATCCTGGGCTATGTCAGGGTGGCGTACCAGAAGGCAGAGCTCGTGCACGGAGACCTCAGCGAGTTCAACGTGCTCATGGACGACGATGTGCCTGTGCTCATCGATGTCGGTCAGGCGGTCCTCCTCGACCACCCGATGTCGGAGGAACTACTCGTCAGAGACATGGGGAACATCGCAAGGTTTTTCAGAAAGTACGGTGTGGGCATCGATGTCGAACAGGAGCTCCGGGAGATAAGGAAGCGATGACCCGACAATCAGTGAAGGTACCAAAGGAACGCATCGGCGTCCTCATAGGCAAGGAGGGCGAGGTCAAGGCGAAGGTCGAGAAGCAGACGGGAGTGAGGATACTTGTCGACTCTCAGGAGGGCGACGTCACCGTCGACTACTCGAAGGCGAAGGACCCGTCCGCCGTCCTGTCAGTAACGGACTTCGTCGTCGCCGTCGGTCGGGGCTTCTCGCCTGAGAAGGCCATGATGGTGCTTGACGACGATTGGTACCTGGAGGTCATCGATATACGGGAGTACGTGGGGAAGAAGCCGGCCCATATCGCCCGCATGCGCGCCCGCGTGATCGGTACGAAGGGCAAGACAAGGAGGCTGTTCGAGGAACTCACGGGCGCCTACATGAGCGTATACGGCAACACGGTCGCTCTTATAGGCGACACATTCCAGCTGGATGTTGCGAGGAAGGCCCTGGACATGCTTCTCTCCGGCAGCGAGCACTCTGCAGTCTATCGGTTCCTCGAGGGGAAGCGGGCAGAGATCAAGATCGACGGCATGGGCTTCTGACTGATGGCGTCGGCAGGCCATCAGCACGATTGATATATGATGTCGGCGCTTTTCAGGCTGGATGTCTCAGGATATCAGACTCAATGTCAGAGCGGACCTGGACAGTATCCCGTCGGCCGCTGATTGCGGCCTTGAGGGCATGGCCCTCGCAAGATTCCTCGTCGCTCACACCGTCCTGCGTATCTGGACCAGGATGGCCCTCACGACCGGTCAGAAGCTGAGGATGTCTCCGTCGCAGTACGACCTGGGCGTATACAAGGGCAAGATGAACTGGATCCTCAATGAGGGCGCCCTCGATGGCGTGGACAGGCTGGAGATATCTGGAGGCCGCGGCAGGGAACACGCCCTTGTCGGGGAGGCGTATGAGATGGACGGCGTTGCCCGGGCAAAGATACTGTTCTCGTTCCGGGGAAACGAGGGAGAGGAGGGCGCGCCGGTTTTCGTCACATACCTCGCCTATGACCAGAGCGTCAAGGACTTCGACGCTCCCGCGTTGGCCGCGATCCTCGGCCCAGCCATGTCGAAATGGGCGGATTCGGTAGCGGCCGGGAGCGAGGAGCCCCTTTGGGACTACTCGAAGGAGCACTTCGAATGCGTCGGCTTATGATGCCCCTCGCACCATGAGCAGAGTCAGATAACGATAAATACCCGCTCGGCGTCCGCCAACATGCATCATGTCCGAGAGGCTCGAGATCGCAGGGCGAGCGCTGGAGCGCCCCTTGTGCAACCACTGCCTTGGAAGGCTGTTCGCAACGGTCTCCACTGGTTT
>JBFFED010000071.1:0-3902 GCA_041559015.1 Thermoplasmata archaeon | reverse complement strand
TTCGCCAGCTACCGAATCAGTGTTCCCTGGGAGGCTCTCATCCAGGACTACGGAGTGGATGAGGACCGGTGCTCGTACACCCCACCATCTTCGTTTGTTGTCGGCTACTGGCTGGAGACATCGGACCTGTTGAGCAGACTTCCTCCTGCCGATGTCGTCATCTCCGTCTACGGGAACGACACTCTGCTGGGCGATGTGCATACGATTGTGGCCCTCGGGGGCTACCATGAGGGCAGCGTCACAATCGACATCCCGTTTGAGTCGTTTTTTGAGGATTTCTGGGCATTGGGATTGTACGATCACTACTACGTCACGATTTCCGTACTGGGATATGAGATGGTCGAGGACGTGACTCCGAGCATCGAGGAACTGGTCGAGGGGTGGTTGCCGTGAGGAAGGAGACCAGAGTGTCCAACGGAATCTGGACCGCCTTCACGGAGACCATAAGGTTCATCGTCGTGCCATATGTCCTGGTCGACCTCGTGACCAGGAGCTTCCCGGACCTCGACACGGCTTTCATGCCCCAGATAAGGCTGTACATCATCTTCTTCGGGGTGATGATCGTCTCCGCCAGCACGCTCGAGGCGGTGAACAGGCCGGGGACCTTCAAGAGGATGTTGTTCGGCCTGTCCAACCTAGCCTTCATCTGCTTATGGCTCTTCGTCGTCTTCGGAGGGGGCGTGGCGAACTTCAGATGGGGACCTTATTTCGTCGAGTTCGACATGTCCAAGATAGTCTACATCATGCTCTTCGGGGTCTCGCTCAAGGCCCTTCTCGTCATGGAAACATACAGCGTCCACAGCCACACTATCAGGGAGGAGGAGAAGCTAGAGAGGCTCAGGCTCGAAAAGCACAGGACGACTGCCAGGAGGCAGACGGTCGTGCGCAGGTCCGCCCATGGTCCTGATTTCTCCAGTATGTCCAAGGTACAGTACAGGGTGACACCCGACGAGGAGGTCGGCTCCTCCCCGGGGATCGCAGAGCATCCTGTCGAGCCCCCGACGGAGGCAGGGGAGGTACAGCCTGTGACAGAGTGCCCGATATGCGGCGAGCCTGCGAGGTCCACCGACACTGTGTGCAAGAGCTGCGGCGCCTGGATCTCAAGGCCGACCCGGGGGAGATCCAGATAGGGACTCCACCAGCTCGCACGCCTTGCACTTCCTCGAGACCGTCGGTTCTCCGCAGGTGCATCGGTTGAGCGCGGCTGGCGCGAAGCACTTCTCGAGCGTTGGCTGCAGGCCATCAAAGCTTCGGATGATGGAGTGCCTGGTGCCCGGATGCTTGTCCTCGAGCTGAGTCAGGATGTTCCTATAGTCGTTCCTGAGTGCTTCCGAAGCGTATGGGCATTCCAGATCGTGGTATTCGTATCCTCTGACCATGGCATAGAGCGTGGTCTCGTTCTCCGGTATCGTCCTCAATGGCTGGAGGCGTGGCACAAGCCCGGGCTGCACCCGCCTGTGCGGCCCAAGCCTGGCCATCCTCTCGACGTCGCCTCTCATGAAATTCATGATGATCGACTGCGCGCTGTCATCAAGGTTCAGGCCGGTGACCAGGTGCGTCGCGCCCCAGTCCCTCGCCGCCTTGTTCATGGCCGCCCTCCGGAGGACGCCGCAGTAGCTGCAGGTCGCCAACTCCCTGCCCTGGGCGGCTATCCCGTCCATCGTCGTCCCGAATACGTCCTCGAAAGACACCACGGTGTGCTCGATGCCGAGCAGGTCGCAATTGCGTCTGGCGATGGGTACGCTGGATGCCCTGTATCCTTCGATGCCCTCGTCGACCGTGACCGCTGCTACCTCCAGGTCCCTCCTCGCACCCAGTATCTCCGCTGTCAAATGCAGCGCGACCGTGCTGTCCTTCCCCCCTGAGAGCGCGACTGCGACCTTCTCATCACCGGTCAGGGTCACCTGCCTTCGAAGCTCCTGCTTAACCCTCTTCTCGACGAACTCGCAGAAGTGAATTTCGCAGAGATGCGCGCCGCTGTACCTGATGAACGCTACCGATTTGACCCCACACTTGTCGCACCTGGTCACGGTCATTGGCATGCCCTGAGCCGCTATTAAACGGTTCCCTGGCCAGAGGTGCCTATGATGCGCCAGAACTATTCATGGGCTTGGCCGCTCAGTCGGTCTAGCCAGGCACTGGTGCTTCATGGTGTGTCGTCGTAGATATCGAGATTCGACAGGTCCGTTCGAAAAGTCGGGCCGAGTGCCCGCCATAAGTAAGACCGTTTCATAGCGAGAGCCACAATCGGGACTGAGTCGCCGGGAGAGCAGTCGTTCGTCATCCAACAGGGCCTCTATGCCTGGGTGGTGCTCCCGGGCCTGATGATTGTATTCGTCGTTCTTGCGTTCACATTCGTGGGTTATGCGCTTGACGAGATACTCAATCCCAAACTGAGAAAGAGATGATGTCAACTCACGGATTGGAGCGATTCGTCTGTCCAACGGTCCCAACGGATTCCCGCAACTGGCCTCTTGGACGGACCCGCGGGAATCTCCACTACACGTGCCTAGATAGTTATTTGTAAAGAGATGTCATTCGAGAGGTCGGAGACCGCATGCAGGACGTCTGGGTCGAGAAGTACAGGCCGCGGAGACTCGTCGATGTCATCGGGCAGAAGAGCATCGTCGAGAGGCTCTCAGCGTACGCGAAGACCCGGAGTATGCCCCACATGCTCTTCGCGGGGCCCGCCGGTTCCGGAAAGACGACCTGCGCCATATCCCTTGCCCGGGAACTCTACGGGGAGAACTGGAGGGACAACCTCATCGAGCTCAACGCTTCGGACGAGAGGGGCATAGACATAGTCAGGGGCAAGATCAAGGACTTCGCCCGTGCGGCTTCGATCGGCATCTCGGACTTCAAGATCATATTCCTCGACGAGGCGGACGCCCTCACATCGGATGCGCAGGCCGCTCTGAGGCGCACGATGGAACGGTACACCCAGACCTGCAGGTTCATCCTGTCGTGCAACTACTCCTCAAAGATCATAGAACCGATACAATCCCGTTGCGCCGTCTTCAGGTTCAGGCCCCTGTCAGAGGCGGATGTCAGGAGCTACCTTGAGAGGATTGCGAAGGGCGAGAGCGTCGACATCACGGAGGATGGCCTCGGGGCGATTGCGGGGCTCGCGGGTGGTGACCTCAGGAAGGCCACGAACATAATGCAGGTCGCCGCCTCATTGGGTAAGAAGGTGGACGCGGACGCGGTGTTCGAGTCGACAGAGAACATCCGCCCCTCTGAGATACAGAAGATGCTGACAACAGCGCTTGGCGGGAACTTCACCGCGGCGAGATCCCTCCTCGACGAGCTGATCGCAAGGCACGGCCTCTCCGGAGAGGACATAGTCTCCGGGATTCACAGGGCGGTCTTCGACCTCCCGGTCTCCGAGGACTCCAAGGTGCGCCTCGTCGATCGCGTCGGAGAGGCGGAGTTCAGGATGGTATCAGGGGCGAGCGAGCGGATCCAGCTCGAGGCGCTCTTAGCGCATTTCGCCAACGAGGGCAAGAGGACCAAGTAGCTGGACACTAAGTGTCTGGATGGCGCGACCCCCTGCGCGACGAGCTGCAGGTTCTGTCAATAGTCGGGTGTTGGCCACTCGGACCTCCCCGACCATCGACTCGTCCCATTCGGCTCCGGCCGTGCGGCCATCGCTGGCTCGTAGAGGACCATCACCACGTCATGCTGGGACGCGCTGGGGTCGAACCGTAGACCCCCTGCCGTCATGTTGAGGACGGCTGTTGGCAGCGGGCCAGACCTCCTGGAAGACGCGCCCATTCGGGAATATGGATTCCTCCCACATCTCGGGCGCGATCCGCTGCTCCGCGGGCCGACCGTTCCGGCCCGCGTATGTGCCTTGTTCGGCATCCAGTGACCAACGGGGAGACGGGTTCTTGACGTTTCGC
>JBFFED010000070.1:0-4164 GCA_041559015.1 Thermoplasmata archaeon | reverse complement strand
CTGCAAGGTCCTCCACGTCGACTGGGACAGGGGACACATCGACCTCTCGCTGAAGCAGGTGAACGAGCACCAGAAGCGGGAGAAGATCCAGGAGTGGAAGAACGAGAAGAAGGCGGACAAGCTCCTGGAGATAGTCGCGACGAAGCTGGGGAAGGATATCGGAGAGGCATACGCGGAGATCGGGGAGAAGCTCATCTCGGAGTTCGGGACGCTATACGGCGCCTTCGAGCAGATGACCGTCAGCGAGGAGCCCCTCAAGGAGATGGACATCGACAAGAAGTGGGCGGCCGCGTTCGTGGAGGTCGCGAAGGAGAACATCCAGGCCCCGACCGTGACCATCGATGGCGTGCTTGAGATAGTGAACCCCCGGCCGGACGGTATAGATCACATCAAGAAGGCCCTTCTCGCGGGCGTCGGCTCCGAGGAGGCAGATATCAACATAGCCTACATCGGCGCGCCGAGGTACAAGGTCACTGTCACATCGGGCGATTACAAGACGGCAGAGCAGGAGCTCAAGGCCTCAGTCGAACAGATCACGGCCTCCGTCGAGAAATCGGGGGGCTCGACCAGCTTCAAGAGGAAGGAAGAGAAGTGAAGACTCTCCTCAGGAAGTGCCCCGCATGCAGGGGCTACACGCTTCAGGACAGGTGCCCCAAGTGCGGAGGGGCAACATTGATGCCCATGCCCGCCAAGTACTCACCGGACGACAGGTACGGCGAGTACCGGAGGCGTCTGAAGAGGGAGATGCAGGGGGAGGCTTAGATGGACCAGATAGTAGTAGTGTTCAAGGAGAAGCCCAGCCTCAGGGACCCAATATTCATCGAGGGCCTCCCGGGGGTCGGCAACGTCGGGAAGCTCGCCGCAGAGCACCTGGTGGACCAGCTGAAGGCAGTGAAGTTCGCCGAGATATTCTCTAAGTTCTTCCCTCCCCAGGTCCTCGTGAACGACTCAGGAGTCATCAGGCTGGTGAGCAACGAGATGTACTATGTCTCGAGACCTGAGGCCGCCAACGACCTGGTGATCATGACGGGTGACTATCAGGGGCTCACGCCAGAGGGGCAGTACGAGCTCTCCGACAGGACCCTCCAGGTGATCAAGGAGCTCGGCGTGAAGCGCATGTACACGCTCGGGGGTTACGGCCTCGGCAGGATGATCGAGAAGCCGAGGGTGCTTGGCGCGGCCACCGACCAGCAGATCGTCGAGGAGATGAAGCTGAACGGGGTCACGTTCTCCAAGGGGGAACCTGGGAGCGGCATCGTGGGCGCGAGCGGGCTCCTCCTCGGGCTCGGGAACATCTACGGCATCAGCAGCGTATGCCTCATGGGCGAGACATCGGGATATTTCGTGGACCCGAAGGGGGCCCAAGCGGTCCTCGAGGTGCTCGCCAGGATCCTCGACGTGAAGATAGATTTCGCGGAGCTAGAGGAGAAGGCCCTTCAGATAGACCAGATTACATCGAAGCTCAGGGAAGCGGAGCCGGAGTCTCAGCCGAAACGAGAGGACCTCGGGTACATAGGCTAGGACCGCGGCCAGCATTGCTGCCGCTGCTCACATGAAAAAATAAAAAAATAGGGGGGAGGTAATCCTAATCGTGTGAGTCTCCGCGTAAGTAGTTAGAGTGCATCCCATCCCGCTTCTGACTACTTCTTGAGGTACTTCTCTTCGTATGTCTTGACCGCCGCAAGCGTTTGTTCGGCGTGCTCGAATTTGTTGAGTTTGTCGACGACGAGCTCAAGTCTGGCATAGATCGTATCCCTGATCGCAGCCCTTATCGCCTCGGACCGAGACGGGAAGTCGTCGATCTCCACGAGGAAGTCCAGGGCCCTCAGGTGCCTCCGAGGTATGCGGATGGTGATCTTCTCAGTGTCTGCCTCCATCGTAAATCGCCCCGCGTTCTCCAGATTCCCCGCGACATCTTCTGTACGTCTTATGCCATACGAGTGTCGGACAGGCCCGTTATATAAGTCTGAAATATATAAATCTTCGGTTTTGGTGGTCATCCCGAATATGAATCCCTCAGGGTCGCGGAGTGCGACGAGCTGGCAATCGGTCCATGATGCGCGATGGTCTCTGATGGATGATCCTTCCCCAGTTCCGAAAAAGTGGAATAGGATGCGATGTGGGGTTTGAGAGGGACGAATCCTTCGTCCCTGTCTTCCTGGCAGCCGCTACCGATGAGCGCTCAGCTCTCGGTGATCTCGCCGAGCACTGGCGTGAATATCCATTCGCCCGAGGCGCTGTGCACTATCGAGGCCTCCAGGTCGATGTCCACGGTCAGCTTCGTGGCCTCATCTTCCTCGATCGTGAACATCGTGATCTCCTTGAGCTCCCCTGAGGGCACCTTGAACTCGACCTCGGTGCCGTTCAGCAATGTCCCCACGACGCTGTCCACGATTATTCGGATCTGGGTGTACTTGCCCGTGCTGATGTTGCCCGCGGCCAGAAGCGCAGAGACGTCCACATAGGACATGAGGTCTATGGTCTCCTGCTCGAGAGGCACGTTGATCCATTCCCCTCCTTCGTCGGTCGCGTTCGCAGCTGTGTTGTTGTCGCTGTCCGCGTCGGCCTTGTGGACCGCAACGGACGAGAAGGTCACGTTCATGTACTTCCAGTCGTCCTCGGGCGCGTCCTTGACGTAGATTGAGATCTCGCCGGTGTCCCCGCCCCGCATCAGCAGATATACCCCGATTCCCCCAAGAACCACGATCACTGCGATTACCACCGCCAATAGCGCAACAGTCCTCGATGTCATGACCATGTCCATGCCACCTCCCCACATAAAGATTGTCGCCTAGTGATGTGGGCCGGTATCTGTTTCCGAGGTACCTATCCAATGACCCGGTTCATAGGGCGGTCAGTCTGGAAGTCTTCACATGGTCCTCCGATCGGGAGTCGGTCTTGCCTTGCGCCGATGTACGGTCGGCTGAGAATCCTCATTGGTGAGCGCCGTCCTCGAGGATTCCGCAGAGGGACAAAACGATTTATACGGAGTCTTTGATAAGGTGCGCGCGGCTTAGTTCTGGCATCCGAAGACCCGACTTAGCTCAGACTGGTTGAGAGCGGCTGACTGTAGTGTGGAAATCGGCATAGCCGATCACAGTCGCTGAAATCAGCAGGCCCCCGGTTCAAATCCGGGAGTCGGGACCATCTCTTTCTCAGAAACGCTCGGGGACGATCCTCCAAGGGTCCCTCGCATCCGGCCGGACGACCTCCCTGTTCCGCTCCAGGAGCGCCAGCTCCTTCTTGTCGAACGACCTCGGGTCGAGCGACACGATGATCCTGGTGCTGCTGGTCATCGTCGCGTCCGTCCACCTGTCTATGGATCTTAGGACCCTCTGGAAGTCGTTCGTGGTCACGAGGTACTCGATCCCATCCACGAGCACGACCCCGTTCTGCGACCTCTCAATGAAGCTGGTGAGCGACTCCGTGAGCAGGCTGAGCTTCGCGGGGTCCATATTGTCCTTGCCCGCGACGGTCGAGACCCAAATGATCGGCGTCGTCTGCAGGTAGAATGCGGACCTCACCTCGGTCGGATATCGTCTGGTGATCACGAGGCCCTGCGCCCTGCTCCTGTACTTGGAGCAGGTCTTGCACGGACAGGGGAGCCCGCACTTACCGCAGTCCAAGCTCTCGCACGGGAAGCTCTCGTCGTCCTCGCAGTCATGGCACCTGCCCTTGAGGGTGTCGGTGAAGAGGTGGAAGCTGAAGTCCGTCTTGGGCTCCTCGACAAGGTAGACGTGCTTGTGGAGCAGCTTGTACTTCGCCTTCGAGCTGGAAATGAGCTTCTCTGGCGCGGGGGACCCTATCACCCTCCGTCTGAAGCTGGGCATCTTGAAGAATAGGCTGGGGATTGCGAAACCAGGACTGACCATTCGTGCCATGTGGGCTCCTCGCGCAGTTCTCACTCAGCGCAGCGCCTTCAGGCAGCAGTCGTCGCGACCCTGACGGCCTCAAGGAGCCGCTCGACCTGGAACGGCTTGGCCACGAAGTCGACCGCGCCCGCCCTCATGGCCTCTTTCCTGAGCGCCTCCTTGACAAGGGCGCTCACGACTATGATCTTCGCCTTCGGGTCGATCTCCATTATCTTCATTATCGCGGACAGTCCGTCCATGCCAGGCATGAGGATGTCCATGAGCACGACGTCGGGTTTCAGGGCCTTGAACT
>JBFFED010000069.1:0-4207 GCA_041559015.1 Thermoplasmata archaeon | reverse complement strand
GCCATGTCCAGCTGTCTCTCCGTGGCAACGAAGTCCTTGAACAGCATCGGCATGTGCAGACGGGAGCGGAAGAAAGCGAACATCTCTGGACCGCCTCCGAAATACTCCGGTTCCAGCAACACGGACACGGCCGCGATTCCGGAATTCGAAAAGACTTCAGCCGCATGACCCGGATCTGGAGGTACATGCAGAGGAGTCGATGTGGGCGATCTCGGCTTGTACTCGCCGATGATAGAGATTCCAGGTGATGCGAGGCACTCAGACAGCTTCGAAGATGAGTTATGCAGTCGCTGAGTATGCTCGACTGTACTCTCCAGCACCCCTCTCATCCTTCGCAACATAAGAACCGACAACGCACTAGGCGAGCCCAGAAGTCGTCTGTCGATATCGAGAAGAGCGTCGCGCCCACCTGGGAGTTGCCCTATCTGCGCAACGAGGTCGTGGGTCAATTCGGCACACCTGGACTTCATCACCTCTGCCTCTAGCCTACGGCTGCGGAGGGACTCAACCGCGGATCTCGACTGCTCCTCCGCTTCAAGCCCGCGGGACACATCAGCAAACTCCCGCAACTTGGCAATTGCACGACCCTCCCTCACAGCGGACGATGCTATCTCCATCCCCTCATTGAGGCTGGGTGCTTTTCCGGAGACGTACAGCGCGGCCGCTGCATTCATGAGCACGGCGTCGCTCCCTGGGGTCTGGTTACCACGAAGAATCGACAACGCGGAACGCGCATTGCCATGCGGAGACCCGCCTGCGAGCGAGGCCGGTTCTGCTGGTTCGACGCCAAAATCCTCTGGACGCAGAGAATACTCTCTTGTCTCTCCGGAGCGCACTTCCACCACTCTGGTCTCCTCTACGTTGGTGATCTCGTCGGTCCCAGCACTGTTCACGACCATCGCCCTCTTCGAACCGAGAGCCGAGAGCACGGCGGCAACCTTGCGCATGAGTTGCTGATCATACACTCCTATTAGCTGGCGATCGACGAAAGCGGGACTACAGATCGGACCGAGTATGTTGAAGAATGTCCGCACACCAATCTCCTTCCGAGCCGGCATCACGTTCCTCATGGACGGATGGAACATCGGAGCGAACATGAATCCGAAATCGGTCCGTCTCATGCACTCCTCGACTGCCAGCGGCGGAAGGTCGAACCGTATGCCGAGCGCCTCAAGCAGGTCGGCTGAGCCAGTCTTGCTCGACACGGACCTGTTGCCGTGCTTCGCTACGGGCACACCGGCGGATGCGACTACGAACGACGCGATTGTGCTGATGTTCAAGGTGCCCTTGCCATCGCCCCCCGTCCCGCAGAGATCGACTGCACCCTCCGGAGCAGATATCTTCAAGGCGTTCGCCCTCATCTCTCTGGCGAACCCGAGCAGCTCCTGCTGCGTCTCGCCCTTCATGCGCATGGCCGTGATGAAAGCCGCCATTTGGCTGTGCGTGGCGGAGCCAGACATCATCTCTGACATGACCTCACCGGCCTCCTCGACGGTGAGGTCAATCCCGTCGACCACTCGAGATATGGCATCCTTGATCATCGCGAACACATCCCCAGGAAGTTACGCATGATTGTCCTCCCGCTGGAAGTCATGACAGACTCTGGGTGGAACTGGACACCGTATATCTCCCTGTCGCGCACCCTGAGGGCCATTATCTCCCCTTGCGGGGATTCGGCGAGCAGGTCGAGCGTTTTGGGAAACGATTCTCTGTCCACGATCAGCGAGTGATATCTCGTGGCGTTGAACTCCTCAGGCACGCCATCGAACAGCGGGTCAGGGATGTGTCTTATCCTGGTCACCTTGCCATGGACGACCTCACGTGCCTTCGTGATGATGCCACCGTGGACATGGGCTACTGCCTGATGACCGAGGCATACCCCGATCACCGGCCTGCCAAAGCCGTTCTCTGACAGTATCTCGAGGCTGCGGCCCGAGCTGCGAGGGTGGCCCGGACCTGGAGAGATCACATATCCATCGACCTTTCCTATGTGCTTGTCGAGCAGCGGAGAGTCGTTCCTCTCGACGACAACTGATGCGCCCAGCTCGCCCAGGTACTGCGCGATGTTGTACACGAACGAGTCGTAGTTGTCCACTACAAGTATCTCGGTCACCGGTCATCCCCCGTGGCCCTTATCGCTGCCAGCATCGCACCCATCTTATGCTCTGTCTCGGCGAATTCCCTTTCAGGAACGGAGTCGTACACGATCCCCGCGCCCGCCTGGACACTCGCATGGTTCCCCACGACGGAGATGGATCTGATAGTGATCGCGAAATCCATGCTGCCGTTGAAATCGAAGTACCCGACGGTACCTGCATACGGCCCTCGCGGCGCCCGCTCCAGCTCGGAGATGATCTGCATCGCCCGCACTTTCGGAGCGCCTGTGACTGTGCCCGCTGGGAAGCATGCGCGGAGCGCATCGAACGCATCCCTGTCGTGGCGAAGCTCGCTCTCGACATTACTGACTATGTGCTGCACATGGGAGTACTTCTCCACCTCCATGAGCTCGGTCACCTTGACGGAGCCGAACTCGGAGACCCTGCCCATGTCGTTCCTGTGCAGGTCAACGAGCATCAGGTGCTCCGCCCTCTCCTTCTCGTCGAGGAGCATGTCCATCTTGAGCTTCTCGTCCTCCTCAGGATCAGCCGCCCTAGGCCTCGTACCGGCAAGGGGTCTCGTCGTGAGCTTCGTGCCCTCCAGGCGCACGAGCATCTCGGGCGATGAGCCCAGGAGTTGATGCTGGTTGAAGTCAAGGAAGAACATGTATGGGGACGGGTTCATCCGCCTCAAGACGCGGTAGACCTCGAGCGGGTCTCCCCTGACGCGGAAGTCCGTCCTCCTCGACAGAACCACCTGGAAGATGTCCCCTTCGCCGATGTGATCCTTGGCGCTCGCGACCATCTGCTCGAACTGGTCCTTGGTTGTCGACGGCCTCGCCTCCCCGACCGACACCTCACTCGGGGAGTACGGCCCTGCCGCGGAGAACGCACTCTTGAGGTCGGAGATCTTGCCGTGGGATATCAGAAGCGTCCTTGAATTCAAGTGGTCTATGCACACGAGATGCTTCGGGAGGACGAAGTACATGTCCGGTTGTGGGCTGTCCACGGTGGCGGGCTCGCGTATTCCCTCGAAGAATCGCACCATGCCGTAGCCGACGTAACCGACCATCCCACCCGAGAACGGGGCTATCTCCGATGTGCCGCACCGATACGATTTGAAGAACGTCCGAAGCGCCTCGAAAGGGTTGTCGACGCTCTCAGCCACACCGTCGTACTCGACCACCTCCCCTCTCGACCGGAAGGTGCAGATTGGCTCGAGCCCGATGAAGGAATACCTGGCAGTCTTCTTCGTCCCCTCCACTGACTCAAGGAGGAAGCTCTCGCCCTCGAACCGCTCCCTCAAAGAAGAGTAGATCGACAGAGGGTCCAGCCTCGGGCCGTCTTCTATCGAGACGCTTGTGGTGAGCGATTGGCCGATAGGCCTGCGCCCTTCCGGGCGGCGCTCATTCACGCCAGATGCAGGTTCTCTGGGCATGCAAGGCCATATAACATAGATGTACTATAAACACCTGTTCAGTACATTAATGTACAAGATTATATTGCATTGGTGAAGAAAGATGGGGGTGGGCTCAGAGCACTGCGAGCCCATAGCTCGTTTAAGGGCTCTTCTTCAGAACTTCTTGAACGTGCTCTTCTTCGCGTTGCAGACAGGGCATGTCTCTGGGGCCTCGCCCTCGCCCGTGTATCCACACACGGGGCAGACCCATATCTCCCCGAACGAGGCATCGTGACCCTGCTCGACCGCTCCCTTGGCCTTTGCGTACATCTGCGCGTGAATCTTCTCCGTCTCCAGGGCCCAGTGCATGGATCTCACGGCGCCCTTCTCCTCCTGGAGCTCGGCGACCGCCTTGAAGGCTGGGTACATCTCATCGACCTCGTAGTTCTCGCCGTCGATCGCGTGTTGCAGGTTCTCCTTCGTTCCCTGGACCATCCCGAGCGTCCGCCAGTGGTTCGTGGCGTGCACCCGCTCCGCGTGTGCGACCGCCCTGAACAGGCGAGCCACCTGTGGCTTGCCCTCCTGCTCGGCCCTGTCGGCCCAGATGTTGTACTTCATGTAGGCCTGACTCTCGCCAGCGTATGCTTCGCTCAAATCCTTCTCAGTCATCTTCTTCATGACCATTCTCTCCTGATTCGAGATACTCATCCGT
>JBFFED010000068.1:0-4596 GCA_041559015.1 Thermoplasmata archaeon | reverse complement strand
CCAGGGGAGGTGTCGGAGTACGTGTTCCTCTGCGGTGAGCCTGAGCGCGTGCCCAAGATAGCCGCGATGCTTTCCGACCCGAAGAAGGTCAGACAGGCCAGGGAGTACACTGTCTATGGCGGACACCTGGAGGGTGTCGGAATCACCATTGCGTCCACAGGCATCGGGGGCCCCTCCGCGGCCATACTCATCGAGGAGCTGGCTGACCTGGGAGCTCACACTTTCGTCAGGATCGGGACCAGCGGAGGGATTGCGGACGGGCTTGAGAAGGGGGACTTCGTCATCTCAACAGGCGCGATAAGAGCTGACGGGACCAGCAGAAGCTACGCATGGCCGGAATATCCTGCGCTCGCCAATCACGAAGTCGTGCTCGCGCTGATAGCGGGCGCCCGGAAGCAGAACGCCAAGTTCGATGTTGGGGTATGCTTCTCGGTCGACGGATTCTACAGCGAGAACAAGATCGTCAAGGAAGGGGGACTTGCCCCCATGTCCAACAGCGGGTACATGCCTTCGTTCATGATTGACCGGCTGTCCGACGTCAAGAAGATGGGCGCAAAGAACATAGAGATGGAGAACGGCACCATATTCACGCTCTGCTCCCTCATGGGCCTGAGGGCCGGGGCGGTCTGCACCGTGTCCGATGTCGTGCCCTGGCACCCGACTGAGAAGGTGGTTGACTTCGAACAGAACATGGCCGACTGCATACGAGTGGGCGTCGAGGGCATGCGGACGCTGTTGTCGATGGACCGCGGGAAGAATGGAAGGAACTGGTCACCCTGACCACGGGTGCGTCATCCCTTGCCTGAATCGCCCTTCTTGGAGGGCTTCTTGGCGCTCTTGGCAGGCTCCTCACCGGGGGACATCTCCGGCCAGTCGATCATGTGTATGCTCGGAGCGCCCTCTCTGTCCCTGAAGTACTGCTGGTAGAACTCCTCCGCCAGGTTCGGGACTATCGGCGCGAGGACCTTCAGGATTCCCAAGGACACCACCCACATCGAGTACCACGCGGCCTCGTCTTTCGCGTCCAGGCGCCTGCCCTCGCGCGTGAGGTATCCAGAAGAGACCTCGTCCCTCAGGAACTCCTCGACCAACCTCAACGCATCCACTGACCTGCCGTCCTGCGTCAGCTCCTCGACCCTCTTCCTGACAGTCCTAAAGGACTCGATGAGCGACTTGTCCGAATCCTTCAGCACCATGAGCTCTGTGAGCGGCTTCGCCTTGATCCGCTTGGTTATGTACTCGTCCAGGCTCCAGAGCTGCTTCCACAGCCTGGTCTCCTCCCTGCGGAGGTCCAGGAGCGCCTTGGCCTCGGTGTACTCCCTCTCCTGCATCGCCTTCGAGACATTCCTGATGGAGTCCTGGATGCCGTCTATCTGCACGCCGCTCCTGCTGAGCGTGGGCGTCAGCTTGAGGACGTCCTTGATGTATGTTCTGAGATGGATGTGCCACTCCAACCTGTCCTCGATCAGGTCCTTGGCCATCATCATGTTGGTCATCGCCTGGTCGAATCTGCCCTCCTTGTAGGTCTCTATGGAGTCCGACATCAGCTCCTCGACGTCCTGACAGAAGACTTCGTCCTTCCTGGCCCGCATAACGAGGGCCTCCGCTTGCCTGTAGTAAGCGAGGAAACTGACGCTGTTGAACCCCCTGTCCTCCAGGATCGCTGCGGCGGTGGAGGCTATCTGAGCGTGCCTGCTGAAGATGCACTCGACCAAGGACATCTCCCCGACCTCCGACTGCGTCAGCCTCGCGAGGCTGTCCCTGACCTGCTTCCTGACCTTGGGTATGTCCGAGTCGTAGTGCTTGACGAGAATGGGGATGATTGCCAGTGGGTTCTTCCGGGCGTACTCCTCGATGCGGTCCAACATCTTCCGCCTTCGACCTGGGAGCAGGGCGGAGAGGTCGCTCACCATGTGTCTGTCTATCCTGAGGCTCTCCACGTCCTTCGACATCTCGACGTCGACATCACTGACATAGATGCCTTTCGCCACCTGGGACACCTGGCATTCTGCGCATGAGCCTGCGTGTACATAAGACTTTTCTGGAGCACGATGATGTCCAGACAGGTGGTGAATGAAAAGCGAAAAATTGGGGTTTGTCGTCCGGGATTGACGTTCCCGGGCAGCCGGAGGCTCGTACCGATCACTTGTTACCCCAGCGGCCGATCACGATGATCAGCACGATCATCAGTATCGTGATCACTACCGAAACCACTAGGAAGATGAGCCAGTCGTTGAGTTCGGCATCTGCTAAGGTCGTGTTGATTCCGGCGACATTGAGACCGCCCATGACGACCTCTTTCCACACCAGCGCGATGACGAAGCCGAAGGCTGCGGCCAGAGACACCGCGATGGTCTTTCTCACTTCACTAGCAGACAACTTCTTCTCTTCACCCATATCTGATCCCCCTTGACGCGGACAGATTTCGGCGTGTATTAATGCTTTCGGATAACCCAGCCAGTCTCAATACCATTGCACGGCCGAACGCTCAACCCCAGTGGCGCAGCATTCGGAGCTTGGCGACTGTAGGGAACATGAGGGGTTTGGTACCGGAGAAGGCTACTGGCTCGAAGGTCGACAGCCCCGTGACCGGGAGAAGCGGTGAGACGCCCTCCGACCAAGACTGCCCGATGACATCCGTTCCGGGGGACACCAAGCTCAGGGCGGGCAGCACTAGGACCCTCAGCTTTGGCTCGAAGAGATAACACGAGTCCTTAACGGACGCTCCTACACTGTCCCTCAGGCGCATGCAGGGATGTATGTGCCCCATCACTGTCGTCTCGTCCGTTAGCACACCTCTGTGACCGTGCAGTATCCGGGCTCCAGCGCAGGTCGCCTCCATCGTCAAGGGGACATTGTATCCTCGAAGAATGGCCCCTAGGTAGTTGTCGTGGTTGCCCTTGACCACCTCCAGCTTCACACGCCTGCTGAGCACCCTCACGAATCTGTCCACATCCTGCCACTCCTGTGTCAGATTCCTCGAGAAGTTGTGCTTCATGTCTCCGGCGATTATCAGCCTGGACGGACGGACTTCATCAATCACGTCCATCAGATACTGTTCTATCTTCCTTGTCTGCACTCGTGGGATGCTCAAGCCCTGATATTCGAGGGCAGCCTCGTATCCGAGGTGCATGTCCGCCACCACGAGGATGTTGCCGTCCAGCAGCAGCGCTGCGCCTCCGGGGAAGATTTCGATATTGTCTGCGACCCTGTAGCCTCTCACGGTCTCTCAGGCGCGATGGGCGCGCAATGATTAGCAGTTTTCGGGTACATTCTCCGAACCCGAGACGACCTTAAATAGCCCTCCGAGATGTGTCAGTACCAGATGCTCAGGAACTCGTTCATACTCTTGCGGGGTATCGGCTACCAGAGAGAGCGTTCCCTCTGGAGGTCCGGGGTGCTCACATGGGATGACTTCGAGGCCGAGGGACACATCAAGGGCATCTCTGAGGAGCGCAAGGCGCGCATGGATCGTGAGCTCGAAGCCGCGGAGTCCAGGCTGGAGGAGCACGACTCCTCATACTTCGCGCGCGCGGTCTCGTCAAGGGAGCATTGGAGATGCCTCGGCGAATTCGGCAGGTCGGTGGCGTTCGTAGACATCGAGACGACCGGGCTCTCCCTCAGGTCTCCGATAACAGTCCTCGGGATATTCGACGGCAGGAGGATGCATACGCTCGTGCGCGGACGCGATCTGAACGCCCAGAACATAAAGGCCCTGCTCGGGTCGGTCGAGCTGATCGTGACCTATAATGGCGCGAGCTTCGACGTCCCGATCATCGAGTCGCAGTTCAGGGGAGTGGTCCCGCACGTGCCGCATGTGGACCTCAGGTATCCGTTACGCAGGCTCGGCCTATGCGGTGGCCTCAAGCGAGTCGAGAGAGAGCTGGGGCTCGAACGCGACAGGCGGCTCGAGTACATGACTGGCGAGGACGCCGTGTACCTGTGGCGGCTCTGGGAACGAAAGGGCAACAGGAACGCCCTCGACCTACTGCTGGAGTACAACGAGGCGGACTGCAGGAACCTGAAGGCCCTTTCAGAACACGCCTACGCACAGCTGAGGCGAAGAACCCTCGGTCCTGCCGGCAAAGATTGAATAACGCTCCGAGGGTTGTGGTTTCGGGATGGACGCGTTCCTCGCTCTGTTGATCGTCTCGGTTGCATTCGCGGCCCTCATATTCCTCATAAGCAGGTCAGTGAAGTTGATAATGCTCGTCGGCATAGCCTTCGCCGTGATCCTCGTGCTTAGGTACCTCGACATCCTGAGGTGGTGACACGGTCCTGGAAACCCTGACATCATCGATACCCCCGGCGATGTGGTCCTCCGCTCGGAAGGCTGCTGAGGAGCTCAAGCGCTGCGGATTCGTCCAGGTCGCGTCGCACATAGATGCGGACGGAGTCGCGGCCGCGACCATCGCCAACGGCGCGCTCGCGCGGGCGGGCGTGAGGACCGAGATCGAATTCTTCAAGAAACTCGATCAGGCAGCCATTGACTCCCTGCACGAGGGGCGCTCGGACGCCCTCTGGTTCACTGACCTCGGCAGCGGGTCATTGTCGAAGATCGAGGGTTCCAAGGCGATCATATCCGATCATCATGTG
>JBFFED010000067.1:0-5001 GCA_041559015.1 Thermoplasmata archaeon | reverse complement strand
GCTAGCATGAACCCCGGTCCCCGTGGTCGTCGCAGAGGAAGGAGATGGATCGATTGGGTCCCTCCGGCGGACATGTACTATCCGCGAGTCGTCTCAGGGTCCCCGCAGGGCATGACCCGGTTGTCGGTCGAGGAGGTTGAGGCGTTGCGCCTCGTTGACCTTATCGGCTTGCCACACGACGAGGCCGCCGCCAGGATGGGCGTGTCAAGGAAGACGCTCTGGCGGGACCTGACCGCTGCTCGCAGGCGTCTCGTGGAGGCTCTTGTGAACGGCTGGGCGATCCAGATAGCGGGCGGCGACTACCGGATGAGGAACGAGCGGGGAGAACGAGAAGTGAATGACATGGAGGTGGAATGACAATGCCTGGTGGAGACAGAACTGGACCATGGGCACGTGGGCCAAGGACCGGAAGGGCCATGGGCTTCTGCGCGGGCTATCCGAGCCCCGGCTACATTGCCTCTGGCGGTCGCGGAGGCAGGTGCTTCCTCAGACGTGGCTACGGCCGTGGTATGGGCCGAGGCTATGGCCGTGGTTTCGGAAGGGGATCCAGGGCCGAATACGGTCCGTGGATGGACGACGATCCTGCTGTTGCTGCGGAGCCTCGGGTATGGAGCGCGCCATCGCGAAACGAGGAGAAGGCCTATCTTGAGGAGGTACGCGAGTCCCTCGAGCGCGAGATGGACGCCATCAAGAAGAGGCTCCAGGAGCTGTCAGAGGCCGTCGAGGAATGACGCGCCCAGCCAAACCCTTTCACTATGTTTCTAAAATGCTGTGAACCCTAGCTGGGCGTACCTGTTAGCCGAATCTGGCATATGCCGCGTTGGGCATGCAGTCACATGGACGATGACGCGCCTGCCCGACGTGGTTGCGAGCAGGCTCTCGCTTTCGGTCCAGTGCCCTCAAGGCGCTTGGGCCTGTCTCTCGGCGTGAATGTAGTGCCCCGGAAGACCTGCTCATACAACTGTGTGTACTGTCAGCTTGGCAGGACGACCAATCTCACAGTCGACAGAAGGATATACACACCGACGAAGGCCATTGTGGACGCCACACTGACAAGGCTCGACCAGTCCCCTTCTACGGAGTACGTGACCTTCGTAGGAGATGGCGAGCCCACGCTCGCCCTCAACCTCCGAGAGGTGATCGAGGACATATCGGTTCGATGGGGTGGCAGATTCGCGCTCTTGACGAACGGATCGCTCCTGTGGAAGGACGATGTGAGGGCGGTGGCGTCCCGTTGCGATGTTGTCATTCCGACTGTTTCTGCAGGGGACGAAGCCACGTACAGGAGCATGCATCGTCCCCATGGCGCTATCTCCTTCGACAAGTACGTCCATGGTATTCAGGATTTAGCGCACGACCCTGATGTGGCGATGTGGGCAGAGGTTATGCTCGTCCGAGGACTGAACGACGATGCCGACTCTTTGCGCAGGATAGGCGGCCTGCTCGCCGAGATCGAGCCAGATGAGGTTCATCTGGCAGCCCCTATCAGGCCACCCTCGGAATCATCGGCAAATCCGCCGACAGAGAGGACAATCCAGTTGGCGCTTCAGCTTATCCCTGGCTCGATTGATTTCACCCAACCTGAAAAGGCGGGGATGCCGTCTTCTTACTCGGACCCCATCAGACAGATAATCGACATTTCTGGGACACATCCTCTCAGGCGCGACCAGGCCATGGGGATACTTGTCGCCGCTGGGCGCACAGAGGAGGAGGCGACTGCAGCAATGGACGCACTTGTGGAGTCCCAGACGCTCGTCAAGCTTGTTCGCGATGGCAACATCTTCTATGTTAGGGGCCACCCGACCACAGTTGCGCTACAACACGTTTAAATACGGCAACCCATTTGCTCAGGACAACAGCGGTGAGACTTGCCTGGTCTCGCAAGGGGATGTGCGCCTCTGGGCGTGAACCCGTGAACAGCTGGATGTGATTTGATGACCAAGAAGGCAGACGAGGCTCCTGTCGAAGAGGAGCGGAAGGAAGAGGCGAAGGCGCCCGAGGCTGGCGCCGAGGGCAAGAAGACCAAGAGCGGCTCCAGGAGCATGTATCATTTTATGGGCGAGGCCTGGAAGGACTCCTCGAACGAGGACATGAATGCTGTCATGTGGCAGCGACTCGTCGACTGGCGCAAGGAGGAAACCTTCGTTCGAGTCGACAGGCCGACACGGCTCGACAGGGCGAGGTCGCTCGGCTACAGGGCGAAGCAGGGCATAATCATCGTCAGAGCACGCGTCAGGAAGGGTGGCCTCAGGAAGCACCGCATAAGGAAAGGCCGCAGGCCGAAGAGGAAGGGTATCTCCAAGATCACGATGAAGAAGAACATCCAGAGAATCGCCGAGGAGCGGACATCCAAGAGGTATCCGAACCTGGAGGTCCTTGCGTCGTACTGGGTCGGAGAGGACGGGAAGCACAAGTGGTACGAGGTCATACTCGTCGACCCGAACCACCCTGTCATCAAGGCCGACCCGAAGCTGAACTGGATGTGTAGCGGCAAGCACTTCCACCGCGCCGAGAGGGGCCTGACGGCCGCCGGCAAGCGTGGCAGAGGCCTTGTGAGAACTCGCGGCAGAGGTGCGGAGAAAGTCCGACCATCACTGCGCTCGCACGACAGGAAGGGAACCTAGGTTCTCGTGACCCTGTCGACAAGTGCATTGACCTGGCCATCGCCGAGGCCAGCGAGCGGGTAGAACACGGGGACAGATCCCTTTAGCGCTGGGTTCGACCCGAGTTCTGACACGCCCCAGTCCATGACCACTGCAAGGCATCGCTCGTCGGCAGCCATCCTGAACACGTCGCCTTCGGAGCCTACGGTCTTGAGATCGGCATCCCATTTGGCGAGCTTCTCTGCCAAACCCGTGTCGTCACTTGCTGCCACGACTGTGCATCCCCTCTTCATGAGAAGCCATGCGGCAGCGATGCTGCGCTCAGACGATAGCATCGCAAGCACCCTGCCCTGGGTGCTCTTTGGCATTCCGCCGGGGCCAGGAAGTACCGAGCTGAAGAGGTATGCATCGCGCCCCCTCACCTCGATGAACAGCTCGACGTCTGGCTCGTCCAGATTCACCCTAACGCCACGCATTTCGTTGGCTGTTCTGACCGAGTCACCTATCCTCTCGCATAGAGTCTGGCTGGTATAGGGGTGGCTCCCTGATCGCCGGGCCCTGATGGCGAACGAGGCCCCTTCGAACAGAAGCGGTTCGGCGAACTCCACGACCTTTCTTGACAGCTCCTCGAGGTCGCTCCCCACCCGCGTCGTCGGGCTGAAGGACACCACTCCGAAGGTCCGGGACAGTATCTCGCACGAGCGCTGCCAATCGTCCGAGTCGACGAATATCCTTCCTCTTCCGGACGATACGATACATGGCACGCCAGCCTTCGCGTGCTTGTGCTTTATGTCCCCCTCCAGAGCCGCCTCGAACCTGCGGCGCACACGCTCGCTCTTGAGTCCTATCTCGCCGTACCGCACAAGCAGCGTGGGCATCGTGTCGCGCGATGCCCCTTGCCGTGGATAAACCTTTCATATGATGCCGGTGATTCGATGAAAAGACTAAACTACAGGTATTGCATTCGGAAGAATTGGAGGCAGAGAGGGGTAAATTGAAGACTGGACGAAAACAGAAGGTTTCTTTGAAAAGGACTGTGGACCCTCCGGGTCCCAAGGCGAAGGCCATTGTGAAGCGCGATAAGCTCGTGTTGTCCCCGTACAACCGGCCGTTCTACTACCCGTTCGTGGTCGAGAAGGGCAAGGGATGCATCATAGAGGACGTGGACGGGAACGAGTATATCGATTTCAACTCGGGCCTCGGAGCGATGAACGTCGGGCATTGCCATCCGGAAGTCATCAAGGCGATAACCGACCAGGCGAATCGGCTCCAGCACTACTCGTACACGGACTTCTACTACCGGTACGCAGTCGAGCTGGCCGAGAAGCTCAACGAGATCACGCCTGGCAAGTTCCGCAAGAAGGCGTTCTTCAGCGGCAGCGGCGCTGAGAGCATCGAGGCGTTCGCCAAGGTGACGCGGTGGCACAGCAAGCGACCGCT
The DNA here is from genome assembly GCA_041559015.1 of Thermoplasmata archaeon. GTDB lineage: Archaea > Thermoplasmatota > Thermoplasmata > UBA10834 > UBA10834 > COMBO-56-21. The sequence continues at coordinate 958 of JBFFED010000067.1, read as the reverse complement.
GTTCATAGCGTACACGGGAGCATTCCACGGGAGGAGCATGGGCGCCCTCAGCTTCACTGCGAGTTCGACCGTGCAGAAGCAGAGATACTTCCCGACGATGCCTGGCGTGACGCATGTGCCGTATGCGTACTGCTACAGATGCCCGTACAAGCTGAGTTTCCCCGACTGCGACTACTGGTGTGTGGACTTCATCGAGGACCTCGTGCTCAAGAAGTATGTGCCGCCGGATGAGGTTGCGGCGTCGCTGATTGAGCCCATACAAGGAGAGGGCGGCTACGTCGTGCCTCCTAAGGACTATCACAAACGCCTGAAGAAGCTCTACGACAAGTATGGCATCATATACGCCGTCGACGAGGTGCAGTCCGGCATGGGCAGGACCGGCAAGTGGTGGGCCATCGAGAACTTCGGGGTCGTGCCTGACATCATCTGTTCGTCCAAGGCGCTCGGCGGCGGCATATCGCTCGGAGCGACCATCGGCCGCGAGGAGATATTCGACTGGGAGGCAGGGTCGCATTGCACGACCCTCGGCGGGACGCCCGTGGCGTGCCAGTCGGCACTCGCGACCATAAGGGTCATGGAGAAGGAGCGACTGCGTCAGAACGCCGTCAAGATGGGCGACCGCGCAATGAAGCGGATGCGCGAGATACAGAGGCGCTCCAAGATAATCGGCGATGTGCGCGGCATAGGCCTCATGATCGGGGTCGAGATCGTCAAGGACAAGAGGACGAAGGCGCCAGGCGGCGATTTGGCATCCGAGATAATCGAGCGCGCCTGGAAGAAGGGCGTGGTCGCGATAGGCGCTGGATCGTGCTCCTTCAGAATCGCGCCTCCGCTATGCATATCCGAGGACCAGATGGATACCGGGCTGGACTTCCTCGAGGAGTCCATCAAGGAGGTCGAGAAGACGATGAAGTGACCCGCCGCAACCGCGGCGTTGTCACGATGAAACCCTTTTCAG
>JBFFED010000066.1:0-5088 GCA_041559015.1 Thermoplasmata archaeon | reverse complement strand
CGCCGTCCACTTGCGCCCTGGACTGGGTGTTCACGCCGACTGAGGCGGGCATCTGGTACGGGCACGTCGTGAACGGCGGGATGAGATGGGTGATCTTCGATGTCGTCGACGAGAGCACCCAGGAAGTCATTGTCGACCGTGATATGTACAGGTTCGCGGTGTATGGAAATGTGTTCAACACCACGCCGATTGAGATGGTGGCCGACCACGACTACAGGGTGACAGTGACGCCTAACGGTCCGCTGTACTCGAGCTGCGATGTCACGGACGTCTTCGAGCCCTTCATCATCCCGAACGAGCCGCCAGTCGCAGCGTTCACGTTCACAGTTGACGGGGACACCGTCTCTGTCGACGCGTCGGCCTCAGATGACCCTGATGGCGAGATCGTCTCGTACCAGTGGGCCTGGGGCGACGGAATGACTGGAACGGGCTTGGCCACCACGCACACATACGACGCGCCGACAGTCAGGGACTCCCCGCCGGGGACCCCGTTCGGCGTGTATGGGTACACGTTCGCAGCTGACGGCGTGACCAAGCTGGCATATAGTGATGTGACCATCACGAATGTCGACACTGGGTTCTCGTGGGCGGCCATATCAGGCAGCACTGGGTTCTACTCCATAGGGATCTTTGGCTTTGCGGGTGACACGATCCTCGTCGAGGCCGTGAATGGCGATCTCTATGGATCCACCACGGCCGTGGCGACCGGCGTCACAATGCAGGTCGACGTCACGCTAGAAGGGGAGGAGCCACCGGTTCCGTTCGACTTCGAAGTGACCCTGACGGTGATGGACGACGATGGTGCCATCGACTCCGTGACCCAGACGGTGACGGTCTACCTGATCGTGCCGTAGGCATGATAGGAAGGGAGAGCTGGGAGCACCAGCTCGTCTAAACCATTTCCACTTTTCATGTTTTCTGTTCCCAGGTGCCCAGGCCTTGTTTGAATTGAGGCTCAGTCCCATTCAATGCGACGATGTTGGCCCTCAACGACCCGAACGATGCATGCACTTCAGTCTTCCCGCCTCAAGGCGCGGATGCCCGAGTCGTCGGAGGTCTGACTGCGGCTGGAGACGTCCCTGCCTATTCTCTCGAGCATGTCAAGCTGAAGGTGCGTGAAGAGATAGTCGAGGTTCTTGTCGACATCGCTGACGTACCTGCTGGAGGACGGCTTCTCCAGCATGTGGGACAGCAGCCCGTCAATCCGGTTCGAGGTCCTGGTCTGAGGGGTCATCACGCCCGCACTGAGTCTGAAGATGTCCACACTGGCTGTTTCCCTGCCATCGTCGGCGACAGTCTCCTGGCCCATGCCGCCCCAGCGGTCCACTATCGGCTCATCGACACGGTCTTCACTCTGCAAGTCCCATCCCTCGTCGAGCTGTTATATGTATATGTTGGTTCGTATATATATGTTTCCGGAACGGCGGGAACTACGGTTTCAGCGGACTCTCCTCGATTACGAGCTGCGGATCGGTCGCGTTCATCGATGCCCTGACCCCCTCCGGTATCACGAGCCTTATCCTGCCGTGGCCACAGCAGAGTCCGGTGAACGAAGGCACCTTCTTCAGGATGCCGATGCGGTCCTGAATCACTTCTTCAAGGCTCGGTGTCGGTTCCTCTCGCTTGTGGAAGCTCGAGATCTGGCCGAAGATGATCCCCTTGACGCGATTGAACTTCCGGGCAAGGTGCATGTGCGTCAGGAGCCTGTCGATGTCGTACTCAGACACATAGACATCCTCCATGAACAGCAGCCTGCCGTCGGTCCTGATGGAGTCCTCGGTTCCAAGTGTGTGGGTTATCATGGAGAGGTTGCCGCCGATGATGGGTCCCTTGACCTTCCCGGGCACGACAGTCCTCAGGAGCATCCCCTCGGGTGGGTTCTCGATCCTCCCCCATGGCTCCGCTTTGGACAGGAGCGAAAGGGCCCTGTTGATGTTGTCCTTCCCAGTCGGGGCGTCCTTCTCGGGGTTATCGCCAGCGTATCCTTCGAGGGACGGGCCGTGGAATGTCACCAGCCCGGTCCGCTGGTGCATGGCGATGTGGAGGGTAGTGATGTCGCTATAGCCGATGAGTATCTTCGGGTTGTCCCTGACTGCACCGAAGTCAAGGAGGTCCAGTATGCGCATCGCGCCGTAGCCCCCTCTGGAGCACCAGATCGCATCCACCTTCTCATCGGTGAATGCTTTCATGAGCTCGCGTGCTCGCGCCTCGTCCTTGCCTGCGGTGTGGCCGTTCCTGGTCAGGTTGCGTGTGCACTCGCCGAGCACGACCTTGTATCCGAGGGAGCGGAGGTAGTTGATCCCCTGTCCGAGTCCAAAAGGTTCAGAGAAGCTGGAAGGCGACACGACGCATATGGTGGCCCCCTTCCTGAGCCTTGCAGGTTTGAGCACTTTCAAGAGTCCCAATCTCCGCCACCCCGTAAGACGACATGTATCATAAATGGTGCTGCCGGGAACGAACTGGCGGTCTCTGAGAAGTCCTGCTTGAGACAATGATAGCTGTCTCGAAATGCTTTCTGACTAGGCAGCGACCTCTTCGAGTAGTTCTTCCGAATCGGGGACTTTCCCTAGGCTGTCTTCCATCCCAAGGATGTCCACCTGAATCGACGTCTTGACATAATCCAGTTCGTTGCTCATGTCTTCCGTATCGTAGAATCCCTGATCCCCTGCGATGTCCTTCTCCAGCTTGTCGAGCCTGAGTCTGTTCTCAGCGAGCGTCGCAAGGACTCTGATGTCCTCTGCGTCTTCGGAATCCTTCAATATACGCGTCCTGATTGGCCTGCTCTTCACCTTGCGGACCGCGAGGGGAGCAGCTAGCTTCCTCTTCAACTCAGCATCCCATCCCAATCGTATGACGATTGTCTGACAATATCCACTTATGTGTATATATATGTTGCTGGAGCCCCCGCTCTACTTCATCGGGGGCCCTGCCAGCTGGTTCGCGCGCCTCTCCAGGTCCGCGATCTTCCTCTGCAACGAGCGTATCTTGGCGTCATGCTTCGCCACTTGTTCCCTTATCCTGGCGGCCTTGGCCCTCAGCTTGGCCGCTTTGGCGAGCTTCTTGGCCGAAAGCTGGTGTTCGCTGACCTTGGCCGAGTACCTCTTGGCCTCCTTCAAGGACGACATGCTATCCCGTGGAAAAATCATGTTATTAGCATAAGAATGTTCTGGCAGCAATATCTGAGCGTTCTCCAAAGTGAATTATAGGGGCGCCAGGATGCGAGACTTGGCATGAAGGCATACGTCGAGGCCTACGGTTGCACTTTGAACTACGGGGAGTCCCGCGAGATAGAGGATCTGCTGGTGAGCCGAGGCTGGATGTTGAGCGCCACGCCGGAGGGATGCGACCTCGTCGTCATCGCTACCTGCGTGGTCATTGAGACGACCGAGAGGGCCATGCTGAAGCGGTTGGCGGAGCTCAGGAACTCCCCGCGGCTCATAGTCACCGGTTGCATGGCCACCTCTTGCAGGGAGAAGGCGGAGGCGGTCGTACCTGGTGCATCGTTCGTCTCTCCAGGAGACATAGACGCTTTTGCGATGCTGATAGAGGACGCGAGGCTCGGACAGACCCTCCGTCAGCCGCCCCAGCGAGAGGCGTACGGCATCGTCCCGATAGCCAAGGGATGTCTCGGAGATTGCGCGTACTGCATCACCAGAATCGCTCGTGGCGAGCTGTGCAGCCGTGCGAGCTCGGGCATAGTCGATTCCGTCAGGAGACAGAGTTCCTCTGGGCCGATAGAGGTGCAGCTCACCGGACAGGACACGGCTGCATACGGCCTAGACATCGACACCGACCTTCTGTCGCTCGTCAAGAAGATATGCGCGGTGCCTGCAGATTTCCGTCTCCGGATAGGCATGATGAACCCCAAGAGCGCCCTCCCGATAGTCCGACAACTGTCCGAGGTGTACAGTGAGCCCAAGGTCTTCAAATTCCTCCACCTCCCGGTGCAGAGCGCGAGCGATGCCATACTCAGGGACATGAACCGCGGGTACCAGGTCGCGGACTTCAGAAGCATAGTGGAGGCCCTGCGAGCGGCGGTGCCCGACATCACGCTTTCGACCGACATCATCGCAGGATATCCTGGTGAGAGTGAGGAGGACCACCAGGCGAACCTCGAGCTCATCAGGGAGGTCGCGCCGGATATCGTCAATGTCACCAGGTTCTCGCCCCGTCCAGGGACAAGAGCGGCCGAGGAGCCAGGACAGGTAGTCGGCTGGAAGGCCAAGCAGAGATCGCGCGAGATAACAGCTCTCAGGTTCAGGGTCGCCCTCGACAAGAACAGGAAATCTGTAGGCAGACGGGTCACAGCCCTGGCGACGGAGCGCGGCAAGCAGGGGACCACTATCATGAGGACTGAAGAGTACAAGCAGGTGGTCGTGCCTGAGGAACTCGGGCTCAAGAAGTTCTATGAACTGGAGATTGTCGGCGCCACCCCGACTTACCTCAGGGGCAAGAGGCCTGGTCATGGGTGAGACAGTCCACAAGGACGTACGCCATCCTGGCGGTCACGATACTGATCTGGGGCAACTCATTTGTGGTCGTCCAGTTCGCAATCGATGACGGCGCCACCCCGACGCTCCACTTGGAGCCTATCGTGACGATGGTCCTCGCATGGACCCTACTCGGCTACGGCATGGGCCAGGTGGTCGCCCTGAGCGGCGTGCCAGTGACTGTACCCGTCACACTCATATCGAGGCAGTGAAGAGAGCAGGTCGGGACGGATGTCACAGTTCTCTGATGGGCCCAGAGAATCGTTAATATGAGAGTCAGCCCATGTCGCCACATACCGAACCAGCCCCGTAGTGTAGTTGGTCAATCATGCGGGCCTTTGGAGCCCGCGACGGAGGTTCGAATCCTCCCGGGGCTACCACATCTCCAGTCATGGCGTTCGGGAGACACCTTGCGCAGGCCCGTTGGTCACAATCGGCGTTCTGTTGACTCTCAGGATGCGAAGGACACTCTAGATTCCCCTGCATCTACGGATGATCCTCGGGACGGTCCGACGAATCTCGCCTTCTCATCCTGTCCACAATCTTGGCCACGCCCACGAGCAGCAGTACCCATGAGATGACAATCAGGAAGAAGCCT
>JBFFED010000065.1:0-5232 GCA_041559015.1 Thermoplasmata archaeon | reverse complement strand
GCTGTCCGCGAACCTCGCACCGCAGACCGGGCAGAATACGTCGTCGACACCGACTGCGCCCCCGCACTCTGAGCATTCAGCGCCGGTGACACGGTCGGAGAACACGACCCCGCACTGGCACTCGAATGCGTTGCTGTCCACCCGCCTTCCGCACGCAGGGCACTCCGATATAAGCTCTATGAGCGGTGCGCCGCAGTGCTCGCACGCCGTGGATGTCTCTGGTATCTCCCTGCCACAGCGGGGGCAGAGCATGTTCCCCTCCCCGACCAGGAGCACACCGCACGCACACGACTTCTCGTCGCTGGCGACCACTCTGCCGCACTCAGGGCACTGGAAGAGGTCCTTGGAGAAATCCGTTGAGAAGACCACGCCGCACCTGCTGCAGAACATGTCCTCCTCGCTGATCGTCGCGGAGCATTCCGGACACTGGAGAGAACTCCTGAAGAACGTGCAGTCGCAGCTTTCCCCGTCCAAGAGCCTGCGGCCGCATATGCTGCAGAACACGGCCGAGTCAGGTGCCCTCTGTATATCCTGCTTGATCGAGAGATAGGCCCTCTCGGTCATCTCCCCGAGGAGGAACCGTTCCTCCAGCAGCAGGAGCTTGTCGTCTTTCGAGAGGGGTACAGACCTGACCAGAGGTTCCTCGGAGTGCACGACGTGCGGCCTCTGGACAGTGTACCCCAGCTCCCTCCCGCAGATGGGGCACTTCTCGACACGCATGGCGCAGGAGTTGTGGAACTGCTTCCCGCAGCCGCAGAGGACGCTCGGGAGGTCCTTCTTAATCACGCCCAGGCATATATCGCACTTGGTCTGGTCCTTCATCCTCAGGGCCTTGACCTGAGGTCTTGTCCGGACCTTCATCCTCCTGGCAGCGGCCCGCCTTATCTGTCCCTTCGGGACCTTGATCATCCTCGGCCTGTCGGCCCTCGTCCGCGCTGATAGTATCACGAACGCCACGGAGAAGAGGTCGATGGCCACTGTCCACTCGCTCCAGCGGGACGATGATTGCGTATTCCGGATATTATGCTTTCACGTCCGGGCGCGGGCTGACCATGCTGCCGGCCTGGTCACTTCGCGTGCCCGTCGGGTGTTGCCTTTCCGGAGAGCATCGAGCCGAGCGTGCATGCGACCAGCTCGACCAGCCTCATGGTCTGCGGGTCCGGCAACTTGGACGTCCAGGTCCCGGAGATCTCTATCCAGCCGATGAGCTCGTCGTTCAGCCCGTGGATCATGATGTCCATGTAGTCCCCCTCTATGCGGTCATCTGGACCGCGCCTCTTGGAGGCGATCATCTCGTGTCTGTCCACGGTGCCCTCCTCGCCCTCATGGTAGGGGTTGTCCTCTGCGAGCATCAGCTTGGTGTACTCGCTGATCATCGTGCCCTTCCACTTGTCGCTCCTGAAGAAGTCCTCTTTCGTGTGGGCAAGGCCGTCATGCGCGCGCCACTTCCCAACGTTCATCCCAGACATGACCTCGTACTTGTACATGGCCGTCCTTCGAGTCCCTGAGGCCTATTAACATCTCTCGGATTCTGAGCTGCCTGTATATGATGTTCGCGGACATCTCCAGGAGGTCGTGGGTCCTGGCCTTCGGCTTCCTGTACGCTGCGAAGAGCGGGTCCAGACCTGATAGGACTTTGTCGACATGCTCCTTCGGCCCGTAAGCGTAATCGAACTTGAGCTTCTTGGCCACATCCACATGGTTGAGATTCGCGACAGGTCCGGCATTTCGTGCGTCCTTCGTCTGCCGGGAGCGAGGAGCCTGTCCGGCCGGCGCACCAGTGTTCCGGACCCTCTTCGGCCCAGGCAGAGGCCGTCCGCACGAGCCACAAACCGCTTCCGACAGACTCGCCTCTGAACCGCAGTATGGACACTTCACCCTATGACTCTCTTAGCCCCGTTAGAGGCTGGAGGCTATTCTTGCTTTCCGTCCGTTGAATGTCGTCCCGGGAGGCCGGTCGCTCTTCACTGGCCAAAGCTGGAGCAGACGGATATATGAACTCGGGGGGCGATTCGTCGCGCATGACCATGAAGGACACCGTGAGGATGGTTGGAGAGCTGATGGCCGTGGCCGCCAGGACCGCCCCGAAGGCGGTCGGGAAGGACTTCATCGAGGTCATGATGCTGTCAGATTCGGAGAGGATTGCCTTGGGGAACGACATGGTCCTCGTCGGGAAGGAGAGGGGCATCCAGGGGTTCGAGAGGGACGGGCAGAACGTGCTCGATTCAGACGCCGTTCTCTTGGTCGGTCTCCTGCCGCACAAGGGAGTGGGGCTGAACTGCGGGGCGTGCGGGTACGCGAACTGCGAGGAGTTCAACGGCAAGGCCCACAGCGGCGACTTCGAGGGTCCCAACTGCGCCATACGCCTCCTCGACCTGGGGATCGCCCTCGGCTCCGCGGCGAAGATCGCATCCGAGCTGAACGTCGACAGCCGGGTCATGTACCGAGTGGGCGTGTCCGCGAAGAGGCTCAAGATGTCCGGCTCGAGGATATGCCACGGAATACCGCTGTCCGCCACGGGCAAGAGCATCTTCTTCGACAGGCCGGTCAAGCCGAGATGAAGACCTGCTCTCAGGCCGGAGGCGGCTTCCCGAGGTTGGTGCCGTCCAGGAGGTACACAGACATGCTCCTCTCGTCCACTAGCCCGTTCCTGAAGAGCGGCCCGAGGGGGCCTCCCCTGCTGCCGTTGACCGGGGTGCCCACGAGCAGGGGGTTGAAGGCAGACACGACCACGAGTCCTTTCGGGCAATGCTCATAGTGCTCCTTGACCACACCTCTCCTCATGCGTGCCCGCACCCAGCACTTCTCGTTTGTCTTCGCCCCCATGGAGTCCTTCAGCATCACCGAGGGATGTATGTGTCCCATGACCAGGGTGTCGCCGGACATTGCCTTTTCCGAGGGCCAGACATGACCGTGGACCATGCCGACGCCCTCCAGGATGATGCCCGCTCCTGAAGCAGCCTTCACCCCATTCGGGAGCGCGGGACCGAGCCCTCCGTCGTGGTTCCCCGCGACGACCACGACCTGCTTGAAGACCGACTGGAGCCTTTCGACGAAAGGCGGGATCTCCTTGTTCTCCATGTGGCTTACCGCGGGTATCCTGTGCTTGACGTCTCCCAGCATAACGAGGTTGTCTCCCTTGGCCGAAAGCGTCTCGAGGGAGGCGAGCATCCTGGTCGTCTGGGAAGGCACGTTGAACCCCGCGCGCCTGAGCTGCACCTCGATGCCTATGTGGAGGTCCGCGACGCAGACCCAGGACTTGTCGCCATCAATGAGGAGCGCGGGCGCGTCTGGTACGGGCTCAAGTCTCACGCCATCGCATACCGAGCCCCACACTGATAAAACTGATTCCTCACCTGCCCATGAGGAGCCTCTCGGCCAGGAACTCCGACAGCCCCGCGTCCATGATGTCCTTCCAGGTGGCCGAGGTGTCATAGGCCACCCGCTCTATGACCGCCTCCGGCCCGTTGGTGTCGAGCACTGCGAAGCTCGCCCTCGGATCGCGATCCCGTGGTTGGCCCACAGAGCCGGGGTTGACTGCCAGACCCTTCCCGAGCCTGCGTGTGTAGGGGACGTGTGTGTGGCCCAATATGAGGATGTCGCATTTCGCCCGGTCGAGAAGCGAGTCTTCGACCTGGTCTTCGTGCACGTATTGGACCGCGCTGTCCACCGAGCCGTGGTACATCGCCAACAGCTTCTCGTCTAAGCGCAAGCGCCCCTCGAGCTCCAGCTGAGAGAGGAAGTCCAGCGAGGCCTGGTTCAGCATTTTGGAGGTCCAGACAGCGGCCTTGGCGGCGTGGGGGTTCATCCAGATGATGTCCCCCGTCAGAGCGGCGATCTCGTGGTTGCCGTACACCGTCAGGCCGGACACCCTCTCGACGATGGCACAGCACTCGTTCGGCCTCGCACCATAGCCGACCACGTCGCCCGCGCAGAGGACATCCTCCACGCCGAGATCCTCGATCCTAGCCACGACAGCCTCGAGCGCCTGCAGGTTCGAGTGTATGTCTGCGATGACCGCCACCCTAGTCACGGACACACTTCCTCAGAGGTATCTCCTGACGACGTAGGGTATCTTATCGATCACGTCGGTCGCGAGCAGCCCGTAGCTCAGCTCCTCGAACGCCATGTTCCCCGCGAGGCCCACTGTGAACGCTCCCAGCCTCGCTGCGGCGAACGGGCTCGCGCCCTGTGCGATGAATCCAGCGACCGCCCCTGTGAGCACATCCCCGGTGCCGCCGACGGTCATGCCGTCATTGTGCACCCTGTTCAGCTTCGTGTACGCGCCGTCGCTGATAACGTCCACGGGCCCCTTCAGGAGCACGGTCATCCTCAGCCTGTGAGCGGCCTGCCTGACCGTCTCCGCCCGCTTCTCAACGGCCTCTTTGCCCACGGCTTTCCCGGTGAGCTTCTTGAACTCCTCCGCGTGGGGCGTTATGACACCCTGCTTCCTTCTGAGCACATCGGTCTTCGAGCCGCATGCAGCAATCGCGTCCGCGTCTATCACCAGAGGTTTCCTTACCTGCCTGACGATGGCCCGCACGGCCTTGAGCGTCCCTGGATCGCTCCCGAGCCCCGGTCCGATGGCGACCGCGTCCATCCCGTCGGCGAGGTCCAGGACCTCCTTGACATGCTCCTCGCACAGGACCTCTCCACTGAGCGAGTGGACGATGATGTTGGGGGAGTAGATCGATACAGGTATCGCCGCGGGCTCCGGAGTCATCACGAATGCGAGGTCTGCGCCTGAGCGCATCGCAGCCATCGCAGAGAACGAGGGCGCTCCTGTGTACGGGCCGCCCCCGACCACCAGCACCCTGCCAGCGTCCCCCTTGTGCGCGTCCCTCATGCGCCTGGGGAGGAGCGCGAACTCCCCGGGGCCGCAGTACAGCTCAGCGTCCTGGGGTATGCCGATGTCCGCGACAACTATCTTCCCGGAATTGGACTTCGTCATACCCGTCTTGGGCGCGTGCAATGTAACCGTAACGGTCGGCTTCACATGCAGGTCCGAGGGCCATCCAGAGGGGACATCTACGGAGACGACGTTAGCCCGAGACCTGTTGACCAGCTTGATGAGCCTCACGTATGGCTCCCTGGGCTTCCCTTCCAGCCCCACCCCTAGGAGGGCATCGACTATCACGTCGTAGCTCGACGGGTCGAACAGGTCGGGGGACCTGATGTGCTCTCTGGCACGGGCCAGGTTGATCCTCGCTATGTCGCTCGTCACCTCGTCCT
>JBFFED010000064.1:0-5494 GCA_041559015.1 Thermoplasmata archaeon | reverse complement strand
TGTCCGCCAAAACAGCCGAGGTCGCTGTAGTACCACTCCAGGAAGAAGTACGAGTTGTTGACGCCCGTGGCGTTGTCCATCGTTATCTCATAGTCGACCGTCAGCTCGCTGAACTTGGCGATGTATCCAGTCCTGAGGAAAGCGCTCGCGAGGAAGTTCGGGCTCACGAACGCGTAGAGGTTAAGGTACTGGATGCCGAACCTGTAATGCCCCTCGCCCAGCTTCTGTACCGGGCGCACGTTCACGTCGGGGACGTAGTCACCTTCCCCCAGCACCGAACTCACCCCGAACGGGACAACATAGAGGACTTCCTCGTGCCCCGGATCTGGGAGGCCGTTCGCGCCCGGGCCGGTGCCGTTGTAGGTGTCGTTGAATACCATCAAGAAGGCAAGCTCTGCGCCGATGAACACCTCCCGGTCCTCCGGTGTCCGGTAGTGCATCCCGAAGAGCTGGAACGGGATGGAGCCCGTGCCGTTCGCGTTCTCGACAGTGTTCAGGCAGAGCAGGAACGCCTGGACGCCCTCGTAGTTGACATACGACGCCGAGAAGTTCAGGTCGTCTCCGACGGGGCTCTGAACCTTGATTGAGCTGTTAGTCCAGTATTCCTCTTCGAATGTGTGCCCGAAGAACGCGGCCTCGTCACCGTCGTTCCAGGTGGCGGGGGGGAACGCGCTCACATTGACCACCAACATCATGCCCACAGCTACGCACACCAGAATCGTCAATGCTCGCTTCATGGCAGATCACACAACTCCTGCATCCCTCAGGGTTCCCATCGATGTGACGAACATGTATCCACATCATGGAATAATAACCTTTGCAGGGTTCCAGCGCTGGAAGGGGCGCTCGGACAAGAGGAGGGTTTCAGGCGGCCTCGCTCAGAGTCGATGTCAGGCGAGTTCCTTCTCCCTGAAGAGATAGGCCCCAAAGACAAGGAAGAATATCGTCAGGCCAAGCAACAGCGCAGCGGACCCCGCCATGCCGGACGCCTCGTCCCACCTGCTGATGCTCCCGAAGTCCACCCATTCGGACCCGATGCTCCTCAGGTAGTGCTTGATGGAGGCGTTCTGGATAGCGCCGGGCAATGACCCGATGAACCCTTCCCATATGAACGCGTAGAAGAGTCCGACCATGACAGGTTTGCTGAACAGCACGCTGATGGCGAGGAACAGGGATGAGTACACGAACGAACCGATGACCACCAGTCCGATGAAGTTCAGGAACACGCCGAGCGAGTCGGAATCGAGCCCGTGCTGCCCGAAGAACGCGAGCATGCCCACAGAAGTCACTATGACCACGGACACCGAGACCGCTATCCACAGGGGCAGGTAGTACCCAAGGTACAGGAAAGCTCGATCCACAGGAGCTGTCGCGACATGCGTGATGCTCTTGTCGTCTATCTCGTCGCGTATCAGCGATGAGCCGAATATCATCGCCATCACGGGCAGGAAGAAGAAGAGTATCAACGTGTCCGCGATGTTCGTCCCGTCCTCGAGCGGGTCGTCGCTCGCTGAGCCCGCATACGCCATCACGGCCGCGACGAAGAGGGCGATGAGGACCGTGATGATGGCTTTCTTGCCGAGCAGCAGCCTCTTCGTCGAGTGCAGGGTCAGCGCAAGTATTCCGACGAAGATCCTCTTCAGGTCCATTCTATCCCTCCACGAGATACCTGAACACGGCCTCCAGGTTGTCGTCCAAGCTGTACATCTTCGTCACCGAGCACTTGGCCTCGTCGATGAGCGCGGGGAGACCATCGAAGAACGGGTTGGGCTTTGACACCTGGACGGTCACGCTGTCCCTGCTATCGTTGAACCTCACGGAGACGACATAGTCCTGGTCGAGCAGCATCTTGGCTAAGGTGCTCGCCCCCTTCCCCTCGATGATTATGTTGTGCGGGTGATGGTCCATGAGATTTCTTATCTCCGAGATGTCCCCGGACGCGACGGTCCTGCCCCTGTACACCAGCGCCACGTTGTGCGTCATCCGTTCTATCTCGAACAGCACGTGCGAGCTGACGATGATGTCGTGCCCTTGCTCCTTATTGAGCCTCTTGATCAGGTCGATGAGGTCCTTGCGCACCAGCGGGTCGGTCCCACTCAGCGGCTCGTCGAGTATCAGGAGCTCGGGATCGTGAAGGAGCGACCCGGCTATCTTCATCCTCTGCTTCATGCCCTTGCTGTAGCCCCCTGTCTTCCTGTCGACGGCCTTGCCCATCTCGACCAGGCTCACCACTTCGGCGATGCGGTCCGAGAGCGACTGGCCGTGCATCATGTGGAGCTTACCGATGAGCGTCAGGTACTCCCTCCCAGTCGAATCCGCTGGAAGGGACTCGTAGTCCGGGCAGAAACCGATGCTCGAGTGCAGGTCCGGGTTCTTCCACGGGCCCTTGCCGAGCACTGTTATGTTTCCCGCATTGGGCTTGACCAGGCCCAGTACGAGCTTGAAGAACGTGCTCTTTCCCGAGCCGTTCGGGCCCACGATGCCCGTTATCCCGGGCATCACCCTGACCGCGAAGTTGTTGAGGCCGATGACCTCCCCGTACCATTTGCTGAGCGCCCTGGCCTGGATGATCGGCTCTGCGCCCTCTCCCTGGACCGTCATCTGCCAGCCACCTGCCTGGTGAGCCTGTAGTACACCACCGCCACCGGGACTAGTATCAGGGCAGCTATGATCGTGACAAGCGCTCCTCCGTTGACGAAGGACGGGAGCTCGCCCTCGAGGAACCACTTGAAGAGAATCGAGAGGGAGTCGATCGGGCTCACGACCACCCAGGCATCCGAGAATTGGCTGAATACTCCTGCGACTATGGCCAGGACGAAGAACGACATGAAAGTGCCGACGGCCGCGTAACTCTTTCTCTTAGTGAAGCAAGAGATCATAAGTCCGAATGGTACGAAGAATACGGTCAGGAGCGCGCCTCCTAGGACAGTCTTGCCCAGGACCCCGAGGCTGTACGCGTAGTCGTTCCCCGTCTGAGTCGCCATGGATACGAAGGCGACGAGGAACGTCGGGATCAGGCACAGAAGGCTCATCACCATCAACGCGCCCGCGGCTTTGCCCACGAGGTAGTCCCTGACTTTGAGCGCTCTCGAGAAGTAGAGCACGAACGAGCTGCTCGCAAGGTCCTCCGAGATGAGGTCGGAGGTCACGACGGCCGCCAGCAGCATGGCGAACACAGAGAACATGCCGCCCCCGAGGTAGGAGCTCATGTCCGAGGGTTCCAGCCTCCCGTGGGGCGAGAGGATGATCATGATCAGGTACACGGTGTGAGCGAACAGGAACCCGAGGATGAGGAGCACGAGCACTCCGGTCGACCTGATCTTGTGCCTCAGTATGCTCCGGGCGATGACGTAGAACCGGAGGTTCGTGGCGGTCCTCTCACCCTTCCATGGGTGGTACTCAATCGGGCTAATGCCCATCCTGTCCACCTCCTCTGAAAGCACGCAGGAAGACCTCTTCGAGGTCCAGCCTCTCCGGGTGATAGCTCCTTACCTGGACGCCGTTCTCGGCGGCCAACTGGAATATCTTGTTGCCGTCCTCGCACCCGCGGACAAGACAGGTGATCTGTCCAACAGTCTCGTCCCTCTTGTCCACTGCATCGCAGATCTTGCCCAGGGCGAGGATGTATCTCTCCAGGGCGGACACGCTGCCTCGGACGGTTATGCTCCGGACCCCTTCCTCCCCGGCCAGAAGAGTCCTCATATCGCCCGCCCGAACGAGCTTCCCGCTGTCGATTATCACGGCGTAGTCGCATACACGCTCGACCTCCTGGAGTATGTGAGACGAAACGATGATGGTCTTCTCAGAGGAGGACATCCGCTTCACGAGGTCGAGCAGCTCCTCGCGCCCCTGAGGGTCCATGCCGCTCGTGGGCTCGTCAAGGAATATCAGCTCCGGGTCATGGACTATCGCCTGGGCGAGCTTGGCCTTCTGCTTCATGCCGGTGGAATATGACTTTATCGGCCTGTACCTCTCCTCGCTTATGCCCACGAAGTCGAGTATCTCGTGGCTGCGCTGCATCGCGTCGAGCGATGTCATCCCGGAGATCATACCCAGGTGGGACACGAGCTCCACGGCGTTAACGGAAGGTATGAGGCAGTCGTGCTCGGGCATGTATCCAACCCTATCACGGATCAGGAGGCTCTGGGTCTGCGAATCCAGGCCGCCGACGGATATGGCGCCTCTGTCCAAGGTGAGCAGCCCGAGGGAGGCCTTGATGAATGTGCTCTTCCCAGCCCCGTTCGGGCCCAGGAGGCCGACGATCCCCTTCGGTATGTCGGCGGTGAACCCGTCCAAGGCCACCACTGGCCCGAAGGAGATGGTCACATCCCTGGCAGAGACATGGACCGAGTCTGCTCCAGAGGACATCTGGTCTACGGCCTCCTCGCCAACCATGCGGCGGGCGAGGCCTTCGGGGGAGATAAGGGTTTCGTGCGGCCCAGAGGACATGTTCACCCCGGGCGAGCCGTTCCGAGGAGCACGGACAACTTCCGGCCGGAAGCTTCCGGGATCTGCTGGGTAATGCAGTGTATCTCCCCGCCCCCGACACCGATATACTCCGACCGGATCCCCACGACCTGATGATTTGGGAATATATCTCTAAGCAGGCCAAGCGCCACTTCGTCGTTCGCTTCCCCGAATGTCGGGGCCACGATTCCGCCTTGCGCGATGTAGAAGTTCGTGTAGCACGGTGCGATGCGGTTGCCTTCAATCTCCCTCCGCCTGGGCATCGGGAAATCGATTATCTCTATCGGGCGACCTCTGGCATCGGTCATGGTCTCCAGCATCGCCTTGTTGGTCCTCATCACCTCACAGTTGGGGTCACGTTCGTCCTTCGTGGATGCCAGTATGACCGTGGATGGACGGACAAAGGCGGCCACGCCGTCAATGTGCCCGTCTATCATCGACTTATAGATGCCCTGCCTTAGCCAGAGTATCTTACTGACCCCGAGATACGACCTCAGGATTTCCTCCACTCTCTCCCTGGACAGGCCCGGGTTCCTATTCTGGTTCAGCAGGCAGGATTCAGTCGTCAGGAGCGTCCCCTTTCCGTCGACACATATCGCTCCCCCCTCGAGGACCATCGGGGCGATGTATCTCCGCAGGCCCATCTTCCCGGACAGGATCTCAGGGACCTTCGCATCCCTGTCGAACGGGGGGAATCTGCCTCCCCAGCCGTTGAATCCGAAATGTGCAATCGCTGTCTCTCCTTTCTCAGAGGTTACGAAAATCGGACCATTATCCCTTATCCACGAATCGTCGAGTGGAACCTCAACCACGTGGGCTTCCTTGCCGACCGCCTCCCGGGCTTCCATGAGTGTCGACGGGTCGCTGAGGACGAAGACCGGCTCGAACGCGCCTATCGCCCCAATCGTCTCCGCATACGCAGTTTTGACCTCGCTCCAGTAACCGCACCAGGTATCCTCCTTGCACGGCCATGAGACAAGACATCCAGCATGCGGGCCCCATTCTGGAGGCATCGATAGTCCGCAAT
>JBFFED010000063.1:0-5610 GCA_041559015.1 Thermoplasmata archaeon | reverse complement strand
TTCCGAGCGGCCGTCCTGATGTCGCTCAGGGCCTCATCGAGCGACCTCGTCTGAGACAGGTCGACGCTCATGGAGTCGAGTCCCATCTGTATGAAATGCGTGTGACTGTCGATGAATCCGGGGACGACCGGGCGGCCTCCAAGGTCATATCTATCGCAGCCCCTTGGTGCGGCACCCTTGACCTCATCGACTCCCCCTGTCCCGACGACCCGGCCATCCGCGACCGCCAGCGCGCGCACCAGAGGGCGCTCTCCGTCCATCGTGTAGATATCACCGTTGTAGAATACCGCGTCAGCACACCTAGGGTCCAACAAGACCGCCTCGCTGATGTGATGGTCTATCGCGGATATTATCCTTCACCCGCCGTGAGACGAACTCACTTCGGGTACAGGATCTTCTCGACGAGTGTTGAGAAAGCCTGCTCGACGTTGTAACCTGTCTTGGCGGAGGTGAGCAGCGCGGGGGAATCATGCTTCTTAGCGAAGACCTCGATGTCCTGATAGGGCACACGGGTCTCCTCCCGCAGGTCGCACTTGTTCCCGAGGAACACTATTGGGACCTTCCCTGTGGTCGCGGTCATCGCCTTGATCCAATATCTCAGCTCGCCCAGGCTCTCCATGCTCGTCACATCGCACACGGCGATCGCGCCCTCGACGCCATAGAAATAGGCCTCTCTCAAGACCTCCCTGAAGCTCGGCTGGCCCATGATGTCCCACACCAGCAGCACGACGTTCTGAGGTTCCCCGGTCTTCGGGTCTTTGACCTCTATCTCCTTCTTAGTCACCTTGGTGCCGATGGTCGCTATGTACTTGTCATCGAAAACGTCCAGCACATAGCGCCTGATCAGACTTGTCTTACCGACACCGACATCACCGATCAAGCAAATCTTGAGCTTCTTCGTGTCCTCAGCCTGTGGCAATGGTCAAGACGCTCCTTGTTCTGTTGATGTATGGAGAGCTGTTGTATAAAATCTTTTCACGGTTTCGCCGCGGTAACAGGGTGTGTAACACTTCACCCGCGCTCGCGGTCCGCGACCCGGATAGGTATTCTCGAATGTGAGAAGCGAATCAAAAGACACTTAAGTTAATAAGAGCATACATGTGCAAAGATGTGTCTGCTTCGGAGCAGCAACCTGAGCAGAAGAGGCTCGTCGACGAAGAAGATGCATCAAGCCTTGCCGGATTGACGCACACGATCTGGCATATAGGAGGAAAAAAAATGTCTTGTGGAAAGTGCGGAAAGAAAACAAAGAAGAAGGCAGTCAAGAAGAAGAAGGCAGTCAAGAAGAAGAAGAAGAAGAAGTAAGAGGTGTGAGCTACCCTCTGTTTTCGGGCAGGTTTCTCGAAATGGCGAAAATGAAGAGAACTTCGAACAAAGCTAGGAAGGCCGCGAAGATCCGAGAATACCACATGGGCAAGGAAGTCCGTGCGGCCAAGTCAAGATGATTGCGCGAAACCTGGCTGGAACCCGTCTGAAATCCTGAGATTAAACTCCACCAAATCTCTTTCTTCTTCTTTCTATATTGCGCATATGCTGGATGCGATCAAGTCCGACGAACACATCTGGCACAGATACCCATAGCGTCCTTCTGCAGTCCACTCGTCCATCACATATGTCTCCGAGAACCTCGGGGACACCTCGTTGCTCCATGCTCTCGGGCCCATGAAAGCATGCTAGGCGTCGACAGACGCGCCTGATCCGCGCATTGCAATAGGCTCCTGCCGGATCGTGTCCGAGCCTGTTCACAGGTCATCTCATTCGTTCCTGTCGCAGTGTCCTGTAGAATGTCAGGCAGTGCACGCAAAGTCAACGGGTCGCATCCCCTCGGGAATCGCACGTGTCTGGAAGACGCGCTGGTGGGCGAATAATACTTTCGGAGAAGGGAATTATGTGGCTTCGCTGTTGCCGACCTCTGAACAGAATGCCGAAACCTCCGAGGCTGCTTTGGGTCATAAGCTTCCATCACGCGTGCAACGATGGGACCCTCATGACCCTGGTCGCCTTGATACCGATTCTGATGCACGTCATGGGGATTTCGTACTACGAGGTCGGCCTGCTCGGGTTCGCCCTGATCATCACTGTCGCCGTGCAATACTTAGTCGGGAGATTCGCGGACCGCGTGTCCTCCAGGTACCTTCTCGAACTGGGCGCCGGGTTGATGGGCCTCTCGTTTGTGCTCCTGCTTTTCGTGGACGAGTTCGTCGGGTTGTTCCTTGCAGTGGGCGTGATGAGGGTCGGCGCTTCCTTCTATCATCCGGTGGGCACGAGCTGGATAACGCGCGAGTATTCCGGAGAGTACCTGGAAACCGCGCTGGGCGTCCAGAGCGGCGTCGGCAACTTCGGCGTCATAGTCGCCCTTGGCACCTCCGGGTTCCTGGGGGAGGCCTTCGGATGGAAGGCGCCCTGCATACTCTGGGCCGGGTTGAACTTCACCGCTGTGCTGTTGGGGAGCCTGCTGATCAATGACAGCAGCGTCCGTACGAGGGCGCCTGTGAGGAGACAGACCGTCAGCTCTGGACGAACTCTCTTGAAGATGCTCCCGCTGGTGGCGCCTATCGTCGCGGGGGGCGCGCTCTACCAGATCACCAGCTACTTCGGACCTGCGAACCTGACAACCGAGGGTGGCTGGTCTCCAGGCACGGCAGACCTGATGTTCGCGATATGGATAGGCGTCGGAACGGTCACGTCGTACCTCTTCGGAAGGTTCAGCGCCGCATACGGCAAGACGCGTCTGCTCGTCGCAGGGTATGCAGTCTCAGCAGTCGGGGTCGCGGTGCTTGGTTTGTCCACCAGCTGGCTCATCGTCGGGCCCGCGTTGGTGTTCTACGGGGCCCTGCTGTTCATCACATATCCCGCGCTCTTCGCCATCGTCAGCGACGTGACCAGCGTGGAGGAGCGCGGGACCGCGTTCGGGATACTCTTCGGCTTCCAGCTGGGCGGGGGCGCGGCCTTCGTGGGCGCCTCGGGGATGGTTGCGGAAGCGACCGGCAATCCGACCTATGCGTTCCTCATCGCATCCGCGCTCGCTCTCGCGTCCGTTGTGGCCATAGCATACGCGGGCAGGGCCGCAAGAGCGCCCCGAGCGCATCAAGAGACCTAGAGCCTGCCCTTCCTGTCGGGGCGCAAAGTCATGGACGGTGAGGGGTCCTTCGCATACGGAAGGCCCTCCGCGCCTGCGCGCCAGTCGGCTACGAAACTCTCGAAGCCGAGCTTCCTCCGCTGTCTATCGTACCAGAAGATCAACACCCCGACGAGGACCGCGACGATGCCCGTGATGTACACCATATCGAATATGTTCGCACCGCCAATGCTGAGCAGCGCGAACGTGCTGTCCGGAGGTGGGGGATAGTTGAGTATCTCCTGCAGGTGGAACACGTCCGCACCCACTAGGGTCCCTGTCACGCCCGAGAAGTATGCCAGGGGCGCAGCCCTCCTCACATCAATCCAGAACGTCGAGACGGAATACAGTCCTGCGGCCACGGCGGGCATGAAGGCCCATGGGATGTCGGCGACTATCCCGACGCCCTCTTCCGCCCTCGTGATGAAGTAAGTGATGGTTGCGACAATGACCAGCCCGATGAACCCCTCGGCCATGGGCACCCTCTTGGACTTCAGGAGGACGACGCAGATCATGATTGGTATGATAGCTCCGCCCAGGCTCATGCCGATCCACCATCCGCTTGAGTGCGGGAATATCGGTATGGTGACCCAGCCGAAGAAGAGCGTGAGGAAGAGTATGCTGCTGGCCTCACCCTTGGTGAAACCCACTCTCTCCAGGACCTTCTCGATCGTCGTTATGTACAGGTATATGAAGAGGAGAACCAGCCCGCTCAATATGAATACCAGGGTGAGCTCCGACTCCTGCGCCATTTCAAGTACCCTAACGAGGGACTCGCAATAAAAAACTAGTGCCTTCAGGGGGCCGTCCAGGAACCACCGGCTTCCTTGCTCGGGTAGACGCACTTGAGCATGGAGAGCCGGAGGGACACCGTCTCCGCCACCGATTCGGGGTCGACGTCTCCAAAGAAGATGAGGTGTGAGCCGCAGTCGCAATCTGAGCAGCCGAAGCCCTTCACGGTGCCTATCGCCCCCTCATCATGACTGAGGGCGAGGGCCGCGCCACACTCGACCTCCTTCGCCTCGCACGGGATGGCCACGGAGGCGATGTACTCCGCCTCCTCCATCAGGTAGTCAATGTGCCAACGCTTCCGAGATTGCCTCATGCTGTGTCTGTCGATCCTGTGCCCCACCCCCGCCATCCCAGAACCCACATACACGTATACGCCCGCTGAGAACTCGATCTTCCCCAGCGACCCGACCTTGATCCGCTTCGCCTCTCGGAGGGCCGCAATGACGCAGTAGATCCCTTTCACGCCTCGGGTCAGGGCGGCAGAGCGCATCAAACTTGCCCATGCGACCGTGTCGGACTCGAAAAACCATAAGAAGGGGCAGAATATTGTACCTGACGACCGGCGCAAGGGATGGGGCAAATTGGATTCTTGGTCTCTTATTGTCATACCCATAATAGCCGTCGGCTTCGTCGTCCTGAACCAGGGGGCGAAGTTCATCACCGACAACGCCCTCGCGTTGTCGAGGTCCTTCAACATCAGCAGATTCGTCATCGGCATGCTGGTCGTCTCGACCCTCGCGGCCATGCCAGAGGTGTTGGTCTCCCTGATAGCCCTCGCGGAAGGGGCAGAGGGACTGGCCCTGGGCAACGGGATCGCATCGAACGTCGTCACAATCGCGTTCGTGATAGGCCTCACGGCCATCATAGTGCCCCTGAATGTGACGAGGGAGATGATAATGCGCGACGCCGTTTTCCTCATGACGGTCACCATCGTCGCATCCGTACTGTTGCTCGATGGCGCCTTGTCGTTCTTCGAGGGCGTCGCCCTCATGATACTCTTCGTCCCGTACACCATGAACCTGCTCCTGGTCAAGCGAGGAGCGGACGAGAAGCAGCTCGAGAAGAGCATGGAGGACGCCATGATACAGCTAGAGCTGATGGGGAACATATTCGGCCGGAAGATCGAGATAAGGGCGGGGCCGCAGTGGCTTGTCTTCGGGATCCTGTGGACCGTCATGGGCGCTGAGTTCGTCGTCAGGGGGGCCCTGACATTGACCGAGGACTTCGGAATAGACCCCTGGCTCCTTGGGATATCAGTCGTCGCGATCGGGACGACGCTCCCCGACATAGCCGCGTCCTACCATGCGGCCAGGAGGGGTTTCGCAGACCTTGCGTTGGGGGAGGGCATAGGCGCAAGCATCGTAACGGTCCTGCTGACCCTCGGCCTCATGGGTATAGCCAAACCCTTCGAATTCGGCCAGGCGCAGATCCTGCCACTCATCGTCGTCCTGAACCTCTCCACATTCTTGGTGCTGGTCTTCATGCTCAAGGGCATGAGGATAACGCAGCTCGGGGGCGTAGTGCTCATGAGCACCTACTTCGGGATGGTGCTGTCAGTTGCCCTTCTCGCCCTGACATGACCTGATACGACAAGGGTCGTCCATCGAGCTTATCTATCCTCACTTGCATCTCCGAGGAGCTGTAAGGATGGTGCTGTTCGCATGAAGAAGCAGATCATCACCGGGCTCGAGCCAGGGGTG
>JBFFED010000062.1:0-5893 GCA_041559015.1 Thermoplasmata archaeon | reverse complement strand
GGCAAGCATCGAAGACGATGATCTTCATCTCTCCATGCTCGAAGGTCCCGCAAGCGCTGGAAAACGCATCGGATATCTCGGTCATCGAGAGACAGTCATAGTCACCTTCGGGAAGCGGTGAGTCGTCGGGCGAGCTCCAGTCCCAGCACACGCCGTACCAGCTCGCCCCGTGGTCCCAGAGGACGAGCATGTAGTTCTCGGCGGGGACGAATCGTGTTGCGTTGACGACGAAGTACTCGAGCGTGGCCGCATCGCCCATGTTGAGCTCTCCTGGGCACTCTCCAGCGATATCCTCGCAGTCGCAGTCGTGGATTCCGCTAGACAAGTCGATGTCCGTCTCATCGTCCTCGATGAAGTACCAGTGGGTGCCTTCGTACGCTTCATAGGTGTCAGCGAGGACGACTATCTTGACTTCGTCCGTGGACCGAACCTTCTCCATCTCAGCGAGGTCCTCGAACATGTTCGGTTCGAGGTCGTTGTCTGCGTCCATATACACCATTATCGTCCAGTCCGCGACATCCTGTCTCGAGAGATCGTCATATGCTAGCACCCCCATCGACGCAGCGAGCACAAGGACGATTGTGGCGATTGCGAAAGTGGCTCCGGACCGAATACCCAAAGCCGTTCCCCCTGGACACGGCATTCGAAGCGGTCCTAATAAGGCTTTTCTGCGCCATCGAGATCTTCAGAGACGGTTCGGATCATGCATGTGGTTCGTCGCGATCTTGGCCGGACTGCAGCCGGTATCGATTGGAATCAGTCAAGCTGGTCTGCTGTCAGCGAATTCCCTACCGGCGAAGGACTCTGCATTGAATCTGCATGCTCCCCCCAAGCAGAAATCCATAGGACGGCGTCAAGTGCGACACATCCAGGGTACGCATTCAAGCTTCTGTCTTCATCAAATCGCGGGTCACGCCATAAAGCTGGTCGGGCACCAGGACGCCCTTGGCTGTTCCTCTCTTCCTCAGCGCGCATCTGACGTCATAGCACAAGTGACACGCATCGGCGTACGCCTTCTTCGGCTTGACACTGAACCTCCTCGCCAGCTCCGCGGGCCCCCCATCCATCAGCGGGCCTATGATCGGATGCTTCCGGGGGTCAAGATCCGATATGATCGTCTTCAGCGGTCTCTTCCACGCATTGCCCACGGATATCCCTTGGCAGAACAGCACATTGCCATAGGGATCTACATGCACTCTCCCTATCTCAGGCGGTTCCTCGGGGCAGTTGTCGAAGGTCTTCCAAGGTCTTTTCCGGGCTCGTCCTGCGAGTTCTTCGGCAGCCCTGCCCCTGAAGCACAACTGCCCCTTTGATTTGTCCCTGGGTCCAGGGCAAGAGAACTCCTCGACGCTCTCGATCGCGATGACGCCGACGGGGATTCCCAGCCTCTTGGCGGTTCTCTTCGCCCTCTGGACCATCTTGTTCGCCTCCCCAGTGCCATGATAGGAATCCGCGCTCAGGCTCAGGTCGGAGATTCCCAGGTCGGCCAGTGGCCTGAGCCAGAGGTCCGTCGCCCGGTCGTCGGTGGCGAAGTATGCGTTGGTGACCACGCCCACTTCGAGAGAGAGCTTCCTTGCGAGTTCGATCCCTCTGAGCATGAGCGGGTAGAATAGGAACGGCTCTCCTCCCTCGAAGTAAACCCGCGTCACCGAAGGGATCTCTCGCGCCTGCCTCATGATGTCCTCGACGTGGGCGAGGGTCATCGTGCCCTCGGAGCCGGGGCTGCTCCAGACGAAACAGTGGTCGCACTCGTAGAGGCACTTGTATGTGAGCAGGAGATGAACGCCGGACAGTTCGATATCTGACATTCGAAGGACCGCATAGCTGAACGGTATGGTGGCCTATTTGACCTTTGCCGGAGGGCCTGGAAACCCCCTGGCATGGGGACCGCGCCGGAGCAATCTGCCATGTGGAGACTTGATGGTGAGGGCCGCTCGGCGATAACCAGGAATGAATCAGCCCGGCTCCCCCATTCACCAGGGAGGGGGCATTCGAGGAAACCTCGACTGCCTGTTGTCCCCGGACCGGCACCCGGCCATGGTCAGCCTTGAGACGTGAGGTCGTTCTTCCTCAAGAGAGAGACGACCACGAACAGCAGGGTCAGCGCCATCAGGACGGCGAACATCCCGACGAAGGCATAATCACCGGTCTGTGCGTAGTATCCTGGGCTGACGACCACGGTGTAGGCGAGCATCCCCAGTGCCACGAGGTTGACTGCGTATCCCCAGCCTCGTCTCAGGGCAAGACCCATCCCTCCTGCTATCAGTGCGAACGCTGTCAGGAACTCCGCGGCCAGATGGAACGCGATCTCCTTGGGGCTGGTTTCAAGCTCCGGGATCTGGCCCGTGACGGCGAACACGGACCACATGGCAACCATCATGACCCCGACGGCCAGGGAGTACGCTGCCACGATCTTGCGGACATCCATGCTCTTCACTGCCGCCCAATCTCCTCCATCCATTAGAATGTTTCCGGGCAGCCTTCAGCTTGTATCGGTCGACGAAAGGACATACGCGCCCGGAGGCGAGAGTCGCTTGCCACCTGGAAGGATTTCATCGGTGACTCGGACCGCATGATGCGCTTGGCTGTGCGCTCTGGTGGGTCACTTCCGATTCCACGCACATTTTAATATATGTTTGGATATTAATATCTTGGCCATCGCGGGGCGGAAAAGTCAATAATGGGGAGAAGACGATGCGGTACGGGGATTGTGTGGAGCAGGATCCGAGAATCCGTCTGAGGAATTGGCTCGATAGACAGATTGAGAAGGAGGCAAAGGGCGATGTCCTCTCCTTCCCGGACCGCATAGGACAGATAGCGGCGGTCGCGCTGAACCTGGTCGCCATCGCATTCGTCGTCATACATCACACAAGGCCAACAGGTTTCTTCACGGACGAGTTCGGGACTCTTGCGGCCGTGCTCCTGTATGCTGTTCTCATCGTCGTCATGGTGCCGCTGTTCGTCAGGCTCATCGTGGGCCGCAAGAACCTTGCGAGGCTGTTCGAGATGGGCACCAACGTAGTGTTCTTCGTCGCGATGCTCTATCTGTTGGTGGTCTTCCCGTTCGATTTCTCGCACTTCGCAGAGCCGTTGCCCAGGTGGTTGGAGTTCTTGCTTGAGTGGGTTCCAGCGCTGCTCGCGAAATGGGTACTTGCGATTGGAATCATCGTCAGCGCGGTCGTGCCGATGTACACATATCTTGTGTACCGCGGGGTCAAGAGTCGTCTATCCGAGCCGGAGCTCGAGCGCATGGAGAAGGTGTGAATCCTGTTGTGGCCGGCGATTACTTCCTTGCCGACCTGAACGCCTGCCATGCGAAAGCGAACATCAGGAGTGCGAACACTGTGAGCGCGATGAACGACAGCACGATGTCCCCGCTCGTGTACTGGTAGTGCGTCCCCATCGCCGCGAAGTCGCCCCCGAGCGCGAAGTACCTGATGCCGTTTATGAAGTACGTCAACGGGTTCACAGCGGCTATCGCCTGGAGCCATCCAGGGAATGCGGCTGTCGAGTAGAGGGCGTTGCTCGAGAACATGATCGGCATGGTCAGGAGGGTCATCATGGCCTGGACGCTCTCCATGCTCTCGACTCTCATGGCCAGCCCCGCGGATAGGAATACGAACGCGGCTGAGAATACTGCAACGAACACCAGTATCCCGAGGATCGCTCCCAGGGTCTCCACCACTGAGAACCCGGAGAAGAACTCGACCCCGAGCAGGATGCCGAAGACCATTATCAGCACCACTTGGATAGCGGATTTCGTGATGCCTCCCAAGCCCACACCTATCTGGATGTGATAGGGCTCCATCGGGCTGGCCATCATCTCCTTCATGATGCCGAAGTTCCTATCGAACAGCAGGCCGATACCTCCGAAGAGGCCGGTGAACAGCGCGGTCATCGCCATGACGCCGGCGGCCATGAACGTGAGATAGCCGACGGACACCACCCCGGGGTACTCCGGCATCGGGATAGCGCTGCTGTCGAAGTTGCTTGCCATGGCGACCCCGAACAGCAGGAGCCACAGGGCGGGCTGGACAAGGGACGCGAAGAGGAGCCCCCTGAACCTCACGAACCGTACCATCTCCCTCCAGTAGACGGTCATGAACTCCCTGCCCATGCTCAGTGCCTCCTGGAGTGCCTCGGTGGGCCGCTGTTCTCGGCGGGCATGTCCCTCATCTCACGCCCCGTATGGTGCACGAACACGTCGTCCAACGACGGCTTCTTCATCTTGACGCTGAGGATGTCCACCTTCTCCGCCTCGAGCGCTCTCAGGATACCAGGCATCGTCCTGCCGCCGTCGGCGCTCAATATCAGCTCGACGCCCTTCGAAGTGCGCTTTGCCTCCGTCACCTCGTAGATGCCCCGGGCGACTTGGGTCGCCTTGTCGTCGTCCTTCGTCTCGAGGTATATCATGTCCTCCCCAAGGGCGTTCTTCAACGACTCCGCGGTCCCGGAGGCGATTATCCTCCCGTGGTCGATTATCTGTATGCTGTCGCTGAGCCTATCCGCCTCGTCCATGTAGTGAGTCGTGAGGAAGATCGTGGTCCCTTCCTCGTTCACGCCCTTGATGTAGTCCCAAATGCGGAGACGGGTCTGCGGATCGAGCCCGATGGTGGGCTCGTCCAGGAACAGGACCTTGGGCCTGGTCATGAGCCCGCGGGCTATCTCCAGGCGCCTCTTCATGCCGCCGCTGAGGTTCTTGGTTCTCTCGTCCACCTTCTCCCCGAGCTCGACAAGCTCGATGAGTTCCTTCTCCCTGGCCAGGCGCTGGTCTCTGGGCATGGAGTAGATGCGCCCGTGGAACTCAAGGGTCTCCCGGACGGTGAGGTCGCGGTCCAGGACCTCGTCCTGGAAGACGATACCGATGGACTTCCTCACGTCGTGAGGCTTGGAGCGCACATCGAACCCGCAGACCTTGACGGAGCCCTGCTGACAGGCCAGCTGGGTCGTGAGTACGTTGATAGTGGTGCTCTTGCCTGCACCGTTAGGGCCCAGGAACGAGAAGATCTCGCCCTCCTCGACCGAGAAACTGATATTGTCGACGGCCTTGAAGTCCCCGAACGAGTGTGCGAGGCCATCGACCTCTATGATCCTGTTAACCATTGTCGCACAACCAAGTCGTGGGGGTAGATATATTGTTTGGCGCACGCCAGCCCGGGTTGATGCGTCCACTCCTATCGCCTGATCGCCCCACGTGCAGAGAAACCATAATCATTCCCCAGCGCCGTTCCCGGCTCATGCAGATTCTGCGTTCGCCCGGCCTGTGGCTGTTCTTAGGATCCCTCGAGCTGCTCCTCCTGATCCACGTGGCCGAGTTCCTGTATCCCGGATACAGTGTCTCGCAGGATTACTTGAGCAAGCTGGGCGTCGGGCCTGCCAATCCGCGGGCCGTGTTCGTAGTCGCTCTCGTTGTGTTCGGGCTGATGGCGCTGTGGGCTTCGTTCCTTCTGCGGCAGCGGGACAGGAGATCGCGCCTGTGGCTTCTGCTGGCCCTGTCCGCCATAGGGGCGATCGGTGTGGGCGCCTTCGACATGGACAACTTCAGGGAGCTCCACGGTCTTTCCGCCCTCTTCGCATTCCTGTTCGGCAATCTGGCGGCGATATACTCCTCGAAGACTGTCCGTCCTCCTCTTTCGTGGGTCTTCGCTCTGCTCGGCCTGGTCGGCCTCACGGCCTTGGTATTAATGGTCCCAGAAGTGGACCTTGGCCTGGGCCAGGGCGGGATCGAGAGAATGGTCTTCTACCCCGCGATGTTCTGGGTCATGACCTATGGGGTGTACATGATGGCAGAGGACGATTCGCCACGAAAACCTTCTGAGCAGACGAGAGGATGAATGTCAACGCGCCGGTGTGTGGCACGAGCGCCTCAGCCTCACGCCCAAGGGCGGTGAGG
>JBFFED010000061.1:0-6245 GCA_041559015.1 Thermoplasmata archaeon | reverse complement strand
GCTCATTGTCGAAGATCGAGGGCTCCAAGGCGATCATATCCGATCACCATGTGCCAGAGCCTGGCTCCGGCACCACCAGGCGCGGCGGACAGGCCGTCCTGACCGACTTCAGCTCGGTCGTGCACGTGAACCCGCATCTGCACGGGCTGTCGGGCGCGAACGAGCTCAGCGGGGCCGGGAGCACCTTCCTGGTGGCGGCCGCAATGGACGTAAGGAACGTCGATCTCGCGCACCTGGCAGTCCTGGGCGCAGTGGGCGACCTCCAGGACCAGAAGTCCAGGCGACTCGAGGGCTTGAACAGAGCGGTACTGAGGATTGCGCAGGATGAGGGGCTCGTCGAGGCCTTGCACGATATCAGATACTTCGGGAGGGAGACGAGACCAGTGCACAAGATGCTTGAGTTCTCGAGCGACCCCTTCCTGCCCCGGATAACCGGCAACGAGGAGGGCGCCCTGGGATTCCTGCTCGAACTGGGGATCGAGCTCAAGGAAGGGGACTCGTGGAGGACATGGGCCGACCTGACGGAGACCGAGAGGGGGAACATATTGACAGCCATCCAGGACTACCTCCTGAGCATGAGGAGGAGACAGGATACCATAGACCGGCTTTCAGGAGAGGTCTATGTCTTCCTGAAGGAGCCCAGGAAGACCCCGGTCAGGGACGCAAAGGAGTTCGCCACGCTCCTGAACGCCTGCGGCAGGCACGGGAGGGCCGACCTGGGCATGCAGATATGCTCAGGGGACAGGGGTGACGCCCTGGCCGAGGGCATGGTCCTGCTGAGAGATCATAGATCCGCACTCAGCAAAGCCCTCACATGGGCGAAGGGGAGCGGCATCGTCAGGATGAAGAACATACAATTCTTCGACGCCGAGGACGAGATAGAGGATACCATAGTGGGAACCGTCGCGGGCATGCTACTGGGGAGCGACGGCGCTGACAGGAGCGCCCCCATGGTGGCGTTCGCGGAGTCGACGGAGTACGCCGATATCCCGAAGATGAAGGCATCTGCCAGGGGCACCCAGGAGCTCGTGGCGCGAGGCATGGACCTGTCCGTGGCCATGCGAGCCTCTGCCGAGAAGGTCGGAGGCGTCGGGGGAGGCCACAACATAGCCGCTGGGGCCACGATACCCTCGGACAAGAGGGATGAGTTCCTCACGCTATTGGACGAAATCGTCGGCTCGCAGCTTACTTCCCGAGCACGGCGACCAGGATAGCTTTCTGGGCGTGCATCCTGTTCTCCGCCTGGTCGAAGACCACGCTGTGAGGGCCATCAATAACCTCAGCCGAGACCTCGAGGCCCCGGTGCGCGGGCAGACAGTGCATGAATATGTAGTCCTTGTCAGCCTTCTCTGCAAGGTTGTCATTCACCTGATAGGGCAGGAAGAGCTTCTCCCGCTCCGCCTTCTCCTTCTCCTGGCCCATGGACACCCAAGTGTCGGTGTAGATGACGTCTGCGCCCTCGACCGCCTGGAACGGGTTCGGGAGCACCTCGACCATGCAGTTCTTCCCCTTCGCAATCTCCTGCGCCTTCGCGAGGATTTCCTCGCTCGGCCGGTGGTCTTTTGGCGTCGCCACGCGCAAGTTCATGCCCGTGAGCGCGCACCCGAGCATGAGGGAGTTGCAGACGTTGTTACCGTCGCCAACGTAGGCCATCTTCAGGCCGGCCAGCTTGCCCTTCTTCTCGAGCACGGTCATCAGGTCAGCTGTGCACTGGCACGGGTGCTCCAAGTCATCCAGGCCGTTGATGACAGGCACTGAGGAGTTCTCGGCCAACTCGCGCATGATCTTGCTGCTGAACGCCCGGTACATGATACCGTCCACATACCTACTGAGGACGTGGGCGACGTCGGAAACGGACTCTCGCTTGCCTATGCTCACCTCGTCAGGGCCGATGTAGAGTCCCTTCCCTCCGAGTCGGTGCATGCCCACCTCGAACGAGATCCGAGTCCTCAGGCTGGGCTTCTCGAAGACCATGCCCAGGACCTTCCCCTTGAGCGGGAACTGCTTCTGCCCCTTCTTCGGGGGTTCGTTCTTCATCTTGACAGCGTCGGCGAGGATAGCCTCGAGATCGTCCTTCATGTCGAGGACCGATATGATGTCGCGCTTCAGGCAATCACCTTGGAAGGTTCAAGCGCCTGGGCGCTATTAAGGCTTTTCAGGTCAGGTAGAGGCAGGTATCGGTCTACCTCATGTCCCGCATCCAGACTGGCCGCACAAGATGCAGAACTGGCATCCGCTCGCATGGATGACCAAGCCCCCGCATTCTGGACAGGCAACGATGCGGCTGGTCTCTCGTCCCTCGCCATCATTCTCAGGCTGCAAGCGAATCATAGGGCAGGCAACCCGTTTCAGCATGGTGAAGATGACCGCAGGGGTAGTGCGAAACTACTCGCCTCTGGTGACCGAGCCAGGAGTGACGCCGACAGTATCCGATGTCGAACGCACGGTTTCACATGCGTCTTCGTCTCCGGATGAATGCCATGAGGAAGAGCCCGAGCATGAGGGCCACAGTCACCGACACCGTAGAGCCGAACTCGGGGATCTCCTCGACCACCTCAACGGTCACCGTTGTCGTGGCTTTGTTGCCAGCATAATCGGTCACCTCGAGGGTGACGACATACGTCCCGAGCGTCCAGAACTGGACGAATGGCGTGGGGCCCCACAGGCGCTCCTCAGTCCCGTTGTGCGTCAGCGTCCAAGTGTAGTTGTCTATGCCCCAGTTGTCGGACGACGCTGTGCCGTCGAAGAACACGATCCATCCCGCTTCCACAATCTGATCGTCGCCTGCGCGGGCCACGGGGAGTTCGTCGTCAACGCGGACGTCTATGAGCATCTCGAAATGCTTCTCGTGGTTCAGGACCCCGAATAGCTCGTTGTCCGTGTAGTTGATTGTGAGTGTATAGTATGTCTCAGCGGCGGAGTAGACGTGCATCACCGTTGCAGTAACGCTGCATTCATCATAATCCGTCAGGGTAACCAGAACCTTCGAGGTGCCGTCCCCGAAGTCCCACTCCAACTCGAGCGGGTCCTCCTCAAGGTCCGTGAATACGGCGGTGACCACCACCTCCTCGCCCACGAACGCATACGAGCGCGATTCGGCGAAGGACAGTGATATGTGACTGAGGATTGGCGGAAGATTGCCTGAAGAGATGGTCAGCAACCTGTACGTCACAACCTCGTGATCAGGTCTCCCGTCAGTCACCATCACTGTGACATTGAATATCCCGGTGTCGGTATAGCTTCGGACCTGCCTGAACATGGTCGGCGTCCCCGGCATCCCAGTCGGAGTCTCGTTCCATGCGCCGGGAAGACCATCACCGAAGTCCCAGGTGACGTTCAGCCCATCACCGTCCGAATCGTACGCCTCTAAGGAGAAGTTCACTAACACGTACCCAAGGGTCGTGTTCATGATGGGGTAGCCTGGATTCACGTTGACCTGGCCGGTGTGAGGCGCGCTATTGACCGCGACATAGACGTATATGGCGTTGGACGAGTTATGAGGCCAGGTCTGATACGGGACAAGAGCGTCACTGGCATAGACATCAATCCTGTGGCAGCCCTCGGTGCCGAACGAATGCGATATGTTCACCCACACGTTCTCGTCTGGCTCGGTCGCCGGAGTGTGCGCCACCACGGTCCTGTATATCTCGCCGAGATCGTCCTTGAAGATATAGGTCCATGTCAGCGACTCCCCCTCAGGGTCTGACGAGTTCGCCACGACATAGACAGTATCCGCGGGGTCGATTAGCGTCGATGTAGTCCCGTTAAGATGGATCATCGGGCGCACGGGAAGCCCGTTGATGGGCATCGTGACGTTGACCTGTGTCTTGCAGCTCACGTTGTTCCCGTTGCCGTCATCAAGGTATATCGTTAGGTTGAAGTACTCGTAGTACGGGTACATCATCCATCCCCTGCCCTGCTCGGGATCAGGGGCGTACACATGACCGAGTTTAATCGTGTAGTACGGATATGTTGGGGAGGTGGTAGTGGTCACGTTGACACTGCCGTCCCCCCAGTCCCAAGTCACATTCAGCACGTCGTTGTCGGCATCCTGGACAACCGCTGTGAAGTCCACTGTGACGTTGTAGGTCGCGAGCTTGGGATCCTTGGGTTCCAGCAAGAACTCTGGAACAGATCCTGTGTCAAGGGTCGATGCGTGTCCGTCTGCCACCTCATATGCACCATTCTCCGAGAACCCGGAGCTGACCCACATTCCAGCACCCCCAAGAACCATGCAGAGCATCACCGCAGCTGCGAGTCCTCTGTGAGCCATCTCTCCATACATGATGACGAACCTGGCGGTCTTCTATGAAGTCAGCCGATATCAAGGTTTGCCTGGAAACCCGACCAGGCGTGCGGGGTCCAGACCGTCCGGGCAACCGGAAGACCTAACAAGATTTATCTGAGGAAAGGGCATGGAGGACAGCCCATCCGTGGCCGGGGTGGGGTAGTGGTATCCTTGGGGACTGTGGATCCCCTGACCCGGGTTCAATTCCCGGTCCCGGCCCCTTTTCATCCTTCAGTGAAGGACGCGCCGCAGTGCGGGCATACTGAATCGTTCTCGCCCACGGGCTTCCCGCAATTGGGGCACTCGTATTCCACAGGTTCCGCGGCGTCTTTCGCCTCCCTCGCCGCCTCCGAATGCGTCGCCTCTGTATCCGAGCCATCCAAATCGATCGAGGAGGTCTCCGAGACCTCCTCCGCAAAGGCGGTGAACTCCGTTCCGCATGCGTCACACTTGTTGGCCGCGGGCGATGTGAGCTCCCCGCAGAACGGGCATTCGAACCTCACGTCCTCGAACGACGTGCCGCACCTGGGACAGCTCTTCTCTGTGCCCGCAACGGTCTTCCCGCATGCAAGACAACCGTAAACGAAGACTGGCAAGGAATCCTGTGCCATGCTACTTAGATGCGACAACGGTTATTTAAATCATTTCCGGAGGGTGTCAGTACGGTCGTGCGGGGAAGCCTAGGCAGCCCTACTTGTCCTTCTTAGCGCGGCCCTTCCTACCGGATTTCTTCTCCGAGGGGGCCTTCTTCGCCGACTTCTTCCTACCCGCCAGGCGCTTCTTGCCCTTGGCCTCCTTGGCCACCTCCTCGATGATGCGCTCCTGCTCCTTCGAGGGGCTCTCGCTGGCGATCTCGCACACCTCCTCGAAGACCGCGCCACAGTTGGAGCACGAAGTGGCCGAGATCGGCACCTTCTCGCCGCACAATGGGCAGTCGACCTGAGCCTTTTCCAGGGGCAGGTCGCACCTGGGGCACTTGTCCTCGTCCCCGCGGATCATCAGGCCGCATCCAGGGCAGGCGACGCGCCTGATGGTCGCCTTCATGGACTTCAGCTCCGATGTTATGATGCTGTCCACGAACTCGTCCATGTCGAAGCCAGCGCTGGACTTCTCGACGCTCTCTGAGAACTTCGTGAGGTCTATGCCGCAAGTCGAGCACGTCGTGGCGTTCCTCCATATAAGGCCACAGCAGAACGGGCACTCGAAGAGCGTCCCGGGGCCGAACTTGAGCCCGCAACGCGGGCACTCCGCATCCGTGGACTTCACTATGCGCCCGCATTTGAAGCAGCTGAGGTAGATGTGCCTGCGCTCCTCTTCCATCATGGCCGAAATACCCTTGCTCATTATATAACTTCTGAGCTGGTAAAATCAAGCCTGGATTAGCGTCAATTCGGAATATCTCGACAATACGCATCCATCGGTGTGAATCCTGTCCTGAAATGATGGCAGAGCGGCCCCGGAACCTAAACGATTCCGGGACGTGCTCGAAAAGGTTACTGGTATCCCTCGATTGGGTACGGTCTCGGCAGCGCTCGCTCCCTGTTGTCAATGAGTGCGAGCATCCTGTCGAGCTTCGGGTCATCGATCTCACCGTCAAGATACTTCGCCAGTATCTTGTCCCTGAGGTCGTCCCCGGAGGTGTGCATCGGGCTCGGAGACCAGAGTGCCTACAGCGCGACAACAGGATTGGCGTACAAGGTCACATTCGGGAGCGGGTCGATCAAGTCGAATGTCTGGATGGATGCAAACTACGACTGGGGGGATTTGGAGTTCGGGACAAGCGCGATAGCTTCTCTGACTTCAGCGGCATATGCTGCCGCCAGCGCGATTGACCACTTGATGATTAAGGCTGGGAACCCTATTCCCGAGTTCGGTTCAAGTCTCGTGCTCCTCTCGGTCATCATAATCAGTGCGACAGTCGTGATTGAGTTCATGCGACTCCCGGAGAAAAGGTCAT
>JBFFED010000060.1:0-6421 GCA_041559015.1 Thermoplasmata archaeon | reverse complement strand
GTGAGCGTCTACGACATGGGGCTCATCTCCGAGATACAGGTCACGGACGACTCCGTGAGCCTGACATTCATGCCCACGAGCCCATTCTGTCCCGTCGGCGTCGAACTCGCAAAGGCGATCAAGGACCAGGTCATGCTGATCGAGGGCCTGCGGAGCTGCAACGTCAAGGTCGTAGGTCACATTCGCGCTGAGCAGATAAACCAGGAGATCAACGCGTAGGGCGCTCTCTCACCAGGTCGAGCCTCACGCGTTTATTGCCGAGATTATAGTGCTCCAGGTCCTTCATGGCCCTGAACGCAACGCTCTTGTGGATCTCAATGGAACTGTGTTCCTCCCCGACATCCACATTGCCAATCAGGTGCTCGATGATGCCCGTCTTCCTCTCTATGAACTTGAGGAGATCCACGAGCCCTACGCCGTCCCTCTTGCCGACATTGATCCTGAAGGGCACCATGCCGAAGTTGTCTGCGTACTCGTCGAAGTCCAGCTGCCTCTTGACGGTGTCCCTGCCCCTGGTCTCCGGTACGTCGTGGGCCTCCAGCCTGGTCCTCCCGAACGCCTCTATGGCCTTCACGAGGTACTGCTCGTCCTGCGACACGAAGGTTATGGCCTTGCCGGACTTGCCGGCCCTCGCGGTCCTTCCGATCCTGTGCACGTAGTCCTCTGGGTTCTCGGGGATGTCCCAGTTGAACACATGGGTCACGTTCTCGATGTCCAATCCCCTCGCCGCGACGTCCGTGGCTATCAGAATCCTCAGCTTCCCCGACCTGAACTTCTGCATCACTTTGTCCCTTGCTGCCTGGGTCAGGTCCCCGTGGATCGCGTCCGCGGAATAACCATACGCCCTGAGCTTGTGCGCGAGAGTATCGACCATCCTCTTGGTGGAGCAGAAGACCATAGCCAGTTCCGGCTTCTCGGAGTCCAGTATCCTGCACAGCGCCCAGAGCTTGTTCCTCCGGCCGACGTTGATGTACGCCTGCTCTGCCTGGGGCACTGTGAGCGTGTCCTGGCTGACGATCACATCCTTCGGCTTGCGCATATACCGTTGGGCCAGCTCCCTGATGGTCTCGGGTAGCGTCGCGGAGAACAGCATGGTCTGCCTGTTCTTGGGCACACGGCTGAGTATCCACTCGATGTCGTCTATGAACCCCATGTCGAGCATCCTGTCCGCTTCGTCGAGCACGAGATATCTCACGCCATCGAAGTTCAGCTCCCCCCTCCTCATCAGGTCCATCAGCCGTCCGGGGGTGCCGACTACGATTTCCACGCCCTTCCTGATCTTGTCGGTCTGCAGGTTGATGGACTGGCCGCCGTAGATCGCCACGGTCTTGATGTTCATGTACTTCGCGAGGTCGGCGAAGTCCCCCGCAACCTGTATCGTCAGCTCCCTCGTGGGCGTCAGGACAAGACACTGGACGGTCCTGTTCGGCTGCAGCTTCTCGATGATCGGTATCGCGAACGCCCCCGTCTTCCCAGTGCCTGTCTGCGCCTGGGCCATCACATCCATGCCCTCGCGAGCGAGCGGTATGGTGCCCTCCTGGACCGGGGTCAGCTCCTCCCATTCGAGTTCCTTTGTCGCACGTAATAGTCTCTCGTCTTTGACAGTCGACGCGAATTCCATCTTTCCAAGCTTCCTTTCACTCGTTCGCCCGAGTTAGCCCCCATGTACTATTTTAACCCATGTAGCGATTACCTCCGCTGCATTGACATCGAAGGCCAGAGACGCCTGGCAGCGGCTGTACTCCAAACACGGGCTCCAGTTCGGAGGCAGCGGGGAGATAGCCATGCTCGAGCCGCATCTGAGACCGGACAGGCTCGTGCTGGACGCCGGGTGCGGTGACGGCAAGACCACGGTCGCCCTCGCGAGGAGGGCCGAGGTGGTGGGGTGCGACTTCTCCCGCGAGGCGTTGCTCTCGCTCAGAAGCCAGCGCGACTCTGAGAGCAAAGTGAATCTTGTCGAATGCAACATACTCAATCTTCCGTTTGAATCAGAAAAGTTCTATGCCATCTCCTGCGTGCACACCCTCTCCCACCTGACGGAGAAAGACCGCGTGAACGCTTGCGGCGAGCTCGCAAGGGTGTTGGCTCCTGGAGGCCACATATTCGTGGAGGGCTTCGGGAGGGCCGACCTCAGGTTCGGCGAGGGCGAGAGGGTCGAGGACAGCTCGTTCATCCGGGGGAACGGGATACTCACGCACTACTTCCAGGAGGGCGAGATACCATCGCTGTTCGGCGGCCTGAGGCTGCTTGCAGAGATCAGCGTCCTGAAGAGGGTCTCTTTCGGGCCAAGGGCAGGCAAGAGGGATCTGCTCCGCGTGCTCATGGAGAAGTCGGTCTAGGCCTTCTCGTATCGGCAGTCTCTCTGCTTGGGTCTGATTGTAGCCACATGTGCAGTGACCGCCACAGCTATGACCATCAGAAGCGCCCTCAGCCACAGCTCGTCCGTGAAGAACATCACTGTGATCGAAATCACCATCCAGAGGAAGGCAATTACTCCCACCTTGACCTTCCAGGACATCCCTCTCCCCTCGTGATAGTCCCTGAGATGTCTCCCGAAGACCCTGTTCGCCATCATCCAGTCGTACATCCGCTTCGAACTCCTCAGATAGCACGCGGTTGCGAGTAGCAGGAACGGTGTCGTCGGGAGGATGGGGAGTGCGATGCCAACGATGCCGATGCCGAGGAATACTGTCCCTGCCGCGAACCACAGGGGTTTCGCAAGCCCCTTCACCTGTTCAGGGGCGGAGACGCTATCGGAAGGATCGCTGACCGCAGGCGGATATGTCATCCCGTGACCCACGACGCTCTAGATGCCTCACCTGGTCTAAATGTGTTGTCAGGCGGTCGCATGTGGGCAGATCCTCATGTGGCGGCCGCCTTGGGAGCGTCAATGGATTTTATTGTGTATATCTACATAATTATCGTCGAGCCAACGGTGTTGTAGGGGCCGGGGTCGGCTGGTTGAGAACCTCCGTTGAGATTATATAGAGCCCCCCAGGAATACCCTGCCGCCTGGGATAACCCAGGTCGGCGGGTGTCCCCGCCAAAGAAATGTGGAACCATGGCAAGAGAGGTCGAAGTCGGCATAATAGGGTGCGGAGGAGTCGGGCAATGCATAGCTATGGATCTCGCGAACAGCAAGCTAGTCTCGCGGTTGGTCCTGGCGGACGTCAAGCTAAAAGGGCCTGAGCTCGTGAAGAAGCGGGCCAAGAGCGACAAGATTGAGGTCGTGAAAGCGGACGGCTCGAAGCCGGACGAGGTCGCCAAGGTCGCGGAGAAGGTCGATATTCTCGTGAACGGGACTATACCCGCCCTCAACCTGAAGATAATGGAGGGCAGCCTCAAGGGTGGGGCTAACTACACAGACATGGCCACGGGGGACCAGGAGTTCGGCCACCCGATGTTCGAGGACCAGGAGAAGATGGACAAGGACTTCAAGGATGCCGGGCTGTTCGCCCTGTGCTCCATGGGCATCGACCCCGGAGCGTCCAATCTGTTCGCGAAACGCGCTGCTGATAGGATGGAGAGCGTCGACTATGTTAAGGTCAGGGATGCGGACAACAGCAAGCTGGAAGGCTACGAGTTCGTCACCTATTTCTCGCCGGACGCGATGATCGAGGAGTGCATCCGGAATCCGCTCTACTACGAGAACGGAAGGTGGAAGCGCGTCCCCCCGCTGAGCACGACAGAGGTCTACTCCTTCCCGGACCCTATAGGTCCGATGAAGGTATACATGACCGACCACGAGGAGAGCGAGATGGTGCCACGGTTCATCGGGAAGAGGATCAAGAGATGCGATTTCATGATCACGCTGGATGAGACCTTCGTGGAGTACGTGCAGTTCCTCAAGAAACTGGGGCTGCTCTCGTTCAAGAACGTGAAGATAAGGGACATGGACATCGCCCCGATAGAGGTCGTCATTGCCACGATGCCGAAGCCAGAAGACCTCGCGGGGAAGCTGAAGGGCACTTGTTGCGTCCTCACCGAGGTCTCCGGGAAGATGGACAACGAGGAGACGGTAGTCAGGACCTGGACCTACATGTCTCACGAGGAGGCCTATCAGCTCTCCGGCATGCACGCGACGGCCTATCAGACCGCGATGCCTGTCGCGGTTGCCATCGAGATGTACGCGAGAGAGGAGATCAGCATATCCGGCGTGAAGTCGCCCGAGGCTGTCGATCCGGTGAAGTTCTGCTCATATCTCCCGGAGAAGCACATCCCGGTCCACGAGGAGATCATTAAGCGGGTCGAGGGTTAGAGTCCGGCTCAGGGACACCGAGGTCGCGAACCTCTCTCAAGCCCGGGACTCCCCGGGCGCGTCGCGAGGAACGCCTCTCTTCCGCCTCAGCTCCTCGGCGCACTCATTCGCGTACTTACACCAGTCGAAGCAGCTTGGCCTCTTCTCCCTGGTGACGAGCCCTCCGCAGAAGTAGCATGTCATCGACTGTTCCGTGGTGAATATCTCGACTTCTTGACGGCAGTGCGGGCATATGATGGGCTCAGGTATCGGCTCCGCGAACAACCTAGAACCAGGGCAGTGGCTGAGCATCAGTTCTCGCCTCCGGGTATTCTCGATGAACAACTAGGGGCACATGGAATATATCAGATTGCCCGAAAACAGCCCGGTCCACTCCGCGAATTCTCACAGGTCCAGAACCTGCTCATGGACCTCGACCCCCTTCTCCTTCAGGCGCCTGAGGAAGCTGTCGACGGGCAGCTGCTCAGGGATCACGATTCCCTTCTCCTTCACCTCCCCGTCTATGAGCATCTCAGTCGCCACGGCTCCTCCGGTGCCGACGTAGAACGCTCCCGCATTCGTTCTGAAAAGCTCATGGGCTCTGGCGTGGGACATGATAGTCCACATCTTGACCTTCTTCTTGTGTCCGCTCTTCTCTCCAGTCACCTCCACGACGAAGCAGGTGTCTCCCTTGACTTTGGCCGCGAAGCTGACTGGTTTCGGCAGCATCGCGGTCACCACGTCTATGGGCCTCACCTCGACACCCCTGACGTTCACAGGCTCCTTGCTCAGCAGGCCCCATCGTCCGAAAGTCTTCGCGGCCTCAGCGAATCTGTCGTCAATCCCGATATTGAACGATGCATGTCTGAGTGTCTTGATGCCCAGGGGCATGAAGTAGGTCTCATCGTGATTCGTCTTGTAGACGGGAAGTGGACCGACTGGTTCGGGGAAGTCGTAGATCTGTCGCACGCTCAGGGGCGGTATGAATTCTATCTTCCCGTCCCTGAAGACTGCCGCGGGCACACTCGTCTCGTCCAGGAGATCCACTGGGGACCATGTAGAGAAGAACTCGAGCCCCTCAACGGATGCGGTGTCTCCATCGAATATGTGAGCCTCGTCTGATCTGTCCAGCTTGCTCGCGGCGTGCATCGCGAAGACATCCGACATGCCCGGTTCCTCACCCATTCCCACCAGTGCGGCTATGCCTGCCTTTCTGCACAGCCTGGAATGCTCGTCGAATTCAGGGCCAGTGCTATCGAAGGGCATCCCGAAGTCCACGTAGTTGGTTCCCACCTTGGCGGCAATCTGCATGACCATGCGGTTCAGGCGCCAGGGCATGGTGGCCACGACGATGTCGCAATCACTGAGGAGCGATTCTAGCACGACAGAATCAGTGCCGTCTGCCTTGACGACGGAGACACGGCCATTCTTCAGGCGGCTCGCAAGATTCATTGCTGCGGCTATCTGGGCGTCAGCGAGCGTCAGTCGATCTACCTTCGGGTTCCGAGAAAGGTGCTCCGCGCACACAAGGCCACATATCCCACATCCGAGCTGCACCACTTTCATCGTAGCACTCCAAGACCGACAACCCGTGGGTGGATTTCTGTTTTGCGGCCAAGGGCAATGGTTATGGGCCATCCTCGACATTTCTCTCTGATGTCTGGCAGCGCAACCGAAGTCGTTGTTCGTGCGGCAGCTCGAACCGATATCCCGGCGATTGTGAAGGTCGCAATGGACTCCGTCAACGAAGAAGAGATCACGGATCATGGAGGTGTTGACAATGATTCACCCTTCCGAGATATCGAGAAACTCTCAGCCGTCTGGATCGACCCCAATCGTGTGAGGCACGAGGAGACTCTCGTGGCTTAACCGGGCGGGCATGTCGTTGGGGTCGTGGCCGTTGAGGAACGGAGCACGGAATTGGAGCTAGTCGACATCGACGTGGTGCGCGACCACCAGGGTCAGGGGATTGGGATTCGCATGGTCGAGTTCGTTGAGGAACAGGCTCGCTCAAGAGGGATGCATGCAGTCACCCTTGGCACAATCCGCAACCCTCAAGGTATTCCGTTGGAAGTCCCTGCCCTGGTGGGAGGCCCAGGGCTATCGTATCACTCACGAGGAAGAGAACCCGTGGACGAGGGGCTTGGGCCAAGGCTTCTGAGAGGTCAGGATGCGGAAGGAAAT
>JBFFED010000059.1:0-6483 GCA_041559015.1 Thermoplasmata archaeon | reverse complement strand
CCTTTCGCCCAGTACCACTACCCGTTCGAGAACATCGAGGAGTTCGACACGCACAGGTCGGTCGACTTCATCGCGGAGGGTGTGGACCAGACCAGGGGCTGGTTCTACACTCAGCTCGCGCTCGGGACGATATTGTTCGACAAGCCGGCGTTCGTGTCCGTGCTGGTCCCTGGGCATGTGCTAGACGACAAGGGCAGGAAGATAACCAGAGATGCGGGGAACATAGTCTATCCAGATGAAGTGTTCTCGACAATAGGCGCGGACGGTTACAGGATGTTTCTGATGGAGGACCCAGTCTGGCAGCCCGTCGAGTTCTCGATGGAGGCTGCGAGAGACCCAGTCGTGAGCACGCTCAACACGCTGCTCAACGTGTACGCGTTCTTCGCGTCCAACGCCAATGCGTACGGCTTCAGCGGAAGGCACGAGCATACTAGGACCCACGACCTAGACCGATGGATCGTGTCCAGACTACACTCGGCGATACGCGATGTGAGGCAGGCATTCGACGCCCTCGAGGCGCACAAGGCAGTCGAGGCATTGGAGCGCTACGTCTCCGACCTCAGCGGCTGGTACGTGCGCAGGTCCAGGAGGCGGTTCTGGGAGGAGAACGACCCGCAGGACAGGTTCTCCGCGCACTGCACTCTTCAGGAATGCCTGCTGGAGATATCAAGACTCATGGCACCGATTACACCGTTCTTCGCCGACTGGCTCTACAGGAATCTTGGCGGGCCCAGGGAGAGCGTACACCTGGACGATTATCCGCGCGCCAGGGACGATTTCGTCAACGGTCTGCTGGAGCGGCAGATGGCGCTTGTGATGACCGCGGTCGAGGCGGGCAGGCTCGCAAGACAGAAGGCCAACGTGAAGCTCAGACAGCCGCTGCGCGAGGCCATCATCGCGGCGGACTCGGACAAGGCATGGACCCTCAGGCGGTTCGAGAAGATGATTTCGGACGAGCTGAACGTCAGGAAGGTGACGGTGCTCGAGAGCCGCGACAGGATGGTGCAGTATGCTGTGCAGCCGAACCTGCGATCACTTGGGCCGAAGCTGAAGGAGGTCGCGGCGGAGGTGAGCGTGCTCCTGAGCAGGGTTGACCAGAATGAGCTGGTCAAGCACCTGAGAACTAAGGGCAAGGTGCGCCTGGGCGGGTTCGACCTGGTCGAGGAGGATGTGATAGTCTCCGAGACGGACAAGCCAGGCTACTCGCACGCGAGCGTGGACGACATACACATCTACATCGAACTCGAGATCACCCAGAACCTCAAACTGGAAGGGCTTGCGAGAGAGGTCATCAGGAGGATACAGCACATGAGGAAGGAGCAGGGCCTCCGGTTCGAGGATCCAGTCGATATCCTGTTCTCAGGCCACAGGGACATCGAGATGGCGATATCGTCACACAGGTCTCACATAATGGTCGAGACTCACGCCAACAGCGTCACCAAGGGCGAGTCTGACGACGCGAGGCAGTGGACTGTCAACAAGATGCCTCTCGCCCTCTCCGTCAGGAAGGCCTGACAGAGGTCTTGTCCCCTCTTGCAGGTCTCTTGACCATGGCATATGCCGGTCGTCCGCGGCCGTAGAAGTCCTGAATGAGCCCGGCCACCTCGTAGCCGCGCGACAAGTACATGGATATCGCGGGCTCGTTGACCGACTCGACCTCGAGCGTGTAGACCGTCATCCCGAACTGCTCAAAGACCTTCTCGCATTGCCTCAGCAACATTGCACCTATCCCCATGCCCCTCATGGGCTTCGGAACCGCCAGGGAGGCTATCCTCCCCTCGAGACGTTCCTGAGAAATGAGGCACATCGCAGACCCGACGAACCTACCGGGCTCCTCGACAACGACGACGAAGGCATCATCCCTAACGAGAAACGCCAGGACGGTCTCCTGGGAGAACTTCTCCGAGCCGAAACACTCCTCCTCGATCGACATGAGCCCAGGCAAGTCGTCTTCCGAGGCCAGACGGACTATCACTGTCAGCGTATGGTCGTCGAGGCGATAAGTCCGTTTCCAACGACCCGAAGGGCTTATATCGGCCACGTCCCTTCCGCATCTGGATGCTTCAGACAAAGGAAGCCCTCTCGAAGGAACATGTCGGCAAGAAGGTCTGTGTGAGAGGCTGGATATACCGCACCCGCAGCAGCGGGGGCATAGTGTTCGCAGTCATGAGGGACTCGACCGGTGTGATACAGGTGACTGTCAAGAAGGGTGCGGTCCCTGATACGCAGTTCGAAGCCGCGACCAAGGCAGGCATCGAGTCATCCGTTGTTGTCGAGGGTGAGATCGCTGAGGACAAGCGCGCTCCTGGCGGCTTCGAGATACACGCGAGCTCGTTCGAGGTCGTGGGATTGGCCGAGGCGTTCCCGATCACCGAGTATCAGAGCACTGAGCTACTCCTAGACCTGAGACACCTCTGGATAAGGTCCAGGGAGCAGACCGCCGTCGCCAAGGTCAAGGCCGCCCTGATCCGCGGAGGGCGGGAGTGGTTCCACGAGAACGGATATGTCGAGGTGAACCCGCCTATCGTAACGGGCGTCTGTCCAGAGGACAGCACCACCCTCTTCCAGCTCAAGTACTTCGACAGGATAGCGTACCTGTCGCAGAGCGCGCAGTTCTACCTCGAGTCCCTGATATACTCGCTCGAGAAGGTCTACGCCGTAACGCCGTCCTTCAGGGCCGAGAAGTCGCGGACCCCGAGACACCTGGCGGAGTACTGGCACATGGAGATGGAGGCCGCTTGGGTGGACAACGAGGGCAACATGAAGGTCCAGGAGGAACTCGTGTCCGCTATGCTCAGGAACGCGGTCGAGGAATGCTCCGAGGA
Organism: Thermoplasmata archaeon; assembly: GCA_041559015.1. Taxonomy (GTDB): domain Archaea; phylum Thermoplasmatota; class Thermoplasmata; order UBA10834; family UBA10834; genus COMBO-56-21. The sequence continues at coordinate 3,658 of JBFFED010000059.1, read as the reverse complement.
GCTGAAGCTCCTCAAGAGGGACCCCGCCTTGTTGAGGAAGATCGAGCCCCCGTTCGACCGCATGAAATACGACGAAGCCATGGACTGCCTCCAGAAGAAGGGGCACGAGGTCTCCTGGGGGAGCGACCTCGGGGCTGTCGAGGAACGTGCCCTGACTGTGGACAGGGAGATCCCGTTGTTCGTGGTCAACTATCCGAAGGAGCTCAAGCCGTTCTACATGAAGGAGAACCCCGAGGACAAGAGGACCTACAAGAACAGCGACCTGCTCGCGCCAGAGGGTTTTGGCGAGATCATAGGCGGGAGCGAGAGGGAGACCGATAACGCCCTCATAATCGAGCGCCTGAGGGACAAGGGTGAGAACCTGGACAACTACCTGTGGTATCTTGACCTGAGGAAGTACGGCTCCGTCCCGCACTCAGGCTTCGGCATCGGGCTCGAGCGGATAGTCACATGGGTCTGCAGGCTGGAGCACATACGGGACGCGATTCCATACCCGCGCACTGTCGCGCGAGTATATCCGTGACCCACTGGCGACAGACGGCTCTCCGGACGATGGTCAGGCCGGCTCGGCCGAGAACTCCCCATCGAGGAAAGGCACAAAGGCAACATACCAGCCTGAGCCCACCTTCACCAGCGGCATCACCCCGTCTCCGGGGTAGTACTCCGCCCCCTGAACGGTGGTGAATGTGAATTCTATGGCGCACGAGTCCTTCACGTCGACCTCATAATTCCCTTCGACCCAGGAGGCCATCTCGTCCAGTCCCTGCAGGGCCAGTGACCCCATGTTGTCCCTTTCGACGACATAGTACGAATTGATGCTCAGTGTAAGCTCGCCAGATTCCTTCCAGAACATCTTCAGGGAGGCAATCTCGACATCTCTCTCGTAATCGTCAGCGAAGCTCACCGTTGTGTACTTCACCAGATCTTCGGCATCTTGTCTGTTGAACGCGTCGATCATCTTGGTGAAAGCCCCCTCGGGGGTGCTCGCTCCGCTCGGCCTCCAGTAGGTGTACCAGATCCCCGCCAATATAACTGAGAAGCCCACCGCGAGCACCAGAACGAGCAGTATGCCCCGCCCGCCTCTCTTCGGAGGTCTCTCGACCGTCGCTTCCAGTCTTCTCTGCTCCGTTTCGGTGAGAGGTATCTTGCGGCCCACCCGCGGAGCTCCATCTCCAGGGGTCAATGTGCTTGTCAACGCCACTCCCTCTGGAACCTAAGAGGTTCGACGGGGTAGATGAAGATTGCCCAGGGAGGCCAGGTCAGAGTCCGGACATCTTCGAGCAATACTCGGTGTAGAGGCGCGCTGCCTTCCCTACCTCCCTTGCGTCGATGTACTCGTCATTGCAGTGGCATATGTCACTATCACCCGGTCCACAGACCATGAGGACCTTGTTCGACTCCTTGAACATGACCATCTCGGTGGCGTAGGGCACGGAGGTCACCCTCGCGTCCGGGCCGATCACTTCCTTCATCATCGTGACCGCCCTGGACTTCGGATCCGTCTCCACAGGGTCGAGCTCGTGCAGTATCTCTATCCCATATCCCTTGTTGCCTATCCTCTTCCTGAGGGCTACCAGCACCTTCGGGGTGTTCATCACTGGCGGGTAGCGCACGTCGATCTCGGCCACGCATTCGTCGGGGATGACATTGATCCTGGTGCCGCCTCTTATCGTGTCAACGCACATGGTCATCTCGTTGTTCGGGTTCTTAGGTATCCGCTGGAGGTCTTCTGCTTTCGAGAGCAGCTTGAGCATCTTCACGATGGCGTTCTCCCCCAGGGCGGGCGTGCTTGCATGTGCGGCGACCCCCTTGGTCGTGATTGAGAACTGCAGCAGCCCCTTCTCCTTGACGACTATGTCGAAACCCGTGGGCTCGGTCACCACGACGGCAGGCGCGGTCTTGATGGCCGCGCTCTTCGCCGCTGCCGCGGCCCCTAGCATGGTGGTCTCTTCGTCCGTGGTGAAGCACAGCGAGAAAGACACATCAGTATCCGCCAGTTCCTTCGCGGCGAGCAGCATAGCCGTGCACCCGCCCTTCATGTCGCATGCCCCCCGGCCGTACAGACGGTCCCCGACGCACTCCCCGTCCTCGAACTTCCATCCAGTCCCGTGGGGCACCGTGTCAAGGTGTCCTGAGAGCGCGACACCGCCCTTCCCGTGCTGTGCCACTATCGCGGGATATCTGCGCTTCCCATAGTATTGAGGTTTCAGGCCGAGATCCTTGAGCCAATCCGATACATAGTCGACCATCGGCCCCATGTCGTCCTCAGAGGTGCTCCTCAGCAGTACGAGGTCCTTCAGGACCTCCTTCGCCTTCCCCCCCAATTGCCTACCTCCTCTTCGAATCCTTCGCTATACGCTCGGAGAGCTTGACCATGAGCTTTGACGAGTTCTCCATGTCCCTGATGCTCGCGCACTCGGTCGGGGAGTGGGTGTATCTCATCGGCAGGCCTATGGGCATCATGAGCGCACCGAAGTCCTGTATGGCCGCACCATCCGTCGCTCCCCCGCCAGTGCCGTACTGCAGGGGTATCTTTGCCTCCTTCGCCACCTCCTCGAGCATCTTCCTCAGCTTCGGGGAGGCGATCGCGGCGTTGTCGAACATCCTCATCGCGGGGCCCTCGCCGATGGTTATCCGTTCGAACACCTCGCCCATCTGGGGTGCGTCGGTCGTCGTCATTGTATCGACGGCGAACACATAGTCAGGCCTGAGGTTGAATCCGACGACCTTGGCGCCTTTCAGCCCGATCTCCTCCTGGACGCTCCAGACGAAGGTCAACTTCAGGGGCAGCTTCCTGTCCTTCAGCTTCTCGAGCGCATCGAGCAGGATCGCGCACCCCGCCCTGTCGTCCACAGCCCTTGCGCATATGATGTCTTCTGTGAGGTAAGTGATGTCCTTCTTGAATACCATCGGGTCGAGGACGCGCACGCCCAGCTTCTCGGTCTCCTTCCTGCTCCTCGTGCCCACATCCACCCGGACATCCTGCCAAGGCACGACCTTCTTCCTGTCGTCCAGGTCCGTCATCAGGTGCGGCGGCTTGAGGCCCAGCACGCCATTGATCACACCCTTCCTCGTCTTGATCCTCACGACTCTGCCCACCAGCGTGCGGTCGTCGATGCCTCCGACCTTGCGTATCCTGAGCGAACCGTCCGTGTCTATGTTCGACACTATGAGTCCCAGCTCGTCCATGTGGGCGATGAACATCACATGCGGGCCAGTCGTGCCGACGGTCGTGATGAGGTCTCCTATGCTGTCCTCCTCGGCCTTCAGGCCGAGCCCCTCGACCTTCGCCCTGATGTGTTCCCTGATGTCTTCCTCGAACCCGGACACTCCGGGCACATCGATCATCTCTTCCAAGAGTTGCCTGATGCTCACTTCAATCCCTCTTCACGAAAGGTGGTTTGACTACGCGCGCGCCGACCGCGCTCTCACGTATCTTGATCTGCAGCTCGGTGCCAGGTTTCGAGAGGGAAATGGGCACGTAACCCATGGCGATACCTCTCTTGAGAACCGGGGACATCGTACCGCTCGTGACCTTCCCGACCGGTTCACCGTCAGCGAGTATGTCGTATCCGTGCCTCGGTACACCCCTGCCCTCAACTATCATCGACGCCAACTTGTCGTAACCTCCGGATGCCTTCTGCTCCAGGAGCGCCTG
>JBFFED010000058.1:0-6746 GCA_041559015.1 Thermoplasmata archaeon | reverse complement strand
GTCGCGACTATCTCCAGGAGCTTGTCCGCCTTCTTCTCGTTCTTCCACTCCTGGATCTTCTCCCGCTTCTGGTGCTCGTTCACCTGCTTCAGCGAGAGGTCGATGTGTCCCCTGTCCCAGTCGACGTGGAGGACCTTGCAGACGATCTTCTGGCCCTCGCGGACATGGTCCCTGATGTACTTGACCCAGCCAGTGGCCACGTCCCGGACGTGGATGAAGCCCTCTTTGCCCTCATATTCGTCCAAGGTGCAGAACGCGCCGAAGTTCTTGACGCTCTGCACGCTGCAAACAACCAGGTCTCCAATTTCCGGAAAATCGGCCTTGTGTACCATCACTGGACCTCTCCGAGCGTCTGCCCCCTGACAGCGCCCTTGCCTCCTGTCGGCTTGATGAGAGTGGCGCCGCAGACGTTGCACTTCACCTGGGTCGCGGGCTTGTTGAAAGCGATCTGCTCGTTCCCACAGTCCTGGCACTTGATTGTTAGGAACTTGCTCCTTGGGGCCGGAACTTCCGTCATGTCCCTCAGGCCTCCTTGAGCTCGAATGTCTTCGCCCTGAAGCATGTCCTCTGGTGTGCCTTCTTGCAGGCCTTGCACCTGTACCTGAGCGCGACCTTGGTGGTGGGTTTCTGCCTGCCCTCGTACTTGGGTCTCGGGAAACCTCCGTAACCCGCGGTCGCCCTCCTGTATCTCCTCTGCCCCCACTTGAGTTCGGACCTGGGCTTGGTCTTGACCCTCTCGACCTCGTGCTCTGTGTGCTTCTTGCACTTGGGACAGTATTCCTTGGTGACTCTGGGCATCTTCATCTGAATCAGCGTTCCTCAGGGCAGGAGCAGAGTAAGCGGGAACTTGTATTAAAGGATTGCCGGAATCCACGAGGGGATTCTGATGGGTCAGCGTGCGTTTTCTCACTTGAGCTTTTTGCCATAGGCCGGGTAAATATAATAGAACTCGAATGGAAAGGGATAAATATTGCCTAATTAATAAATGGCTAGGCACATAATATGACGGACAAGGGCCTCACTAAGAAGGACGAGACGCTCGTCGAGCTTCTGATGAGGACTGGTCTCTCGAAGAACATCGCCAAGACCCTAGTCTTCCTCCGCAAGAAGGAGGAGACGACCTCGGTCGAGATCGAGAGCGCCACGAGCCTCCGGCAGCCCGAAGTCTCCATCGCCATGCAGGAACTGCGGAGGCGGAAGTGGGTCTCGAAACGCGACATCAAGAAGGAGGGCAAGGGGAGGCCCGTGCACTCCAACAAGCTCGCGCTGCCCTTCGACAAGATCATCGATATCATAGAGGCCGAGGAGAAGAAGAAGATCGAGTCCATCGAGAACAGCATCAAGCAGCTCAAGGAGCTCGCGAAGTAGTCTCAGCGCCTTTCGATCGTTCTCACGCCGTCCTTCGATGCGACTATGACCTTGTGGGCGAGGCCGACGAACAGGCCGTTGTCTACCACCCCGGGGATGTTGTTGATCGTGCGTTCCATCCCCATCGGGTCGTCTATCCTCTCGAACCTGCAATCCGCGACGTAGTTCCCGTTGTCTGTGACGAACATCTCCCCGTCCCGCATCCTGAGGGTGGGCTTGCACCCCAGACGCCCGAGCTTCGTCAGGGCCGACTCGTGGGCGAACCTGACCACCTCGACCGGCAGGGGCGCCTTCTGGCATAAGAAGTCCACGAGCTTGGAGTCGTCGATGACGATGACCTCGAGCCTGGTCGCCGATGCGACTATCTTCTCCCGCACGAGCGCCCCCCCGAGGCCTTTGACCAGGTTGAGCTTCGGATCCACCTCGTCCGCCCCGTCTATGGTGATGTCGACTTCCGGGTGTTCCTTCAGCTCGCCGATTCCGATGCCGACCGACCTCCCCAGTATCTCAGAGTCCCTCGAGGTTGGAATGCCCACTATGTCCATGCCGTCCCTGACCTTCTCGCCCAGGAGCTTTATCGCGATGCTTGCGGTCGAGCCGCTTCCGAGCCCCACGACCATTCCGCTCTTGACCTGCGCGACCGCGGCCCTCGCCGCCTCCTCCTTGAGGTTCGTAGTCTCACCTCCCCATCTTGAAATTGCTGCGGGCAAGCTCACAGAGCCGCCTCACGACGTAATCATCTATCCGCTTGCCCTTCGCGGCTGACGCATATGTAGTGTCGCCGTATATCCCGCTAGGCATATACCGCTCGGGGTCCGACAGCAGCATGTACGGAGGCGGTCTGCCCTTCCCCTTCGGCCTCGTCCTGCCTACCAGGTCAGGCCTGACATTGAGTATCCGCGAGGTCTCGATCTCCCCGCCGTGCCCGTCCTCGACCGGGAACTCCTTCCCCCGGAGGTCGTAAGCGATGTCGTAGTCGGAGAGCACCATGACCTTGAGCTTGGGCATCAGCTCGACGGCCCTGAAGGCTCCCAGCCTCAGGGCGGCCATGTGGCCAGAGCCCGCGTGGCCGGTGATCATGATGATCTTGTCGAGCCCGTTCCTCCCCAGCTCGGAGACGATGTCGAAGGCCAGGGCCTGGACCGTCTCCGACCGCAGCGTGACCGTCCCCGGGAAGTTGCGCGTAGACCTGCACTCGCCATATCTGATCGGCGGGCACAGTACTCCTCCGAGCTCCACGGCCACCCTGCGGGCGATCTCCTCTGCCTGGAACGCATCCGTGCAGAGAGGCAGGTGAGAGCCGTGTTCCTCGACCGCGCCGAAGGACACTATCGCGACTGGCTTCTTCTTGACGAGCCTCGCAAACTCAGTGCTCTTCAGCTCCTCAAGGAGTATCGGCTTTCCGGCCCGTCTTGCTGGCATGTCTCCTTCCCCCTTCCTCCACCTTGTCGAGGTCTATGTACTCGCAGTCGCAGACAGGGCACCTGAGGCTCGACAGGCCTGAGACCCCGAATTTCTCCCTCAGCTCTCTATCGGCCTCCCCGACGCGCTCCTTGGATATGCTCCGGTCGCATTTCGGGCAGTAGTACACGACCGGTCGATAACGCTGTCATGATATAAACCGAGTTAGGTGTGCCCCGGGTCATGCTTATAGAGAGGCACCGCCATACTTCGTCTTCGATAACAGATGAAGGTGTCGGCGCTCTTCTCGGGGGGAAAGGATTCCGCATACGCGTTGTACCTGGCCCAACAGCAGGGCTGGGAGGTGGTCAGCCTGCTGACCGTCATCCCGAATGCCCCGGACTCATACATGTTCCACCACCCCAACATCAAGTGGACCCGGCTGCAGGCGGATGCCCTCGGGATACCGATAAGATACAGGGAGAGCGCCGGGCTCAAGGAGGAGGAGCTGAAGGACATCGAGGCCCTCATGAGCGGAGAGAAGGAGGCAGAGGGATTCGTGTGCGGAGCGATAGCCTCCGACTACCAGTGGTCCCGGCTGAACGAAATCGCCCACAGGCTCGGAAAGCCACTCTTCTCGCCACTGTGGCGCAAGGACCAGCTCATGTTGCTCGAGGACATGGTCCATGCGGGGTTCAAGTTCATGATTGCCGGGGTCTACGCAGAGGGGTTCGACGAGGGCTGGCTTGGGAAGGTGATAACTTCGAAGTCGATCGCCGATCTCAAGGCGCTCAGGGACAAGCACAGGATTAGCGTCTCCGGCGAGGGCGGGGAGCTGGAGACCTTCGTCCTGGACGCCCCGAATTTCTCGATGGCCATCCGGGTCGAGGAGGCGCATGCGAACTGGAAGCGCCACTCGGGCAATTACTCGATCAGCCAGGCGGTCCTCGAGGAGAAGGCCTGAAGTCGGTTACCTCCGAGAGGGTGGTGGGCAGTGTGCCCATTCGTCCAGTCCATCCTAGCGCCTCTTGTGCTTCTTGTAGGCCTTGCGCCTCGCCTCTCTTATCGTGCCCTCTGGGATGAGGCACAGCTTCTTACCCGCGAGCACACCCGCGACGCCCTCCTTCGGTTCGAGCTCCGGGTGGTCCTCGCACATCTTGCAGCTGGGCGGGCATACGCTCGTCCTGTCGCCCTCCACCTCGGGGAACGAGAATATGCCCCCCTCGTAGTTCCTGAGCACGATCTTCTTGTCGGACATAGAAACGACGTAGTTGGGCCCCACGGGGATCTTGCCTCCGCCGGTCGGCGCATCTATGATGAACTCTGGAACCGCGAACCCGGACGTGTGACCCCTCATCGACTCGATTATCTCGATGCCCTTCGCGGTCGCGGTCCTGAAGTGCTCAAGCCCCTTCGCGATGTCGCACTGGTAGATGTAGTACGGCCTGCACCTGATCCAGGTGAGGTCCTGGCAGAGCTTCTTCATGATGGTCGGGCAGTCGTTCACGCCCTTCAGCAGGACGGACTGGTTGCCCACGGGGATGCCCGCGTCGACCAGAGTCTCCACGGCGCGCCTGGACTGTGAGGTTATCTCCTTCGGGTGGTTGAAGTGAGTGTTCAGCCAGACAGGATGGTACTTCCTGAGCATCCGGACCAGCTTCGGGGTTATCCTGTAAGGCAGCACGACCGGGGTCCTCGAGCCCAGCCTGACTATCTGGACGTGCTTGATCTTCCTGATCTCGCGGATGACCTTTTCCAGGAACTCGTCTGAGACCATCAGGGGGTCGCCGCCGGAGAGCAGCACGTCCCTGACCTCGGGCGTATCCCTGATGTAGTCTATGCCTTCCTTGATCTCCTCCCAGCTCCTCTGGTGGTCCGTCTGCCCGACTATCCTCCTCCGGCAGCAGTGCCTGCAGTACATGCTGCACTGGTCCGTGAGAAGCAGGAGCACTCTGTCCGGGTACCTGTGCGTCAGGCCCTCGTGCGGCGAGTCGACGGTCTCACCGACGGTGTCCTCCATCTCGTCGCTCGTGACATGGAGCTCGTTCGATGTGGGCACCGCCTGTCGTCTCACCGGATCGTGGGGGTCGTTCGGGTCCATCAATGAGGCATAATACGGCGTGATTGCCATGCGGAGGTACTTCATCGAGTTCCTTATCTCGGCCTCTTCCTCGTCGGTCAGGTTGATGACCTCGGCCAGGGTCTCGACGTCCATGACCCTGTTCCTGACCTGCCACTTCCAGTCAGTCCATTCCTTGGTGCTGACGTCCTTCCAGAGCGGTATATCCTTCCATCGTCTCATTTCTGTCAGGCCTCCGGAAAAGCCCGTTTATGAAAATGGTATAGGCTTCCCCTATATAGAGTAGGCGCAGAGGCCAGGGCAGCAGGAGCTTCATCGATGCAGTACATTCCTGGGCAGGGAGTCCGACATGAGAGCCGCTGAAACGTTAGTGGCCTGCCTTCTGATAATGGCCTTCCTAGCGTACCCCGAGACAGTTGACGCAGACGACATCACCATACCTCGGGGAGCGTGTGGATGTATTCGTACAATGAGACTGCCAGCGAGTCGCTGTCTTACTATCTCTCGTTGAACGGCACACTGACGCGTGAATGCCTTGGGCTGACGATCCTCAACCTGTCCGGCGAAGGTCCCGAGGTGGTGCTGTTCTATTCGACCACAATGGCCCTTGTAGACGGCAGGGTAGCCGTGCGGAACTATGTCTCTGGCACCTATTCCTTGCAGGACGTATCTGGCACGCTGGAGACCACGGAGTTGGAGTATTTCGACCCTTGCACGGGAATGCCCGTCCGGAGCGTGGTCAGCTATGAGCTGGATATCAGGCAATGGGGGGTCGCCCAACCCCTCCTCTTCTATGAGGAACACAACGATACTCACTGCAGCGATGTCAGCATCCAGCCGTCTGATCTGCCCCTGGATGAAGGATTCGGGAACCTCACACCAGGGACCAACTGCACGGTGGTCTACCTAGGAACAGCGTCAGTCGAAGGTTACGAGGATAACCAGGACTTCTCCCGTTCATTCGACATTCATGCGCATGTCAATCAGACCCACATCGGGAATGAGACGGCCATCGTCCCCGCAGGCAGCTTCGCCTGCAGAAAGGTGCTCTCAGAGTATGCCGATTCCGAAGTAGTGGAGTGGTACAGTCCGGTCGCCCACGAGTACGCCAAGGTGACCATCTCGTACAAGAACGAGGTTGACAACATCGTCTTGTCCCTGGTCGAGTACGAACTTCACGAGGAGACCATCAGCGAACCGGACGGCCTGGACGCAGGCGTCCTGCTGGCCATCGTGGTCGCTGTGTCCGTGGCCGTGGTGGCGACGCTGGCGTTCTATCTCCACAGGAAAGGGCGACCGCCTGCGGATCAGGATCAACACATGCCTGCAGACGAGCAGAAGAACGGTTAGGCGGGGCTCGGGGGATGCACGCGGATCCGATTCCGGGCGGAGAGCGGTCGAGCGGGCCGCGACCGCGGCTGCTGTACCGGTCTCATGAGCAATACATCGGAGGCCCTTGATTCGACTCCGTCGTCATGCGCAGGGCGGTCCCGAGTATCGTGAGCATAACATGGTAGTGGACGGATGGCCGATTGGCTGCGGAGGCGCATCGATGCCGGCGTCGCATCTCTTCCCCTGGAATGGGATGCGGGCGGGACAGAAGCTGTGGATTCACGGCCCTCCACACCCTTTCTGGACGGACCGATGTACATTTCTGGGCGTCGCGTACGCATTGAGCTCATGAGTACGGCAATCTCGGATGCACCATTATGGTCATGCATCACGGTGGTCAGGTCGAATTTCGTAATGCGAGAGCGCTCGACGGTATTCCTTACATACTGGCGCGGACAATACAGGGCGGACTCAGTCATACTGACCGAGTCCTTAGAGAGGGGGGAAAGTAACGGTGAGGAACAAGACTAGACTAGCCATCGCCACTATGGTCGCGGCCTTCGTG
>JBFFED010000057.1:0-6843 GCA_041559015.1 Thermoplasmata archaeon | reverse complement strand
GCATGGGCAGACCTGATCTGCCTCTGGATGAACGCATGAGTTAAGTACGCATTGTCGGATTACCTCATTCCTTTCGGGGGGACACGTTGCGGATAAGATGGCATGGCCATTCTTGCTTTGAAATCGGAGGAAGCGTTGTTGTGGTGACCGACCCGCATGACGGGAAGTCACTGGGCATCCGCGCGCCCCATGTCTCCGCGGACCTCGTGCTGGTGTCCCACGAACACTTCGACCACAACTGCTCTGAACCGGTCCGCGGGGCGGACGGTTCAGTCCTCAAAGGGCCTGTGCTGACGGTTGAGAAGGGCGTCAGGGTCGAGGGGATAGAGGCCGACCATGATGCTGACCACGGCCGCAAGAGGGGCAAGGTAACATTGTTCAGGTTCGAGCTGGATGGGGTTACCCTCTGCCACTTGGGCGACCTGGGGGCCGCGCTCGATGAAGCCGCTGTCGACAGGATATCCCCTGTGGACTTCCTGTTCGTGCCCGTTGGGGACGTATACACAATTGGCCCTGAGGACGCGAAGGAGGTCATAGAATCGGTGAAGCCGAGGGTGGCGGTGCCCATGCACTACCGCGTCCCTGGACTCGGCCTGGCCATACAGCCGGTCCAGAACTTCCTTAAGGTGTGCGACAGGCTTCCGGTCGTGCGAGTCGGCAACGAGGTCGAGTTCTCGAGCGAGGACCTCCCGGAATCAGGGACCGAGATTTGGGTCTTCTCCGGCTGAGATCAATACAGGTGCAGGCCGTCTTCGAGCCTGCCCAGCTCTATCGGCGTCGAGCGCGAGCCGACATACGCACCCTTGCTGTTCGCAATCGCGCACGCTCCCAGGTAAGGCGTACCGTAGTTCAGCGTCGCCAGGGTCGCGGGCACCTTGAAGAGCTCGGATATCATCTTCAGCTCAGGCTCCGTGGTCTTCGGATGGCAGACGACCCCTTCGGAGGTCGCGACGCACGCTGAGCCGACTGTCTGCACTCCAGCGACGCTGCCCCTGCCGACCTCGACCCCGAATACGTCCCCGAGGACCTTGACGGCCCTGCTCGAGGCGCCTGGGTGCACCAGGGCCGCTCGGTCAGTGACGAGTATGTTGTTCCCGGAGGCGTTGAGCTTCTCCTCCATCATACCAACCCTCAGGTCCTTGGGGAACCTCGCCAGCTCTGACTTCTCTGCGAAGTTGGTGACCACCGCCCCGTTCGAGTTCATCGCGACGAGCGAGCCGACGACGGTCGAGCCCGCGATCGTTGTAGCGAGGACATCGACGCCCAGTGTGCGCCCTATCTCGTTCCTGACCTTCTGCGGGGTGAGCGCGGGCACCATAGCCAACCTCTCGCTCGCGCAGCAGTACACGCCCACGTACGGATTACCGTCCACGTCGCCTAGCCGCAGCATCCAGCCCCTACTCCGGGAAAACTACTCCTCCGGCAGGGAGACCTCTATGAGACCGTCTTCGAACCTGATCGCCTTGACGCGCACTCTGCTCGGAGGGTTCTCGATGCCCTTGGACCATATCAGCTCGTTGACCCTATAGTCTATCCAGACCTCTTTCTCCCGCTCCTCCTTGTCTGCGCTCTTGTCGGTCATGTGCTGGCGCACGTAGTCCTTTATCTCCTTGATGGCCCTCGGAGCGCGCTTGGTGCGGGGCACCTGCTTGGTGATCGTCAAGGGGATGGTGAAGACCCTCTCTAGCTCCTCAGTCATGATGAACACCTCACACCTTCAGCTTGGTCCTTCTCCAGTGCCTCCGCTTCGGGTGCCTGAGAAAACTCCTGTTCGTCCTCATCATCACCCAGGCTGGGACCCTCCTGTTGCTCTTCTCCGCGGCCAACAGCCTGAGCTTCCTCGCGTGTGGCTTGTGCTTCGCCATGTCATCGCCTCTCTATCTTGATCTCCCGCTTCTGAGGCATCACCTTTCGGAGTATCTGCCTGAGCGTGTAATCGTCTATCTGCTGGGTTATCCTGCCCGACTGGACGAGCATGATCAGCTGGCTCTCGACGCTGTCCACCACGTCTGGGCGCGTCATCCTCAGGTTCGCGAGGCGCTCCCTCGCCTCAGGCGTCAGTATCTGGCGCATGACCATCTGTCTCTGCGCGTCGACCTGCTTCGCCTGCTCCTGGGCCATGGCCTCCTGCTGCGCCCGCTCCTGCAGCTCCTGCATCTTCCTCTGCCTAAGGGCCTCGAGCTCGTCCTCTTCTGCCATGTCCGCTCACTCAGAGGTACTTGGACAGCTCCGGGTTCTGCGCGGCCATGTCCTTCAGTATCTGCGTCGACAGCCCGTCTATCAGCTTCCTAGCCTTGGCGCTCACTACCCGTCCGCCGTCCTTCTGCTTCTGAACCAGCTGGCTCTTCTCCAGCTGTTGGACTGTGACCCTCGAGATGGACCGCGAGCCCCTGACCGCCTTATTCGGCTTCGAGCCCCTGTCCGCCTTCCCGCCGTACTCGGCCGCCAGACGGGTGGTCCCCATCGGTCCGTCGATGTATATCTTCCTCAGCATCGCCGCCACCCTGACGTGCCACCAATCACTCTCGATGGGGCTCTTCTCCTTGTGCCTGCCGGTCTTGACGAAGGGGGCCCAGTCGGGCGGCGCTATGGTCTCCACCTTCTTCAGCTCGTCCGCTAACTTCCTTATCAGCTTGTCCGCAGGCACATCGTACGCAGTAGCCATTGACATTCCTCGGGTGAATCGAAATCTGACCGGCTGGAATGGTGCCACACGGGGTGGCAAAGCGCGGATAAGATGCTGCCCGTATTTAAATGCTTCCCACCATCGCGGAGGGCCAGATGGGATGCCAGTCCATCAGAGTCAAGGCGGTCCGCGCCCGGTCCGTGGAAGCCTTTTTCTCAGGCCTACGCCTTGCCTTGGGCGTGCACACCGTTGTCGGCATCACAGGAGCATCGGGCATCGTCTATGGCGTCAGGCTCCTCAAGGCCCTTCCCGGACGGATCACGGTGGTGGTATCGGACGACGGGCGGACGATTGCGAAGGAAGAGCTCGGGCTGTCCTCTGCTGACATTCACGCGCTCGCGGACTCGCATCACGGGAACAGCGACCTGTTCGCCCCGTTGGCCTCTGGCTCCTCGAGATTCGATGCCATGGTGATAGCCCCCTGCAGCGCCTCCACGATGTCGAAGATTGCATGTGGCATCGGGGACAACCTCATAACGCGGGCAGCCTCCGTGGCGCTGAAGGAGCATCGCAAGCTCGTCCTCGTCATCAGGGAGACGCCCCTCTCGGCTATACACCTGGGGAACATGGAGCGGCTCGCTGCTGCGGGCGCAGTGGTCATGCCTGCCTGCCCCGCATTCTACCCTGAGCCGAAGAGCGTGGAAGACATGGTCGACTTCGTGGTGGGGAGGGTGCTCGACGTCCTCGGCGTGGAGAATGACCTCTACACCCGCTGGACCGGGGGCTCCCGGGCTAAGTCCCGAAGTCGTGTATCTCGTCGAAAGCCTCGCTGATCGCCTCGTACTGCTTCTCCGTCAGATTTCGCCTGTCCAGGGCGAGGATGACGGTCGAGCCGTGTATCGAAGCGAGGTCGTTGAGCTTCTTGACGAACGAGAGCACCTTGTCGAAGCCGTTCGCCTCGATGAGCGCCTCGAGCCCCTCAAGCAGCAGACCAGCCTTCTTGGTGGTCATCAGGAAGGTGGACACTGCCTCCATGACGTCGCCCTCGAGGTCCTTCGGGTTGAGGTTGTCGATGTCAGTCTCGCTGTCCGAGAACCACTTAATCTCCATCTCGCCCAAATCGTAGTCCGACCTCAGCTTGCCAGGGAACTGCGACGTCAGGACCATGGTGGGCCTCTCGCCAAGGGAGACAGCCCGAACCATCATGAAGGCGTTCTTCGGGTCGGGGGCGACCACGAGGTAGTTCTTACCTGGGTCTATCTCTTCCTGGAACATCCCGCACTTAGTGCACTGGATGGAATACGCGTCGTCTGACCCCGTGTACATGAATGTCTCGCCGCACGCCCTGCACTCTATGGACCTGGTGCGCTGAGGGAACAGCATCTCGCCACAGACTGGGCAGGTCTGGGCCTTCTCAGCGCAGTCGACGTGCATGGTCGCCCCGCATGTGCTCTGGAACAGCTCGAGGCCCGCCTCGATCGGCCTGAAGCAGACCCTGCAGACCATCTCCCCCGCGCCCTCCTCAGGCTCCACCACGGCCTGCTTCATCTCGATTATGGACTCGTCCGGTATGGTGAGCGCCGCCCGCCCGTACATCATCCTGGCGAAGAAGTGCTCCCCTATCACCGCAAGGGGCACGAGGAAGTACAGATACCACGCATAGAAGAGCAGGTCAGGGGCCAGGAGGCCGAACAGGAACGGCAGGAAGTAGAGAACGCCTATGACCGCAGTGAGGATGTAAGCCGACACCCGGACGGACGGCAGCGGCCTTGCGTGCTTCCTGTACTTCTTCGGGTGCAGCTTCTCGAACTTGTCGAAGTTCCTCCCAGGTATCGTCATGATGATGATCCCGCCGATCAAGACAAGCAGGAAACCAATGATCTGGTTCTCCATGACCGAGAATCCGCGGTAGGTGATGCTGTCTCTTGGCCTCATGGCCGGCCCCACTTCGCCCTCATACGAGTACCAGAGCACGCTGCCTGTCGGAAGGCGGACTGAGAAGAACCCACCCCCCTCCGAGTCCGGGTCAGTGAAGCTACCGAGGACGAACGTGGTCACTCTGTGATCGAGCTTGAACAGCCCTTCGAATTCATAAGTCGTCACCGCTTCCAGCGAATCAGAGATCGCCGAGAGCACCCCACCCGCGACCTCCATCACCTTAGTCGCGGACATCCCGGAGCCCTCGAACCGCAGAGAAAACGATATCGGCGTCACCTCACCCTCGTGCGAGCCAATCAGCCCTGAGGTCATCGAGATGATCTTCGCGTCGGAGAGGCTCTGGAAATCGGTTACGGACTCAACCTGGATTCCCCAGTACATCCTCCCTATGAGGCTTATTGACACGTTCTGCAGGAACATCCTGGTTTCGCCCACCGTAAGGACGAAGTCCCCTCCTCTGTCGAAGGTGTCGAATATCTCCGACCTGAGTAAGACAGCCGCGTCTCCTGAGAACGTGACATCCAGGTCCACTGACCCGCTGAGCGATTCAATCCCGGTCAGGAGCATCCTGCTCTTGACCGCCATGATGCTCTCTTCATCCTGGGAGGACGCTGCAGGGGCGACAAGGCATCCAAGCAATACGAACAGCATGAGGGCGGCTGGAAGAAGCCTGAGCGACTGCATAGTATCGACTGGTGATAAGCCTCCAGCGGAATCTTAATGCTTTCGTGCATTACCATTCGTCAGACGCCTCGGATTGCGCCACGGGGCCAGTCGAATTCGGCCCTCAGGGGCAGGGGCGCTCACCACCACTGACCTTGGTCTCACTTCGTCTCTCTGCGCTCCCTCTGAAGCGGTCCAGGGGCCCACCAGGCCCATTTGCCCAGGACGGTCATCATCGCGGGGACGATGTAGGTCCTGACGATCATGGCATCCAGGAGTATGGCGAAAGCGAGCGCGAACCCGATCTCCTTCAGCATCATCGTGCTCGAAATCATCATCATGCTGAACGCGGAGCCCATGATGATCGCCAGCGCGGTGATGATCCCGCCAGTCCAGTCCAGCGACTCCACTATCGCGTCCTTGTCGCTCTTGCCCTTGTGGATTTCCTCCCGTATCCTGGTCAGGATGAACACATTGTAGTCCATCCCTATCCCCATGAGCATGATGAAGAGAATCAGGGGTATGAGCCAGAGGATGGGTTCGCCCAGAGCGTATCCGAACAGGCCGACGGTTGCGGCGAACGCCCATGTGATGCTGAGCATGATCGACACTATCGCGAACAAGGACAGCAGGACAGCGCCTAGGACGATTAGCAGCACTATGAATATCCCGATGACGACTATGATCTCCATCATCCTGAACTGCTGGTCCAGGTCCTTCTTGAGGTCGTATATGATCGCAGAGGACCCGCCGACATAGATGTCCGCGGACGATATCGCCCCGTCCGAGGCCTTCAGAGCGGCCAGCTCGCCCCTGAGCACCTCGACTGTGTCGAGCGATTCCGGCGTCATCGGTCCCTCCTCGAGTATGATCGTGAAGAGGACCGTGCGGCCGTCGATGCCGAGCAGGTGCAGCATCATGGCCCGTTCTTCGGGGGACAAGGCGTCCAGGTCCGCGTAGTCGATGTGGTAGCCCTTCGGGTTCGTCAGGCCCGTGACCTGCTTCACATTCTCCGTGGTCGCCACCGCTGCGGTGATGTCATCGATCGATTCCAGCTTGTCCATGCTGAAGTCGCCATCGGAATACACTGGGGCGTCGAATGTCACCACCACCTGGGTGGGCATGATACGTCCCGCTCCGAATGCGTCCGTCATCGCCACTATGCCCTCGCTGCTCTCGACGTTGGAGGACATCCCGCCGATGAAGTCGAAGCTCGTCTCCGCGTTAAGGAACACGTATGTGGTGGGAACGGATATGAGGACCGCCGCCAGAAGGATAGCCTTGGCGTGCCTGATGGAGAAGTTCGCCGCCTTGAAGAAGTACCCCTGGATGGACGGCGACAGGGTGTGCGCGCTGGGGGCCTCGTTCGGCGGCTACATGGTCAACTGGATCGCCGGCAACTGGCCGGACCGCTTCCGCTGCCTCGTCAACCACGACGGCAACCTCGACGAGCGGCTGGCCTACTACGACACCGAGGAACTGTGGTTCCCGGAGTGGGACTTTGCGAGCCCGCCGTGGGAGAATCGGACCTACTACGAACAGTGGTCGCCGCACCGCTTCGCGGGGAACTTCCGAACGCCGACGCTGGTTATCCACGGGGCGCAGGACTTCCGCGT
>JBFFED010000056.1:0-6992 GCA_041559015.1 Thermoplasmata archaeon | reverse complement strand
GCTTCCTGAGCCCGTGGCAGCAGGGGACCTCCATGTGGACTATCCGCACCGCTTCGGGGGTGGCGTTCCTCAATATGTCCACGAGCTTGTCCAGATAGCCCTTCTGGTCGTCCAGCTTCGGACAGCCGGTGATCACCGGTCAGCCCCTGAGGAACCTGCCGTGGAAGTCCCTGAATGCGAAGGGGACGCAGTCGGCCGCCAGGAGCAGCTCCTTGCCCTTGAAGAAGGGCATCGCGGAGTTCACCAGCTTCCACTGTACCGGCCAGTTGGTCAGCTCCGGCGGGAGGCTCGAGATGTCTCCCCCTCCCACGTCTCCAGGGCGGTCCCCAGCGTTGGAGGCCGTCAGTATCATGGGGTTGTGGGGCGGGCAGCCGCACGGCTCGGGCTCGGTCACGGTCCTGCCATGGGGGGGCTGGCTCTTCCTGAGGTGTTCCTCGACCGCGCCCTCGTCGAACTCCGGGGCCTCACGCTCGATTATCTTGAGCGCGCCCTCTGGGCACTCGCCTATGCACGCACCGAGGCCGTCGCAGAAGACCTCGTTGACGACCTTCGCCTTGCCGTCCACTATCTGCAGCGCGCCCTCCGCGCACGCTGTGACGCACACGCCGCAGCCGGTGCACTTCGCCTCGTTTATCTCTATGATCTTCCTCTTCGCCATGCCATCGACCGTCCTGATGATGTGCGATGCATCGACCAGGGGATATCAATAACCATTGCCTAACCTGGCGGCGTGAGTCCGGGACATGTCCCTCAGGGGCGGGTCTTCGCGAACCACTGTGCCGTCTCCTCGGTCTCGACCGACTCCCGGAGTATCTGCCCGAGGACGACCCCTATGAATCCTCCGAGCACGAACAGCAACACCAGGATGATGGTCCTGTTGAGAAAGAACAGAAAGTACAGGCCCGGGAAGATGACCCTGAAGTCGTAGAACAGGAAAGGCGCGGAGTAGGTCACCATGCTCAGCACGTAACCTATGCTGATGTACAAGAACACTGTGACTATCCCGTTGTCCGTCCTCCTCAGGTAGTACCCGGGAGGCATCCCGAAGAGCACGGCGATCAGGAACGCCACCAGCATGTTCTTCCCGAGGGAGAGGACCGATATGTTGGGGAACACGAAGTCGAAGGCCATCATGGCAATCGCTGGAGCGCTGAACAGCGATACGACCAGCATGCGGCCCAGGTCCTCCGTGCGTATCCTCACAGGTAATCACCATCGTAGTAGCGGCGCTCCAGCCTGACCATCTCGTTGAGGTAGGACTCCCCTGAGTAATCGTAGTCGTGCTTGAGGTCCTCTATCACTGCCGTCATCCGGAAATCGTGTATGTACGGGATGGACTCGAACGTGTAGGTGTCGCCCTGGGCCGCGGACGCGTTGATGTAGTCCCTCAACTGCGAGACCAGGGTCGGGTCGGAGATGCCCTCATGGTACTCGAAGACCCTGGTCGTGCCGGCCTCGACAAGGAGCATCTCGGCGCTGCTGTTGTAGATGGTCACGAGTGACAGGAACCGGGAGCCCCCCATGATCGATATGTCGACATTGACCGACCAGCTCACCGTGGAGACGGACAAATCGACCTTGGACGGGTTCCTGAGCTCCACCGAGAACCCGATGTAGAGGATGCCTGAGGGTGCCAGCTCCGCCGACTCCTCCGCGTCCGCCAGCACTGCGTTCTCCCTCGCGTCGATGATCCTGATGTAGTTGATGCCGGAGAGAATCAGCGAGGTGAGGAATATGAGCGCCGCCACTGTGCAGAGCAATGTGACGAACCAGTGCTTTCTGAACTCAGTCATCGTGCCCATTCACGATCACCGTCGAGCCGGCGTGGCTGTCCTGGGAAGGGCCTACTACGGCCCTGGCCTGAACAGGTAGCATGCCACCTGGTGGCCTCCTCCGGCGTCATAGAGTGGAGGTTCATCCATGATGTTAAACTTTACCGCAACCGAATCTTTCGGCCCCTTGACGGTCTTGGTGTCTATGCCAGAGACCGCGCGGGCGCACCTCAGGCCCCCCTCCGCCATGCTCTTGAGGAACGCCTCCAGGTCCTTCGCGAGCTGGGACCAGTTATCCTCTGGCCCAATGACGCGGACCCTCACCTTGCGGCCCGAGACCTTGACCGGCATCAGCAGCCCTCCGAGGCCCTTGCTTTCAGACGCAGCGTAGGTCTTCCCGATGGCGTCAGCGATGTCCCTCGCAACCTTGGCCGCTGGCTCCCTGGATGAGGCGCATGTTATCACGACCGCGCCCTTGGACTCATCGGAAGATATCCTCCTCACCCCCTTGAATTCGGGACGGGTCCTCCTGCGGTAGTGTCTCACGTAGTCTTCCAGGAGCGCCTCGACGGTCTCCAAGTTCCCCCTAGCCCCGCTGCCCAGCGACACAGTGATGGTGTTGTCGGACTGGCGCATGTCGGTTATGACCCCGTGCATCGGGTGGTCGGTCTCCTTGTACCTGATGACTGCCTCCAGCTGGGCGAATAGCTCCGAGGCAAGCTCCTCGGCCGACAGGCTCGCAGCCTTGCATGATATCTCCAGCACCCTGTCCGCGATCACCCTGTCCGCGGCCCCGACTGCCTGGAACATCGGCTCATTCTTGTGGTCCGTCAGCACGGCCCTGACATTCTCCAGGATGGCATCCGGCGATGCACCCTCATTGGGCATCATCTCGAGCACGAAACGATCCGGCTTCAGCGCGGCGATGTCGTCCCCGAGGGGCGCACCCGGTCCGAGCATGCCGGCCTCCTCGATCCACTCCTTGAGGTCCTCGCCCTGCCACCCGCAGTCCTTGAAGGCCTGGGGGCATCTGGGCCTGAACCTGCACCCGAGTGGCACGTTGGCCGCGCTCGGTATCTCTCCCTTGATCTTTATCCTGCCGTGCTTGGTCTCTGGGTCCGGCACCGGGACCGCGGAGAGCAGCGCCTTCGTGTACGGGTGTTTCGGCTCGAAGACGACCTTGTCGGTCTCCCCGAGCTCGACCACCCTTCCGAGATACATTACCCCGAGCCTGTCGCTGAGGTACCGCGCGACAGCGATGTCGTGGGTGATGAACAGGTACGGGATTCCGTACTTCTCCCTCAGGTCCAGCATGAGGTTCAGCACGCCGGCCCTTATCGACACGTCGAGCATCGAGACCGGCTCGTCGGCAACTATGACTTTGGGCTTTATCACGAGCGCCCGGGCAATCGAGACCCTCTGCCTCTGCCCGCCGCTGAGCTCGTGGGGGAACCTCGTAAGGTACTCCCTCGCAGGGGCGAGGCCAGCGTCCTCGAGCGCCTGGGCCACCATCTTAGTCCGCTCCTCTAGCGTCTCGCCTATGTTGTGGTTCACGAGAGGCTCCATGACGCTCTGGAGGACGTTTGTCCTCGGGTTGAGGGACTCGTAGGGGTCCTGGAAGACCATCTGTATGTTCCTCCGGAAGACCTTGACGTCGTCGCCCTCCAGGAGCGCGATGTCCCTCCCGAGGAAGAAGACTGCCCCATCCGTGGGGTCCTCGAGCCGCGTCAGCAGTCTGCCGGTGGTCGTCTTGCCGCAGCCGCTTTCCCCGACCAGCCCGAGTATCTCCCCTGACTGGATGTCGAAATTGACGTCGTCCACGGCCTTCACGAAAGGCACTTCCTTGCCGAACGACAGGAACCCCTTCCTTAGCTCGAAGTACTTCTTGAGGTTCCTTACCCTTATGACCGTCTCAGTCCCGGGCATGATTACTCGTCCCTCCTGAGCTTGTCCCAAAGCTCCTTCGCGAAGTGGCAGTATGACACGTGCCCGGGCTCGATATCAATCCCCTCAGGCCTCTCCTCAGAGCATCTCGGCTGGACGTACTGGCACCTAGGGTGGAACGGGCAGCCGTTCGGGGGGTTCACAAGGTCGGGCGGGAAGCCGGGGATGGACTCCAACCTCCGTCTCTCGCCCTTGATCGACGGGAACGAGCCCAGCAGCCCTGCTGTGTAGGGGTGAGCGGTCCTCTTGAACACCTGCGTGATGCCCCCTGTCTCCATCAGCAGGCCGGCGTACATCACCCCTATCTTGTCCGAGACCTCGGCAACGACGGACACGTCGTGGGTGATGATCATCATCGCCATCTTGAGCTGCTCCTGCAGCTTCCGTATCTCCACCAGGATTCTATCCTGGGTGATGACGTCAAGGGCCGTCGTTGGCTCGTCCGCAATGATGAACGACGGGTTGAGCGCGAGCGCAAGGGCAATCATCGCCCTCTGCTTCATGCCCCCGCTGAACTCGTGCGGGTAGTTGTCTATCCTGTCAGGGGCTATGCCGACGAAGTCGAATAGTTCCCTGGCCCTGTTCCTGGCGGTCTCGTCGTCCACGTCCTTGTGCAGCTGGATGGCCTCAGTAATCTGGTCCCCGATTCTGAAGACCGGGTTGAAGGCGTTCATGGCGCCCTGGAATATCATCGATATCTCTGTCCATCGTATCTTCCTTATCTGCTCGTTGTAGTCGTCGAGTGAGCCGTCCTCGTGCATCGACTTCCTCAGGAGGTCGTACGAGTATGTGAGCGCCGCGAGCTTGTCGTCCAGCTCGGCGACCGCGCGGCCGGCCTCCTCTAGGCGCCTTCTCACGTCCTCGGGGATGGCCGAGTTGCCCTTCTCCGAATCCCCCTTCTGCTGCCTCAGCCTGTCGAGCTCGTTGCGCTTCCGGGTGCGCTCGGCTTCAATCGTTGAAATCTCCTTCTGCCTCGCCTTCGGCCTCTGGTCGAACTTGCGATCGTACTCCTCCCTGAGGGCGGTGACACTGGGAGGCTCCTTGAAGAAGATGTATCCACCCTTGATGTACCCGTTCGGGGGGAGGAGCTGTGTGATGGCATAGGCCGCGGTGGTCTTGCCACATCCGCTCTCCCCCACTAGCCCCATCGTCTCTCCCTTGTCTATCGAGAACGACACGCCATCGATGGCTTTGACCCAGCCGTTCTGAATCTTGAAGTGGACTTTGAGATCCTTCACCTCTAGCAGCGCCATCGTGTCACCTCTTCCTCAGGCGAGGATTGACTACTTCGTCGAACGCGCGCCCTATGAGATAGAACGCCAGCGAGAGGAGCGTAATCGCGATGCCGGGCGGGAGGAGCCACCATGGAGCGTCCAGCGAGTGCCCGCTGATCTGCAGGTACTGGAGCATCATGCCCCAGGTGATGTGGTTCGGGTCCCCGAAGCCCAGGAACGCCAGGATGGCCTCGGTGACGATCGCGCCGGATATGTTGAAAGTCATGTACAGGAACGTGAAAGGCAGGACGTTCGGACCTATGTGCCTGAATATGAGCCTGCTGTCGGAGGCGCCTGCGACTATGGCGGCGTCTACGAATGACCGCTCTTTGATGGAGAGCGTCACTGAGCGTATGACTCTTGCGATGCCGGCCCATGACAGGATTGCGAATATGATGATTATGTTGAAGAGCGACGGCCCGAAGGCAGCCGCGAACAGGAGCATTATGACCAGATACGGAAGGCTCAGCATAACGTCCGTCACCCTCATCAGCAGGTCGTCGACGAACCCGGAATAGAACCCGGCTACGAGCCCGACGATAGTGCCGACCACGACAGAGAAGAACGCCGCGGTGATGCCTACCATCAGCTCTGCTCTCGTACCGAACATGACCTGAGTCAGGATATCGTGTCCCTCGTAGTCCGTGCCGAGCAGATAGTAGTTGCCAGAAGGGTAAGAGCCAGGCGGAAGGGGTGCTATGTTGACCCCAGTCAATGTCTCCATGAACAGGGTGTTCTCCGCGGTAATCACTCCGAAGTAATTCCCTGCTCTGGCCATCTCGATGTATATGTTGCCAAGGAATGCGACTGGCGTAACCGCCCCTCCGGACGGCGCACTGAACGTTGCGTTGACCCTGATGAGGTCGGTAATCAGATAGATGGTTCCCTTATCGGTGCTGAATACGTACCGCAGCTGGCCTGGGATATACTGCGGCTCGCTGTCGATGTATCCTTCTACCGACGTGAACATCGTGTTGTTGTTCCCGACCCTCCCGGTCTCGGGCACGAGCCCTGCCATGACCCCTCTCTCACCTGTCTTGCCGATCATGATGAGATAGTCAGGGGATGAGTACAACCCGCTGATGTCGAACTCCCTTATCCCGGTTAGGATGAGTTTGTTAGACCATGTGGTGTTGCCTGTGATCCTGTCGTATGCAATGACCTGTCCGTCCGTAGACGCTGTCGCAACCCATTCCTTGCCTATCGGGGTAGAGGGTGAGTACGGGTACTGGAACGCCAGCATGTTGTTACCGGGGATTGGCTCGAAAGGCTCCCCATCAATCGAGTAGTTGCTCGTCCACAACAGGTCCCCAATGGTTATGTCCAACACTCTTCCGGTGACATTGTGCTTTGTGACATTGATGCCGTACGCCCTTATGCCCAGATCAGTGGGCACGAAAACCATGCTCCCGTCCGCGAAGTCGCCATCGACCACGAGCGGGTTCCCGACGATGGTCGCGTTGTCAATGGTCATGTTGTTCACGTATGTTATCGAGTCGACCCCGGGTTCGTATACGGTCGGAGGGCGCTTGTTGATAATCCATACGTTGTGGTCGTCTGCGAACGCCAGGGCAAGCCTGGCGTCCCGGACAACGAACGAGTACCCGTTCCACAGGTTCGAGTGGTACTTTGGCACAAAGGGGATCACGTGCTCCCTGACATAAGCGAATTCACTGTCGTATTCGTACAGAGTGGTCGAACCGGGATCATCTGGCGTTGCCGTCATCATGAAGAAGAACGAGGTGGAGAAGTGCGTGAACTCGAGGTATGTCGCGTTCGGTGGCAGGAGTATCGTGGAGGGGCTGCCGACCACGATGCCGATCTGCCCGGTCTCTTCGCTTATTCCGTATGTTATGGGGTACACCATCGCGACCCCCTCTTCCGAGTATGCCAGAACCCTCTCGAGCGGGTGGTCCCTCGTTTCGGAGGTGAGCCCCATCGTCCTGCTCCAGTTCAAGCCAGCGGTCAGGTTCCTGGAGACGTAATCCGCTATGAAAGTGTC
>JBFFED010000055.1:0-7195 GCA_041559015.1 Thermoplasmata archaeon | reverse complement strand
GACGAAGTCAAGATAGTCGTCCTCGCTGACACCTATGAAGCGTACGAAGGCACCCACTGGTACTTCATCGAGGACGATGAGACGGACATCGACTTGTCTGGCGGAATACACGACTGCGACTGCGAGGATATCGCTGGAGAGTGCCCAGGGGAGCTCAACATGGGCGATGCGGCCACGCTTGAGTACTTCGTCGTCAACGCAGCACGCTTCGCCCCCGCTGATAACTACATGCTCGTCCTCTGGGACCACGGGGCGAGCTGGTACGGCGTGTGCTGGGACTGGAGCTCGCCCGACGACTCACCGCTTCCCGAAGGTGACTATGACTGTCTCTCGATGACCGAGATATCCGATGCGCTTTCCAGCGCTTGCGGGACCTTCGAGCATGGAGAGATGAAGATCATCGTCTTCGATGCTTGCCTCATGTCGGCCGTCGAAGTCGCGTACGAGATCAGGGACCTCGCCGAGTACATGGTCGGGGCCATCACTACGATTGCCAGACCGGGTTTCGAGTGGGAATCCCTACTTACGAGGCTGAACGCGCTTGAGGATACCAGTCCGAACACTGTGGGGAGGACGATGGTAGATGTGTTCATGGAGTACTACTCAGAGTGTGCCGGCAGCGGCATAGGCGGATACCCCTACGCCTCCGAATCCCTCATCGATTTGTCCATGATGTCACGACTTGTCGACGAGGGAATCTCTAGGCTCGCAGAGGCACTACACGCATATGCAGAAGAAGGAGGCTGCAAGTCCACGATTCAATACTGCTCAGAGGTGCACACACCCCAGATACAGTACCTCGGAGAGCTGGATCCTTTCGTGGACCTTGGCATCTTCGCTGAGGCGCTTGGTGAGGCAATCCCGGAGCTTCAGCCGATATCTGCAGACATCCTCAGCCTTCTGAAGGACACTGTTGTGTACTACGACTTCGTGACATCGGAGTACGGAGGATGCATGAACACCACGGGCATGAGCGTCTACTACACCTGCGCGACCGGGCATCTCTACGACTATGGAAATCTCGAGTTCGGCATCGACACCCTGTGGGACGAGTTCCTGTCCGCGCTCTCGGAGAGCCCTCATAGGGCGTCCTCCACTCCCGCCACATGAAGCTGAGAACGGGATTCTACCCCACAGCCCCACGATGCCATCTGCCACTGCCACCAGAAGGCCCTGAACCATGGGTGCCATGGCACACGGCCGCCAACGGCCACAAGCATCAGACGCTCACATGTTCGGGAATACTAATACCAGAACTGAGGCCCCTTACCCTCTTCCCGAGGCTGAGCCTGCCCGGGAGTGAGGTGGTGGACTGAAAGACATAGTGGAAGTAGCATCTGAGGCGGGCTCCTTCAGGACGCTGCTGAAGGCTGCCGAGACCGCGGGCCTCGTGAGCACCCTCAAGAGCGAGGGGCCGCTTACCGTGTTCGCTCCTACGGACGAAGCGTTCGGGAAGCTACCCCAAGGAACCGTTGAGGGACTCCTTAAAGACCGGGAGAAACTGAGCGCCATCCTGAAGTACCACGTCGTACAAGGGAAGATGATGGCGAAGAACGTGGCCGACCAGAAGTCTCTGAAGACGGTCCAGGGAAAGGAACTGGCCGTGGACGTGACCGCAGGCGTCAAAGTCGGCACGGCTCGTGTCCTCAAGACCGACATAGAGGCCAGGAACGGGGTCATCCACGTCATAGACTCCGTGCTCTTGCCTTGACACGAGGACGGCGGCGCGAGTAGAGAGCGCCTGTTCTCTCCCCAAACCCCTTTCAAGCCTTTTCTGTCTTCAGCTCTTGAGGGCATGACCAGTTCGGGGTCATCACGAACCTTCAGGGCATGGGGATATCAAGGGCCCTGAGGGCGATGGAGGGGTTCGACAAGAGGCCCCGCCCACACCCCAAACGGCCCTAGTATATCTCCCCTCCAGGCTGGTCGGAAACCAATACGCCTTCCACGGCAGAGAGGGTGTATGCCGTGCCCCCGCTGCCCTTCCAGGTCGCGAGGTTGAAAGTCGCTCCGTCCGAGATCCTGTACACGGATATGCCCGTATATGTCAGGGGCGTGTTGGGCTTGCAGACCTCCGGCGGGCCGGGCGTGCGGAGGAAGTACACGGACCCCGTAGTGTACCCTGGCAGGCTGAACAGCGTGACATCGCCGTCGGCGTCAACCCCGATGGCTGTCTTCTCGTCTATCCCCATCGCCATCGCCTGTTCCGCCCAGCCCTTGTCGACTATGCGGGCGAGGAAGGTGACGAGCCTCCCCATGCGGTCCCTTGCGACGAAGTGGCTGTCCGTTATCTTGTCCTCCATGTAATCCACGTGGAGGAAATCATGCTCGATGGCCACGCTCCTGTTGCAGGGGTCTGCGAGAGCGGCCTCTGAGTCGATGGTGTCGTACTTCGCGGAGAACGATAACTCCCCCAGGATGGCGAGTCCCGCGCTCGTGCCGCCGACAGGCGCCGGTTTGTTGGCGACGAAGTGAATGGCGTCCTCGACTGGCGTTCCCTTCCACATGCTGACATAGTCCCACTGGTCACCACCAGCTATGAACAGAGCCTCAGCGTTGAGGATCGTCTCCAGGATGAACTCATCGTAGCACGCCCGCTCCGAGAGGAAGACTATCGACTCTATCGAGTTGACCCCCCCGAGCCTGTTGAACACCCACGGGTTGTAGCCGTCCGAGCCGGAGCACCGTATCACGACGAAGTCCCCTCCGCCCGATAGATCGATCATCCATCTCATGGCATCGGCGATGTCGTTGCTCCCGCCCGCGAGAAGCAGGCCCTGCGAGGTGGTCGTGACCACATCTGCAGGGTCGCCTGTGAGATAGTATTCGTATGTTGCCTCCTCTGCTGGGACGCCCTCGGATGTCGATGCCGACATCAAGACGCCTGACAGCATGACAATCGCGGCAACCGCCGCGACCGGCCCTTGCTTGAGCATATCCAATTCTACTCCCCCATTCCTGTCTCCTTGTACATCGCACAGTCCCCCTGGTCACTCTGCAGTCTGTGCTCTGAGGACCATGCCAGGTCAGCCTGAGCGTGAAGGTGTTTGCTGCCTATTACCTTTGCTGCCAGCTGTGAGAACCATGACCATATCGTTCGACGCTTGGTTGGAACCTAGGAAGTCACCTCGGCGTCTACCGTCATCGCCTCAGGTCCGGGCACCTCCCGGTCATTCCCACCTTCGTCAGCCTTCAACACCTATGCGACATAGGACAGCACGCCGTCGCCCTCGACATACAGCCACAGCCCGTCTCCGGGGTTCAACTGGAAGTCGGTCAACTCCCAGCCTGCAATGAAGCATGAGAATGACCCGATATCTGCATTCCAACGGAACACCGTGGACAACAATGCACCGGCATACGCATCCACCAGATCGCTCGCCCACACATCGGTCCGCATCGTAGCGAGCCCAGCCTGCACCCAGCCTCCTCCCTCCGGGGTATCGATCACCCTCGTCTGGAGCCCGGAAGGCTCATAACCAAGGATCTCGACCGGCTCAACCGAGGAGGAGTAGGCCCAATAGGCCCAGCTGGGTTCGATGTCGAAGTCGGATTCCGGGTCTGAGGTGCCGACGACGAAGCACCTGTCATAGGTCTGGGTCGCTGAATCCCACCGGAACACCGCATCGCCGGGCAACATGCCGGGCAGCGTGCTCGCCTTGTAACCGTGGTTGACCAACGGGAGGGAGATGAAGTTCCAGCCGGCCGTGAAGCCCAAGGGTTCGTATCTCGAAAGGACAGAGAACTTCGCATACTTGAGGCAGGCATTGGAGTAGTCATAGTAGCTGATGTGCATCCAGCCGCTCCGGTCCGACGCTATGGATGTGTGCCAGCCGACATCGTCGTAGCTGTCGATCGTTGTCAGATTCCACTCGCCCCCCGAGTTCGTGGCGTACTTGAGGTCGCGCCATGTGGTGTCGTAGTAGCTGATGTGGATCCAGCCACCTGGGTCGATCGTCATAGAGTTCCATGCGCCGACATCGCCTGCCTCGTCGACCGTGTTTATGGACCATTGTCCACCCGCATTCATCGCATACCTGAGGTCGCGGCATATGGTGTCGTAGTAGCTGATATGCACCTGGTCGACCGAATCGACCGCGATGGAGGTGGACATGCCCACGCGACAGGCGCCGTCGACCACGCTCAAGGCCCATGGGCCATCTGCATTCGTCGCATACTTGAGGCATCCTCTGGTTATGTCCCCATAGCTGATATGGACATTGTCGACCGAATCGATCGCAATGGAGGTGAGCCCGCCCACGTCGTGCTCGCTGTCGATGGTGCTCAATGACCATCCACCTTCATCGTTCGTGGCATACTTGAGGTCGCCGTTCGTCGAATCGTAATAGCTGATGTGGACCCGGCCTTCGGAATCGACCGCGATCGAGGTGGAAGAGCCGACATTTCCAACGCTGTCGACCACGCTGATGGCCCAGGAACCGCCCGCGTTCGTGGCGTACCTCAAGTCCAGGTCCGTGCTGTCCTTGTAGCTGATGTGGACCTTGTCGGCCGCGTCAATGGCAATCGAAGTTGACCAGCCCACGACGCCCCGGCGGTCGACCGTACTCACATCCCAGATGCCATCCGGATTCGTCGCGTACTTCAGGTCGCCCTTCTCGGAATCGTAGTAGCTGATGTGCACGACGCCGTAAGAGTCGGTGGCGATGGAGGTGTATCTGCCCACGAGGCCTGTGCTGTCGACTGTCACAATCTCCGGAGCCTCGAACTCCACCATGCTGATTCCCAACTTCGGGTTCGAGCTCGGCGGAGACAAGCCTGGGAAGACCAGCACGACAGACACGGAGACCGCGAAGAACAGCATTTCGAGCCGCATGGTCCTGGCTCGATTTGAGGCACTTCTGGCAAGTGGAGTCTTCAACGTAATCCGGCCCGGTGCAAGTGTGCACGACCGGGGCGCGGCACAAGTCGTATTCCACCTCATCAGGTGGTTAACTCCCCCCGGCCCGAATCGCGGTTCTCCGATTATAATCCTTCCTGCTGATCCGCCATACTGACCTGACCAAAGGGGTATATAAGGCAAGGGGACACAGGCACCATCTCTGTGCATTCGCCCAATTACACTGCTACGGCAGATGCCTTGCGGGACCGCATACGCCGATGATTAGCGGATGTTCTCCTTCCCGTTCGCGACGAACCACCGCATACTCCCCTCGACGACCTGCTGACTGCGTCCAGAGGTGTCTAGACACGCATCGGCGAAGGATTCTAGATGACCCCGAAACGTCTTCCGTGAGGCGATGTACACCGAAGGCTGAGGGTCTAGGTTGTCGCCCTGACCCTCTCTTCCTGGGACATCTGCGCAAGCCGCTCGACCTCCTTCAAGTCGAGCCCAAGCCCCTTCGCCACGCGCTTCCCGTAGTCCGGTTCCGCCTTGAGGAACAGGGCCGTCTGCCGCAGCTGTATCCTCTTCTGCGCTCCGCCCAGGTGGCTCACGATGTTCCCCACGAGGTTCTTCCGGTCCTGCTCGGCCATCACGTCCCTATACAGGTTCCGAGGCTGGGCGAAGTCGTCATTGGGATGTGAATACAGGTACCTCCCCGCCTTCCCTGAAAGCTCGAACTCGGGCTCCTTGGCAGACGCATCCGGCCCAGGCCCGCCCATGCTGTTCGGCCAGTAGTTGGGACCCGATCCTCCGCCGTCATCCACCCTCATGAACCCGTCCCGCTGGTAGCTGAGCTCAGGCGCGTTCTTAGGGGCGTTCACCGGTATCAGATGGTAGTTCGGCCCCAGCCGGTGGATGTGAGTGTCGTGGTACGAGAACAGGCGCGCCTGCAGCATCTTGTCCGGGGACGGCCCAATCCCGGGCACGAAGCTGCTTGGCGAGAAGGCCGCTTGCTCAACCTCGGCGAAGTAGTTCTCGGGGTTCCTGTTCAGGACGAGCTTCCCTATCTTCTTCGGTGGGAAGTCCTTGTGCGGCCACACCTTGGTGATGTCCAGTATGTCGAACCGGTAGTCCTTCGCCTGCTCGGGCGTCATGATCTGCACCTCGAGAGTCCATGAGGGGTACTCCTTCCGTGCGATTGCGTCGTACAGGTCCCTCGTGGCGTGGTCCGGGTCCTTGCCCTTCATGACCTCAGCCTCCTCCCTGGTCAGGTTCTTGATCCCCTGGTCGGTCTTGAAGTGGTACTGGACCCAGAAGTGCTCCCCCTTCCCGTTGTACCACTTGTACGTGTGGCTGCTGTACCCGTTCATGTTCCTGTACGTTGCTGGGATGCCCCTGTCGGAGAAGAGTATGGTGACCTGGTGTATGGACTCCGGCGTCAGGGAGAGGAAGTCCCAGAACATGTTGGGATCCTTGAGGTTGGTGTTCGGGTTCCTCTTCTGAGTGTGTATGAAGTCCGGGAACTTGAGCGGGTCCCGTATGAAGAAGACCGGGGTGTTGTTCCCGACCAGGTCGTAGTTGCCCTCCTCGGTGTAGAACTTGACAGCGAAGCCACGGGGATCGCGCTCGGAATCGGCGGAGCCCTTTTCTCCGCCAACAGTGGAGAACCTGACGAATGCATCGGTCTTTTTCCCGACCTTGTCCAGGAACTTGGCCTTCGTGTACCTAGAGACGTCGGCCGTGACCTGGAAGTAGCCGTATGCACCAGCGCCCTTCGCATGGACCACACGTTCGGGTATTCGTTCGCGGTCGAAGTGCCCGAGCTTCTCGAGCAGGTGCACGTCCTGCATGAGCACCGGCCCTCTCGGGCCTGCGGTCTCGCTGTTCTGGTCGTCTCCTACTGGCATGCCGAAGGCCCTCGTGAGCCTCCTCTCCTTCTTCTCCTTGGCCATTCCTCGGATCCCCCTTGCTGGAGCTTGTTGGACGGGAGAAGGCGAGACATGTATTAGTCGAAGCGCCGTACTTGTTTGAGCAACCTCGGAGAGAGCAATCCATCTTCACCAAGCCTGGGCTTTCAGCCTCGCTTTGATCACGATGACCATCGAAGCGATGGAGCATTTCGGAATGAGTATCGGCCTGAGCGAGTTCAATGCTCACCCAACAGGCCATAACTAGTGCATTCTGAGTCTCCTCATGGCGATCAGGCCGAGTATCACAAACAGCGACAACGCCAGTTCAAACACAAACGAGGTGCCCGGGGTAATAACTACATCAGGCCCGGTTCCGGCCGCCATAGCCGTACGGGTGGCATCCCAGTGTTGGGGAATAAGCTCAACTTCCACTTCAATGGTT
>JBFFED010000054.1:0-7976 GCA_041559015.1 Thermoplasmata archaeon | reverse complement strand
GCCCCTGCGACCTCCTCTCCATGACCTTCTCGGCGAACCGGTACCAGCGCGCCCCCCGGGTGGGCCAGAATATCCTGTTCCCCAGGAGCATGATGAGCGAGGGGACCAGGGTGAGAGCGACTAGCAGGGATATGCCGATGGCCAGGCCCATGATCAGGCCCATGGTCCGTATCATGGAGAACTCGGCGATGGAAAGGGCGAAGAAGGATATCATGACGGTAGCGCCGCTCGTCGAGATGCTCTCGCCTGCCCATGTGACCGAGGTCCTCACGGATTCCTCCCGGTTATGGCCCTTTATGCGCTCCTCCCTGTACCTCGCGACTATGAAGATGGCGTAGTCGGTCCCGACGCCCATCAGGATGCTGAAGAGCATCGTGACGACAGAGTAATGGATGTCAGCGATGAAGTATCCCACGAAGAACACGAGCGCCTGGCTGACCCCCAGCGCAACCATGACGCCCCCGAGCGGCAGGAACTGCGCCACCACCGACCGGAAGAAGGCGCCCATGAGCACTATGATGAGTATGATGGTGATGGGTTCGATGAGCGCAAGCTCCGCCATCATGGAGTCCTCCATGTCCGCGGTCAGCGCTGCGTCCCCGGTCACATACGTCTCGTAGTCAGATGACAGGTGGATGGGTCTCAGCTCCGATACCATCTCCCTGAGGGCGAAGACGTTGTTGACGATCGGTTTCTGTCCATCTTCGAGGTAACCGGAATCCTTCGAGAAGCTGAGGAGGATGAGTGTCACGGTGCTGTCTGGGCTCACTAGGCTGGAGAGATACTCTGGAGGGAGCTGTATAGGCAGCTCGGAGAGGGTCCTTGAGGATACCACGGATCGAGAGAACGCCCCAAGCTCCTCAGGCACGTACTCTGGCCCCAGTGTGTAGATCTCCTCCATGAACTCCATGTCGTCCACGCCGGCGTAGGTTGCGACCGTCGAGACTGAGAAGGCGTGTATGAGGGTTAGATTCGAGAATGTGGACAAGTCGAAAGACTCGAGCACTGCGTACATCACGTCCTTCTGGTCCGTCGGATACGGGAGGCTCTCGATGAACTGAGGGGCAGCCGCTCCGATGGCGGCCTCGGCACGAGCCGGTGGGTTCGAGGTCAGGGAGGGGATGTCGTACGTTGAGTTCCACGCCACGCAGAACCCACCGAGATACTGATAGGAGAGCATCGTCGTGGCGGGGTCCGCCCCAGAGAGCAGGACAGGCATCGAGGACACCGTTGCATTGTATGCTGCGGAGTCAGTCTGGTTTATCGTGTACAGGGGAAAGGTCAGGTTTGCGACCATCCAGTTGTTCAGATACAGAGCGGGTATGCCATAGAGCAGCGAGGCCGTCATGTTGACCTGATACTCGGTCTCGTAAATGGCGGGGCCGAGTTCGGAAGACAGCGCGTATATCATTCCTTCAGACGCGGAGTAGACGGAGGTCAGATCCTCGAGATAGTCGAGCTCATCAGACGAGGCCGCTCGGTCGCCGAGTGCCAGGCAGAAGTCCCTTACCTCCGCTGAGCCGATATCCGGCCCCTCCAGGACTATCATGATTGTGCTGTTCGCGAGCGCGACGGGGAACTGCTCGTCAATGATCCTCTGGGCGATCAAGGATTCCGTGTCGCCCTCGACCATCTCCGACTCCTGGAAGACCAGGACCTCGTTGACCTTCGTTATTGCGGGGGAGATGGCAAGCAGTGCGACTATCCAGGCGATTAGTATCATCCTGTGGTGGCGGACCACGACATTGGCGAGTCTCTCAAATATCATTCGAACATCTCCGTGTGTGACTGCTGTAATCGAGTCTGGGTTGTTCCTGTCAAAGTGGGGAAAGCTCTCGGGCCATCCTAGGTTGCTTCCCCCAAAAACCCTGGTCAGCCATATGCCTTTCGATGGTAAACCCATCTACTGAGAACGATGCTATTCGAGATATATCGCCGGTCTTCCAGGCTTCGCAAACCTAGCCTTCCCCTTAGGGTCTATCCTGTCTGGGTCGTCCGCGGCGAACACCTCGACGGCGCAGCCCAACTCTGTCTCGAGGAAGCCCTTGGCCGCGGACAGGACAGATCTCTCGTCTATCGCGGCTCCAAGCACCTGTCTGTCCTCGTCGGAGGCCTTCATGACATCCGTGCTGACTTCCTTCGCGTATGCAGGGACCTCCTTCCTGGTCTCTGGCTTCTCGATTCTCGGCATGACTCCTTTGATCAGGGTCGAGACGTCAGGCTTGCCCTTGGGGTCTGAGAGAGCCATCATGAGCATGTCGTGCTTCCACTTCGGGGCCACCATCACGATGGCCCTGTTCGGCCTCATCTCAGTCACCTTCACAATCTCCGCCACGTCGGTCATCAACCTCTCGACGAGGCGCTCCTCCGCCTCCTCGGTGATGACGCGCTCGTCGACCATCCCTGGCGGGAGCTGGAAGGTAGAGACGAACGGCGTCCTGCCGGTGGACTCCCACATCTCCTCTGCGATATGCGGTGTGACGGGAGCCATCAGCGCGACCCATGTCTCCAGGGCTTTGGAGATTGCCGACCTGCTCCTGCCACCCCTGCGAAGGTACCACCTGAAGTCCTGGGGCATCTCGAAGTAGACGTCGTTCACGAAAGACCTGAGGTCGTATGAGTCCATGAACCCGTGTAGCCTGACGAGCCTAGTCTGCATCCTGGCAGCAAGCCACGCGTCGATCTTGGACTCCTCCTCGACATCTACCCGGACGAGGTCCTGGACCTGGCCCCAGAGCCGCTCCAGCCTGTCCCTATAGCCTTCCACCTTCTCGTCGTCCCAGGGCACATCGACGTACAGCGAGGCGATGTGCGCGTAGAAGAGGCGCATCGCGTCCACCCCGAACCGCTCGGCCGCGTCAGGTATCGGCTGCGCCCCGCCCTTCGACTTGGATATCTTACCTCCGGTGGCTGTGATGTACCAGTTGACCACGATACCCCTGGGCCAGTGCTGGGGCCTCAGGACGGCCACATGGTTCATGAGGAACACCGGGAAGTGCACGGTCATGTGCTCCTTGCCCCCGAGGTTTATGTCGAGCGGGTGCCAGTACTCGAACTCGGATCTGATGTTCTCCAGCGTCTCGACCGGGACGGAGGTCGTCACCGACACCTCCGCTGGGTCGCCCCTTCCGAGCATGACATAGTCGAAGAACTCCTCGGTCATGCCTTCCGGCTTGACGAGGCCCTCGTTCGCGTACCTCGAGACGACGTAGTAGGCCGGGTACAGGGTGCTGTCCGCGATTGCCTCAATGATCCACCTCTGGTCGAACGGGAAGCGAGTGCCCAGCCAGTTCCCCAGCCTCACGCAGGCCCTCTCCCTGTACCACTCCAGGACCGCCTGGATGTTCTCATAGTACTCCCTCGGGAGTATCTTCATGGTGAGCGCGTGCTCCTTGGCGCACTCGGTCAGTGCGGGGCTGGCGTAGTCTATAAACCACTGGTCAGGTATCTTCTTGACGAAGACTCTCCCGCCGCACCTGCAGAGGACCTCCTCGGAGAGGTCGTAGAAGAGATCCGCTTGCCCTGAGCCTAGCATCTCCTCCCGCATGGAGTCCTTCGCGCGCTCGACAGGCTGGCCTGAGAACTCGCCGCAGGAGTCGTTCATCACGCCCTTGTGGAAGCCCGTCTTGTAGACCTCCTTCGTGGCCTCCTCCAGCTTCGGGTCGGTGAGGGACTCTATGCCCATCCTCCCCGTGATCTCGACCGCCGGGAGCGGCCCCCAGCCGGGCGTGTTGATAATCGGTATCGGGGCGGCCTCGTCCATCATCTGGTCGGTTATGCCGTGCCTGTCCCTCAGGGCCTTGTCCTTCCTGAGCTCCACCAGTCCTATCCAGTCTACAGGCGCGTCGGAAGGGACGCTCATGACGAGCCCCGTGCCCACGTCCGGGTCGCAGAGGCTCGAAGGGAAGATGGGAATCATCTTCCCGGTGTACGGCGCCCTGCAGCGCTTTGCCATCAACGAGGCGCCATCGGCGGAGCCCTTGACCTCGGCCTTGTCCTTCTGCATAAGGAGTTTCTCCGCCGCCTCGCGGCTCACGACCCAGGTCTCGCCTTCGACCTGCGCATCCACGTACTCGACATCAGGGTTGACCCAGAAGTTGGTGAGGCCGAAGACCGTCTCCGGCCTGAGGGTCGCAGCCACGAGCTTCCTGCCATCCTCGAGGTCGAACTTCAGAAGCGTGTACTCCAGGACCTCAGCGTTGCCGCCCTTCGATATGTCTGTCTCGGACGCGTCTATCGCGACAGGGCCGTGCTCCAGGCACGCCGGCGCGAAGTACGGCCTCTGAACGAGCAGGCTCTCGGACATCAGCTTCCGCATCTGCCACTCGATGAACTTCGAGTAGTCTGGGTATATGGTGCAGGTGAACCTC
The DNA here is from genome assembly GCA_041559015.1 of Thermoplasmata archaeon. Lineage (GTDB taxonomy): Archaea > Thermoplasmatota > Thermoplasmata > UBA10834 > UBA10834 > COMBO-56-21. Next base: position 3,606 of record JBFFED010000054.1, on the reverse strand, counting down.
CTCCAATCGGACATGAACCCGAAACGCTTCCAGTAGTCGTTGACGTAGATGCCGTTGAAGAACCTGACTACCTCGAGGGGGTCTTTCAGCCGGGCGATGGTCTCCCCGGAGACACCGTTCGCCCTGAGGACATCGACCGCGACGGGGTCGTTCCTCTCCACCCTCCTGGCGAAGGTGATGGCGCCGTTCCCAGTAGCGTGCGTGCCCACTGGGAAGAGCACCTGGTGGCCAGTCATCATCTTGTACCTGACCACCGCGTCAGAGAAGGTGTATCCCCGCATATGGCCCACATGAAGGTATCCTGTGACCCCGGGGTAGGCGAATATCATGAAGAACTTCTTCTTGCCCGGGACTGGGACGGACTCGTTGATCCGCGCCTTGTACCAGGCATCGCGCCACTTCGACTCGACGGCCGTGAAGTCCAGAACCATGGTCTCAAGCCAGCGGAGGCAGAGAACGCCTGCGACCTCTAAAACCTTTCCCGGAGGACCGCTCGAGTCCTGTTCACCTGCGGCCCTTGGTGACCACCACGGTCGTCAGGGGGCCGACAGTCGCTGTCACGACACCGAGCAGACCGATGAATATCCCGAGGAACGCCATCAGGTTCTCGAAGGCCGAGAGTGAACTCCCGTCCGAGTCGGTCTCGCCAAGATTGGACGACGCCTCACCGTCCATGGACCCCGCTGCGGAGAAGACCACAGTGATCAAGAAGCCGACGATGAAAAGCGCTATGCCCACAGAGACGAATACCGGCCTGCCCCCGTCCCGTTTGTCCGAGGCTTCCGCCCCGTCATCTGATGCCCTCATTTGAGTCCCTGCTCGCCCTGCGTGGACCAGCGTCAATCAACGAGGTGATGATAAACCTTCCTGAATGATTCTGTTCGTCGTAGCTACGCTGAGAGGAGCCATGGATTCCGCGTGCCAGAGGCGGTCTTTAGCCCCGTCCGAAGGCGGAGCCAGGGAGTCGAGTATGACTTTTTCCGACGAAATGTGACATTTTGCAACATTATATATACTGTCGGTCGACATATGTTCCCTTCGCGTCAGCAAATCGGGATGGGATGCACACATGTCCGACATGTTGGAGAGCGAACGGATCACGCTGCGCTTGGACGCAGATGACCTCAAGCTGATAGACGAGTTCATCTCGACCAGCAACGAGTTCTCCAACAGGTCGCAATTGGCCCGCGCCGCTGTCCGCGCGTACATAGAGATGCGCGCGGGAGGCGGACAAGGTACGACGAGCAAGCCCAACGAGATCCTCGTGCAGGTGCCGCCTCTGGTCCTGGAGACCGTAAGACAACTCGTGAACGAAGGTGTCTACAGCTCGGTCTCCGAGGCAGTGGCGGACGCGGCAAGGCACGAGTTCCTCCATGAGGAGCACGTGGAGGGGCTCAAGAAGGATGCCAACGAGCAGGGGAAGGGCTACAAGCTGGTACCGGGCGCATAGGCACCGTTTTGTCAGGACGCTCAGGTGTGGTGGAGGGGGCTCTCGCGATGGGCTCTCTCCTCGACAGGCTGAACAGAGACGGAGGCCAAACGAGATGACGCCGGATGGGAACAGGACGGAGGAGCTGATCAACGCGATAGGGACGAGCCTTGGTGAGCCGACGATCGCTGTCGTCGGGTGTGGCGGTGCTGGCTCGAACATCGTCCATGGGATATACTGGAGGTCGAACCGGGTCGACACGGTAGCGATAAACACGGACGAGGAGCACCTGAGGAAATCGGACGCCCACAAGAAGGTCCTCATTGGGAAGGACGTCGCCTTCGGAAGGGACGCAGGCGGCTTCCCCGAGGTCGGGGAGCACTGTGCGGAGAAGGCGCGCGAGGTCATACGGGACGCGCTCAAAGGGTATGACATCGTCTTCGTCGTCGCAGGTATGGGCGGAGGCACGGGCACAGGCGTCGCGCCCGTGGTCGCGAGCGTCGCGCGCGACCTGAGCGCGATCACTTTCGCGTTGCCGATACTGCCGTTCGAGCACGAGGGCGTCTCGAGACGAGAGACGGCGCTCGGTGGCGTCGCGAAGCTGAAGGAGTCCGCCGATTTCACGGTAGTCCTCGACAACAACAAGCTGCTGTCGATAGCGGCGGACATGCCAGCGAACGAGGCCTTAAGGGTCGTCGACAGGAGCGTCTCGAGGATAGTCGAGTCGGTCAGCAGCCAGACGAGCTCCTATGTGTCCAGCCTGATGCAGGAGATCATGGGCTACTCCGACATGATGGATGAGCAGGTGCCTGAGCACGCGCCCGAGATGAGGGACGAGCAACTCATACACGCGGACCTGGACCCCATGTTCAACGGGTTCGGGCCCAGCATGTTCGGTTGACAGGCTGTCCGCAGAGAGCGGCAACAGGAGCGGCGTGAGTCAGGGCCGGTCGACAAGTCAGGCCTCCGTGTGGCCCTGGCCGTCGCCGAGGTCTAAACCCCTTCACATCATACACCTCTTCTGAGACAGCGGGGTCTCCATCGCAAACCGTTTCTATGGAGAAGCCGCTGACCAACGTCCGTGAAGATAGCATTCATGGTGAACCCCATCGCTGGGATGGGCGGCTCTGTGGGACTCAAAGGCACGGATGGAGCGGAGACCCTGAAAGAAGCTCTCAAGCGTGGCGCGAAGCCCGTGGCCCCCTCGAGAGCGGTCCAGGCGCTCCTGTCCCTCAAGAGCAGGAAACTGACGCTGTCGTTCATTACCTGCTCCGGCGAGATGGGCTACGATGAGCTGGAGAAGGCTGGGATGATTGCCGATGTCGTCTGGAGCCCGCAAGGACGGACGAGCGCTCTTGACACCGAACATGCGGTAAGGGAATTCCTCACGCACGAGCCAGACCTGATCATCTTCGCGGGGGGCGACGGGACCGCAAGAGATGTGTTGGAGATTGTGGGGCGTGCGGTTCCCATCGTTGGCATTCCCGCGGGGGTGAAGATGCATTCGGCAGTGTTCGCTGTGACTCCGGAATCCCTCGGGGAGCTCGTTGAGTCCTTCGCGACGACCGGTCGGACTAGGGACGCCGAGGTCATGGACGTCGACGAGGAGAGCTTCAGACGAGGCGTCCTCGAGGCGAAGCTGCATGGCTACGCCCGCGTGCCGGACGACTCGGCCAACCTTCAATCGAGCAAGGCCGTCTACCATTCGGGGAGCGCGGATGACGAAGCGGCTGAGATAGGCCAGTACGTCGCAGACGAGATGGTCCCCGGCGCGGTCTACATTCTGGGCCCCGGGAGCACTGTTGCTGCGATAACGAGACATCTGGGCCTTGAGAAGACGTTGCTGGGGGTCGACGTCGTCAAGGACGGCCGCGTGATCTTGAAGGATGCCACGGAGGCGCAACTCCTAAAGCTCCTTGAGGACTGCGACCATGCGTTCGTAGTAGTCACTCCAATCGGGTCACAGGGGTTTGTGTTCGGAAGGGGCAACCAGCAGATATCGGCGGAGGTGCTTCGGAAGGTTGGGTTGGGGCAGGTGTTGGTGGTGGCGACGCTCACCAAGCTGAAGAATACGCCCTTCCTAAGGGTGGACACCTCCAGCAAAGAGCTGGACGCCTCCTTCAGAGGGGCAATCAGAGTAGTGATTGGTTTCAGACGAAGAAGACTGATGCATATTG
>JBFFED010000053.1:0-8041 GCA_041559015.1 Thermoplasmata archaeon | reverse complement strand
CACTCTTGTGCCCTCTCGCAGCCAGATCGAGAGGCGGCACTGGCGAACAAGGACTCGGCCACTCCCGAATCGAGGAGATATGCTTCAGGGTCTTGCAGGAGGCTCCTCCTCATCTCCTCGATGAGCCTACCGGTGCTGCAAGGACATGTCCGACACTTCCTGTCAGACGGAGTACTGGCGCTTCCCAACACCCTGGTGAGGGCGGAGAGCTCAGAGGCAGCGGCCGCTACCAGCTTGACCGTCTCGTTCCTGTACCTCTTGTGCATGAACCGCTTAAGGATGATGGTGTCGGGGACAGCATTCCTAACAACGACGTTGACAAGGCCGGCGAGGCACCTGCGGTTCAGAAGATCCTGGGCCCCTCCACAGACCTCACAGTCGACCTCCAGCTGGAGACCCTCCGCCACTGTGAACTCGTGAGGACAAGAGGCTCCGGGCGACAGCGTTGGCGCGAGTCTCTTGGCGGGTCTACGGTCCCTCTTCATCGTCGTTCACACCGATTCCGCTGCTCTTGTACCGTCTCAGCCATCGTATGCTACATGTAGACTGATCAGGGTAGTCTCCCGGGACGGTTCCTCGTACCTATGCTCCGTGGTGAGGATGCTGTCGGCGGCTTCTTCGAGGACCTTCCGGTCCTCGCGCTGGTGCTTCTGGGCGTCTTCCTGCTCGTCTCGACGAGCGGGCTGGCGTCCCAGGAGTTGTCTGGACGAAGAGAACTTGAAAGGCTGGAATCCGTCGCGGAAGACATTGCGAAGGCTATTCTGGGGCACATCTCGAGTGGAGATGGGACCGGCCATATGCCGACCGTCCCGGCGATGAGGCAGATCAACCTGCGGGCTCTTGCCGACCCGGTTGCGAGTTGTGCGGGCTACTGCGCCAGTGTGGTCCTGATGCACCCCAGCACAGAATGGTTGTCCTCGGCCACAACCGGAGACCTACTCGCCGCTCAGCACATAGTGTATGCTGGGGGTTTCCTGAACGCTGCGCTCGAAGACGGGTCAGTTGCGATCATGGAGGTGAATGTGCTTGCGTGGTGACCGCTCCCACCGCGAGTCAGGTCAGCTCGCCCTCCTGGACGCGCTGGTGTTCTTCTCGATCGCCATGCTGGTCTCAGGCGTCATGATTTCGTACGTGGAGTCCTCCTCGAATGACACCACTTCGGGCGTTCGTGGGCCCTCAGTGGACGTCGCCGAGGTCCTGAGCGTGGTCATGAAGGCATCCATCGGTCGCGAGGTCGAAGTGCTGCCCGGCCTGGAGATCAGTGGCTATGAGTCGGTCGCTGAATGCATGTCCGCGGAACTGCACGCCCTCAGTGCGAATATCGAGCGCGAGGTGTTCGATTGCCTGAACGAGGCAATCGGAGAGATGATCGATACACTCTCGGGGCCATTGTTCGACTGGCATATCCTCGTCGTGCACCCCCTCGGGCGCTCCAGCGAACCATGTCTCGCCATGCCAGGGCCTTGGGTGCCTTGCAGCATGGCGTATGCGGCGTCGACAGAACTGCCGTGCAACGACGGCCTGCTCTACACGGTGATCCTGATACTAGAGCCAGCCACGCTTCCTGAACTCGTGCAGGTTTGAGCTGGTGATCCTGACCCTCTTCTTGGCAATCGACTCGGCCCTACCGATGTCGATCATCGCCACGGCCACCATGACGATGAGTCCCGCCACGGCATACCACAGATAGGTCTTGTCGTCCCAGGTTATGCTCAGGATCACGAGCCCTGGGACGAAGAAATAGAGGAAGTAGGTGAGATATGTCAGCGGTCCGTTCTGGACGGCTATCTCGGTCGCGGGGCCTATGCACCTGGAGCACCGTGGCCTCATCTGGTACCAGGCCTTCGCCCTGAGCTCCTTGCACTTGGGGCAGTAGAGGAACTTCACGTGACAGAAGAATGGCCGGGCACTATATATCTCCAACTGGCCGACGGCAAGCGAATTATGCCTGAGAGACGATTATCCTGTGTGGCCCGTCAAGGGGGCGCTGCTGGGGATGGCTACACGCGCGAGGAGATGGTCGTGCTCGCATCGCTGAGGCGGCGCTCCGGACGCACATGCAGGAATTGCAGGTGGTATACGGCGAAGGGGAACCATAGGGGATGCTTCCCGGAGGGCAAGTACAGGAAATGGCTCTCTCCGGAGGAGTACGCCTCCGGCTGCGACAGATTCGCGCCCTCGGAAGGATGATTGTGCAGGGGCGCGGATTCGAACCGCGGAACCACTGCTGGACAAGGTCCTAAGCCTTGCGCCGTTGGCCGGTCTTGGCTACCCCTGCGTCATGCCACCCAGCAGATGCCCAATGATTATAATAATGAATCGTCCGCTAAGGCGCGCTTCCCGCCGCCTCATCTCCCGAGCGCCGGGCCTCCAGCGCAGCCCTGAGGTATTCGCCCAAAGCCTCCTTGGCGATCTCCCGCCTGGCAGGGAATACCCTTGCCTTCGCCCGGACGGATATGACATCATCCCCAGCCCCAAGGCGAGTTCTCCCCGCGAAGGCATCCTGCTTGTCGAGCTTCAGGAAGAGATTGCACCCGTCGTCCACCCTCTTCTCCAGGCTGTCGATTAATGCCTCCATGTCCTCGTTTGAGATGCGGGCGAAGAACCCGTCGATGGCTTTGGAGTCCTCGATCGCTGCCTCGAGTATGACTATGGGGTTGCCGTGGTGCCCCTCTGTCCTGGAAACCCTCAGCTCGACATCCCCCATCACGTTGGCCATCGCCGTCTTGACCCTATCCAGGTCCTCCGTCGCATGGCCCAACGCCCTCGCGTGGAGGCTGCCGAACATGCTCCTCACGCTTGCGATAAACGCATAGGGAGTATCTAATCCCACTCGTGCGGGCGGACAGGCGCCATGAATCGAATCGCGCCCGGTCCCGCGCGCGCATGCATTATAGTAGCGGGGTCAAACTTAAGTCGCCACAACTGCTACATGAGAAGACGGTGTCCCGTTGATTGAAGTGAGGTTCCACGGGAGGGGGGGCCAGGGCGTCGTAATCGCTTCCGAGGTCCTGGCGAAGGCAGCTTTTCTGATGGGCTTTGAGGTCTCCGCGTTTCCCTTCTTTGGCGTCGAGAGGCGAGGTGCGCCCGTGACCGCGTACACGCGCATCGACAGCAGACCCATCCGAGTGAAGACGAGCATCTATTGGCCCGATTATGTCGTCGTCCTCGACAGTTCCCTGCTCAGGGGGGTCGACGTTCTTGAGGGGCTGAAGGTCGGGGGCAGCGTGCTGATCAATTGGCCCTCTGGCAAGAAGCTCAACGGCCTCCCTGGCAAGTTCAGGTACTTCGTCCTCGATGCGACGAGCATCGCGGCATCTCACGGCATAGGTTCCCAGACGGCCCCGATAGTCAATACCGCCATAATGGGCGGGTTTGTGCGCGTGTGTGACGCCATCGACTTGGAGCCAGTGCTTGAGAGCATCCGGGGTGCCGCCCCTGTCAAGAAGGAGGAGAACGTGGCCGCGGCGAGGGAGGCGTACGAGAAGACCGCGGAGGTTGCGCTATGACGAAGAGCTACAAGGAGCTGCCGCTGACCCCCATCGCGGATTCCCCGAGCACGATCAACATCACGGGCCTCTGGCGCGTGGTCCGGCCGGTAGTGGACATGGAGAAGTGCAAGAAGTGCACGCTGTGCTGGAAGTTCTGTCCGGACGCGGCTATCACGCTTGTGGACGGCGTCCCCGAGGTGGACCTCGACTACTGCAAGGGGTGCGGCATATGCGCCCACGAGTGCCCCGCCAAGTGCATCGTCATGGTCAAGGAGGGAGAGCTCTGAGGATGGTGATGACCGGCAACTACGCCTCCGCCTACGGCGCGAAGCTGTCCAGAGCGGAGGTCGTAGCGGCGTATCCGATAACGCCTCAGACCTCTATAGTCGAGAAACTCGCGGAGTTCGTCTCCTCGGGCGAGCTCAAGGCCCAGTACATCCCGGTCGAGAGCGAGCACAGCGCCATGGCCGCGTGCATAGCGGCGCAGACTGCGGGCGCGCGGACATACACGGCGACCAGCTCCCACGGGCTCACGCTCATGCACGAGGTCCTCATGTGGGCCTCAGGGGCGAGGCTGCCAATCGTCATGACGAATGTGAGCCGGGCGATGGCCCCGCCCTGGAGCGTCTGGGTGGACCACATGGACTCCGTGGCGCAGAGGGATACCGGATGGCTGCAGTTCTTCTGCCAGAGCAACCAGGAGGTCCTCGACACGATAATCATGGCCTACAAGATATGCGAGAACAGAAAGGTGATGCTGCCAGCGATGATCATCGAGGACGCCTTCATACTCTCGCACACATCCGAACCCGTCGACGTCCCGGACCAGGAGCTCGTCGACAGGTTCCTTCCTGCGTACGCCCCCGAGCTCAAGATAGAGCCGGGCAAGGCGATGGGTTTCGGGTCGCTCGTCAAGCCGGACCAGTACATGGAGTTCCGATACAAGGACATGCTCGCGATGAAGGAGGCCGCGGAGAGGGTGAAGGCCGTCGAGAAGGAGTTCAAGCAGGTCTTCGGCAGGGAGCACGGAGGGCTCCTGGAGCAGTACATGTGCGATGACGCCGAGACAGTGCTGGTCGCAGCAGGCTCCGTCGCCGCGACCGCGAAGGACGTGGTGGACGCCCTGAGAGCCAAGGGCACCATGGTCGGCCTCGCGAGGCTAAGGGCCTTCAGGCCCTTTCCGCACGAGGACATAAGGGCGCTCGCATCCAAGGTCTCGGGTATGGCCGTCCTCGACAGGAGCTACACATTCGGGGCCGCGGGGGCGATGTTCACCGAGGTGAAGGCCTCGGTCTACTCGTGCCCGAAACGGCCCGTCATGAAGAACTACATCGCAGGCCTCGGGGGCCGGGACATCACGACCAAGATCCTGGCGAACTTAGTCGATGACATGGCGGCCTCTGCCAAGCGGGGCGTGGAGGAAGAGGTCGAATGGGTCGATTTGGCGGGCCTTCCGAGGAGGTGGCGCTGATGGCCAAGACCACGATACCGTACGAGGAGTTCACATACCCGGGGAGCACGGGATGTCCGGGGTGCGGTGCGAATCTCGTCATGAGGTACCTGCTCAAAGGCCTGGGGGGACGCACCGTGGTGTCGATACCAGCGTGCTGCTGGGCGGTCATGCCTGGCTACTGGCCGAGCAACTGCCTCAAGGTGCCCCTGCTGTATTCGGCGTTCGAGGCGACGGGTGCGGCGATATCCGGGCTCAGGGCCGCCTTCGACGCCAAGGGTGTCGAGGATGTGACGGTCGTCGGCTTCGCAGGTGACGGAGGGACAGTGGACATAGGCCTTCAGGCGATGTCCGGGGCTGCTGAGAGGCGGACGGACGCGATATACGTCATGTACGACAACGAGGCGTACATGAACACTGGGATACAGAGGAGCGGGGCCACGCCCTACGGGGCGTGGACCACGACCACCCCGGTGGGCTCTGCCGGGGAGTTCAAGAAAGAGCCGAAGAAGGACATCATGGGCATAATGGAGGCTCACAGGATACCTTACGCAGCGACGGTCTCCGTCGCGTTTCCCGAGGACTTCGTGAAGAAGGCCGCGAAGGCCCAGAAGATCAAGGGATTCAGGTTCATACACGCCCTCTCACCTTGCCCGCCCGGTTGGCGTCTGAACCCGATGCGCGCGATAGAGGTGGCGAGGCTGGCGGTGGACACGCATTACTTCCCGCTCTACGAGATCGAGGACGGCAAGCTCAGGATCACGAGGAAGGGCAAGGGGACCCCTGTCTCTGAGTTTCTGAAGCTCCAGGGGAGGTTCTCGCATCTCACCGAGGCCGAGGTCGGCTCCATACAGAAGAGCATTGATGAAGCGTGGAGAGGGTTGCTGGCCAGAGAGGATCACGAGGCTTAGCGGAATCCCCCCTAGGTACTTCCGTTTCAAGGCGTCTTGGCAGAGCTGGCCGCGGCGACGAGGCTCAGCGAGTACCGAGAAGCGCCTGCTTCCATGTCATGTCCTCTGCAGCGTGCCAATCCGGGAAGGGGCTGAGAAGGACGATAGCTCACATGCAGGTCACCGTCGTGTCTGTCAGACGACTTGATCCACCGCGTGCGTGCAACATCGTCAGAGGGTCGGCTCCGACTCTGCGCTAGATGCGGTTGACCCGATTCGTTGTGACATCGTCTCTCGAGTCTAGATTTGCCTCTTCTTCCTCTGCAACAGCAGAGCGACCAGAGCCACTCCCGCCAACACAGCGCCGACGCCGCCTGCAACGACGAGCATCGTGTAGTTGTCGGATTCTTCCGACCCGGGCGGATTGTCTCCCGGCCCAGGCAGCTGAGCGGTCAGGACCCGAACGCTGACGCTTGTCTTCCCCTCATTTCCTGCGAGATCGACTCCTCTGACCGCTATTGTGTGGTTTCCGTCTTCAAGATCCGATATTGTGAGCGAAGTGGTCAGACCACACGACTGCCAGGTCCCTCCGTCGACAGAGTACTCACAGCATTCGATGCCACTGCATTCCTCTATGCATGACCAGATCAGGGTCACAGTGCTGGAGTTGAGCGTTGACCCTGCTGTCGGCATCGTTATGACGAGGACAGGACAGGTGCAGTCTATCCTGACTTCCGAGGTCAGAACTGCCTCGACGTTCCCTGACATGTCAATCGAGTGGTACTCGATGATGTGTGTGCCATCGGATCGCAGTTGAATCGGGTCAATGTAGGTGACCCACACACCACCATCGACTCTGAACTCTGTCCTCGCGACCCCACTCTGCGCGTCCACAGCGGTGAGTGATATCGTCACGCTGGAGTTGCACCACCCGTATGGCGACAAGGTCCCTGTCCTGACCATACTCGTCACCGGAGGCGTGCTGTCACCGAGGACTTCAACCTCCTCCGTCGCCGAGCACACGTAGCCCACGGGGTCCTTGACCTGAAGGAGGACGTGGAAGTTGCCAGGTGCCACATAGACATGGGTGGATGACTTCACAGTGTTCCAGGCCGTATCCCACGAACCGTCCTCATCGTAATCCCACCGGATTTCGAGAGAATCCAAAGCGCTCTCCACGTCACTGCATGACGAAGCATCGAACATGAAGCTGGTGTTGACGTACCCCGAATCAGGTGACACCGTGAAGGATGCACTTGGAGCGTGGTCCAGTGTGATGGATATCGACTCGATCGGGGCGACGTTACCAGCATAGTCGACAGCGCACGCCTCGATGACAAACGATGCCTCAGGATTCTGAGGCATGACGGTCCCCTCATACGGGATCCATTCTCCGCCATCTACTCGGTAGTACACTGCCTTCACGCCGGAAAGATCGTCCAGGGCGACCAGATCAACGGGGGTCTGTTCTGTGATGAAGAGCATGCCCGATTCGCAGGAAACAGAGGGCTGCCCGACCGCGAAGCGGACGAGAGGACTGCGCTTGTCGATCTTCAACCCCGTGACGTTCAAGGATGCGACGTTGCCAGCAACATCGGATGCATCGCCCACCACGTAGAGATCACTGCCTTCTCGCGTCAAGACTTGGTCGGATGTTACTGTCAGCACCCCCGAAAGAGAGTCTTCTGCCATGAAATGGACAGTCACATTGCTATTATACCATCCATCTGAATTGGCTAGTGACGTCGGTCCGCCTGTTATCGTCGGAGCTGTCGTATCCACGTTTATCCATTCATAGTTCGCGCTCTCATGGTTGCTGAAGAAGTCGTTTGAGTAATAGGCCACCTCGTGGATGCCCTCTGTGAGCGTGAACGGGCCCGTGTAGGTTGTCCATACACCGTCATTCACTCTATAGCGTGTAATCCACACTCCTGAGATATCATCCAAGGCGTAGAGGCTGACGAGTACGTTCGAGGTATACCAAGGATATGGTCCAGGTGTTCCAGTCTTGACGAGTTGCGTCGTCGGAGGGGTGACATCATCCAGCAGAGTGCCGTCGTCACACATGAATACATCCTGGCCGATCACTGCAGGAGCCATTATTCCTCCACTCCATTCAAATGAATCCATGAAGGTACCCGCCTGATTGTATGTGGTAATCGTTGTCAAATACGTTCCTGGAATGATTGAAGTGCCAGAGATTGCCCCAT
>JBFFED010000052.1:0-8130 GCA_041559015.1 Thermoplasmata archaeon | reverse complement strand
TAACTCATGCGTTTATCCAGAGGCAGATCAGGTCTGCCCATGCGCTCGAGCACCTCATGGGCGAAGGACGCCTATTTCTTCGCCTTCCTCACGACTCGTACTTTCTTGGTCTTCCGTTCGCCCTCGTCTCTGGCGGGCGTGGGCGCGGCTCCTGCTGGCGCACTGGCAGATTTCACTTCCTTGACCCGCCTGACAGGCGCTTCAGGCTCGGTTGGCGCGGTCTCCGGCGCCCCCTTCACAGTCCTGACCCGCTTGTCCTCGATCTCGACGGTCTCCCCTACAGCTGAGATCTCTTCAGGCTCGGCCGGTTGCTCGGTTGGGGCTGCGACCTCAGGCTGCGCCGCCTTCACTCTCCTGACAGGCATTGCCAAAGGCGCCTCCTCGGCTGGCGGCGTCTCCTCTACGGCGGGCTGGACAGTGCCAGTGCTTCTCGGAGTGGGCGTGTGAAGGGTCGCCTCGATCTTCTGGTCTACAGAGCCTGGCGCGAACTTCTGCTTCTCCATTATCAGCTCACGTTCGAGCTTCTCGATCTGGAGGATCCACTCGTCCTCCTCCTCGAAATCCCAGCCGCAGAACTCACAAATCTTGGAGTCGAGCGCGACACCCAAGCCGCAGCTCGGGCATTCCTTCTTCACCTCGGCCTCCTCGATCTTCCTGGCCATTGCGTAGATGATTCCCGAGTCATTATTTAAGGGTTGTCAGGTGAGTGGCTCTAGCGAGTCAGTGGCCTCTCAGAGACACTAAAATACAACCTGAGGGCATTACCAGGGACGATAATGAAGACACTTGTTCTTTGCGTCGACAGGGATGACGACCTGGGTGCCAAGGCGGGAATGAACGGGCCGGTCATAGGAAGAGAGGAGAACCTCAAGGCCTGCGTGTCACTTGGCCTGGCGGACCCCGAGGAGGCCGACACGAACACCATCCTCGCCGGGCTGCAGATCTACGACGACCTGATGAAGAGGGGCATGGACGCCGAGATCGCAACGATAGCGGGAGACACGCATGTCGGCTTCCAATCAGACCTGATTCTCACCAACCAGCTCGAGAACGTCCTCGAGGTAGTGAAGCCGGATAGGGCGATACTTGTCAGCGACGGCGCCGAGGACGAGGCTGTCTACCCCGTCATCTCTTCGAGGGTCAAGGTCGACTTCGTCAAGCGGGTATACGTCAAGCAGAGCAGGAGCATCGAGGGCACTTACTACATGATCATCAAGACGCTCCAGGACGAGAAGATCAGGCGCAAGTGGATCATGCCAGTCTCGCTCCTGCTGATAATATTCGGCTCGCTCTCGCTGTTCACCAAAGTGGTCCAGTTCTCGGAAGCCAATTTCGAGGACATCGCCCTCCTGTCCCAGATGTCTCCCGGCATCATAGGCATCGTCTTGGGTCTTTACCTGGTCGGATGGGCCTACCATTGGGCGGACCGGTTCCAGCAGCGCGTTGTCAGGACCAAGAGGTCCATCAGGCAGGGCAGCCTGGCAATCCCGTTCACCATCGTCGCGATGGTGCTAGGGCTGATCGGCATGATGATAGGCTATGACACCGCGAAAGTCTACGGCGAGAGCCTCCTCCCGGGGGAGCGGAGCCTCGCCATAATGATACTCAAGTTCGTTTCCGGCGCGGTCTGGTTCATCGTCTTCGGCGTGTTCGCATACGAGACTGGCAAGTCGGTCACTGCGTTCCTGAGGACCGGGAGGATCAAATGGTCCTTCATCGTTATGATGGTGAGCGTCCTCGCGACGGGGTTCATCATACAGGGGGCGGTCGATGCGATGTTGTTCTTCGTCTCATCCGAGGTCGTGGAGCCCATCGTGATATTCGCGGAGATGATCACGGGCATCCTCATAGCCCTCTTCAGCTCGGTCCTGTACGCCTCGCTAAGGAGCGAGGCGGTTCAGCAGGCCCTGGCAGCGGAGGGGGCCTAGCCATTGGACCTCGATGCTTGGATGGGCTTCTACGATGAGATCTGCAGGGAGTTCGGGTACGACAAGGAGGAGGACCTTCAGAGCGCAAGGCTTCTGGCAGGTATGGTCGCGGGCAGGAGCGAGGACACGCTTGCGCAGGTCAAGCGAAGTTTTCCGCGATCAGTCGTGATATGCGGAGGAGCCCCCAGCCTGCAGGATGAGCTGTCCTCAATGACGTCGAAAGGGTTCGTGGTGGCCGCGGACAGCGCCACAAGCGTGCTGGTCGAGTCTGGCATCATCCCTCGCATGATAGTCACCGACCTGGACGGGTTGGTCGAGGACCAGATAGAGCTCAACGCGAAAGGGTCGGTCGTCTTCATGCACGCTCACGGGGACAATCAGCCCGCTCTGAGACGACACGCTAACGAGTTCAAAGGGCCAGTGGTCGGCACCTGCCAGTGCCCCCCTCCTCCCAGTCTATTCAACTTCGGGGGGTTCACGGACGGCGACAGAGCCGCATGCATATGTGTCGACCTTGGCGCATCGGAACTGGCCCTTGTTGGATTCGACTTCGATCTCCCTTCCGAGAAGCCCGGGAGGCTTAAGGATGTCAAGAAGCGGAAGCTGCGGTGGGCGAAACGCATAATCGAGCACCTTGCAGGCGAGGGTGTCAAGGTAGAGATGCTCTGAGGCCTCGGTCCGGACCATGCCTTCTGCGAGCGCCCGCATCCGCGCGTCCGCGTTCGACATATATTTAGGCAGGTACGGAGTTCACAGGACGGGATCGGGATGACTGTTGTCACCATGCAACAGGTTGAGAAAGCTCTCAAGAAGACCGTCGGCAAGAAGGGCATGTCCGATCCTGAGATCAAGAACCTAGCTGAGTACGTAATGAGCTTCTTCGGGTACACTGACGAGGTCATCGACAACAAGCTCACCTCGGAGGACAGGGACGTATTCTACATGCTTGAGGAGGAGGGCCTTCTGACCACCACCCAGGAGGAGGTCCTGCTCAAGAAGGGCAAGCTATGGCGCATACACTACTGGATACTGAAGAAGGACCAGATCATCAGGCTGGCGAAGGCGGATGAGGCCGGCTTGAAGGAGAAGGACGAGGCCGCCGACGTCTACGAGCAGATATCGGACGAGGAGTGGTCCAGGCACAAGCAGTCCGGCTCGAACCCTCCGGGCCAGCCCCCGACACAGCAGTGAAAGCAATTAATACCAGGATTATAATCAGCAGCTGGTTTGCCAGATGATCGGTTACTTGATAGCGCTGGTCGTGTTCCTTGCCTGGCTCGGCCTCTTGTACTTCCTGAAGAGGTCCAAAGTGCTCGAGAGACACAGCATGAGCCTCTACGGCCCGATGATAATGTGGAAGACCCTCAGGGGCAGGGAGGTCATCGACAGGATCGCCTCGAGGAAGCGCTTCTGGGAGTTCTACGGCAGGCTTGCGCTGTGGGTATGTGGCGGCTCGATGGTGCTCATCATGCTCCTCCTGCTCTGGGAGGCCACGATCGTGCCCCAGATTGACAAGGCCCCTTCCCCCGAGCTGATACTGGGCATCCCCGGCATCAACCCGGTCATACCGGTGGGCTATGGCGTGCTCGCACTCGTCGTCGCGATAGTCGTCCATGAACTCGCGCACGGGATACTGGCCCGTGCCGGAGATATCAAGGTCAAATCGCTCGGACTCGTATTCATGGTGTTCCCCATAGGCGCCTTCATGGAGCCGGACGAGCAGGAGCTCCAGACGACGACCCGAAGGAAACGGGCGCGGGTGTTCGCAGCCGGCCCGGCCAGCAACATACTGCTCGCCCTTGCCATACTCTGGCTGTTCTCTGGCGCAATGATGTCCTCGGTGGAGCCGGTTCATGACGGCGCCTTGGCGGTCGGAGTCGTCGAAGGGTCCCCCTTGGGAAGAGCGGGGTTCGTCCCCAGCGCCCTGATCGTGTCCGTTGCAGGTCAACCCGTGACGAGCGGCTCCGATCTGGATGGCGACTCTTACGCGACGCCTGGGACCGAAGTGGATATCCAGTACTACTTCAAAGGCGAACTGAATTCCACGAAGGCCATCTATGGCGTCGTCGTCGCATATGTGGCGGAGGACTTCGCAGCTCACGACGCAGGCATCGCGACGGGCATGGTCATCGTGTCGTTGAACGGGATATCGCTCTCGACGACCTCTGACCTCTCAGATGCGATGTCGGGCCTCGCCGCCGATGAGACCGTATCTGTCTCCGTGATGAGTTACAGCGAGTCAGAGGGCGGGTTCGTGGTCGACGGCTCGATTACATCCGTCACGCTATCGGACAAGTGGGACTACTACGACCAGTACCTGCCGTCGGAGAACGATCCTTCCTTCAGGGACGTCGGGTACCTGGGCGGAGGGTTCCTCAACCTAGGGATACGCGCCCAGGATGCGGACTACTACTCGAGCATATTGGCGCGCCCCTTCGAGGGGAACGAGGATCTTTCCGATTTCTCCAGGTCGTGGCTGAGGTTGGTGGCGCTACCTTTCCTCGACCTGGCGCCGGTCCGTTCGCCAGTGACTGACCTGTACGAGCCGAGCGGGAGCATGGCATGGATGCCCGACAGTGCATTCTGGCTTCTAGCCAACTCGCTCTACTGGATATTCTGGTTGAACCTGATGGTGGGGCTGACGAACGTCTTGCCCGCGGTGCCCCTCGACGGCGGTTATATGTTCCGGGACGCCCTCGATTACCTGGTTGACAGGTCGGGGACGAAGTACACGAAGGAGAAGAGAGAGAAGATGGTCGGCTCGATATCCGTAGGACTCGCCCTCCTGGTCCTTGCCCTGATACTCTGGCAGTTGGTGGGCCCCTCATTCTGACCCGCACGGTCCGAGTAGAAGATGCAGGTCTTCTCGTCTTCTCTCATAAGGGTGGACGTCCGCACCCCGGGCGAATTGTAGCTTCTTCAGCCATGGGTCTCCCACAATGCCTGCAGTGCTTGTCTGCTCAGTCAGGTGTGGAGTCCCCATTGGCTTCACGTGGCGGACTGCCACGCGTCGGGCCGAAGTTGAGGAGCCTATCCTTGAGGCTGAACGGTCCTTTCAAGAGCCCCGGCCCCAGAGGGCGAATCATGGACAATGCAAGGATGATTGCCGAAGCCAGGACTATGTAGGATCCAGGTCTTGTGGGAATGTCACCCTGCAAGTTGAGTGTGTCTGCCCACCACATGACCACGCCCAGAACCTCGACAACAGAGCCAAGGGAGGTGATGAATGAAACCAACACTCCGATGACAACGACTATTACGCTCCAGTAGGCGAAATCCTCATATGAGTATCTTGTGAGAACGTCGGGTAAGTTCAGATCCCTGTACAGAACAGATTCCCATGTCGAGAATAATGCCACTACCCCGATTGTTGCCCCTGCCAACGCAAGTATGTTGATTCTCATCCATTCCTCTGCACCTCAATCGCGATCCGTATCTAAGCACTTTCGGATACTTCGGGCTGCCGCCACTCCGCCCCCATGGCCTTCTCTCAACGCACATATTCGAGTGTGGGTGACCTCATCAGACATCGCAGGTGCGACTCCGCGTCACTTCAGTGTCCCGAGAAAGAGGAGAAGGGTTTCGACGGGGTTCAACCCAGGCAGTCCGTCACGTGTTGGGGCAGTCCGGGTTAGGGTCGGGACAGTCCGGATTGGGACAGTCCGGATTGGGAATCCCGTCACCATTATCGATGCCCAGCTTCTGCTGAGCGCTTTCACCGTTCATCTCAGCGGCTGTCACTACTGAGATGCCGCAGACTCCAACGAACAAGACCGCGACGGCCAAGGCCACGACTTTCTTCACCCCGCTGTTCCGCCTTAGCTTCAACCGACCGTTCTGGTCTCTCTCTATGCGCATGAACGGCGGGAGCACGCATGTGGCGTTTATACTTACTCTTGCTATTTGCACTAAACGTACTTCAAGAACTTCTTACAACTGTAACATGGGCAGTGAGGCTGGTGGTCCGCGACCCCAGCAGACCAGTATCTAAGCAGACCGGCCAGAGATGGAAGGTCGAAATCGAGCGGAGGTCCGGCGTCGAGTTCACTATGCATGGGCTCAGACGGACCTACGGCCAAACCCTGATAAACAGAGGAGTCGGAATCGAATCGGTTTCGCTCGCTCTAGGTCATTCGTCAACCATAACCACCGAGAAGCACCAATGCGGAAAGAGCGTCGATTCCGCAAGGCTTGAGATGGTCCGAGCCTTCGCGGGAGCGACGCCCCCGAGCGTCAATCCCCCCTGATTGACCGAGAAGAACGATTGCCTGGCTATGCATAGTTTTTTATTACCCAATCTGTTACCAATCAGTTTGCCATGTTCTCCCCTGAGAAGGACATGAAAGAGCTGGTCCTCGAGATCCTCAAGAAGGACCAGATGTCCATCAGCGGAGTCTGTCGGGAGCTCGCCTCCAGAGGCGTGAAACTGCACAGGCTCGAGTTGACCGGTTATCTGAAAGCCCTCGCAGACATGAGCGTTCTCAGGGAGAAGGACATCAAGCCGGCCAAGGTATTCTCGCTCTCATCTGTAAGGGAGAGGAACCTGTATGAGCTTGTCGGGGAGAGCTGCTCAAAGACGGGCAAGACGCCCGACGAGCGCGCCACTCTGGCCGCCTACACCTTGCAGCGACTCTTCAGGAGGGCAGTCTTCGATATGGAGGTGAGGAGGTGCGGCCTTGATGGGGTCGTGGACGGCAGGAAAGCTACCGCGGAGGAGCGGTCGGAGGCGAAGGTCGTACTGACCCGCCTGGGCTACAAGGTGCCGAACAGCGACTCACCGATCATTGTCGAGAGGGACCTCGACGACCAGTTCGTCCAGGTGCTAGCTGAGGTCGTCGTGGAGCGGTTCAACGTGAGACCATATCTCAAGGAGACCACACAGCTGAAGCTGTGATCTCGGGCGTCTGACAAGGTGACAGGGGTAAGGATAACGTGGAACTGGAGGAGCTGGTCAGGAGGATCAGAGAGTACAGGGGCGTCATCAGGAAGGCCCCCATCACGCCCGTAGCGGCAGGCCTCATCCCCGTTGAGAGTGACGAGGTCCTCGCCTCATATGGAGAGGACGCAGCCGTAATCAAGTGCGGCAAGGAGATACTTCTCATGGCGGCCGATGGCATCCTGGAGGACCTGGTCGCGAAGAACCCCTTCTGGGCGGGCTACTGCTCCGTGCTGGTCAACGTGAACGACATCGCCGCGATGGGAGGTGTGCCCCTAGCGATGGTGAATGTCATATCGACCTCGGATGCTGGGACAAGGCTTAGGATAGTAGAGGGAATGAAAGCCGCATGCGAGAAGTTCGGGGTGCCAATGGTGGGGGGTCACACGCACCCTGATACGACTTACAGCGCGGTCGACGTGGCCATACTCGGCAAGACGGACAGGTCGAGGTTGGTCCTCAGCAACGGGGCGTCAGAGGGGGAGGCTGTGATCTTCGCGATAGACCTCGATGGCCAGTTCACGGAAGGTGTCCCCTATTCCTGGGACACGACCTCTCGGAAGAGCAGCAAGGTGGTCAAGGGGCAGCTGAGGACGATGAACAAGATAGCCCCGTACCTCACCGCGGGAAAGGACATATCCAACCCCGGTGCCCTGGGCAGCCTCGGCATGCTCCTCGAGGCGAGCGGGAGGGGTGGATTTGTGGATATCTCAAGGATACCCCGGCCGAAAGGTGTGGACCTGTTCCAATGGCTTACGGCCTACCAGGGTTGTGGGTTCGTTGTCACCTGCAGGCCCGCAAGGGTCAAGGTCGTCGTCGATGAGTTCGCGCGGTCGGATATCACTGCAGGCGTGTGCGGGACGGTTAGCGGTGGCCGCCTGCTAGATGTCGAACTCGACGGCAGGAAGGCGACGCTTTTCGACTTCTCCAAGGACACTCTCGGATGCCAAGTTCCACAAAGGATATGAAGTCGATTACTCTTATTCCAGCACGAGAGCGAGAAACACGGCAACTCAGCGGTTGGCAACCAATCCGAGAGGGCGCCTATACGCTCGGGTAGGTTGAGCTAGTAAAAGGGGAGTGTCACGCTGCGCTCCCCACCGTGCTCGACTCTCTCTTCTCAACCTCAGAACCCGTGGGAATGACTCAGCGGATACGAGAAGTGGTCAAGAGTGCTAGGCCGCTGGGGTTGCCGGCCTCACCAAACGTCGGCTACCCAGTCGCCTTCTCGGCCCCGCTTCCCGAAGAGCGTTGAGAGTTCGCGGT
>JBFFED010000051.1:0-8444 GCA_041559015.1 Thermoplasmata archaeon | reverse complement strand
GACGAGTGCCGCATTCGCTGCAGACATCAAGAGAAAAGGAAGATGGAGGCCGCCTGCTACGGCGCTCCTTGATTCGTGTTTGCGCCGAGGATTCTGTCCAGCTTAGTTGTACTCGTCCAGGAAGGCCCACCAGCCAGTGTCCATCGCGAAGGCAACCTCCGCGTAGTCCGGCGAGTCCCACTTCCACTCGCCCCCGACGCCCCACCACAGGGTCAGCCCTCTGCTGTCCGCCGCAGCTGGGCCTCCCCAGGCCGCGATTGCCGCCCCGTCGATGGCCGCCACCATCTCCGTGGTGGAGGCTCTGAGGTCGGCGTCCGTTATCAACGGATCAGCGAGCAGGGTCTCACCGAAATCCGCCATGTCGAACTGATAGTGCGTGCACCACGCGAAGTATGCAGTCTTGAGGGCCTCCTTGTAGCTACCAGCATACAGGGGCAGGCAGGAGCGCATCGCCTCCGCCCAGGTGACCAGCGTGTCTGCCGAGGCCAGTATGCTTGGGATGCTGATGGCAGACAACGAAACCGTGCTCGCCCAGGTCTGGGGCTCATAGAATGCCTTGAACGCCTCCACCATGTCCGCAGCTACCTGCGAGGGCGTCCTTGACGTGTTGAGAGCCACCGGCAGGAACATCGTATCGTACGGATAGCCGGTCGTGGGAACGGACTCTCCCGAAGCTACCATCAGGTCGACCAATCCGGTCAAAGACACCTCGTAGGCGACTTCCATAGCAGCCATGTTGCATGCATCAAAGGCAAGTATGTCAATGAAGACTCCAGCGGCATCGATTGCCATCCTGAGCTCGGGCATGGATATCCTGCTCCCGCCCGATGTAACGTCATCGCTAATGTATCTCCAGGCGTAGCCATGGTCCCACGCTATCACCGCAAGCTTGTCAGACGCATAACTGAGGCTGACGTCATTGAGGAACCATTCGAATGTCTCCCCGCTTCCGAAATCCATCTCATCATAAGTGGCGTTGACCTCCCAGGTGCTCCCCGAAATCTCGACCACATCAGTGCCCACCGTGCTCAGCCGGTCCACATAGGCGACGATTGTGAGCATGTCGTTCGCGGGAAGGCTCAGCAGACCAGGCAGGCTGATGTCGTCCCAGAACCGTTCAAGGTTGTTATCACCGCTCACATAGACCGCGATAGTCCATGACTCGCCAGCAGCCCACTTCGCGCCGTTGTGCTTTGCGATGCCCGCGCCTGGTGCGGCGGCAAGCGCCAATAGCGCGAAGGCTACGCAACAGACAGTAAATCTCCTGTTCGTCTCATATCCCCCCTTCTGAATCCCGACTATCACCGTCCAGCGGACTGGACCGGCGCTGGAAGCGAGATTCACCTCATGCTATTAGAATCCTGCCTAGACCCGATCTCACTGGCACCCCTCGGATTCGGGGCGGTGCGCATCTTAATGTACAACCGAACCGCTTCTGAACAGCACCAAGCGTAAGGGGTGATCCCACGAAGGTGCTGATTGTCTATGACTCGGTATACGGCAACACTCGCAAAGTCGCAGAGGCTCTCAGAAACGCCATCGGGGCAGACGCCCAAGTCGTCAACGCAAACCAGGTTGACACCGCGCAATTAGAGCATATCGGCCTCCTCATCGTAGGCTCCCCGACTCAAGGCGGGAGGGCGACGAAACCGGTCCAGGATTTCATCGCTTCTCTGCCAGAGGCTGTGGCGAAAGGCCTCAAAGTCGCTTCGTTCGACACACGATACGCTGGCCGGTTCGTGAAGGTCTTCGGTTTCGCTGCGGACAGGATTGCCAAGGGTCTGAAGGAGAAGGGAGGGATCATCGTTTCACCGCCTGAGCCGTTCATCGTCACGGGCAAGAAGGGGCCGATGAAAGACGGGGAACTCGAACGAGCCGCGAGCTGGGCCAGAGGCATCGCCAAGTAGGGCATAGGGCACGCCCAGGCTCCCACTTCTGTGAGCTACACCTTACCCGGGGGTTGTCCGAAAAGGAGCTCTCCCTGGCACAAGAGAGGGATAACGGCATATACGCTTCACTATGATTACCCAACAGCCTCGAATACGGTTCGGGGAGGGGGTGAGAAGATCAGAAAGTATCTGCTAGTCGCAGCCCTGGTGGCGGCAATGGTCGCTGTGGCGCCAGCGGTCACCGCAGGCGGCGGCAACAGCAAGTGGGGCAAGGGGTTACTATCGGAGACAGTGCTCTTCCCAGGAGACGGCGTGAGCTCAGGCATAATGTACTGGAGCCCGACGACTCCCGCATTCGTGTACGACTTCCACGCGTTATACCTGAAGGAGGACACGCTCTACACACTCGTATGCTTCGAAGAGGACGCAGAGCAGGGGACTTATCTGAATCTCGGATCGAAGTACGCCTGCGAAGAGGATTTCGCAGGAGTCCACATAAAGGGTTCCATCGACTGGCCCTGCTTCGACAAGGACGCAGTCATCTGCCTAGTGACGGACTCCTGGTTCAGCGGTGGGGACCCGATTCTGACGCCAGACCATCTCATTGACATCTGAGCACGACAAGCACCGTACACCCAAACCAACCCCGGATATCCCATTCGGGGTCACTTCACTTTTTTCGATAAGCGCAAGGCGAGGGGGCCCTTCACGTCAGGCGCGTCAACGAACGTCCGCACGCAGAAGGATATGCATGGTGCGTGTGATCTGCACACAGAAAATGACCTAGAGCATGCCCGCCTTCGCACGTCTGACAGAGTACTGGTACAGAGACTCGCTCCTGGGAGGCAGATCGATACCGTGAAGCTCCTTCAGGCGCGCCTCGACCGCACTCCGCATGAGCTTAATTGGGAGTGCACCCGAGTACAGCAGGACGTCGTGGAAGATCTTCATTGAGAACTTCTCGCCCATGGCCTGCTGCACCTCATCCCTTAGTTGCAGTATGGCCAGCTTCCCGAGGAGGTAAGACGAGTAGAACGTGGGGATCATGGCGCACGCCCTCGCCTCCATGCGGGCATATTCGATATCGGTGCCGCATTCCCTCTTGAACATCTCTGCTGCGGATTCGAGCGTGAGGAACCCCTTGGACAACTTGACCTCCACAATCAGCCGGACTATCCTGTATGTGAGATCGGTTATGTTCACAAGGCGGCCCATGGGTGTGTTGTTGAACCCGGAGGCGAGCATCAGGTTCTCCACGTACAACCCCCATCCCTCAACGAAATCTGGAGAGAAGGAGAGCGCCCGTATGTGGGAAGGATGGCTTCTGGCGCAGATAGCCTGCACGTGGTGCCCAGGGTACGCCTCGTGTGCGGTAGAGTTGGATATCGAGACGAAGTTGTGCTCCTTCAGGAATTCCTTGCTGTCACCGGTCGGTGTCACCAGATACAGTCCCTTCCTGCTGCTGTCGAACCTGCCTGGCTCGATCTGCGTCGCGAACGGGCAGAGCGGGCGCATGAACTCCGGGGTTTCGATGACCACGAGCTCCTCGCCCGGAGGTATCGTGACGAGGTCGCTCTTGACGACGTGCCCGCGACATCTGCCGACCGTCTCCTTGTACTCCTTGAAGGCCTCTCGGAAAGTCTTCGGACAATCGGACCGCATTAGCTCGATGGCCTTGGAGGGGTCGCCTACGGGCATTATCTCCTTGGCGACCTCACGCATAGTCTTCTTCGCCAGGTCGAGGTACACATCGCCTATCCTCAATGCCTCGTCCGCTGTGACGCCGAACCCTTTGAGCGAGATGTAGTTCGCATACTCTCCCGGGGTTAGGGCGTACCTGGGGCTTGAGGTCGGTATGACTGTATGCTCCAGCCAGAAGTTGTGCCTGTCCAGCTCCTCCGCTGACCTCGTGATTGCCCGTCTGAGCCGCTCCCTCTTCTCGGGGCTGACAGATCTGCCCTCCGCGAGAGATTCGATGTTCCTGAGAAGCGCGGGTATCTGCCTGCCGGACTCAAGCGCCTCCTCGTTCCAGACACGGTACGGCGTCCTCAGGTTGGCCCTGGATTTCTCCAGGAACTGCGGCACGGCCTCAAGGCGCGCGATTATCGCATCTAGCCTCTCCTCGAAGGAAGGGCGGTCGCGGACCATGAGCAGGAACAGGGAGTTGCCTATGTCGGTCGCTGCAGAAGAGACCTTCTCGTGCATCTTCAGCTCCTTTATCTCGTAGAGCCACAGTCTGAGGAGGTGCTCTGCGAGATCGCGGTCCACGCGCTGGTCGGGCTTGAGCGTCTCCGGTGGATATCTCTTGAGCTCCTCGAGGAGCTGAGAGCACCTGATCGCCTGATGCTCTATCGACGGCCGGCTAGTGTCCCTGAGCACCCGGTCATACCTGTGCCATCCCAATTGAGTGGAGTAAACGGGGTCCCAACCTAGGTACTCATCCATGAACGAGCGGGAGAAGGTCTCAAAATCGGCGGACATCGTAACGCACACGAAAGAGTCATACCTACGATTTAAAGCGTGCGCTTGGACAGGATTCCGGCCGAGGAACGCCCTGAGACACACGATTCAAGTATGTGGTCGGCGACCTTCCGAGACGCGCCAGCACTAAGGTCCTCGCGTTCGGGCGTAGGACTGTCCGGACATATCTGCCCTTTGAGCTTTTCCATTTACAGTCGCCTCGAAGGTCAACCTCTCAGGCGACCTCTCGTCAGAACCTATCCTGAACTCATTCTCCCCTAACGACACCAGCTCCTGCTCATCCCCGGTAGGAGGGACGAGCCACAACGAACCATTCCTGTACAAGACCCTGAAGTTCGTCAGCCAGGGATTGGACGACCTGAAGTGTCCTATGAAAGGCTGGACCAGGTCAGGCACAGTCGCATCTTCGCTTGTTTCGGCCTTGTCCCTGCGGTAAACCCTGTCCCCATAGGACACCATGATCACGCGACCATCTTCACGCGAGAATCGGAGCAGGAACATATCGAACCCGGGCAGCTCCGCCAAGAAGACGTCCTTTCCGTGAGACAAGAGAGCCCCGGATCGCCCTCCATAGGTCACGATGAGACCACCCGACCCGTCGGGAGCCACGATCAGAGACCCTTGTCCCAAGCCGTAGACACCCGCATACATCTCCGCCGGCTCTGCGCCGAGGGAATACGGTAGCTCCGACGGAACATCCCCATCCTCTGACGAGGCTGCAGAGAACGCCTTGAGCGCATACCTGGCCACGTCGTCGACTTCTGTCGCCCCGTTGGTGAGCACTATCACACCGATGCCGGAGGCGAGATCCATCCTCATGGCTGAGATATATCCGACCATCCCGCCGGTGTGCGCAACGAAGCGATGTGCGTCAACGGACTCCACCCTGAGGCCATATGCATAGTGCTCACCCTCAGAATCGTCGGGCCGGATGACTGGTCTCGTGAGGTCTCTGAAGGACGCGTCAGAGAGC
The DNA here is from genome assembly GCA_041559015.1 of Thermoplasmata archaeon. GTDB lineage: Archaea > Thermoplasmatota > Thermoplasmata > UBA10834 > UBA10834 > COMBO-56-21. Next base: position 3,101 of record JBFFED010000051.1, on the reverse strand, counting down.
AGACGACCGCCTGGATGGGCTCCTAGGTCGAGGAGCATCCTCACATAAGCGGACATATCCTCAGGAGTGGAGCAGATGGAACCGTCTGCGGAATCTCCTTCCCACCAAGGCGCAGGCACCATGCCGATTCCTCTTCGAACTGGCCTGTCGTCTGGGAACGGCTCATAGCCAGTGGCCAAGGATTCCCGCAGGTCAGCGGTTATCGCCGCATGAGACTTGCCCATGCCCAAAGGTCCGAAGACGCGTGCCTTGACCTCGTCAGCGCAACTTCGCCCCGTGACCTCCTCTATGACCAGCCCCACTATCTTGTAGCCGATGTTCGAATAGTGGAAATGCTCGCCGGGAGAGCAGCCCAGCTCCATGCCCATTGCTGCCCAGACCTCGGATATCGCCTCAGGCGTCTCCTCCTGACCGATAGGCAGACCAGCAGTGTGAGACATGAGGTGGTGCATCGAGAACTTCTCCCGCTTCCACTTCATCTCCAACCAAGGCAAGTACTCATCCACGGGGAGGCGGAGGTCCAGAAGGCCTTCCTCGACCAACTGAAGCGCGACGATGCTGGCGAACGACTTGCTGATCGACCCTATCTCGAACAGCGTGTCCGGGCCAGGGACGGTGCCAGCGGCGACATCCGCGAAGCCATAATACCTGCACCCGAGCAAGTGCTCGCTATCTGTGATACCTACTGCGAGTCCTGGGATGCTTCCGAGCTCCATCTTCTTCTCTATGTATCTGTCCAAGGCTGTGAACGCTCTTTCTTCGCCAATCCGGGTCATGTACCAAGTGCCTCCAAAGGATGATGGTGCTTCAGCCAACGAGCGCTCCAACGCTCTCCCTGAACACGGACGTGTGCAGGTCGACGTCCCTCGCGGTCGTTGACGGCGATATCAGAGCCATATTGTGGAAAGGTGTCAGGAGTATGCCGCGGTTCAGAGCCATCAGGTGCATCAGCTTCTCGAGTTCGTGATCCTTGGAGGCGTCGTACTCGCCCCCGTTCCTGGGAGGCCCGGGGGTATTGTGATACTCTATCCTCACGCCCAATCTGACAACGTGCCATGGCACCCCTGTCTCGGCGATGACATCCTTTACGCCCTTCTCGAATCTCTCCGCGAGCGGGAGCATCTTGGAGAAGTTCTTCTCCGTAATGACCTCTTGGAGAGTCGCGCGCATGGCCGCGACCGCCAGGGCGTTGCCTGTCAGCGTCCCCCCCAGGCCGCTCTCGTCAGTGCCATCGGACAGTATGCGCTCCATGACATGGTCTGCAACTTGCTGGCTGATGCCGAAAGCCGCGACCGGCACACCGCTCGCCAGAGGCTTGCCCATGGTGATCACATCTGGTCGGAGGCGATGCTCGCGAGTGTATCCTCCGATGCCGCAGCATATCGTGTGGGTCTCGTCGATGATCAGGAGAGTCCCGTACTTCTTGGTGATCTTCCTAAGCGCGGCGTGATACCCGGGCTCAGGCAGGATGATTCCTCTGTTGGTCATCGCTGGTTCCATGAGCGCGCAGGCCACATCCCCCGGTGATAGGGCATCCTCGAGGGCGCCCACATCGTTGAACTCGATGGCCTTCGTCGTGACCGACGGCGGCACGGGAGGGCCGATGTTGCCGCTCCTGGGAACGACCTTGCCACTGTCAAGAACGATAAGTGTCTCGTCGACCGTCCCGTGGTAGCAGCCGTTGACGACGAGTATCTTGTAGCGCTTAGTGACCTCCCGGGCGAGACGTATCGAGAACCGGTTCGCGTCCGTGGCAGTCATCGCGATCTGCCAATAGGGCAGTCCGAACCTCTTCGACAGCTCCTCGCCGACGAACACGGAATCCTCGGTCGGGAGCATCATCGTGATCCCCTTCCCTACCTGCCTCCGAACAGCGTCCACAACAGCTCTTGGAGAGTGGCCGAACATCGAGCCGGTGTCTCCGAGACAGAGGTCCAGGTATCTGTTGCCATCCACATCGACGACATATGTCCCTCGGCCCTCCCTAACGAAGACGGGATACGGGCCCGCCCAGCGGACCATCCAGTTCATTGGCACGCCTGCAAGGAGGGATCTCTTGGCCCTCTCGAAGAGGACCTTCGACTTCTTGTGACTCCTGAGGAACTGCTTGGTCTCCTTGCGCATGAGCGCTTTGATTCTGGACCTGTCGATGGTCGTCATATGAGGCGCACCTCTAATCTGTTGGATGACCGAATGCGAACTGAGTACAAGAAACATGCCCACATGGCTGGCACCGGCAGCAGCGACTTCCGAGGGCTGCGCACTCAACCTTAATCTACCGCTGAAGGAATCTCAGTTGCGGATCCAAGGAACACCACGATGCACGAAGAACCGAAGCGCGCGATAACGAGAGAACCAGGAGCGAGGTACGCCCAGTGCATCTCCTGCCACCCTCTGAAAGCCACCGTTGACCTCGGGAAGGCGCGGGAGCAGCACAGAGCATATTGCGCTGTTCTTGAGGATATGGGCCTCGAAGTGATACGGATGCCTAGGGACGACATCAACCCTGACTCCTGCTTCGTCGAGGACACCGCGGTAGTCCATGGCCGACGCGCGCTCATGTGCATGCCAGCGATGGAGAGCAGAAGAGGGGAGGTAGAGGCTGTCGCAGAGTTGCTGGAGGACTACCTTGAACTGGCACGCGCCAGACCACCGGCCACCGTTGAGGGAGGCGATGTGATCCATATGGAGGACAGGCTCATCTCTGGGATCACTCAGAGGACGAACAGCACCGGCGTGCAGCAAATATCCGAATGCCTGGATGTGCGCGTCGACACCGTCGAGGACCCGGGGATAGTGCATCTGAAGAGCTACGCCACGTACATAGGGAAGGACACTGTCGTCGCCTCTGACAGGTTCGCGCTCCATCACGCATTCGCAGGGCTGAGAGTCATCAGGATACCCGAGGACGAAGCCTATGCCGCGGATGCGCTCGCTGTGGGCGACTTCGTCCTGATGGCAGCGGGCAGGCACGCCTCACACATGCTGGTGAGAAAGGCAGGCTTCGAAGTTATTCCTGTCGATGTCAGCGAGTTCGAGAAGTGCGAGGGCGCGATTACCTGCCTGTCGATACTCTTCTGATTGAAGTGCGCTGCACTTGT
>JBFFED010000050.1:0-9299 GCA_041559015.1 Thermoplasmata archaeon | reverse complement strand
GGCCGCATTGCCGAACGGGCTCGAGTTCATGAAGTCTATCGCCTCGTCGAGGGTCTTCATCCTGAGCACCGACACGACTGGGCCGAATATCTCGTCCTTGGTGACAGTCATGTCCGGCGTGCAGTTGTCAAGGATCGTCGGACCGACGAAGTGTCCCTTCTCGTAGCCAGGCACTTTGATGCCCCGGCCGTCGATCAACGGCTTGGCACCGTCCTTGACCGCTCCGTCTATGTACTCGAGGATCTTCTTCTTCGATTTGGCGGACACAACGGGCCCCATGTTCACGCTCTCGTCAAGGCCATATCCGACCCTGATCTTCTTCGAAGCCTCTACGAACCTGTTCATGAATGGTTCGGCGACATCTCCGATCAGGATGAGGTTAGAGCCCGCCAGGCATCTCTGCCCGGCACAGCCGTAGAACGACGCGAGCATGTTCGCGACTGACCTGTCAATCTTGCAGTCCGGCATCACGACGAGAGAGTTCTTAGCTCCTCCCTGGGCCTGGACCCTCTTGCCGTTCTCCGCCGACTTCTTGTAGACGTACTTGGCGATGGGCGTCGAGCCCACGAACGAGATGCCCTTCACCTTGGGGTGCTCCATGAGGGTGTCTGAGACCTCGTGGCTGCCGTTGACGAGGTTGATGACTCCCGGAGGGAACCCAGCCTGCTCGACCGCCTTGAACATGAAGTTCTGGGTTATGGGCACCTGACTCGAAGGCTTCACGATGTAGTTATTGCCCGTTGCGACCGCATACGGCCAGAACCAGTAGGGTATCATCGCTGGGAAGTTGAACGGGCATATCGCGGCGAACACGCCGAGGGGAGATATGACTGCATCCTCGTCGATGCCCTCTGCAGCTCCGTCCTCGAGGTTGTAACCGAACATGAGAGAGGGAATCCCTGCGGCGACCTCGACATTCTCAATGGCCCTCCTCGTCTCGCCTCTGGCCTCGTCGATGGTCTTGCCCATCTCCTGGACCATGATCCTGGCGATGTTCTCGAAGTTCTGCTCGAGAATATCCTTGAGCTTGAAGAAGATCCTTGCCCTCGAGATCGGGGGAGTCTCCCTCCACTCCATCCAGGCTTCCTGCGCCGCCTCGACCGCCGCCTTGGTCTCGTCGACCGTCGACAGAGGCATCTGGGCTACGATCTCCCCGGTGGACGGGTTCTCCACATCGAGGAACTTGTCCGTCTGGGAGTCGACCCACTCGCCGTTCACGTAGTTCTTCAGCTTGCCGTAGTTCTTCTGTACTTCTGACAAAAGCGCCATTCTATCCGTTCTCCTTCACGCCATTCAGCAATCGTGCATAAGGCCAGACACCGACCCAGTTGAACCAAGAACTCGCAGACAGGTTCAGGAACGTCTTGCGGGGTGGCAGAAAACCATTTGACTGGACAGGATTTCCCCCCTTGACCGCTAGCTGCCCCGTCATCCTATCTGTCCGTTCGCAATTCATTCAGGTTTCTGGCCCGAAATTTGCAGATGTGTCAGCAATTCTCGGCCTTGTTTGCGGGATATGTGATTCCCGTCTATATACGTTGTGGTTCTAGGTTCCATACGGTAGCGTTCCCGAGGACGTGGTCGGAATGGACACTGGCATGTGCGTGAATATGCCTCCAAGACAGGCGTGTTTAGTGACGCTCATGGGGCCCGAAACGCCTTGCGAATATCGGAGGTAATAATCGCAAAACGGCCTAGTCGGGTCACGGCCAAGGAACATGATGGGAAATAGTGGGTTGAAAGTGGTTTCACGTGGCCGGCAGTCGGATTACATGCCGGCCTTCTTCGCTTCCTCGACCATCGCCGCTTCGAGCATGTCGAGGCCCTTCTCGAGGAGGTCCTTCTTTATGATCAGTGGCGGGTGCAGTCTTATGACGTTGTTGTGATGCCCGGCAGTCAGTATGTAGAGGCCGTGCCTGAAGCAGTTCAGCTGCACGTTCCTGGCGAACTCCGGGACGGGCTCCTTGCCATTCTTCGTCTTCACGAACTCCATTCCGAGCATGGCCCCCAAGCCCCTCACGTCGCCTACCCACTCGAACCGCTCCTTCCACTCCTGAAGCCTCTTCCACTCGACCTTGTTGATCATCTTGGTGTTCGGAAGCGCCTTCTTGGTCATCTTGATGGACTCCAGCGCCCCTGCACAGCACACCGGGTTGCCGCCGTATGTGCCCCCGAGGCTCGCGGGCGGCGGTGATGCCATGATCTCCTCCCTGCCGGTGACACCCCCGAGGGGCATCCCCAGGGACAGGCCCTTGCCGGTTATGAGCATGTCAGGGTCACACTTCCAGTGCTCTATGGCGAACATCTTGCCGGTCCTTCCGAAACCTGTCTGGACCTCATCATCTATGAAGACTATCGCGTTGTCGTCACAGATCTCCCTGATCTCCTCCCAGTATCCAGGCGGCGGGTTGATGAACCCCCCTTCGCCCTGGACGGGCTCCCCGACGAGGGCGCAGACGTCCCCTTTCTTGTCGCCGGACTCCACCTGCTTCCTTATCGCGTGAGCGCACGCAAGCCCGCAGGCGGGGTACGTCATGTTCAACGGGCATCTGTAGCAGTACGCGAAGTCCACATGCTGCACATACGGGACCAGTGGCCCGAAACCCTCCCTGTACGGCTTCTCCTTGCCGGTCAGGGTGATGTCCATGAAGGTCCTGCCGTGGAAAGAGGTCTTGTATGAGAATATCCACTTCTTCTTCGTGTAGGATCTCGCTATCTTGAGCGAGTTCTCAATGGCCTCCGACCCGCTGTTCAGGAAGATGCTCTTGGTCATCTTCCCGGGCGCAATCCTCGACATCTCCTCGGCCAGCTTCAAGTATGCCTCGTAGGGCGAGACCATGACGCAGATGTGTATGAACTTGTCCAGCTGGTCCTGGCACGCCTTGACCATCGCCGGCGCCCTGTGACCCACGTTGTGCACGCCTATCCCCACACTGAAGTCGAGGAACACGTTCCCGTCGACATCCCTCATGAACGGCCCTTCCGCGACATCGAGCGCCGTCGGCAGGCCGATCCGTATGCCGTTCGTCACGCACTTCTCCTTTCGAGCCAATGCCTTCTTGGACTTCGGCCCTGGCGGCTCCACCAATATCTTCGGGCCCTTGAGGTTGTACTTCTTCACCATGTTATCTCACTCCGTTTACGCTCCCCCTGAACCTGAAAAGCAAAGGGTTTGTTGAGACCTGGACTGAGAAGCCGGTTGCCAGGTCAGCGCTTCTTGACGACCTCCTTAACAGTCGCCTCGAGCATGTCCAGGCCAGCATCAAGTATGTCCCGCGTTATCACCAGCGGCGGGGCGATCCTGAAGCAGTTCTCCCCTGCCCCTATCGCGACAAGGCCTTTCTTCCAGGCGCGGTGGATGATCTCGTGCGCCATGTCCCCGTCCTGCTCCCTGCTCTTCTTGTCCTTGATGACCTCGACGCCTATCATGAGGCCCTTGCCCCTGACATCGCCGATGATCTCGTACTCATCGACCCACTCCCTGAGCCTCTTCATGGCGTACTCGCCTTGCTTCGTGGCGTTCTCCTTCAGCTTTTCCTTCTCGATAATCCGCATCGTCGCCAGAGATGCCTCGCACGCCACGGGCGTGCCGCCAAGGGTGGTGCAGTGGCTGCCCGCATCCCAGTCGTATATCTCCGCTCGGCCTATGGTCGCCCCGAGGGATATCCCTCCTCCGAGGGCCTTTGACATGCAGACGATGTCGGGTGTCACGCCCCAGTGCTCGATGGCGCACCACTTCCCGGTCCTGCCCATTCCGGACTGGACCTCGTCGACTGCGTAGAGAATGCCGTACTTGTCCATGAGCTTCTTGAGGCGCCTGTGGTAGTCCTTCGGCGGGACGATGTACCCTCCCTCGCCCTGGATCGGCTCTATCAGGAGCGCTGCGACTTCCTTGGGCGGCACGAACTTCTTGAAGACCCAGTCCTCGATGAAGTCCACGCACCAGTAGTTGCAGTCTGGGAAGGTGAGCTTGTACGGGCACCTGTAACAGTACGCGTACGGCACGTGCTCCACCCCGGGCATCGTCGGGAAGTACCTCGCCTTCTGGACGATCGAGCTGGCTGTGAAGCTCAGTGCCCCCATGGACCTCCCATGGAACGCACCCGTGAACGCAAGGAACAACGGGCGCTTCGAGTGCCACCTGGTCACCTTCGCGAACGCCTCTATGCTCTCAGCGCCGCTGCCGCTCAGGAACACCTTCTTGGGGAAGCTCCCTGGCGTTATCTTGCTCAGCTTCTCCCCGAGCTCCACCGCGTACCGGTAGTAGAAGTCCGTGTACGAGTAGTGCAGCAGCCTCTTGGACTGCTCGCTTATGGCCTTGACCACTTCCGGGTGGCAGTGGCCGACGTTCATCGCCCCGAGACCGCTGTTGAAGTCGATGTATTCGTTCCCGTCGACATCCTCGATGATGCACCCGCGGCCCTTCTCGACCACCATCGGATAGTAGTAGGGCCGGTTGTACGGGGAGAGAACCAGGTTGTCTCTCTTGACCCACATCTTCGCCTTCGGTCCGGGGGGCTCACACGTCTTTTTCAAAGAAACCTTCGTCTTTCGATTGGTGTTCAATATACCCCTCTTCGGCTCTTCGAATTACCGAATGTCGAACACCTAATTGATGTTTTGCTTCCGCATCCAGACGAGGTGTCAAGATTTATCATGAGCGACCGTCATGGCAGAGGGAAATGCCCACGCTGCTCATCAGGTACGGGGAGATAGGGCTCAAGAGCGAATCCGTGAGGAGGCGCTTCGAGCAGCAGCTGATCAAGGACATCAGGACCAGGCACTCCCTTGCCGGGGTCCAGTGCATAATCACCCAGATGAGGGGCAGGCTGTTCATCGACTCCGACGACTGGCGCAGGAGCTGCGAGATGCTATCCAGGACCTTCGGGATCGTCTCCTTCAGCCCCGCGACGCCGGTAACGAGCGACCTTGACTCGCTCAGGCGGGCGGTAGTGGAGTTCGCCCGACCGCTCATGTTCAAGGGCGCGTCGTTCGCCATCCGGGCCAGGAGGTCCGGCAACCACCCTTACACAAGCCAGAGCCTCGCCGGAGAGCTCGGGGAGGCGGTCCTGACAGCTTGCAGGGGCCTGGAGACCAGGGTCGACCTTGACGACCCGGACGTCGAGATATCGGTAGAGGTCAGGGAGAAGACGGCATATCTCTTCAGCTCGGCCCTCTCTGGGCCCGGGGGCATGCCCCTTGGCACCCAGGGACGAGTGCTCTGCGACGTGCCCTCGGAGACTGGGATGGCGTCCGCCTGGCTGATGATGAAACGCGGATGCAGTGTGCTCCTGATGTGCGACGACCAGGACCTCATCGCCTCTCTGCGGAACTGGTACCCCAACCTGAGGTCGATGGACAGACGAACGGACCTCTTCGCAGCGGCAGCGGAGAACCAGTGCATGGGGATAGCCCTCCCGATGAGGCTCGGTGACCTGGATAGCGCCGGGTCCCCCAAAGGCGACCTGCCAGTCTTCCATCCTCTGGTAGGCATGAATGAAGAAGAGATAATGGGTTTGCTGACCAGGATCCGCGCCTAGGTCCCCTTTCTGTCGTGCGCCCTCAGGGAAGGCCTGTTCTTCTCGGCGCCCATGCCCCTTGTCCGCACGAGGCCCCTGCCCTTCTTGCCCGCGGGCGTCAGTCCCCTGTTCGCCCGGTTCGCGTGCTTGCTCGAGCAGATCCAGTTGATCTTGGGGTCGGCCCTTATGACTGGGCTGTTGGGGTCGACCATGATGACCTCGTACCACTTGTGCCGGCCGTCCTCTCCGACCCAGTACGATGCCAGGACTTCGAGGTTCGGGTGGCGCTTCGCGGTCCTCTCCTCGGCTATCCTCTGTATGTTCTTCTTCATGGTCATCTTGAGGATACCCTTCCTCTTCGGCTTGCGCCCCTTCCTGATTCTGTGCTTTCTCAGGCCGCCCTTCCTGACCTTCGCCCTGACGACCACGAAGCCCTGCTTGGCCCTGTAGCCCAGGGATCTAGCCTTGTCCAGCCTGAGGGGTTTGTCGACCCTGACGAAGGTGCCCTCCTTCCTCCAGTCGACCAGGCGCTGCCACATGAGCGCCCTCATCTCGTCGCTCTCCAAGTCCTTCCAGGCCTCACCCATGAAATGATACATGTTCGGGGTGGGACCGCCCTTCTTGGTCTCCGCGGCGTTCGCCTCTGGCGTTGCCGGGGCTGGCGCCTCGACCGGCGCCTTGACCTTGCGCTCCTTCTTCGGAGGAGCCTTCTCAGCCTCTTCTACCATCTTGTTCACATCCAGCCGTTTCCGGGTTCACGCGTGTGCGCACATCCCCATGCGAGACCGAGGCGGTCTCGCCGCTGCGAGCAGAGCAAACGAGTAGCTGTATTTAAAAGTGCTGAGGCCAGCGGCCACCAGCGACGCAGAACGTGTTTGAACAGCTGCCAGGTCCTGGCGGCTGTCTTGGAGAGATCACTTCTCCTTATTGGCCTCGGACAGCTCCTTCAGCCGCTGCTTGATCCCTTCCAGCTCTTCCTCGATGGACTTCTTCATGTCCTCGAGGTAGGCCATCTCGTCCTCCTTCGAACCGTAGGCGCCAGGTCCCATGGCCGAGGTGGGCCGAACCGGACCAACAGGATAGATATACGGGTTCATCTGGGCCCAGCCTCTTCCAGGACCCATGCCTCTGCCCCTGCCGAACACGCGGCCTCTTCCCCAGCCGCGGCTTATGCCACCCCAGCGTACACCGCCGGGGCTGTAGGGGTTCATGTAGCCAGGGGCCGAGTATCCTGAGCAGAAACCCATTCCCCGGCCTGTTCTGGGACCATAGCCCCAAGGGCCTGTCCTGTCTCCCCATGGCATTACTTCTTCACCTCCATTTCCAGTTTATCCTTCAGCTGCTGTATAGCAGCCGTGAGCTCCTCCAGCTCCATCCTGAGGAGCTGCTCTTCCTCTTCCAGCATCTTCACCTCGTCCTGCTCGCTCAAGACCTGGACCATCGGCCCGCAGGGCACCATAGGGCCCGGCCGGAGCTCTGAGCAGCCCGCATCGGGTGGCACTGGCGGTGGACATGCCCAGGAGCATCTGCCCCGTCCGTACCCTGGGACGCCCGTGGCATAGTACATCCTCCTGTGCCTCCAGCCCCTTCCGTATCCGCCTATCATCCGTTCACCTCTTCTCCTGCCCGCTCCCCCTGAACGCATAGTCGCCTCCGGATATCTGGATCGCCCACCCGTTGATCAGGGCCTCGACCAGCTTCTTGCGGGCTGAAGACAGGTCCCTCCAAAGGGTTCTCCTCGAGACGCCCATCTTCTGCGCTGCCTCCCCCTGGGTCAGGCTGAGAAGGTCCACGAGTCGAAGCGCCTCGACCTCCTCGATGGATATCCTGACCATGCCCATGGGAGACCCCGGGGCCACCCTGGGATAGTAGAGATCCGCCGGAGGAACCCAGTCGATCCATCTCCTTCCTCTGCGTCTGCCGCGTCCTGGAGCGTACACAATAAGCTATAGTGCGCGCCATCACATAAACATTTTGTCTAGTGTGTGCACATATATATAAAGATTATTGCACTTCTGAGCAACGGAATGCTTCCCGAGCTACATGAAATCGTCCAGGTTCAGCTTCTTGTCGGTCTTCCTGGGCTGCGCCTTGACACGCGCCCTCTTCTTGCTCTCGAAGTCGTTGTTGAAGAGGGATGACTGCTGCACGCCAGAGACCAAGGACTTCTCGTCCCAGCCGAAGGAGTCGGTGACGCGCGCGATTGTCGCCGCAAGCCTCGTGGCGTAGTACCTGTAGTCCGGCCTCACGCTCTCAGGGAGCGGCCTCCCCTCGACCCACGGCTCGAACTCCTGCGGGTGCGCCCGACTGTTCGTGACTATCCACGAGACCTTCATGCCGGGGACCACCTCATATCCCAGCTCTCTGAGCTTCCTCGCGACCCGGACGTTGATCATACTGTCGCTCTGCTTGTACTGGCTCTCCTCTCTCACAGACCTGGATATGACGAGCTTAGACGGGTCTATCTTTCCGCCCACCAGGTCGTCGATCACCTGCCTGGTATAGGCCACAGCACCCGGCTGGTCCCCGTCGAGCACCTTCTCGAACACTCTCGAGAGGACCTCGCTCTGCAGGTCGAAGGAATCAGTCCTCCTCATCTCGTAGCCCCGGATGATGAGTTCCTGTCGGGGCCATACCATCCGGCCGACGTACCTCTTCTTCATGCCGTGGGAGAAGAATGGCTGCATGATCTTCTCGAACTCGAGGACCATGCTGCCTGAGGAGAACCTCTCCGCGATTCGCTGCCCCAGGCTGATGCTCTCCTCGAGGTTCGGGTAGGGTGACAGGAAGAAAACGCTATCGGTGTCAGAGTAGATGACCTTGAGACTCTCGGACTCTAGCTTCTTGATCAGGTCCTTGGTCGCCTCTCTGGCGAACGAGGTTATGCTCGCGCCTATCTTCGGGTCGGTGAATCTGTAGAACGAAGACGCGAGGACGCCATAGAAGGAGTTCATGAGTATCTTGATGGCTTCCTGGAGGCCGTTGTAGTACTCCCTCTCCTCAGGGGTTTTCGCGTCCTTCATGTCCTTCTTGGTCGCCGCCCGCTCGTCCATCAGCCTCGCAAGTATGCGCGGCAGCAGGCCCTGCCTTACGCCCTTGTCGAGGAACTTCGCGCCCGTGGGGGACACGATCGTCCCGTCCGAGTGCAAGGTGGTGAAGCAGATGTTCTTCGAGATGATCATGCTCGGATACATGCTCCTGAAGTCGAGCGTCAGGACCCAGTGGTACAGCCCAGAAGTCATCTCGTGTACGTAACCCCCTTCGATCATCTCGACCGACTCGCCGCTCCGCATGGTCATGGGGACAGCGACCTTCTCCCTGTCCGCCTCCCTTATGAGTATGGAGTCCACGAGTTGCGATGTGGTGCCGTTCACGACATCATCAAGGGGCAGCTTGGAGACGGTGGCGAGGTCCATGCTCCTCTGAAGAATCGCAATCCGCTCCATTATCCTCAGTGCGAGCATCGAGTCGTGCTCGCAGTACTTCATGACCCTCAGCTTGTCCTGGGCCCACTCCTCGTCCATCTTCTTGGGGTCCACATCGTGCTTCTCCTCCCCCAGGAGTTGCCTGGCCACGGCGTTCAGGGTCTCTTGCTTCGGCTTGAGGACCTTCTTCACGGACCACCAGGCGTCCGCTATGATCCTGCCCTCGGTCCACCAGAACCGGTTGTTGCGCTGGCTGAGGGAGCCCGGGTACCTGCCCCAGGACATCTCCGGAAGCCCAAGTACCGCGGCTCTCTTGATGATCTGCGGGATGTCGAACCCGTCGATGTTGTAGCCG
>JBFFED010000049.1:0-9303 GCA_041559015.1 Thermoplasmata archaeon | reverse complement strand
TGGCGAAGAACTTGATCAGCTTCGCGGTGTACATGCACGAAACCTCAACATAGAAGGTGAGGAGGTCGTCGTTGAACACCATCGAGACGGCACCGCGGTTGTACAGATCCAGCAGGTCGAAGTTGAAGTCGAGCGCTGACTCGGTCACCTGGCCGGCGGGGATGGAGCCCAACAGCATCCGCTCTTCAGCTATCTGATGCTCTGAGTAGTTCGTGACACGGTAGTATATCGACAGGTCGTCGACATCGTAGATCCATCTGTTGTCGATCGTGAACGGGGCTGTTATGTGGATTCTGCCCTCTTCGTAGGTCCACGTTATCTCGTTGGCCGACGGCAGGTCGACCTTGAAATCCCCGCTCGGGAACGGCCACACGCTCGTGAACACTAGGGCGGCTATGAGTATGTTCACGATGGCAATGGAGAGCTGGATGATTCTCGTCCGGGCAGCCATCAACACTCCGCATCGGATAATGAAGGTGTGCTATAATAAATCTGGACACGAGGATATCAGGCTAGATATCGCCGTCATACGACGGGTAGTCGTACGCCTCTTCGCCCTCGAAGAAGCAGTAGTGCACCTTGGTGAACCCGCTCTTGAACTCGACCACGTCCTTCTTGACCTTCTCGGGCGGCTCCCCCTTCACGACCACCCGGGCGATGAACTCTGCGACCTCAGCCATATCCTTCTCCTTCATGCCGAGCCTGGTGAGCTCCTGAGAGCCCATCCTGACACCGCTGGGCTTCACCGGGTTGGAGTCCCAGGGGAGCAGGTTCTTGTTCAGGATGATGTTGGCCGCCTCGAGCGCCTTCGCGACCTTGGCGCCGCCGTGGTATTGCTCCACGTCGACAACGAGGGTGTGGGACTCGGTGAACCCGAGATGCTCGCAGAGCACCTCCATGTCCCGCTCGTAGAGCGCCTGTGCGAGAGCCTTCGCGTTCTTGACCGTCTGGTCGGCGTACGCCTCGCCGAACTCCTTGGTCTCCGCAAGGGTCACCGCGAGCGCCGCCACCGAGTGCAGGTGATGGTTGCTGGTGACCCCAGGGAACACTCCCCGTCTGAGAGCGATCTCCAGCCCTTCGCGCCCAAGGTCAGATATGATCATTCCGTGCTGCGGCCCCGGGAGGGTCTTGTGCGTGCTCCCTGAGACGACGTCGACGCCCTCCCTGAGCGGGTCCTGGAACCTCTTGCCCGCGATGAGCCCCAGTACGTGTGCGGCATCATACCACGTAGTGCAGCCCACCTCCTCGATTGCGTCCTTGAGCTCACGTATGGGCGTCGGGAACAGATACACAGACTGGCCGAACAGGGCGACCTTGGGCTTGACCTCTCTGATGAGCCTCTTCGCGCCTTCGACGTCGACGTTCATGTTCTTCTCGTCGAACGGGTAGTTGTAGGTCTTGATGCCCCTCAGGCCCGTGGCGCCGATCTTCGCATGCGAGATGTGGCCTCCATCAGAGAGCGCGACGGTGGTCATCTTCTCCCTCGTCTTCGTGAGGGCCATGAGCACCGCCATGTTCGAGACGGTGCCGGATGTCGACCTCACATCAGCGAACTGGCACCCGAAGACTTCCTTCGCAAGGTCCTCGCAGAGGGATTCGATCTTGTCGACGAATATGTTCCCCTGGTAGTAACGCTTCCCGGGGAGGCCCTCTGCGTACCTGTTGTGCAGGTCGGAGTTCATCACCTCCCGAGCGAGCGGGCTCATAACGTTCTCAGAAGCAATCAACGGGATGGATTCCTTGAACCACGTGTTGTGCTCCCGTGTGAGGTCTCGGATCAACTGGGTGAGGTCCTTCGCCGGTGCCACATCGCTTGGCATCAAATCGGAGATTAAAAAAGTATGCACATGCGCGAATTTCGTGGATGACATGCGTTCGGTCATGATGGCTCGGTCCGGGGACTTCACCCGTCGACAGGTGGCCCCGCGGTTCCAGTGGAAACAGTGGAAACTGAGGTCGATAACTTGTAGGCAACCTATTTATAGAGTGTATGACATTTTGTCATACAAGGCACCGAGATTGCAATGACAACGAGGGGCGCACGTCTCAATATCCGATTGCCCGAGGAAGACCTTCGAGAGCTCGAGGCCATAAGGGAGCGCGCGGGGCTCCAGAGCGTCTCTGATGTCGTCAGAGAGGCGATAGCTGGTTACCTGCACGAGGAGAGCTCCACATGGAACTCCGACAGGATCTCGGCCACGGTGCCGTCGGCACTGGCTGAGGAACTGGAGATGTTCATAGCGAGCGGTGACGCCACCGACATCTCCCAGGCGGTTACATTGGCGTTGAGCGCCTGGGTCGAAGAGAAGAAGAGATACTACCTGGAAGGAAGGGACCGGGTGCGCGAGAAGGTCGCAGAGGCAATGGACGAGCGCGGTACCAGGAAAGGGATGGCCAGGACCGCTGCCCGAATGAGAATCCAATGAATACCCCGTGGGGACGGATGCCTTGACGACAGCTAAGGGCGCTCATGCGTCGTCGCTGTTACGAACGAAGGGAAGGAAGGGCTAGTAAGGCTCTCATAGGATGGGGAAACTCAGAGAGGGCGGTGACCCTCTCGACTCACTTTTTTCAAACAAGCCCTCCGTGAAGTCATCAACTGACGGAGAGGAGACCTTCACTTTTTAGACAGAACGCCCTTGAGCTCTTCTATGACATCGTTCTCTGAGGGGTCTTCGTTCCTCAGGACGGCGAGGTAGACGCTCACGTAGTCGCCCATCATGATCAGGGAGAACATCTTAGCGAGCGGGCTCAGCCCGAGGGCGTCGGTAGAGTACACGGGGGCAATCCGGGCGATGACCTCCTTGGTCGCGGTGACGCGGGCAGCCATCTGCTTGCCCACAGGGTCGTGCTGAAGGAACACGCACGCCAGGCCCTTGCTCCTCTGGTCCCTGACCAGCCCGACGATTGCGTTGTGGTTCATCTCAGGGAGCTCGAGTGAGAAGGCCAGGCTCTTGCTGTTCTCGCTCAGTTGGTCCGCCCAGCGCTTGGCCACCGGCCTCGACAGACCGTATCCGACTATGACAGGGAGGTGCGAGTACATCTCGTGAGCGAGCATCTTGGCCGGGTTGTCAGGCGTGGGCACAGACGGCCTGCAGTACGAACTGGTTTTGCCCATGACCCTGATCGCCTCCTCGATCTGCCTGTCCACGGTGACAATCCCGGACCGCTCCAGCGCCCCCAGCATGCCTCCGAAGATGTACCCTATGGACGCCCTGGGCATCATGCCAGTGGGGACACGCACGAACGGGACCGACGCTGACTCGCATATCTTCGCCAGCTGGCCGCCGGAGGTAACAGCAAGGACCTTGGACCGCTTCCTCCTAGCATCCTCGAGCATGCTCAGGGTCTCCTCGGTGTTCCCTGAGTAGCTGCAGACCATGACCAGGGAATCCTTGCAGACATGGGTCGGCAGGGAGTAGTCTCGTATCACCTCGCACGGTATCTCGCAGGTGTTGGTGAGCCATGCGTGCAGCAGCTCACCACCGATGGCCGAGCCGCCCACGCCGCAGAACACCACCTCTCTCGGGGTGAACCTGGGCAGGCCGGACATCCTGCCGCGCCTCAGGCCTTCTGAGAGGCTCTTCGGGAGCTCCTCGATGGAGGACATCATGTCCTTCCTGTCGACTGACCGGATGGTGTCCTTGGAATCCAACATCGCACGCTCGAATCGGCGTCTTCGTATAAATGGGTGTCAGGCACGAGCGCCGATGAGTTGCCAGGCGCCCCTGCGAAACCATATAATATCCCCCTTGCCCTGCGAAATCGGCATGCAGATCCCAGAGGGGATGCCGGCGGGAGAAGGTATTCACATGGCCAAGGAGGGAGAGGCCAAGAAGCAAGCACAGACTGACGCAGCTGGCGACGGCATAGTGGTCGCCGCTGGCCTGAAGAAGACCTACGACACCGGGAAGATCAAGGTGGAGGCTCTCAAGGGCGTGAATCTCTCCGTGAAGGAAGGCGAGATGATAGCCGTCATGGGACCGTCTGGATGTGGCAAGACGACTCTGCTGAACTGCCTCTCCGGCCTCGACGACCTCTCTGGAGGGGAGGTCTTCATCAGAGGCAGGTCGCTCTCGTCCATGAAAGACAGAGAGAGAACGGCCTACAGGGCCAGGAAGATAGGGTTCATCTTCCAAGCCTATAACCTGCTGCCTGTCCTGACTTCCGTGGAGAACGTTGAGCTCCCCCTGCTGCTCGCAGGCGCTGCTCCCAAGGAGGCACGCAAGAGTGCCCTGGGGGCCCTGAAATCTGTCGGCCTCGAGGACTGGCAGTCGCATACGCCTTCGGAGCTGTCTGGGGGACAACAGCAGAGGGTCACTATTGCGCGTTCCCTCGTGAACAAGCCCGAGATCGTCTTCGGGGACGAACCGACAGGGAACCTGGACAGCGAGTCGTCCAAGGAGATCATGGAGCTCCTGAAGAAACTGAACAAGGAGAACCACCAGACATTCATAATCGTCACGCACGACTACACGGTAGGGAGGATGGCGGACAGAATCGTGATGATGAGGGACGGAATGATAGAGAAGGATTTCGTTCCAGCGCCTTACTGATGGTGTGAGAACATGAGCGCCCTGTTACAGCTGACATTGATCATGCTGCTGATGCTGGGGCTGATCGGGTTGATGGCCCTCAGGCGCAGGGTCCTCGCTCGGATGGCCCTCAGGAACATCGCGCGCAGGAAGAAGTTCGCCGCCATAATCGTCGGCGGTCTCCTCATCGCTACCGCGATGATATCGGCGTCGCTGGTGGTGGGGGACACGATAGACTACCTCATACGGGGCGATGTCTTCGAGAGCACCGGGGAAATAGACATAGTCGTCACCGTCGAGGACGAAGAAGGACTCAACCAGTTCTTCGATGAGAAGCTGGCCTACGATCTCATCGACCGCTTCGACGCGGGAAGCCTCCAGAACATCGACGGGGTGGCCCCTGCCATACGCGAAGTCGCATCCGCCCTCAATGCGGCGACTGGGACATCCATGCCATATGCGAACATCTACGCGTTCGACCCGGACCACTTGGTCGACGAGCTAAGGGATATCAACGGGAACACCATAGGCCGCGAGCTTGTGACAGATGGCAGGACTGCGGTGAATGTCGACCTCGCGAACGAGCTGGGTGTCGGCGTGGGGGACTTCGTGTTGGTGTACCCCAAGAACGGCCTCCCCACGCGCTTGGAAGTGGCAGCGGTCGCCGCTGAGGAGGGGATGGGCAATTGGAGGTTCTCCGATCTGCTCTTCCTCGAGCTGACCTACGCCCAGGAGTCCGTCTTCGCATCCCCGGGGGCCATCACTTCAATCGATGTATCCTGCAAGGGCTCGACAGAGAAGGGCTATCTGCTCACCGACGAGGCCATCGAAGAACTGAAGCCCATTCTCGGGGAGGACTATGAGTTCACCTACAATGCAGTCAAGAGGGACGGCGTCGAGGAGGCAGAATCGGTCTCCGACATGCTCTCCCAGCTCTTCGTCCTCATGAGCTCGTTCACGATCATCGCAGGCGTCGCTCTCATAATCAACATATTTGTGATGTTGGCGGAGGAGCGGAAGCCTGAGATGGGCATATCGAGGGCTGTTGGCATGCAGAGAGGCGATCTCACGCAGTCATTCGTGTTCGAGGGCGTTGTCTACGCCGTCATAGCGTCGGTGGTGGGGACCCTGGTTGGACTTCTGATCGCTTTCGCGATGGTCAATCTGTTCTCCGTGGTGATGGGTGGCGAAGGCCTGACATTCACGCTGTACTACGAGTTGGAGAGCCTCGCGCTGGCGGCCGTCGCAGGGTTCCTCATAACCATGCTCACGGTGATCCTGGCGTCCTGGAGAGTCAGCAGACTCAACATCGTGAGGGCCATACGTGACATACCCGAGCCCGTCATGGCAAAGTCCGAGAAGAGATATCTCGGGATCGGGGCAGCTGCGGTCGTTCTCGCGCTTCTGATGGTGTACGCTGGCGCAGCGTCGAAGCAGGCCTCCATGACGACTGCCGGGGTAAGCCTCCTCGTACTCGGTGCCGCTACGCTCGCCGTCAGGGTAACCAAGCCCAGGATTCCCTTCACCTTAGCGGGCATCTGGATGATCTACTACATAATCGACCCGCTGGGGATAGAGACCTTCCTATTCGGCGAGCTGGAAGGCAACCTGGAGATGTTCATCATCTCCGGGGTGGTGATGGTCACGGGCGCCGTGCTCGTCGCTATGTTCAACAGCGACCTTATGCTCGAAGGGCTGGTCAGGGCGTTCGGCAGGGGGAAGAACCTCCTGCCTGTGTTCAGGGCCGCCATAAGCTATCCGATGAACAAGAAGTTCAGGACCGGGCTGACACTGTTCATATTCTCCCTCATAATGTTCACGGTCGTCGTCATCGCCATGATAGCCTCCTTCCAAAGAGAGAGCGTCGACACACTCTCTGAGAAGTTCTCAGGCGGGTTCGAAATCGTGGGCTACTCGCTGAGGGAGGTCCCTGACGCGAACTTGACTCAGGCCATGGCGGAGGTGAACTCGTCGCTGGGGGTGCCCTCAGTCGCCCGGATAGAGACCGCACGCACCGCGGTGGCCTCCATGTCCCTGCAGGGCAGCAACGAATCAGTCACGAGACAGATAGTGGGATTCAGCGATACCATGCTCAGTGAGGGGGCGTTCTCCCTCATGCAGAGGGATGCAGCGTATGCCTCGGACGAGGAGGCCTGGAACGCACTAAGGGAGAACGACAGCCTCACCATCTTGGATGGGACAGCGGTGCCATCCATGTTCGCGGTGACCTACGGGGCATGGTATGTGAGCCTGGGGGACGTCATAGTCGTCTCGACCCCTGACGGCTCGACCGCGAACCTCACCGTCATAGGTGTGATGGACCAGATACTCGTGGGAGGGGCGTTCACGTCCAAGTCGTTCGTCGAGGGCTTGAACGTCAGGAGCGCCGAGAACCTGTTCTACGTCGACACTGTCCCCGGATCTGGCATATCCGACCTCGAGGTCAAGGAAAGGCTGGAGGACTGCCTGGCGGAGTTCGGGCTGGGGTCGATCGTCGTAAGGGACATCATAGAGGAAGCGATGGAGATCTCGGCCTCCACCATGCAGCTGATGGAGCTGTTCCTGGGGGTCGGCCTGGTCGTGGGCATCGCCGGCCTTGGCATCATCACCATCAGGAACATCGCGGAGAGGAGACAGGAGATAGGCGTGATGAGGGCCATCGGTTTCCAGAGGAACATGATATTAACCACCTTCCTGGTGGAGACCTCCTTCGTGTCCCTCCTGGGGATATCGATCGGCGTCCTGCTGGGGCTGTTGCTGTCATACAGGCTCTTTGACTGGGGCGGGTTCTCCGAGATCTCGGAGTTCGTGATACCCTGGGGAGAGGTTCTCCTGATCATGCTCATCGCGTTCGCGGTCACGATGCTCTCGACGTTGCCGCCTTCCAGGAAGGCTGCCAGGCTGGCCCCGGCTGAGGCCTTAAGAAGGGTGGACTAGATACTTTCGGGGTGGTAACTACGCCACTCATAAGACAATAATGCGGCATGCTCGAGATGATGGCTTCAGCAGCCGTGCTAAAGGCCCTTGAGGATATGAGACAGGGCAAGTTCGTCCTCGTATACGATGCGGACGGACGGGAAGAGGAGACGGACATCGTCGTCGCCTCCGAACGCGTCACCCCAGAGGCCGTTAGGATACTCAGGAAGGACGCGGGCGGGCTCATATGCACGACCGCCAACACGAAGATCCAGGAGGCTCTCGGATTGCCCTTCCTCTCCGACCTGTTCCTGGGGATGGCCGAGCGCTACCCCGTCATGCAGAGGCTCACCCCGAACGACATCCCGTACGATGTCAAGTCCGCATTCGGCATCACGATCAACCACCGCAGGACATTCACCGGCATAACCGACGATGACAGGGCGCTCACGATCAAGGAGTTCGCGGAACTCGCGAAGCGGGCTCTGACATCGGAGGACGGCTGGGCGAAGACCGAGTTCGGCAAGAACTTCAGAGCGCCTGGACATGTTCACCTGCTCAACACTTCGGATAGGATCCTCGAGACCAGGTTCGGGCACACGGAGCTCGCCACGGCACTCGTGATCATGGCCGGCCTCGTGCCCTCGGCGACGGTATGCGAGATGATGGGCGATGACGGCAGGGCGCTCTCGAAGGAGAAGGCGCGCAAGTACGCGGAGACGCATGGATGCGTGTTCCTTGAGGGCGCGGATGTGATCGAGGCCTGGAAGGAACACAAAGGCAGGTGAGACATATGGTCCGCGTGATGGCCACGGGGGTTTTCGACATAATACACCTAGGCCACTTGCATTACCTGGAGGAGTCGAAACGGCTAGGCGACGAGCTTGTCGTGGTGGTGGCGACCGATTCGACTGTGAGGAAAAGGAAGCACGAACCTGTGACGCCAGAGAGGATGCGCCTGGAGCTCGTCCAGTCCCTTAAACCGGTCGACAGGGCCGTCCTCGGCAGGGAGGGCGGAGACATATTCGAGATAGTCCGGGAACTCAAGCCGGACATAATCACGATAGGCTACGATCAGCCCTTCGACGAGAGGAACCTGGAGGACGAGCTGAAGAAGCGCGACCTGTCAGTGAAGGTCGTCAGGATGCCCCACCTGGATCACGACCTGGACGGCACGCGCAAGATCATCAGGAAGATAGTCGAATTCCACGATCTCAACAAGAAGCTCTCGGAGGTCGAGAAGAAGTGAAGAGGATAGGGGTTCTGGACACCACCTTCGCGAGGGTCGACATGGGCGGGTTCGCAGTGGACGAGCTGAAGCGGACCGGCACCGGCTACAAGGTAGAGCGGAGAACGGTCCCCGGGATAAAGGACCTCCCAGTCGCCGCGAAGAAGCTCATCGAGGAGTCGGGCTGCGACATAGTCATCGCGCTCGGCATGCCGGGCAAGGAGCAGATCGACAAGGTCTGCGCCCACGAGGCCTCGACGGGGCTCATCCAGGTCCAGCTGCTCACGAACAGGCACATAATCGAGGTCTTCGTGCACGAGGACGAAGCCAAGGACGCCAAGGAGCTGGCATGGCTGGCCGAGAGGCGCGCGAGGGAGCACGCGGTCAACGCCTACGACCTCGCGTTGAGGCCCGAGCGGCTGGCGAAGAACGCGGGCAAGGGGCTCAGGCAGGGGTTCGAGGACGTCGGGCCCATCAGATGAGGATCGATGAACGGAGGTAATGACATGGCAGGAAAGATGAGGGTAGGTATCGTCTGCAGCGAGTTCAACTACGACATCACGCAGATGATGCTCGAGAGGGCGAAGGAGCACGCGAAGTTCCTGGACGTCGAGGTGGCCAAGG
>JBFFED010000048.1:0-10239 GCA_041559015.1 Thermoplasmata archaeon | reverse complement strand
TAGATTGGCCTTTCACCCCTAGACGCAGATCATCCCAGTGATTTGCACCTCAACACGGGTTCGGTCCTCCACCCAGGTTTCCCTGGGCTTCAACCTATCTACGCCTAGATCAACTGGCTTCGGGTCTCTCACCGATGACTACAGGCGAGCCCACCTCGTCCCTGGCCCTTGCGGGTTGCGGACTTGTCGGTTTCCCTTCGGCTTCTCGGATGGTCCGATTAGCCTCGCCATCGATCCGAACTCCCTGGCCCGTTATTCGAAACGGATAATACGACGTCGGTCCACTCTTGCGAGCTTCTTCCCTTGCACGCCGTATATTTATGTCACCATCTGGTTTCAGGCTCTTTGCACCTCCCGCTAAGGGTACTTTTCAGCTTTCACTCACGCTACTACTGCACTATCGGTCTCGGGTCGTATTTAGGGTTGGAGGCAAATGGCCCCCAGCTTCTCACGCCATATCCAAGGCGCAATACTCAAGGACACCCGGAATCATCTTTCCAACGCACCCCTACAGGGCTGTCACCCTCTCTGGCGCAACATTCCAGTTGACTTCGGGTTAGTTGGTTAAGATGTACCCGGGGCCTGCAACACCACATCTCCGGCCTGTTTCCAGGCAGGATTCAGTTTGCCCTATGCCGCGTTCGATCGCCTTTACTGACGGCATCTCTGTTGATTTCTTTTCCTCGGGGTACTAAGATGCTTCAATCCCCCCGGTTCCCTATCCTCACGGATCGCTCCGAAGAGCAGGAAGTCCCATTCGGTAATCACCGGATCAAAGGCTCCTTGCGCCTACCCGGTGCATATCGCAGCTTGGCACGACCTTCTTCAGCGCCCGAACCGAGCCATTCCCCAGACGGTTTCGCTAGCCGCTAGCATGTCGACTCAGCACACGTCCGTATCGCACATGATCGGTATTCACTGGAGCCCGCGGCCTTCCCGTCCGCTGCCCCTCAACCATCTTCCCCGAGCACGCAAATGGTCGGGTGCACGTGTCCTCCCCGCTATTACTAGAGGGCGATGCGTATTTAGGTGTTGCCCTCCGGCGGTGAGGAATCCCTCTATGATAGGTCGCATATAAAAGCGTTACCGTGTGGCCATTCCCCAACCAGTCCTTCCGGTGGAGCGCCCATCACCTGCCTGTGCGGGGACAGACGAAAGATTGATTTCACGGCCACATCATGCTATTGCGGACCGGGTGCGAGATTGTATCCTTCAGGGCCGCCTCCAGAGGACGACGCCGAGGTCGACGAGGAGAG
The DNA here is from genome assembly GCA_041559015.1 of Thermoplasmata archaeon. Taxonomy (GTDB): domain Archaea; phylum Thermoplasmatota; class Thermoplasmata; order UBA10834; family UBA10834; genus COMBO-56-21. The sequence continues at coordinate 8,983 of JBFFED010000048.1, read as the reverse complement.
CGAGCTGCCAGCCCCTCCCGAGGAGCCCGTGGCCGTCCAGGAGGCGCCTCCGTCAGAAGAGGGGGAGGTGTCCCTGGACCGTCTGTGGGAGAGCGACTACGAGGAGCTGATCCCGCCCGAGGAGCGTCCGCCGAAGCCGAGGAGGCGACGCCGCAGCCGCGCTCGCGGGCTGGCCGTCCTCTCGGTGGTCCTCGTGTTCCTCCTGCTCTGGACCCTGCTGAGCCCTCACGTGCTCGGACCCGTGGGGATGAAGTATGTCTACTCTCCCCGCTACGCCGACTGGGGGAACTACACGGGCACGAGGGACACGCGCTTCGGGACAACCACTTGGGGCGTGTCGGTCACGGACTTCCCGGACGTTCAGGGGAACGCGTCGATGTACATCGGGGTGCTGGTCACGAAGGTCTCGGAGAGCACCGCGAACTGGTTCCTGAGGGGCACGGGGGGCATAGATCTCAGGGAGGTGTCCGCCTACGACGAGAACGAGACCTTCCTGGGGGCGATGACCAACTACACGGACCTGGGGTTCGGCGTGCTCGCGTACCTGCCGATCATGTTCCCCGGGCCGGGCTCGTACTGGGTATATGTCAAGGTCAGCTTCCTCGTGAACGAGGTCATGAGGATAGGCTTCTTCCCATTGGAGGTCGTGAACTTCCCGAAGGTGTGGCTGGACTTCCCGATCGAGGTCCCTGCGGCCTGATGGCGCCTCGTCCTCGGCCTCCCAGCTCCAGAAATATATAGCATGACTGTATTGCGAATCCACTTACATGCGCAAGATGGAGCTCATCCTCGTGAGGCACGGGGAGACGGACTGGAACAAGGCGGCCATATTCAGGGGGCACGAGGATGTCCGCCTGAACGCCGTGGGAATCGCACAGGCGGACGCGGTCGCTGACGCGCTCAAGGACAGGGTGTTCGAGGCGATACACTCGAGCCCGCTCAAGCGGGCGGTGGTCACGGCGACGAGGATCGCCATCCCGCACCAGATGGACATCAAGCTGAACGACGGCTTTCTGGACATCAACTACGGCTCATGGCAGGGACTGAAGGAGGAGACCGTCAAGCGGAAGAACCCGGTGGGCTACGAGAGATGGGTGAACAAGCCCACGAAGATGAGGTTCCCGGGAGGGGACGGGATGGTCAAGGCCTGGAAGAGGGTCAACTCCGCCCTGAGGGAGATGCTCATGGTACACGGCCTCGGGACGGTCGTCATTGTCTCGCACAGGATCCCGCTCAAGTTCATGACCGCGTACCTCCTCGGGAAGGGGTATGACTACTTCCCACAGGTCAGGCACGACCCGTGTGCCATGTCGATATTCAAGATAGAGGACAAGGTGTACACCCCAGTGGTGCTGAACGACACGAGGCACCTGGCCAAGCTCCGTCTGCCGGAGCAGAGGGACTTCTGAGCGGGTCAGCAGAAGCGTCTGAAGAACCCGAGGTCCCGGGCCCTTATGCATTCCGCCCTCGGGTATGTGTCTTCTCTGTCGAGCAGAACGGCGTGCATGCCCGCTCTCGAAGCGCCGACTATGTCCACCGAGAACTTGTCGCCTACATACAAGGCCCTGTTCGGGCGCGTCCTCGCGGACTTGAGCGCTATCCTGAATATCTCAGGCGAGGGCTTCCTGATGCCAACCTCGTCCGAGAGCACCATGAACTCGAAGTACCGGGAGAGGTCGAGGTTGTCCAGGACCTTGCGGGCGAGGTCGGTGGCGTTGGAGACCAGCCCTAGCCTGAAGTCCCTTCTCCTCAGTCCCTCCAGGGTCGGCTTCGCGTCCGGGTACGCGACCCAGCTGTCGACCTCGGGCACGACCTTGTCGAACCTGGACGAGAGGTCCTTCTCGAGCTTCGACATGTCGCCCCTGAAGCCCACCTCCTGGGCGACGAACGCGTCGTACTTCTCCCAGAACCATGCCTCGTCCTTGCCGTCCAGGAGCGCGAACTCGCCGTCGAAGTGCCCGTCGGCCTTGACCATCGCCCTGTTGACCGTCTGAGCGTCGACCTCAAGGCCGTTCGCCCTGAGTATCTCCGAGAAGAGCTCCGCCCGATGGGGCCTGAATTCTATCAGGGTGCCCCCAGCGTCGAACAGGATGGCGTCTATCTCCTCTGTCATCTAATCCGCAAGTCTGTCTCTTGTTATGTAAACTTATCGCGCGAATGATGCGGCTACGCAGGTTCAGCGTAGCAGCCCGGGCACGTCCGTGGGCAGCTTGGCCACCTTCACTCCTGCTGCCTCGAGCGCCTTGATCTTGCTCTCGGCAGTGCCTCTCCCGCGCGCAATGATCGCGCCTGCATGACCCATCCTCTTGCCAGGGGGGGCGGTCCTGCCAGCTATGTAGCCCACGACCGGCTTCGTCACATGCGCTCTGATGAACTCGGCGGCCTCCTCCTCCGAGGTACCCCCTATCTCCCCGACGAGCACTATCTGCTGCGTCTCGGGGTCCTTCTCGAACAGTGAGAGCACGTCGATGAAGTTCGTCCCCGAAACCCTGTCCCCGCCTATGCCGACGCAGGTGGATTGGCCTATGCCTTTTTCGGTTATAGCATTGACTATCTCATATGTGAGAGTGCCTGATTTAGAGACAACGCCCACGTTCCCCGGCCTGAATATCTTGGTGGGCAGGATACCCACCTTGGCCTTCCCCGGAGACGCCACTCCGGGGCAGTTGGGCCCTATGACAGTCACGCCCTTGCTCTTCGCAACGGCCACGACCTGGATTGCGTCCAGGACCGGCATGTGCTCCGTGACTATGACTACGGTCTTGACCCCGGCCTCTATGGCCTCGAGGGCCGCGACCTTGCAGCGAGGGGCCGGGACGAACACGCATGAGGTGTTCGCGCCAGTGGCCTTGACCGCCTCGGGGACGGTGTCGAACACCGGAATCCCGTTGACCGTCTCGCCGCCCTTCCCGGGCCTCGTGCCCGCCACGACCTTCGTCCCGAAGTCCCGCATGGCGGCCGAGTGGTATGTCCCCTGGTATCCGGTGATCCCCTGGACGACCAGCCTCGTGCTGTTGTCGACTATGACTGCCATCTCAGGACCCCCTCAACGATTCCTTGGACGCGAGCTCCGCGGCCTCGGACAGGCCGGACGCGGGTATCATGCCCGCGTCCTTCAGGAGCGCCCTGCCCTCTTCCTCGTTCACTCCCTTGATTCTGGCGATGATCGGGAATCCAGGCCTCTCTCCCCCGAGGGCTTCGAGCACTCCCTTCGCGACGGTATCGCACTTCGTGATGCCGCCGAAGATGTTGAGCAGGACCACCTTGGGCCCCGCCTCCTTCATCAACGTCATGGCCGCCTTGACCTTCTCGGGGTCGTCCGTGCCCCCGAGGTCCAGGAACACCCCGGCCTTGCCACCATACATGTTCAAGCTATCCAGGGTCGCCATGGTCAGGCCGGCGCCGTTCGCTATGACTCCTATGTTGCCGTCCAGCTGCACGAACGCGATGTCCAGCCTCTTCGCCTTCTCCTCGAGGGGTGTGAGGTCGTCCGGGAGCGACTCGTATTCCGCATGCCGGAAGAGCGCGTCGGAGTCGATGGTCATCTTCCCGTCCCCGGCCACCACCTTCCCGTCCTTCGTCACGACGAGCGGGTTGATCTCTGCCAGCTCGGCGTCCTCCTTGATCGTGAGCTCGTACAGCGCCTTGCATATCCTCTCGAGCTGGGCCGCCTGGTCCCCAGAGAGGCCCACGAACGATGCAACCTTGCCGCCGAGGGACTTCTCGTAGCCCTTGAGCGGGTCTATCGGGAGCATGAGTATCCTGTCCTCGGAGACACTCTCGATGTCCATCCCGCCGCTCGCGGACGCCATGAACACGAGGCACCTCCTGCTCCTGTCGATGGTGATGCTCAGGTAGAGTTCCTTCGCCACCTCCAGCCTGCTCTCCAGGAGGACCTCCCTGGTCGTGTACCCTCTGATGTCCATCCCGAGGATCGCGGCCGCGGCCTTCCTTGCCTCCTCGACCGTGTCCGCGGGCTTGATGCCTCCCGCCTTGCCCCTGCCGCCTATCAGCACCTGGGCCTTGACCATGACCGGCCCCGGTATGGTCTTGACCTGGTCTGGGGACGAGACCACGGTTCCGTCGGGCACGGGCACGCCGTGCTTCCTGAGGACCTCTTTGGCCTTGTGCTCTAGCAGTTTCATCTCCTGATCGCCTTGTCCGAGTACCCTGAATCAGCCTATTTATGTGTTCCCAAAAGACACGATTTCCATCGTGTCCCGCCGCGAACTCTCGCTCTCATCGAAACCATTATCCCAACACCATCCAATCATACAGTCCGATGGAGCGGGACATCAGGATTGAAACGCTTATCGTCATGTCCCTCGTCATTTTCGCAGTGCTCGCAGTGGTCGCCTTCGTGATACCTTTCGAGGACACGAACACCAAGCTGTTCTTCGTGGGCGTCGCCGCCGCCCTCACCTCCATCAACGTCTTCGGCATGTTCATGGTCTGGCAGTCCTCGCCAACCATCGTGGATGAGGTCTTCCTGATGACTCCGGATGGCATGCTCCTGAAGCACTACACGAGGCGCCTCCGACCGGACCAGGACACGGACATCATGGCTGGGATGCTCACGGCCGTCCAGAACTTCATCAAGGAGAGTTTCGACGAGGCCGGGGGGAGGCTGAACGAGATCAGATTCGAGCACTATGACATCCTGATATCCCACGGCAAGAACGTCGTCATCGCAGCCATCATATCGACCAAGAAGCCAGAGCGGCTCAGGAGCCAGCTCAGGAACGCCACGGATGACATCGAGACGCAGCTCGGGGAGCGCATCAAGGTCTGGAGCGGCGACAGGAAGGAACTCGGGGACGTCGACACGATCATGAAGAAGTTCTTGTCGGGGAAGTACAGGCGCTGAATGTGAGAGCAGATGCGGTTGCCGCGCCTCCCTTGTCGGGTCGGTCCTGGTGTCGACCTGTCAGGTTCAGGTGATCTTCTCAGTCCTGGGCGTGACAGCCCTTCTCCTCCGCCAGAGCACCGCAGTCCATGTCCACAAGAGTGCGACGAGGACGACGCCGGATATCGTGGAAACGATACTGAGCAGGTCGTGTCCGCTCTGTTCGAAGAAGGTCCACAGCCTGATCAGGAGGAAGAATGACATCAGTGCAGCGAACAGGAACACGAACCATGTCGGTGGGTGCTGTCCGCCACACCTGGGACATGTGACCTCCAATCTCGTCCAGATACCCACCGTCGGCAGGTTCTCCCCACACTTGACGCACTTCATCGGAATCCTCACGCAGCACTGGCTCATGTGGATAAGAACCTTGGCCGCTTCTGGCGGAGACCGTGGGCCACTCGTTCCCGCCCGTTCAAGTGAAAGGTTAAATCGGCCTATGGCCTATTCGTCGGCTGGATGGAGCTCCGGGAGATACTCAAGAAGGTCGTACTGCTGGGCGACGGGGCGGTCGGCAAGACCTCGCTCATCGCACGCTATGTCGTCAACAAATTCGACGATAAGTACATCGCGACCATCGGGACGAAGGTCTCCAGGAAGGACATACAGGTCGTGAAGCCGAACCTGATCATCAACCTCAGGATGATGATCTGGGACATCCTGGGGCAGAAGGAGTACTCGAAGATCAGGTCCGCGAGCCTGAGCGGCGCTCAGGGGGTCATACTCGTGGGCGACCTCTCCAGGCCGGAGACGATACAGAGCCTCAGCGACTTCTGGATCAAGGAGGTGGAGCAGGTCGTCGGCAAGGTCCCGACGGTCATAGTCGGGAACAAGATGGACCTCGCGGAGCCGGACTCGATGGGCGTGATGCTCCTCGACTCCATAGCCCAGAAGCTCGGGTACCACGTCATGATGTGCAGCGCCAAGACGGGCGAGAACGTCGAGGACATCTTCAGCACCCTAGGGGAACAGCTCGTGACGGACATCACCCCGACCAAGGGCAAGGGCAAGGAGAAGCCCCCTCAGACCCTCGCGGAGGTCGTGGACTTCATAGTCCAGGACTTCTGCGCGCAGTACGGGGACCTCGAGAAGGCCATGCTCATAGTCCAACACCAGTTCGAGGACGCAGGGGTCGACATCCGTAAGCCCAAGAAGGACGCCATCCTCCACGCCCTGGACGGCCTCGCAAAGGCGGAGGAGCTCTCACTCTCAAAGAGCGTCGCGAGGGTCAACCTCGAGGAACGGCAGAGGATGGTCATACTCGCCAAGGGCTGAGCGCGGGGTTCCAGACATCTGGCCGCGCCTGACAAACGCATTGTTCATAGGCCAAATCTTTATAAGTCGGTGGCATTCCCCTCTCCAGAGATGAAAGTCCACTACATCGCTGGGGTAGGATACGACAGCAACGTCTACCTGCTCGAGGGCGATGACCCGATAGTAGTGGACACGGGCACCGGGATGTTCGCCGACACGACCTTGGAGGAGATGTCCAAGATCGTGCCCCTGAGGACGATCGGCAGGATAGTCCTAACACACTGCCACTACGACCACATGGGCGGCGCGGCGAGAATTCAGGAGGCCACCGGAGGCAGGATATACCTCCACGAGGCCGAGGCGGGGCCGATCATGGCCGGGGACACGAGCCTGATGATCTCGGACATGTTCGGCACGAGAGCGGCGATGGTGGACCTCGAGCCCCTCAGGTCCGGGCAGAAGCTCAAGCTCGGGAGCGAGGAGCTGGAAGTGGTCCACACGCCAGGGCACTCCCCGGGGGGCATCGTGCTCTTCGAGCCGAAGTCGGCCTCCGCGGTCGTGGGCGACACCGTCTTCTGCGACGGCGGCGTGGGCAGGTGGGACCTGCCAGGTGGGGACCTCGCGGAGCTCATATCATCCGTCAGAAGGCTGCAGGAGATGCGACCGAAGAACATGTATCCGGGCCACGGGCCATACGCTGAGGGAGACGCCCAGCAGCACCTGAGGCTCTCAGCAAAGTACATCGAAGAGGGCTACTGATGAAAGTGATCAAGTGCGCGGTCAGGAAGAACTGTAACAAATGCGACCTGATGGAGAATGAGATGGACGAGGTCGTTGCCACCCTGAAGAGCGGGGAGCTCGTCATCTTCCCGACGGACACGCTCTACGGCATCGGGGCCGACCCGTTCAACGAGTCATCGGTCAAGAAGGTCTTCGTGGCCAAGAACCGCCCCTTCGACATGCCCCTGTCCATAGGCGTGAGCAACGAGAAGATGATGGAGAGCGTGGCAGTCCTGAACGACCCTGCGAGGAAGCTCATCCGGAAGTTCATGCCAGGCCCACTCACGATAATGCTCACCAAGAAGCCCAGCATCCCAGACATACTCACATCCGGCTCGAACACCGTGGGCATCAGGATACCGGACCACCCGGTGGCCATCAGGCTCATGGACAGGTTCGGTCCGGTGACATCTACCAGCGCCAACCTGCACTCACATCCTGACCCCGTCGAGGCCACATCGGCCCTCAAGGACCTCAAGGGGCACTTCCAGATCTGCATAGACTGCGGCAGGACCAAGTACCATGCGCCGTCCACGATCGTGGACGTCTCCGACGGCACGGTGGAGCTGATCCGGAAGGGCGTTATCTCCCAGGAGCAGATACAGAATGCCCTCCGTTAGCCCGGACGTGTTGAAGAAACTCACTCAGGCGGGCAGGGTAGCCGGGGAGGCAAGGGAGTTCGGGATATCTCATGTCAAAGCAGGCGGGAGCGCCCTCGAGCTCGTGAACGCGATAGAGGCACTGGTCGTAGAGCGGGGGGCGGAGTGCGCCTTCCCTGTCAACATCGGGATCAACGAGGTCGCGGCGCACTACACCCCGGGCGGGAACAGCGATGTGCGGTTCCGGCAGGGGGATGTGGTCAAGATAGATGTGGGCGCGCACATCGACGGCTACCCTGGGGACACGGCGGCCACGGTCGAGGTGGGCACCAGGAACCACACGGATCTAATACGCTGCGCCCAGGACGCCCTTACCATGTGCGTCGAGATGGTCAGGCCGGGCACCCCGATAGCGGCCATGGGCTCCACCGTGGCGAGGGTCGTACGCTCCGCGGGCTTCAGGCCGGTCCAGAACCTCACGGGGCACAGCATGGAGAGGTACAACCTACACGCGGGCCTGAGCATACCCAACATCGAGTCCAGGGACAAGGCGGTCGTCGAGGAGGGCATGGTCCTTGCGATAGAGCCCTTCTCGACCTCTGGCGCGGGAAAGGTCGGCGGCAAGGGCAGGGGGAACATATTCAGGGTCATGAGGGAAAGGAAGGCCCAGCCCGAGATCATGGATCTCTTCACGAAGATGATGCGAAGGTTCGGTCCGTTCCCTTTCGCCGGCAGGTGGTGCGAGGCGCTCCACCCTTCCCCAGAGCCCCTTGTCACGAAGATGTATCGTCTGGGGATGATCATGAGCTATCCAGTGCTCACGGACGTGGGCAACGGAGTGGTAGCCCAGGCGGAGCACTCCGTGCTGGTGACCAAGGACGGCTGTACGATACTCACCTGAGAATATTCTGGGGTTCCCGGCTCCGCGCCCTTTACGTCCTCCAGTCCCGACACCTCTTCCACCCAGTTTTGAAAAATGCTGGGTGGAGAGGCATGACGAACACCTCTTTTGTGAAAAAGTTGTGGGTGGTTCGAAATTCTGGAGGAAATGGCGAGGTGTGTTGGTAATGCCTCTCCATGTTGGAGATGGCAGAGCGTCCTCACGCACTGCTTGACCTCTTATATCTCGTCATCTCTTTAATGCTTTTCGGTTACGTCTTGCGGGTACGTAACTGTGCGGGATGGTACAGATATCAAGTCCTCCCCCGGCCAGCAGCGGCGAGGCGTGCAGTGGAAGTGGACCCCGTCGTGTGCCGTTGAGCGCAGCCATGGCAGAACCGCGCCCCATGCGGCCTAGGAATGTTTATAGCCGGTTCGTGCCGTAACCGAGTGTCCAGAGGCGAGGGTAGCCAAGCTAGGTCAAAGGCGACAGACTCAAGATCTGTTCTCGCAGGAGTCCCCCGGTTCAAATCCGGGCCCTCGCACATTTTAATTCAAGACAGTG
>JBFFED010000047.1:0-10265 GCA_041559015.1 Thermoplasmata archaeon | reverse complement strand
TCCCGCCACGCGTGGCCCTTGAGCTTCATCCTGGTCCTGCAGTCCTCGAGCATGCTCTGTATCTCTGGCCTACATTCGCGGCCCAGTCTCCTGCCGATCCGGCCGGAGGCTCCTGACGCATCCACGACCTTGAGCGGAGAGGTCTTCCTCGAGGCGGGCATCAACCACGGGCATCTCCGACGGGGCAGATAGAGATTGCCGAAGATTGGCAGGCGTTAGTCCAGAATCCAGTGCGCAATCATCGACTGCGCTCGGAGTCACGCATCGCCCTCAGCCCCTGCTCGAATGACATCGTCTTCCTACTGAGAAGGCGCTCGACCTTGGTCACATCGAGACAGGAGTACTTCGGCCTCTTTGCCGGGAGGGAGACGGAGGAGGACGGCACTGGTGACACCAACCCCTTGTCGAGGCCGAAGGCTTCCGCGAGCATCCTGCCGCAAGTCGGCCTGTCGAGGCAGTCGGGGCCAGACACATGCCATATCCCGCTGACGTCCCTCTCTGCCAGCTCGAGGAGCGTTCCCGCGAGATCGTCCGAGAAGGTCGGCGATATCCACTGGTCCTCGAAGAGCGTTGCCTTCTCGCCCTTCCTGAGCTTCTTGAGGACCCATGTCACGAAATTGTCCTTATCCTCGAGTGGGTTCCAGCCGTAGAGCACGGCGGGGCGCGCGACCACAGCCTCGGGGTATGTCCTCAGGACCGCCCTCTCCCCCGCAAGCTTGCTCTGGCCGTAGACGGATATCGGCCTGGGCATGTCCTCTTCCGTGTACCTGCGAGTCTTCGTGCCATCGAATACATAGTCCGTCGAGACGTGCACCAGCCTCGACCCGAGCCTCTTGCACGCTCTCGCCACGAGCTCGGGACCCGCCGCGTTGACCCTGTTCGCCACCTGCGGCTGTCTCTCGCACAGGTCGACATTCGTCATCGCGGCGCAGAGCACGACCGCGTCCGGCCTCGTCTTGTCGAAGAGTCTGTCGACCTCGTCCTTGGAGCCGATGTCCAGGGGCTCGAGCCGCCAGGCGCTCTTGCCGTCCACCTCGGGATTGTAGCTCCCCGAGACCTGGTACTCCTCTCCCGCCTGCTTGTATATCTTGCTCCCCAGAAGCCCTGAGGCACCGATGATCAGCAATCTCTTGCTCTCTTCAACCAAGCGTATCTTTCCGTCCAGTGTGAGCACGCTTTCCCAGCATATGAGGCTTTTGTGCGCGAACATGAAGAGTCTTGAAATATCCTGATGGACATGCTCATCGGACCATGCCCGAGCCATACCCGAAGAAGAAGCCCATCAAGACCTTCATCGGCACGTTCGAGCTGCTCGGCCAGCAAGTCGCTGAGCTGACGCCTCCGTTCTTCAAGTTCTTCGCGAGACTCCCCAAGCTCGCCCAGAGGAGCATCAAGCTCTCGCTCCCGTTTGCGGCGCTGTTCATCATGACGGTCGCACCCCTCCCGCTCGAACCGCAGGTGCAGTATGTCCTTGGCATATTCTTGTGCATATCGATGCTCTGGACCTTCGGCGCGCTGCCCCTTCCCGTGACGGCCTTGCTGGTACCCGTCCTGCTCACGTTCTACGGCATATTCCAGACCGCGGAGGCGCTCATGCCATTCGCCGACCCTGTCGTGTACCTGCTCATGGGCGGCCTGATATTGGCGGAGGCCTTCAGAAAGCACGGGGTGGACAGACGCCTAGCGTTCTTCGTCGTGTCGAAGTTCGGCGGGGACATCAGCAGGATACTGCTCTCGTTCATGCTCGTCTCGGCTGTCCTCTCGATGTGGATATCGAACACGGCCACGGTCGCACTGCTTATCCCCGTGGTGGTAGGGATTGCTGCCCGAGCGGGGGATGAGAAACAGAAGCTTTCCGTGCTCCTGCTGATAGGGGTGGGGATAGGGTCGGCCTGCGGCGGCATGGCCACGGTCACGGGCTCAGCCCCCAACGCGGTCGCGTCTGCGCTCATTGCGAGGGAGACGACTTGGTCGTTCGTCGATTGGATGAAGATTGGTCTGCCCACGAGCATGTGCCTGCTGGTCATCGCGTGGTATGTGCTGCTCAGGGTGTTCAGGATCAACATCTCCCGCCTGGACATCGAGCCCATCAAGAAGGAGTTGGCGTCGATGGGCAGGCTCACACCCGGGGAGAAGAAGACCCTGGGGATATTCGTCCCGACGGTGGTGCTGTGGATTGCGGGGGCGAGCATAGGCGGGCTGTTCGGATTCCCTGAGAGCTTCATGAGTGCGACCATAGTGGCGCTCTCTGCCGCAGTCTTGCTGTTCCTCACGAGGACACTGGACTGGCAGGACGCGAGGTCCATCTCGTGGGACATATTCCTGATAATCGGGGCCGGCCTGGCGCTCGGGGAGGGGCTTCAGGTGTCAGGAGCTGCCGATTGGCTCGCCGATCAGCTCGTGGCGCTCACCGGAGGGCTCCACATCATAGCCATCATGGTCATCATTGCTGCGGTGGCTGTTGCCCTCTCCAATTTCATGAGCAACACAGCGACCGTCGCGATACTCGCCCCAGTCCTCATAGGCATGGCGGCTGCCCTGGGCGTAGACCTCAAGTTCCTCGTGCTCGTGTGCGGCCTGTCAGTGTCTCTCTCGTTCATCACGCCGATCGGCACACCCCCGTTCACGCTCATATTCTCCACCGGGATGGTGTCTCGGAGAGACCTTGCCGTGGGCGGGATACGGGTGACGATACCGGCGCTAGCCATAATCGTACTCATCGTGTACCTGATGGTGGAGTTCGGGTTCGTGTAACTGATGGAGGTGTGTGGTTGAGGATCTTGGTCATAGGAGCGGGGCACCTTGGCGCCCAAGTGATAGAGCAGCTGATGAAGAACGAGGACATCGAGATAGTGGTCGCGGATGCGCACAAGGAACCACACGCCGTCAAGGCGAAGGTCATCGAGGCGGTGGACATCCTCCTGCACGTGACCCCTCTGAACTTCAAGGAGGTGTTCGACGAGGTTCACCCTGACCTCGTCCTACTAGCCAGGACCGTGGAGGATTGGGAGCAGACGGATGTGCCGATGGGCTCCGAGTACGTCATGGGCATGGAGAGGGAGCTCACCAAGATGGACAAGGCGGTGCTGCCTGTGTGCGGTTCCATCCTCGGCACGAGGTGAGGGCGGTCGGTCACGCGAACCTGAATCCCTTCGCGAGCCTCGTCACTGCGGCGAGGCCAACGATGCATATGCCCGCGAACAAACCGACCATGACCGCGAGCTGGACCGCGAACATGAGGATCGTGGAATCGCCAATCACCCATATGACTGCCCATGCCGCACCGCCGACACCCGCGCCCGCGATGAATGTCACGAACAGGACCGCCATCAAGCCAAGGGAGAACGTACCAGGCTTGACCCTGATGCGCGTGAGCAGGATGGCGGCGACCGCGGCGTCAGCAACCGGGGCGGACACTATGAATGCCAGCTCCTCCGGGCGCAGGACCACACCGGCCAGCAGGAAGACCGCAATCGCGGTCGCGGTTATCCCGATGCCCACCACGACAAAGGCCATCATCAGGCCCCTGAAGTAGTCCACCAAGGATTGCCCGCCCACAACGGGTATCCACAGATTCTCCCTCTCGTAGTAGCACCAGTTAAGCGCCAAGACTGCGATCGGGAACGCCCCTGCCTGGGCGAGGTTTGCCACGATCGGCGCGGCCTCCTCGGAGCCGGCCTCCAATACGCCCAAGCCCAGGAAGATGGCCAGCAAAATCGCAATGAACACGAAGCTCCCATCCCTCCAGAACCGGATTAGGCTCAGCCTGATCATGAGGCTCAGCTCGCTCCCCGTATCAATCTTCAAATGTATCTTCGTCGTGAATTTGCTGAACCCGCCTATCATCTTCTTCTGCTGAGCGATCTTGCTGCCCATGTCCACCTGCCCGAAACCGGCGGATAGGGTCGGCTTCACGCCGTGGAAGAAGTACATGCCGGACACCTTGGCCCAGAGCGCGACGACTGCTCCCAGGTACACGCCGGCGACCGCGACGTCCTTGACGTCCACTCCCGACCCAGACATGAAGGCGTACACTATGGCCGCGAAAGCGGCCTGCGGTATCGGCAGGTCGGTGAAGCTCACGGGGAAGTCGGATACAGCCGTCGACGCGATAGGCACGAGCGACAGGAGGAGGAGCAGGATGACCACCCTCCGGACAACGGACTGTGGGTGCCTTATCCTCAAGACCGTGAGACTCTGGATAATCAAGAAGATCATGATCGCATACACTCCTGCGATTAGCAGGATGGGGGCTGCTAGCAGCAGCGTCTCGCCAGCGCCCCAGAGAAACCCGAACATGGTGAATAGCACGGCCAGCCCACTGGCGACTGTAATCGAACCGAACAGGAACAGCAGGTCCGCAACCAGGTACTCCCTCGGCCTGACAGGAGTGGTCATGATGAAATCCAGCTCCGAGGGCTGAACAGTCAAGCCTGCTCCGAGTGCGAATACGAACCCGAAGACCATCAGCATCGATAGCGCGGAGCCCAGCAAGTTCACCGCGAAACTAGGGTCAGAGGAGGCGAGGACCTCTCCCATCATGTATCCCATGGAGATGCCCCAGGGAATGAAGACCAGGCACAGCCCGATGAGCGGAAAGGGGCCATATTTGCCCCTGTAGGAAGGGCCGAAGAACGACTTCAGCTTGTATGCCAGCAGCAGGCCCACCTTGGACATCTAGGACACCCTTCTCGAGAACAAGCCCTTCCTGCGGGGCATCTCCGGCTCCGGCATACCGGCTTCCTCCGTGAGCTTCAGGAAAATCTCCTCCAACGTCTGGTGCTCACCCGCGTGGGCCTGTCCCCTGAGCCCCTCGAGATCCCCGGTGGCGACGTTTCTGCCCCTGTTGATTATAGACACCTTGGAGCAGAGCCTTTCCGCGGTGTCGAGCTGGTGCGTCGAGACGAGTATGCAGCAGCCTCCCCTAGCCATCTCTACGAGCTGGTTCTTCAGGAGCCTCTGGCCCGCCGGGTCGATACCGAGCAGGGGCTCGTCCAGTATCAGCAGCTTGGGCCTGTGTATCGTGGCCGCGGCGAAGGCCAGCTTCGCCCTCATGCCCTTCGAGAGCGTTGCGACGGTTTCGTTCGACTTGGGCACGAGCTCCAGCTGCCTCAGGAGCTCCTCGACGCGGGCCCTCAATGCGTCCTTCTTGAGTTCCCTGATACGCCCGACATAGCCTAGGAACTCGCTCGTCGTGAGGTACTCCGGAAGCGCTGGCGCCTCTGGCATGTACCCGATGTGCTTCTTGTAGCTGATATGGTCGACAAGGATGTCCTGGCCCATTATTGTGACCACGCCCGCATCCTGGACCAGCAAGCCAACGAGTATCTTGATGGTCGTTGTCTTGCCCGCGCCGTTAGGGCCTATGAGGCCGAGTATCTCCCCCTCAGAAGCAGACATCGAAAAGTCGTCGAGGGCCCTCGTGCCACCCTCGTAGACCTTCACAAGGTTCTCCGCCTGAACGACCGTAGCAGCCATCGTCTCCCCGCCACGGAAGAACCAAGCCTGTCAATAAACTTGTCGAGGGGTTACCTCAAGCAGCCAGTCGCGAAGACCAGAGGGCGAATAGCCTGTCAAGAAGAAGGCGATGATGAGCTGCCCCCCAAGTCGGGCAGCACTCAGTCTTGGCATTGTACGTTCTGATTCTACACACGAGTCAATGCTGTTGAGATGACATGGCGGATGTGCGCTAGGATCAGGCATCATCGGTCCGCGGGACATCAGGCTAGGAGCCCTCTCCCACTCTCAGACACATTAATAATGCCCCAAGAGATTAGCATGGCCATCATGGCTGCTAGACTAGGCATGATAGACGGCGTCGTCATTAAGCAGTTGAGGCGGATAGTCGACGACCGCGGGTGGCTGATGGAGATATTCAGGAGCGATTGGCCCGAGTTCAAGAAGTTCGGGCAGACCTACCTCACAACATGCAAACCCGGCATAATCAAGGGCTGGCACTATCACAAGCTACAGTGGGACCACTTCGTGGTCATCAAGGGCAACGCACTCGTGGCCCTGTACGACTCCAGAGAGGGTTCGAAGACGAAGGGGATCGTCCAGGAGGTTGAGGTATGGGAGAAGGAGCCGAAGTTCGTCGCGATACCTCCGCTCGTCTACCATGGGTTCACGCCACTTGATGACGACATGATATGGGTCGTCAACACGCCGACCGAGCTGTACAACTATAAGGACCCGGACGAGCACAGGCTGGAATGGAACGACCAGTCAATCGGTTACACCTGGCGCAAGAAGGTATAGGCGGGAGAGGTTTTCGATATGAGGATCCTCATCACCGGCGGAGCGGGGTTCATAGGCTGCAACTTCGTGAGACACATGCTGAGGGAGCACCCCGAATCAGAGATAACCGTTCTCGACAAGCTGACCTACGCTGGAAGGTTGGAGAACCTTCAAGAGGTCAAGGACCGAATCGAGTTCGTCAAGGGCGACATATGCGACAAGGACATCGTCCACAAGGTCATGCCCGGGTGCGACCAGGTCGTCAACTTCGCGGCCGAGAGCCATGTCGACAGGAGCATCACTTCGCCAGAGGACTTCGTGAGGACGGATGTTATCGGAGTGTTCACCCTTCTCGAGGAGGCTCGAAGGTGCGATGCCAAGAGGTTCGTGCAGATATCCACGGACGAGGTCTACGGCTCCAAGGTCGAGGGCTCGTTCTCCGAGCTGGACACGCTGGACCCGTCGTCCCCTTACTCGGCCAGCAAGGCGGGAGGGGAGCTGCTCGCGCGCTCTTACTTCAAGACATACGGCCTGAAGGTCATGGTCACGAGGTCTTCGAACAACTACGGGCCGTTCCAGTATCCCGAGAAGCTGATACCGGTGCTAGTGATCAAGGCCCTCAGGGATCAGCCGCTCCCGATCTACGGCAAGGGCACGAATGTTCGGGATTGGCTGCATGTGGACGACAACTGCAGGGCGATAGACATCGTCCTCAACAGGGCTGAGCCGGGCAAGGTCGTGAACGTCGGCTCTGGGAACGAGGTCTCGAACATCGAGGTCACGAAGATGATCCTCCGGCACATGGGCAAGCCGGAAAGCCTCATCACTTACGTCGCGGATAGGCCCGGGCACGACTTCCGCTACTCGCTGAAATGGGACGCGATTCGGGGGATGGGCTGGAGCCCGAAGGTCCGTTTCGAGGACGGCCTCAGGAAGACCGTCGACTGGTACTTGGCCAACGAGTGGTGGTGGAAGCCCATAGCCTAGCCAGCCCTTTTCCGATAACGATATATCGGCTAGCGTGGCTATCCCGCATGCCCATGAAGATAGCCTCGATAGTCGGTGCCCGCCCCCAGTTCATCAAGCTGGCGCCTTTCTCCAGGGAGATAAGGAAGAATCACCGAGAGGTGCTCATAGACACTGGCCAGCACTACGACGATGATATGGCTGGCAACTTCTACTCTGAGTTCAGGATACCCAAGCCTGACCACTCGCTTGGGATCGGCTCGGCAGATCACGGTGAGCAGACAGGTAGGATGCTCGTGGCGGTCGAGAAGGTACTTGTCTCCGAGCAGCCAGCGCTTGCAGTCGTGTTCGGCGATACGAACAGCACACTCGCAGGGGCTCTCGCGGCCGCGAAGCTCGGCATCCCAGTGGCGCATGTCGAGGCCGGGCTGAGGAGCTATGACACCTCGATGCCTGAGGAACAGAACAGGGTTCTCACCGACCACCTCTCCAGACTGCTCTTCTGCCCGACGGACGCTGCCAAGGACAACTTGAAGAGAGAGGGGATTACGAAAGGGGTCCATGTTGTGGGGGATGTCATGGTCGACTCGCTCGAAGAGAGCAAACTCGCCGCTGAGAAGCGATCCAGGATACTCGAGGATCTGAAGCTGAAGAAGAAGTCGTACCAACTCCTCACTGTCCACAGGCCGTCCAACACAGATGTCAAGGAGAACCTGCTCGGCATCCTGGCAGCCGTGGGCGAATCTAAGGTCCCGACAGTGTTCCCAGTGCACCCTCGGACGGCCAGCTGCCTGAGCGAATACGGGTTCGACAGCATGATGCCGAGGAACATCACCACCACGAAACCGCTCTCGCACATGGACACGATACATCTTGTGGCCAATTCGCTGAGGGTGCTTACTGACTCCGGAGGCCTCCAGAAGGAAGCGTACATATTGGGGGTTCCGTGCATAACGCTCAGGGATACGACCGAGTGGACCGAAACCGTGAGCGTGGGGTGGAACATGCTGGTGGGAGCGGACCCCAAGAAGATGACACAGGCGGTGCTCGAGCACAGCCCGCCCAACTACAGACCGCGCATATTCGGTCCCCCAGGCGCGAGCGAGCGTATCGCCAAGGTCATCGATTCATTTCTAGACACGAGCTCCACGTGACAGAGCGTGGCCTGACAACGGCAATCGGAGTCGCGGAACGTTTCAGGCTGTCAACTCGTTCACGATCTTGATGATCTCTCGCTCTCTGATGTGGATCGAGAAGATCCTCTCCGCTCTCTCCCTGGCTTTCCGTCCATCGCCCTTCTCCAGCGCCTCTCGTACGGCCTTTGCCGTCGCGTCCACATCGCCATAAGGGACCACGAACCCGGAGTCACCCACGATCTCTGGGAGAGCCCCTGACGACGCGACGACAGGGGCGCAACCGCAGCTCATCGATTCCACCAGGGACACGCCGAAGCTCTCGTACATGGACAGCTGGCAGTAGACCTTCGCCCTTCCGTAGATCTCACCGATGCTCTCGTTAGAGACCAGACCGGTGAACTCAACGTTCTCCGGGCAGTCTGTCTTGAGCTGCTCGACGGCTCTGTCCGGGGATGGACCGACGACCAGGAACCGGACACCCGGAAGTGCTGCAGCGGACCTGACGAACGTCCTGAGGCCTTTGAGTTGGATGGTGTCTTTGGTGATCACGCCCACCGTGATCACAATATCCTCTTTTGGAGGCTTCGGGGTGAACCTGTCCGTGTCGACGCCGTTGTAGACCATCTCGACACGCTTCGGGACAGCACAGGAACGCACCCGCTCCTCGATGAACTTCGAGACAGCGAGGACCACGGACGCGCGCTCCAATGTGTACCGGACCGATTTCGCCTTCTTGGGGTCGAGCTGGGAGCCGTAGCCGACCTCCGGAATCCCTGCGACTTCATACCCGCCGACGACGACCACCGATGGTTTGCCCAGGATGCGGGAGATCTTCACGGCGACCTCCGCGTGCTTCTCCGCAAACCATGAGAATGACACATCGGCCCAGAGGACGCCTCTCAGAAGCTTGTAGCCCACAATCAGGGAGTTGCTCAGCGACCGCTTGTAGGCTCCCAGATCCAGCACGCGCACCTCGAAATGCCTGTTCAGGATGTCGAGATCCGCCTGGATGAAGGATGACTTCCTCGGATGTACGAGAAGCACCTTCCTGCGCATATCCAATGCCCCCGACGATTCAGCCCTGAATCACTTCTCCTCGAGGCCGAAGAGGTCCTTCTTGCCGTCGCCTATGTGCTCGAGGATGTCCTTCAGCTCCTCCTTCGTGAGAGTGTTCTCGTCGACCTCCCGCTGCAGCCAATCCCTGAACCTGTCCGCCTGCGCTCTTAGGGCGGGGTTGTCCTTGCCCATGTGCTCCAGGACCGGTATCCATGTCATCGCGTAGATAGCGATCTCCTTGGAGGTCATCCGCTCCTTGACGAACGGGTTCTTCAGCATCAACACGGATATCTGCTCCCGCCACATCTTGAGCCTGACATCCCAGATGAATGCGACAATCCACACGACCGCGGCCAGGACGAGGAGGATGACCAGGACTCCTGCATATGAGCCCATGAAGTCGCCCCTCCACTTCACGAAGCCCCACACCTGAAGGGAAAGGGTGATCGCCAGCATGGCAAGTGTGAGTATCTGCGCCACCTGCTGCAGCCTCCACATCTGCAGCATCGCCCATTTCTTGATGCGGTTCTCGGCCATTGACCGTCGTCTCCTGCTTTCCTGAGGCATCTGTCTCGACGTATAATATGGTTGCCGGAATAGCGTCAACCCTCGCAAGAGCGGCTGACCGGCCAGGAAGGCGCTGGCCTCTCAAGGGCCCACATCGCCTAGAGCCCCTGATCCCTGAGATACCTCTCGAGGAATGAGATATCCCCAGAAGCTATCTCAGCGCGCTTCGAAAGCCACAGGAACTGGGACATGAACAGGTGCCTCACGGTCAACCTGCTGGCGTGAGAGCATGAGACGCCCTTCGCCCAATCGAACATGTTCAGTAGCAGCCTGCCGAGCCTGCTCCAAAGGAAGACCGCGGTG
>JBFFED010000046.1:0-11694 GCA_041559015.1 Thermoplasmata archaeon | reverse complement strand
ATAACCGCTCTCGAGAAGGTCCTCCAGGGGATGATCAGCGTAGAGATGTCGAATAGGACCGTCGCTGAGCTTGGGGAGCAGGAGCTGGCCAAGCTGCGCCCTATAAGGGAGGCGATACAGCGCGCCGGACCGGATGTCGACATGCTCAGGCTGGTGGACGCCCTCAGACACTATCCGGGGGCAGAGACCTCACCGAAGATGGAGTTCGAGGCGAAGCAACTCCTGGAAGGGATATCTCGTGACTTGGGCGACCTCTCCGACCTCATCAGCAGGGTGGAGGGCCAGGACCAGAAGCTGGAGGAGCTGGAGCACGCGCTCAGGAAGGCCCTGACGGAGCTGAACAAGAACATGGACGAGCGGATCGCGAAGGGACTCGCAGTCATACTCGCCGCCTCGGACAAGAAGATCGACAAGGGGTTTGCCGCCCTCGCCGGCGCGACAAGCAAGGACGTGATGTTTCAGCTGCCCAGGGAGCTCGAGATCCGCCTTGAGGCGATCGAGAAGGATGTCAGGGCTCTCAGGATGCAGGTCAGTGACGAGATGCTCGAGCGGGTCCCTGAGGCCGCTGTCCCGAAGGATATCGAGGAGAGGCTCGCGCGCCTTGATCAGGCGGCCGCGGCGATTCAGATGAGGGTCGAGGAGAGGATGGGCCAGGGTGGCGGGGATGAGGTCCCAGCGAAGCTCTACGAGGAGCTCGTGGTGGCGGTGGCCCAAGTGAATGAGGACATAGCCAGGATCAACAACAGGATCATCAAGATAGAGGAGTTCCTGGCGAAGGGAGGTCCAGCACCGCAGACTCCCCGGGTCAGGACGCTCAGGCAGCAGGTTCCTTGATTCTCTTCTCGAGGAAGAACTCGGTCAGAAGCGAGGACAAGGCTATTCATGCCGCATGTGCATCGCCATGCGGGATATCCGTGAAAAGGCACGAGATACTCTATCTGTCGACTGCGGACGTTGATAAGGTGGGCCTTCCGATGAAGGCCATCGTCAAGGCCGTCGAGGAGGTTTTCCGGGAGAAGGGAGAGGGACGGACCGAGATGCCCCCGAAGCCCGGGATACACCCGGTGAAGGACTCCTTCATCCACGCAATGCCCGCATACATCGCTTCGATGAAGGCCGCCGGGATGAAGTGGGTCAGCGGCTTCCCGGCGAATCAGAGGCGTGGCCTGCCTTATATCTCCGGCCTTCTGATCCTCAACGACCCTGAGACAGGCCTGCCGCTTTGCGTGATGGACTGCTCGTGGGTCACTGCGAAGAGGACTGGAGCGGCCACCGCCGTCGCGGCCAAGTACCTCGCGAGGAGGGACTCGAAGGTTCTGGGCGTTCTCGGGTGCGGGGTCCAGGGAAGGACCAACGTCGAGGCCCTGAAGGTCGTGTTCCCGTACCTCGAAGAGGTGAGGGCTTTCGATATCGACGTAGGGGCCCTCGCGAGATACGCGAAGCATGTGGAGGACGTTCACGGAATGCATGTCAAGAAGTCCAATGCTCCGAGACAAGCCGTTATCGGGAGCGACATCATCGTGACTGCAGGGCCAATCCTGAAGCATCCCAGGCCTGTCATCGAGGCCTCCTGGTTCGGCGAGGGTGCGTTCGGATGCCCGCTCGATTTCGATTCCTACTGGAAGTCAAGCGCCATGTGCGCGTCGGACAAGTTCTGCACGGACGACAGGGATCAGCTGGATTACTACAAGACTGTCGGCTACTTCAGCGGGGTCCCGAAGGTGCACGCGGACCTGGGTGAGATCGTAACGGGCAGGCGGAAGGCCCGCGAGACGCCAGACGAGCGTATCATGTCGATGAACCTGGGGGTTGCGATAGAAGACATGGCGACATCCATCAGAATATACGAGCTAGCCGAGAGGAAAGGACTGGGCACTTGGCTGCCTCTGTGATGCGATTGGCCGATGAGGGCGTCCCCTGTCTCCAGTCCTAGCCGATGGATGTCCATTGTGAGCGTTCCAGTCCTATGCAATCTCCAGAATCCACATTATCAACACGAATGCTGCACCGATTGCCACAAGGGCTAGGACAGCTTTCAGCGACAAGTTCCATCTGCCGGACTTCTCAAAGCGAAGTATGCCCTCATCGCTGTCTGGTATTGGCACCTGAGGTATCTCTGGTCCCATTGGATCATCCCGGTTATGCGAGGTTAGATTGTCTTCTGCACCTATTGTCTTTTCGCCTTCTTTGAGCCGGTGCGAGACTTGCCATGTCGCGATGTAGGAGCCCGCCGAGAACATGCCTTCATGCGACCGTGCCAGGAGTTTGAGTGGGCCCAACCGGATTTGAACCGATTAGAATGACTGGCTCGGATGATTTGGGTACATGAGGGCAGTTCTATCGCGTCTTTGGAAGGCGCTCGAAAAACCGGCTCAAACCCCTTTCCTTTTCTCTGAAATCCGCACCGCGAGCCAAAGATGCGAGTTGACTTTTTGTCTCCCGCATCGGCGGAGTGTAAATCGGAAGTCACAAAGCAGATTTGAAATATAGTAACCTATGACCCCTCTCCTCTCCTCCCTCACAACCTGCAACCCCATTCGGGGATTAGGACTGGGGTCCCGCCCCTATGGCCTTTTCTCTGAACCGCGCTCCATGAGTTCGAGACCTACGCCTTTTCCAAACAGGCAAATGACATAACACTTATCAAACATAACGCCGATACTGATGCGCTTCGAAGTGGTTCGAAGGGAGGTGAGAAAGTGGGTCAGGTAGAGGAGGT
The DNA here is from genome assembly GCA_041559015.1 of Thermoplasmata archaeon. Taxonomy (GTDB): domain Archaea; phylum Thermoplasmatota; class Thermoplasmata; order UBA10834; family UBA10834; genus COMBO-56-21. The sequence goes on along the minus strand of JBFFED010000046.1, from coordinate 8,975 downwards.
TCTCAGGAGAAGAAATGCAAGAGCGTTGTCAGTGAGCCTGTTGATGGTCGTATCGACATTTGCTGTGGCATTCATGATCGTCTCTGCTGTGTCGGGATCGCCATTTTCCAACGCCAAGGGCAAAGCGACATGCGAGCGGTATAACACGGGCGACATTTTCACGATACGTTTCGTTGCGCAGGACAGTTCGGATACACCAGGGGATGACAATGGTATGTTCCGATATGAAGATGTTAACGGATACTACAGGCTTAGGGTCGATTACGTCAGAGTGCTCTCGCCGGAGCATGCAGTCTTCACCGGATATGTGACTGACACAACTCATCCGCAGATAGGAATCGATGAATGGATAGTCATTTGGGTTTGGGACAAGGACGAGGCCAATCCAGATGAGAGTGACTGCTACGCCGATCATGAGGCGGACGTTCAGGAATATGCGTATCTGGTAGTCGACAATGGTGCTGTCCCGCCACAAGTGAATGTGGATATGGTAGTTAGCGGAGACATCAATGTGATTTCACTCTGAGTCTGGAACGGGAAACCCCTTCCCTTTTCTTCCGCCCCTATGGCCTTTTCCCAGGAAGTGATGGATCCTCATCCTTCTGCTCTCTTCCTGCTCAGATGGGTGAGAAACGCTACATGACTCTACTGAAATACGGTGGCCAAGACGAGAATCCAGAAGCCAATCATCGGTGCTGTCTCCACCGATTGACTGCGATTGAGCTGTGCGGTGCCGGAGAAGTGATCCAGAGGACCTGCCTGTACATCGCCAGCGTAGAAGATGATTGCCGACGCCACTAAGAATCCTGCGGACACGGCACTGACAATTGCGCCTGATTGCATTCCACCAAGTATGGGCAGGACGGCAGCACTTATGGTGACTATCAAGGACATCAACAGGACAATCGCCAGTCCTGACATCAGATAGCTCATGTCCTCGAGCCCAGAGCACTCTGCAATTCCGAGAGGGTATTCCTCCCGATGCGAGATAGCTCCCAGCCGTTCGACCCAAGGACCATGAACGCAATCTACCACCTCGGCTGTTTCGATGAGTACGACTATGAGGGGAATAGAGAGCGCCACGCCGCAATGGATGAACTGCTGAAACACGGCTACCGGTGGAATGGACCCCCCTATGTACGGTGGGACATGGAGAAGGGGAAATCCAGGGCGTGTAACCTCTACATGCCAAAAGCTGCTCGTCGCCAAGGAGATGGCGCGCCTGGAAGACGGATGAAAGCCGGTGGAAAGCCTTACCCGAAGCCGAATGCATGGCGGATGAAAAGTACCTTTTAATAGCGATGCTGTAATTCACTCTCCATCCCAGTCAGGACTCGGGACTGAGAGTCAGAGTATGGGAGAGTAAGGGGATGAGTATGGGTATGACATCTGTTGTGTCCAGAGCAGTTGTGGTTCTGATTTCGGTCGTAATGGTGATGAGCGCGGTTCCTATGCTGGTACCGTCCACCTCTCCGGTCGGAGAGGCTGCCGCCCAGACGGGAGGATACGTCCATGTGGGTTGGATGCAGAAGTTCCAGAACTGGAACCCCCTGAACATCGAGCTGGTGAGCGACTGGGTCGCCACGTTCCTGGTCTACAGCTCTCTGTTCCAGTACGACGAGGCATTTGAGGGCATAGAGAACAACCTGGCGACGGGATACTATCAGCAGACGCATGGCACCGGCAACATGAGTACGTGGATCAACATCACGGATTCCGCCTACTTCAGGAACAAGGTCGCCCCTACGGATACTTCTCACCAGTTGACGGCCGTTGACGTGAAATACACCATTGAGCTCATCCAGGGCAATCCCGGAGGCGTCTGGGACTACTATGTCGCCAACATCACCGGGGTGTATGTCATCAACCCATACCAGGTCAAGATCGACACGGAGTACCCGAAGGCCACGCTCATCGACGATCTCGTGTGGGTCCCCATAGTCCCGAAGTACTGGTGGGAGAATCCGTTGAATGTGGACCCTGACAAGGTGCTCGCGAACTTGAGCCCCTTCGATCTGATAGGCTCTGGGCCGTTCTACTTCGAGGACCAGAAGCTGAACCAGTGGTACCAATTCACGACCGCGCCCAACTACCACTGCACGGCGGACTACGGCGAAGCGAGGGACATAGACTTTGAGGGAATAATATACACAATCTACTCCAACCCTAGCGGCCTCAAGCTCGCGATAGAGAGCGGGGCTGAGGATGTGATAGACGCATCCGGGATACCCCCCCAGACATGGGATAGCCTTGGAGTGGGCTACCCTAACATAGTCAAGCAGGTCACAAACGAGCTCGGGATATACGACATCTGCATCAACGCCATCCCGGAAGAGTTCAGGACCAAGAGTTACTGCAACGGCAACCTCATTCTGCTGGACAAGGTCGTCAGAAAGGCCATCGGGATGACCCTTAACAGACAGTCATTAATCGACAACTACTTTGGAGGCAGGCCTATCGCTGCGGACACAGTGCTGAACCCTGGCCCCTGGCACGCGGACCTGGCGAGCTACACGGACGTCCTTCCTTACGACCCGGCAGCCGCGAGGACGATGCTAGAGGCCGCCGGATATATCGACGGGCCGGATGCGGACTCGATCCTCGAGGTCACCGCGACCTCCGCGGCGTACACCGAACACGGAGTTGCAATCGGCACGCCGCTCGAGTTCAGGCTTAGGGTGCCGGACTCCGACGATGCCTACGGGACCATAGGTGAAGCCTGGGTCGACTGGGCGAGACAGGCCGGGATACAGTTCAACTTCGAGGAGGTCTCGGAAGGCATCATGATCAGCTTCGACTGGTACAAGGCATACTTCGATGTCTGGGTGTGGTCCTGGTACTGGGGGCCGGAGCCGCTCTCCAACCTCGCCGTCTGGCGGACGGCTGAGGTCAAGGAAGGGGGCGACAATTGCGCGGGACCGATAGTCGATGACTGGTACTGGGTCGACGAGGAGGAGAAGATCGCGAGGTGCTCATTCGACGATGTCCTGGAAGAGGCCATGAGGACCGTCGACGTCAACGAGAGGAAGGCCCTTGTCGACGAGCTCCAGGTTATGATCTACGACTCGTACACGGAGTTCCCGCCGATACACCCGAACGGGCTGTACGCCATGTCCACTGCCGACTATGTCGGCTGGGGAGACTGGACCAACAACCTCGCCAGGACGATCATCTCCGACATGCTCTGGGTATGGTACGACCTGGAGCCCACGAGCGCGAACCTCAACCCGGAATTCAACACGCCCCTTGGTGACAGCGAGTGGGAGGTAAATCTGCCTGCGAGCTTCACAGTGGGTGTCTCCGATGAAGACGGGGACGACATCATGATGAACTGGAACTGGGGGGACGGGACTGATAACACCACCCAGACCATAAGCGGCGTTGACACGACCATCGAGCAGATGGTAACGCAGACTCACACGTACACTGTGAAGGGCGAATATACGATTGTCGTCAGCATCCGCGATGACCAACACACCTCTTGGAACGCAGATATCGCGACGGTCAACGTAGTGGGCGATACCAACCTGGGGCCCGAGATTGGTACCGTCGCTGCCGACCCGGCCATGGCCTATGTTGGCGAGCAGGTGACATGGACTGCGGAAGCGAGAGACGCCGAACAGGGGGTCACAGGAGAGGGACTTCTCTTCACATGGGACTGGGGTGATGGTAGTCCGTGCACCATCCAGCTCGTCAAGCCTGTGGCGAACGACACCTATATCGCAAACACCCAGACGCACACATGGACTTACGACGACACCTTCGATGTGACAGTGTCCGTGTGGGATGGCTTCGAAGATGAGGAGAACGTATTCCACAACGTCAGCGTCACGAAGAGTTACGACGTGATTGAGAATTCTCCGCCCGATGTGATGGTCTCGTCCATCAGCGGCATCGAGGGAGTTGAGGTATACTGCGTAGCGACGGCCGCTGACCCCGACCCGGACGTGCTGACCATCACGTGGGAGTGGGACGACGGTACTTACTCGGTCACGACTCACGACACATCCGGGGCGAAGGGAGTCCCCGTGACTTCCGTGGTGTCGCACACCTGGAGCACGCAGGGCACATATCCCGTGACGGTGTATGTGGACGACGGCGAAGGGACAGGCCATAACGTATCGACATCGATCGACGCCGACATAATGGGAGCCTCGGATGACGCTCCTCCTGGCTCGATAGCCCTGGTGGTTACACCCTATCCCCCGTACGTCAACGAGGAGATCACCCTGAATGTCAGCGCATATGATGCGAACGGTGACGTCTTGACGGTCACCATAGAATTCGGGGACGACGACATCGCGGTCGAGATGACGGCAGGCGGGACCACGAACCTCCAGTATGTCGAGTTCACCCACACATACACCGCCGCAAACACTTACATGGTCACGGTGCATGTCGACGACGGGACGACGAACGTCACGACCGACCCGCCGTTCACGCTGGTGATATCGCTCCCGACCGCGAACAGGGCGCCCGTGTTGACACTATCCACCGCCTACTCGTTCTACCTTGGCGTCGAGAAGCAGATAAAGCCCTCCGAGGTGTACGACCCGGACGACGACCCCCTGAGCGTGTGGTACGACTGGGGTGACGAGTCCCCGCTCACGAAGGGGGACGATAGCGCCGGATATGCAGCAAGCCACACCTACCTCACAGCGGGCGACTACACGCTGTCCGTGTACGCGGACGACGGCCAGGGACACAACACCACAAAGACCGCGTCGCTGAACGTGCAGGAAGATAATAGGAGGCCCAGCGTAGGGCCCATCCTGAAGACGCCCCTCAAGGAGTCGTATGAGCTCGATGAGAACATAACGTTCAGCTTCGTCGTGGCTGACAAGGAAGGCGACGATGTCCAGGTCTTCATCGACTTCGGCGACGGGACGAACCAGACCCTTAACATAACCGATCTCCAGCCAGCGACGAACAGGTCGCTCTCGTTTGTGCACGCATATGGAGAGGAAGGGGAGTACAGCGTGAAGGTGGTAGTCAAGGACGACTACCTGCACGCTTACGACTGGCTGTCCTCCGAGACCAAAGTGGAGGTGAAGGCGGAGAAGGCCGGAGACCTGAGCACGGCTGCGATCATCGGCATCGTCGTCGCTGTCGTCATAGTGGTCGCGCTCGCCGTCTTACTCCTCATGCGGAAGAAGAAGGGGAAGGCCGAAGAGGGAGGCATGGAGGGCATGGTCTCGCCGGAAGCGACTGAGCCGGGGCCGCCGCCCCCTCCCTGACAGGGTCGGCGAAGTGGCGGATCCACGGAGAGATCAAAGGGACATCACGGACGAGCTGAGGTCTGGTGCAGATGCAGCCGGAGCCAGGCCCGGCGACCAGGACGAGAAGGCACAAGTGAGGTCACGGCATGGCTTCGTTCAGAAAGGTGCTGATGAAGAGGGTGTTCAACGCCGTCATCACGATCATACTGATCATGCTGCTGAACTTCATGCTCTTCAGGGTCATGCCTGGCGACCCAGCCCTGTTGATGATGAAGAGGGACGCCCAGACCCCGGATGCGGCGTACTGGAGGAACGTCGAGATAATGGGTCTCAACGACACGATCCCAGAGCAGTTCGTGAAGTACTTCATCGGCACTTTCACTGGCGATTGGGGGATATCATACGAGTATGAACGGCCAGTGTTCGAGGTCACGAAAGACGCGATAGCATGGACTATCTTATTGATGAGCGTCAGCACTGTCCTCACGTTCGCCCTCGGGATGTCGCTTGGGAAGCTTGCGGCCCGTAGACGGGGGAAGGTGTCAGATCTGACAATCACCGGGATCGGGCTGTTCTTCTACGGTATGCCCATATTCTGGTTCGCAATCATCCTCATGGTCGTGTTCGTCGGCTGGCTGCCCCTGTTACCGCAGGGACACTACATGACCTCAGGCATCCCCCTCCAACCGATCACACTGGAGAAGATCTGGGATATCATCAAGCACCTGATACTGCCCACCGTCACGCTGACCATAGGCGCGTTCGCGGGCGTCGTTCTCATCATGAGGAACTCCCTGGTCGACATACTCACCGAGGACTTCATAATCACCGCGTACGCGAAGGGGCTGAGTGAGAGTCAGGTGATGAAGAAGCACGCGGCCCCTAACGCGCGCCTGCCGATAGTGACCGTGCTCGCCATGGACGTGGCGTTCATCCTCGGAGGCGCGTTCCAAGTCGAGGTGGTGTTCAGCTACGATGGCATCGGTATGGTCACGATGCAGGCGATATGGTCCGAGGACTACCCGATGCTACAGTTCATCTTCTTGATCGGCGGGGTGGCGGTGGTCATCGCGAACCTGATCGCCGACCTGGTACTGAAGATGCTTGACCCACGGGTCGAGATAACATGAGGAGGGACTGAATGTCACATTGGTTTGAGAGGAACTTGGAGCGTGCGGCCAGGAGCCTCTTCGCCTCGAACCCGGTGCTGGCCGAGAAGGTCGGCCTCAAGGCACAGGGCCTTGGGAAGCTCACAGACGTGTTCATGACGACTTGGATGGGGAAGGCAGGGCTTCTGATAATCGCGTTCTTCGTGTGCATGGCCTTTTATGCGGAACTCTTCGTGGAGTACGACAAATACGTGCACTTCCCGGATGAGCAGAACGAGTCTTTCAGCTTTGACCACTTGTTCGGGACAGACAAGTACGGCAGGGACGTCTTCACGCGTGTCGCCGTCGGGACCCTACCGTCGCTGATAGTCGGATTCACGGCCATGGTGATATCCATGGGCCTCGGGACGCTCGTCGGTCTTGCATCCGGCTATTGGGGTGGCATCCGGGACGAGATCATGATGAGGCTGAACGACATGTTCCTGTCCATCCCCTGGCTCGTCCTTATGATAGTCGTAGCCTCGGTATTCGATGCCAGGAACCTCTGGGCCGTGATACTCGTCATCGGACTGACCGGGTGGTCGACCACCGCGAGGATCGTCAGGGCCCAGGTGCTTTCTCTCAAGGAGAGGCAGTTTGTCATCAGGGCGAGAGCGATAGGCTCGAGCGACTGGCACATCATCAACAAACACATATTCCCGAACGTCGTGCCGCTCGTGTTCGCCAACGCCATCCTAACCGTCGCTATATGCATCCTGTCCGAGGCGACCCTGAGCTTCCTCAGGCTTGGCCCCCAGGACGTCGAGACCTGGGGGAAGATCCTGGAGGAGGCGTATGCGGCGGACGCGGCCATGTCTGGGCCGCTTCCGTACATCGTCATGCCCGGCCTGTTCATAGTGTTCGTCGTCCTCGGGTTCACGTTCGTGGGTTATGCCATGGATGAGGTCCTCAACCCGAAGCTCAGGAAAAGATAGCCCCGGACCGCTGCACCGTGGCTTCAGGGTCTCGACCGCCTCAGGGTTCGGGAAGGGTTCGGCGCGACCTACCCCTGGCCGATACCTCGAATGGAGACGGCAGATCGAAGGCTAAGCCGAAGGCCCCCAAACGGACAGCCTCGTTGTATATCTGAGGGAAGGTAAGCTGTGTCCCTACGAGAGGACAGCGCTCGACTATAGGCTGAAGAACCAGCAAGCGGAAGCCGGCAGTTCCTTGGGCACCACACGCTCAGGAGGACGGGAGGCCGCCTCATGTGGCTTGCAGGCGTGCCTATAGAGATTATTGCGACGATATACGGGCACGAGTCGACCGAGATGACCCTTCGCTATATCGGCGTCAATCTTAGCGACCAAACGAGCGCCTTCGAGGCAGTGCGAAATCTGCGTATCCAGATGCAGAAAACGGCCGAAAGCGTACCTTTGGCGACCGTGCCAGGAGTTTGAGTGGGCCCAACCGGATTTGAACCGGTGATCTGCGCTGTGTGAGAGCGCTGTCATAACCCCTAGACCATGGGCCCTTCTCGGAGCAGGCCGATTAATGCCGCCTTGGTTTAATAGCCTTTTGGCCATGGTCGATGTGAACCTGAGGCTTTTATCCGCCCTCGCTCATTCACTTGCAGGTTCACAACATGCTGGTCTCGACTCCAAAGGGGAAGAAGGACATCCGCGCACTCTGGATGGACGGCAGGGCAGTCAAGGCGATTGACCAACGGGTCCTCCCTAGAAGGTTCAGGATAGTAACCATCCGGACGTACGAGGATATGGCCCGGGCCATCAAGGACATGACCATACGGGGAGCACCTTCAATCGGAGCCGCCGCCGCATATGGGATGGCGCTCGCATGGCTCAAGGAGGAGAATCTCTCAAAGGCCGCGAGGACCATCAAAGCCACCAGGCCGACCGCGCACGATCTCTTCTACGCCGTCGACCTGATGCTCTCTAAGGCCGATGATGATCTCGTCAAGGCTGCTGAGGGCTATGCGGACGACGTCGTGGAGATGTGCCGCAAGATAGGGAATCATGGCTCTAGACTCATCAAGAACGGAGATCGGATCCTCACCCACTGTAATGCGGGTGCGCTCGCGACCGTGGACTTCGGAACCGCACTGGCACCCATCAGGGTGGCGCACAGGGAGGGGAAGGAAATCTTCGTCTACGTCGATGAGACCAGGCCAAGACTTCAGGGCGCGAAGCTCACCGCATGGGAGCTTGGTAACGAGGGCATAGACCACGCAATCATTCCCGACAACGCTGCGGGCCACTACATGAAGGATTCCGTCGACCTTGTCATTGTCGGAGCGGACAGGATAGCCAGGAATGGTGATTTCGCGAACAAGATAGGCACGTATTCCAAGGCGGTACTGGCGAAGGAGAACAAGGTGCCCTTTTACGTGGCGGCCCCGGTGAGCACCTTCGATAAGAGGATTAGGAGTGGCAAACAGATACCTATCGAGGAGCGGTCAGAGGACGAAGTTCTCAGCGTGGGGACTCACAGGATTGCGCCGAAAGGTTCGAGAGCGTTGAACCCGAGTTTCGATGTCACCCCTGTGAGATTCGTGACCGCTTACGTGACTGAGAAAGGAGTTTCGGCGGCTGACAGGCGCTCGATTGCGTGAGCGTTCGTAGCGTCTTCGCCTCGCAGGATCCCTTCT
>JBFFED010000045.1:0-13490 GCA_041559015.1 Thermoplasmata archaeon | reverse complement strand
GATCTTGGCCACGACCACGAGAAGCAGCACCCATGAGATGACGATCAGGAAGAAGCCTTCGGCCAGGAATCCGCCTTCGACTGCACCCATCAGGAACATGCCCGTGAGGGTCGCCGCTATCCCGAAGGCGATTCCCCATATTGCCATTGCCCGGTCGACCTTCCACCTGGCCATCTCTCACCACTTCTCCCGGTGCACCAGGGACTCCATCGGCAGTCTCCTCCTGTGCACTCCCTTCTCCGCAGGGTACCCCAACGGCAGCAAAGCCACCGGACGAGCGTGCGGAGGGACTCCTAAGGCCTCCCTCGCCATTTCCTCATCGAAGGCGCCTACCCAGACGCTGCCCAAGCCCTTGCTGTGGAGGTACAGAGACATGTTCTGGACCGCGGCAGCAACGTCCTGCAGACAGTACAGGCTCCGGCCGCGTTCCCCGTAGTGTCCGATCCTCTCGAGGTTGGCGCAGAAGACGACAACAAGGGGCGCTGTCCGGATGAAGTCCTGGCCATACGCAGCCTGCGCGAGCGCCTTCTTGGTGACCGCATTCCTGACCACTATGAAATCCCTCGCCTGCAGATTGCCGGCTGAGGGTGCCAGATTGGCCATTCGTAGCGCCTCCGTGATTATATCGTCATCGACAGGGTCAGGCCTGAACTCCCTGATGCTCGTCCTGTTCTCGATGCACTCGACGATCTCCATCCGACTCTCATCCCCAAGAGAGACATGTGCGCCAACTTCTAAGTATTTTGTCGGCTGTCTGAGAAAGGATGCCCGATCCTCCCAGAGATGTTTGTGTGCGCTGCACCCTCGTGCTCGAGTTCCCGTCCCCTCAGGAGGCGGAGAAGGTCCACAGGTCTGTGGAGCTCGACAACCAGGGTTACATCGCCACCAAGGTCGTGGGGAGCGCGATCCATGCCGAGGTCTCATCCTCGTCTCTGAAGAGCCTTCTCCACACTCTCGATGATTTCCTGGCATGTGCGAGCGTGGCGGAGAAGGTCGTGTCGCGCAAAGCCTAGTAAGGCGAGTCCTTCACGCGTACGGCGACGCCGCGCTTGAACGCCAGCATCTCTTCGCGGTTCATGAGCGCCCTCCCGACGGCTGCGAGCTCACCCTTCGTGTTGACGACCATGACGTCGTCGCCAGGTCTGATATCGGGGTCGCACTCGACCACGAACTTCGCGAAGACGTTGTTGCCCTTCTTGGCGAACTCAGCGGGTTCGTCTTCGGTCACGACTCTCATGCTCGGCGGAGGAAGGACTCCCATGAGCAGCCTCGCACCTTCGAGCTTGAGAGTGAACCTCCCGTCGGAAGCCCGCATGGAGAGCGCGTGCACACCATCTATCATGACGTTCCTAATCTTGCCAGTCCTCCGGGATTTCACGAGCTCCACCTTCCTGCCATCGAGGATATCTCCAGCTCCCTTGCCGAACTGCATGTCCAGAACCGCCCTGCAACGGAGCATGTCGAGGTCGAGGGTTCCGGGGGATTTGGGCACCATCTCCTGCAGGAACCTAAGGGTGCTCTCACCCTCCCATATCAAGGCTAGGGGATAGCCGTGGCTGTGAGCGTGCCTCTCCATGACCGCCAACATCCTCTCTCTGGCCTCGGTGTCCACTTCCTCGGGGATGACAGACTGCGCAATCGGATAGTACTCATCCAGCTCTATCGGCGCAGGGCCGAAGAACGAGGCCACCATGAAGCTCGAATCGATGTGCTTCGTGACGGCCACGATCGCGTCCCAGTATGTCCTCGAATACGGCTTCGGCCCCTCCTCGAACCCCACAAGCACCCTGGTCTTCCTATTCCTGTACCTGGAGAAATACCGTTCCTGATATCGCGTGACCGTCGGCCGGTCGTGGCTCTCAGGGCCGCAGTAGAAGAAAGCCGCCCTCCTGCTCGCGGGTTCGAACCTCTCGAGGAACTCCCCGTGACCCCTGAGGGCCTTGAGCGCCTCGAGGAGCATCGGGTGTGCTCGGGCGCGCATCTCGACCAGCTCCCAGATCGAACCCTCGTGGATCGCGTTCTTGACGACATTGATCTCGTGGAGACATGTGTGGAGGTTGTGTTCCGCCAAGCTCTTAGTGCGCTCATCCTTCGGCATTTGCTTCAGTTCCTCGACCGACGTCCTGCTGCACATGGGGCAATGGCACGGAAGGGTGTGCAGATCTCCCAGGAACCTCGTGCCAGTGGAGAACATTACTCTGTCCTCGCGTGCGTACTTCGCGTACGAGGCGGAGTCGAACATGTCGCACCCGAGCAGGACCGCGAGCGGGAACACCATCGGATGTCCCGCGCCGAAAAGGTGCACAGGCCTTGACGGGTCGAGGCCCTTTTTGGATTCGGCTATCACGCCTACCAGATCACGATATCTGTAGCTCTCCAGGAGCGGCACGACGCCTCCGATCGGGTGAACCTGCAGGTCGAGGGCGGACAGTTCCTCGGCGCATCTCCGCCTGAGGTCTCCGTACAGCCCCCCCTGGACAGGCCCCGCGAGAAGCATCTCGCCTCTGACGCCAGTCGCAGCTTCAGCCCTCCCGATGGTTACGTCAACGGCCCTGGCAGCCTCCTCCTTCGTGAACCCAGGCTCGGAGAAGATGTCGAGTATGGTCCCGATGTCGGAGCCGATATCCGCCTGGAACTTGACTATCTCCTGAGGGTCTATCTGCCGGGAGCCGTACACATAGTCCTGGAAGGTCCCGCTGTCCGTCATGACCGTGCCGTCGAACCCGAGGACCGAGTGAACGCCGCTCTCAAGGGCCCTCTCCCGGAGCTCCTCCGTGTTCCTGATTATGTACGAATTGGTGATCAGCGCTCGGACGCCAAACTTGTCGCGCATCTCCGCGGGGGTGATGGTCAGGTAGTTCGGGTTCACCACAGGCAGCAGCGTTGGAGTGGTGACCTTGCCGTGGCGGGTCGTGAGCTCGCATATCCTCGCAAGGCCGTCCCGCTCCTTGAGCTCGAACATCACCGATTGTGTAAGGCCTGCGCACTAATTATCCTATCACTTGTCATACCAGGTCCGCGTCGGGCGCCATCCAGCGAACATTTAATACGGTCCTGCCTCTGTTCGTGGTCGAAGGACATGAGCGGCATTCTCCAGGTCGCGGCAGGCTTGTTAGTCCTATTCTTTCTGCCAGGCTTCACGCTCATCAACATGATGTTCCCCAGGAGGGGCGAGCTCGACCCCGAGTACGATGCCGTGTACAGGATCGCCCTCGGGATGGGCACAAGCTTGGTCATAGCGATTATGGTCGGCTTCGCTCTGAACGCGTTCAGCAGCGAGGAGCAGGGATATGTGACCGCGGGGCCGCTGTGGACCATCCTGCTATCGCTCACGGGGATATTCCTCGCCCTCGGGTGGCTCAGGGGCGCGTACCCGAGCGCGGGATACATACACCCTCTGCTCTACCGCGCACCCGTGGGGAGGGGAGAGCCTCGCACGGTCGGTAGCGACTTCGCGAGGAAGAGGAAGCTGGAAGGCCTCGTCATCGAGCGCGAGAGGCTCCTCAAGGACATCGGGAAGTACACGGACAGGTCGGCTACTTCAAATCCCCAGAGGAAGCTCTACTACCGCAAGATGGCTGATAACGCGAAGGACCGAGTCGCTGAGATAAACGACGAGCTGAAGGCGCTCGGCAGGGAGGCGAAGTGAGTGCCCGCGAGGAAGGATGAGATGGAATTCAAGCTCGTGGTGGTCGTCAGGGACGACCTCAAGATGTCAGGCGGCAAACTGGCCGCCCAGGTGGCTCACGCTGCGGTCACGTGTGCCCTCGAGGCCAAGGCGAAGAAGACCAAGTGGTTCTCATCGTGGTACTCAGAGGGCCAGAAGAAGGTCGTTCTCAGGGCGAAGGACCTGGAGGAGCTGAAGTCTCTTGGCGAGAAGGCTTCCAGGGCCGGCCTTCCCAGGGCGCTCATTACGGACGCTGGGTTCACGGAGCTGCCCCCTAACACCACCACATGCCTCGGGATAGGCCCCGGCCCAGAGGCGGATATCGACAGGATCACGGGCCAGCTCCCCCTTGCGTGAGGCGCTGATGAAGACTCAGGTCAGGATACTGGGCATTGACGACTCGCCGTTCAGGTTCAAGGACGAGAAGGCGTTGGTGGTCGGAGCGCTCGTCAGGCTTCCGAACTACCTCGAGGGCGTCATGCGCACCGAGGTGACCGTCGACGGAACGGACTCCACGGACATGCTCCTCGAGATGGTGTTGCGCTCGAGGTACAAGGACCAGGTGAAGGCGGTGGTGCTCGACGGTATCGCCCTTGCGGGGTTCAATGTCGTCGATGTCGAGAGGCTGCACTCCGAGCTGGGCGTGCCGGTGATCACCGTCACGCGGGACAGGCCGGACTTCGGTAAGATGAGGGGCGCCCTGAAGAAGCATTTCCCTGATTGGAAGTCGAGGTACTCGATGATCACCAAGCTCGAGCTGCGGGAGCTAGAGACCGAGCAGAAGCCGATCTACGCGACGGCTTCGGGCATCGATTGGCCAGAGGCCACCAGGCTGGTGGAGCAGTCGACGGTCAGGGGTGTGGTCCCAGAGCCGCTCAGGGTCGCGCACCTCATATCCTCCGCGATGGTCCGGGGAGAGTCGTACGGCAGGTCATGAGGGTCGGCCTCCCCCCCTCGACATGCGGGCCGAAACTGCAATATGCTGTCCTGCGGATGTGGGGGTGCGTGGGTGAGATGAGATGATCAAGGATCTGTTCACTAAGAGGGACCACAGGTCGATCCCCGGCATCACCAAGGACCAGGCCATCCAGGCAGCGTCCTGGTTCTGGAGGAGCAGGCAGTTCGGGGTGACCTTCACCTCAGAACTCAGCCTGAGGTGCGAGCATTTCTATTCGAAGCTCGGCCTCAAACAGTCCGTCGATGTCTGGGTCCGCGAGGAGGGCCAGAACACGGGCGTCGACCTAACCTTCTCGGCCTCGCTCACGGACGAGGGCGCTGTGGTCGGAGTCGTGGGCGCAGTCCTGCTTCTCCCTGTCACGGTCGCGGTTGGGGCGGTGTCGTACATGGAATATGAGAACGATGCCCAGAGGCTCATGAACGAGTTCTGGTCATACATCTACAACTTCTCGAAGAGCCCGAACCCGCCAGCGGGCCGCCCCGCTCCTCCTGCATGGGCGGCGGGCCAGCCCGCGCAGTCGGCCGCTCAGCCGCATCCTGCCAGGACATGCGCGTCCTGCGGCACGCACTTGGATCCCGACGCCAAGTTCTGCAAGATGTGCGGTTCGAAGGTCGAATAGCCCGTATCTGGCTCTCTGGCCTGCCCTCGTGTACAAGCGTAAGTTTTAATAGGGCGACGAGTTTGTAGGGCTTACTTCGCTGAAAAAGGTGAATGATTGCCTAGAGGACTGCATACAGCCAGGAAGCTCAGCCTGGGTCGACAGAAGAGCCGGTGGAGCGACAGGTATTACAAGCGCCGGACGCTGCACCTGAAGGAGAAGTCCGACCCCCTGGAGGGCTCCTCGCAGGCGAAAGGGGTCGTGCTCGAGAAGGTCGGGATCGAGGCGAAGCAGCCCAACTCGGCGATTAGGAAGTGCGTCAAGATACAGCTCATCAAGAACGGAAGGCAGATTACAGCCTTCGCGGTGGGCGACGGCGCCATAAACTTCATAGACGAGCACGACGAGGTGCTCGTGGAGGGCATCGGGGGCAGGATGGGCAGGTCGTACGGCGACATCCCCGGTGTGAGATACAAGGTCATCAAGGTCAACAATGTCTCCTTGGACGAGCTCGTGAAGGGCAAGAAGGAGAAGCCCGTCAGGTGAGGTAGATGGAAGAGGGCGATCCGACTCAACAGGAGGTCAAGGCTCAGGAGCCGATACCGTCGGCCCCCAAGGCAGCTGCTGCACCGCCTACACCGGCCGAGCCGGAGAAGGCACCTGCGCCTGAGACCACCGCTCAAGAACCTGAGCCGCAGCCCCTGGCCCCGGAGGCTCCGGTGCCGAAGACGGGCAATGTGCTGCTCTTTGGCAAGTTCGACGTGTCCGATGTCGTCGTCAGGGACGCCGGCATGGCGAGATACATAGACATCTCGCCGGTCGCGGTGCCCCACTCCGGCGGCAAGCACACGAGCAAGCCCTTCGCGAAGGCCAAGATGAGCATCGTGGAGCGCCTGATCAACGGTATGATGCGAACCGAGGATTTCACGGGCAAGAAGCTCAAGGCGTACAAGGCGGTCGAGAGGTCGTTCATGATCGTCCAGGACAAGACGAAGTCGAACCCTCTCCAGACGCTCGTGGATGCCCTCCAGCACGCGGCTCCCAGGGAGGAGGTCACGAGGCTGCAGTACGGAGGCATTTCCGTTCCTAAGGCCGTGGACGTCGCGCCCGCAAGAAGGGTCGACCTCGCGTTGAGGTACCTGTGCACGGGCGCTCTCGATCAATCCCGGAAGAGCAAGAAGCCGATCGAGGAGTGCCTCGCGGACGAGATGATCTCGGCAGCGAAGAACGATGTCAACTGCTTCTCAGTGGCTAAGAAGGAAGAGGTCGAGAGAGTGTCCGCTTCAGCACGCTGATCGGCCCGAAACCGTCTGTCCACTGTTCGCTGTCATCTGAATACATGCTGGACCCATGGTGAGCATATGGGAAGGAAAGAGGACAACATCAAGAAGGCTCAGGCTCTGATGCGAAAGCCCCAGTTCATAAGGAACATAGGGACAGCCGCGCACATCGACCACGGAAAGACCACCCTCTCTGACAACCTGATCGCCGGCGCGGGCATGATGTCCGAGGAGCTCGCGGGCAAGCAGCTGCTGCTGGACTTCGACGAGCAGGAGCAGGCGAGAGGCATCACGATCAACGCCGCAAGCGCCTCGATGGTCTACACCTACAAGGGCCAGGAGTACCTCATAAACCTCATCGACACCCCAGGGCACGTGGACTTCGGGGGCGATGTCACCAGGGCCATGAGGGCCATTGACGGCGTCATCATTCTATGTTGCGCCGTCGAGGGCGTGATGCCCCAGACGGAGACGGTCATCAGGCAGGCCGTGAAGGAGAAGGTCCACCCGATACTGTTCGTCAACAAGGTGGACAGGCTCATCAACGAGCTCCAGGTCACCCCAGAGCAGATGCAGCAGCGCCTATCCAACATAGTCAACGAGGTCAACGAGAAGATAAGGAAGATACTTCCCCCGGAGCTCAAGGATAAGTGGGCCCTGAAGGTGGATGGCGGCACGGTCATATTCGGCTCAGCGTTCAACAACTGGGCCATCTCAGTCCCCTACATGAAGAAGAGCGGGATCAACTTCAAGACGGTCTACGAGCACTGCAAGAACAACGACCAGAAGTCCCTGGCCAAGAAGGCCCCTCTGCACGAGGTGCTGCTGGAGTCGGTCATCACACATCTGCCGAACCCGGTGGATGCCCAGAAGCTCAGGATACCGACCATCTGGCACGGCGACCCTGAGTCCGAATTCGGTAAGGCGATGCTGACCTGCGACCCGGACGGGCCCGTGGCATACATGGTCACGAAGATCATCGTGGACCCGCACGCCGGCGAGGTAGCGGTGGGGAGGCTGTTCAGCGGGAAGATCATCAAGGGGCAGGAGCTCTGGATATCCGGCATGCCCAACCCGAACAGGGCGCAGCTCGTCTCGCTAACGGTCGGCGCCGACAGGGTCCCCGTCAACGAGATTGACTCGGGCAACGTCGTGGCCGTGTCGGGGCTCAAGGACGCCATCGCGGGCTCCTCGGTGTCGAGCGATCCGGCCATGGCCCCGTTCGAGAAGATGGTGCACTACTCCGACCCGGTCGTCACGGTCGCCATCGAGGCGAAGCACACGAAGGACCTGCCCAAGCTGGTCGACGTCCTCAGGACGGTCGCGAAGGCGGACCCCTCGATCCAGGTCGAGATCAACCAGGAGACGGGCGAGCATCTGATGTCCGGCATGGGCGAGCTGCACCTCGAGATCACCAACTACAGGATTGTCAACGAGCACAAGGTCGAGATCAAGACCTCCCCGCCGATAGTCGTCTTCAGGGAGTGCGTCTCCGGCAGGGGTGGCCCGTTCGAGGGCAAGTCCCCGAACAAGCATAACAGGTTCTATATCGAGGTCGAGGCTCTTGAGCCGGCGATCGTCCAGGCGATAAGGAGCGGGGAGATTGAGACCGAGGGCAGGATAAAGGACTCCAAGGCGATGGCCAGGAAGCTCCAGGACCTGGGCATGGACAAGGACCAGGCGAAGGGGGTCACCAGCTTCGTCGGGACGAACGTGCTCCTCGACATGACCAAGGGCATACAGTACCTCCACGAGACGATGGAACTCATCAAGGAGGCCTTCGAGGAGGCCATGAACAGGGGCCCGCTCGCCAACGAGAAATGCATGGCGATGAAGGTCATGCTCGTAGACGCAAAGCTCCACGAGGACAGCATACACAGGGGGCCCGCGCAGGTCATACCGGCCGCGAGGTCGGCTGTATATGGCGCTATGTGCCAGGGGTCCAGGGTGCTCTACGAGCCCATCACGAAGGTGTTCATCAACGTCCCCCAGGATATGATGGGGAACGCCATTCGCGAGATACAGCAGCGGAGGGGCGTCATAGAGGACATGAAGCAGGAGGGGGACATGGCGATCGTCGAGGGCAAGTGCCCGATCGCCGAGATGTTCGGCTTCGCAGCCTCGGTCCGGAGCGCCACGAGCGGTCGCGCCCTATGGTCGACCGAGAACTCGGGGTTCGAGCCAATGCCTCGGGACGTGCAGGAAAAGATAGTCTATCAGATAAGGCAGAGGAAGGGGCTCAAGCCCGAGCCGTACGACGCCTCCTACTACGCCGCCTGAAAGGCACAGCCATACGTCCAAATTACGAGGCAAAAAGACTAATATACCAAGAGCATCATGCTCGAAGAGAGGACATTGGAGGCCATAATATGGCAGAGAAACCACACATGAACCTGGTGTTCATCGGACATGTCGACCACGGTAAGTCCACCACTGTCGGCCGCCTGCTGCTCGACACGGGGCACATCGAGCCCCACGTCATCGAGAAGTACAGGAAGGAGGCCGAGCAGAAGGGTAAGGCGACTTTCGAGTTCGCATGGGTCATGGATGGACTGAAGGAAGAGAGGGAGAGAGGTCTTACCATCGATGTGGCTCACAAGCGGTTCAACACCCAGAAGTATTACTTCACCATCATCGACGCGCCCGGCCACAGGGACTTCGTCAAGAACATGATCACCGGCACGAGCCAGGCCGACGCGGCGGTCATCGTCGTCTCGGCAATCGAGGGGCCGCAGGCACAGACGAGGGAGCACATTTTCCTCGCGAGGACCCTGGGCGTCCCGCAGGTGATTATCGATGTCAACAAGATGGACGCCGTGGGCTACCAGCAGTCGAAGTACGATGAGACCAAGAAGGCGGTCACCGAGCTCCTGAAGACGGTCGGGTACAAGGCGGAGGAGATACCCTTCATACCCGCGAGCGGCTTCAAGGGCGACAACGTCTCGAAGCCGTCGGAGAACATGCCGTGGTACAAGGGCCCGACGATAACCCAGGCGCTCGACGCTCTCAAGGAGCCCCCGAAATCGACCGACAAGGCGCTCAGGTTGCCTGTCCAGGATGTCTACACCATCACCGGTGTGGGCACTGTTCCAGTGGGCAGGATCGAGACCGGCGTGCTGAAGCCAGAGATGAAGATCATCTTCATGCCCGCTAACAAGGTGGGCGAGGTCAAGTCGATCGAGATGCACCACGAGACGCTACCCCAGGCGACCCCGGGCGACAACGTCGGGTTCAACGTCAGGGGCATCGCGAAGACGGATGTCAAGAGGGGCGACGTAGCGGGCCCAGTGGATAACCCGCCGACGGTCGCGAAGAGTTTCACGGCCCAGATAATGGTCCTGAACCACCCGAGTGTGATCACAGTCGGGTACACTCCGGTCTTCCACTGTCACACTGCCCAGACAGCCTGCACATTCATCGAGCTGCAGAAGAAGCTCGACCCGAGGACTGGCGCTGTGAAAGAGGAGAACCCACAGTTCCTGAAGACTGGTGACGCGGCTATCGTGAAGATACAGCCCACGAAGCCCCTGGCAATCGAGAAAGCGAAGGACTTCCCGCAGCTGGGACGGTTCGCCATCAGGGACATGGGCCAGACCGTCGCGGCCGGCATGGTCATCGAGGTCGAGAAGAAAGAGATGTAAACCCCTTCTTACCAACCCTTTATGTTTTGCCAGATGTGTTGAGGTTTTGAGGATGGTGCAGAGGGCCAGGATATCGCTGAGCGGGACGGACCCCAAGAAGGTCGATGGGGTCTGCAAGCAGATTAAGATGATCAGCGAGAAGACTGGCGTCGCAATCGCGGGCCCCATCCCCCTGCCCACTAAGCGCCTCGTGGTGCCCTGCAGGAAGGGCCCGGATGGCGGCGGCTCGAGCACTGTCGACAGGTGGGAGATGCGCGTCCACAAGAGGCTGATAGACCTCGACGCTGACGAGCGAGCGCTCAGGCAGCTGATGAGGATACAGGTCCCGGACGGCGTGAACATCGAGATTGTGCTGCGGTCCTGATGACCTGAACTGTTTAAGGCATATTCACACTAATAGCCTGAGGCCTGTGAACTGTTTTAGGTAACTAACAGCAGCCCGCTTCAGGCCCTCTTCTCCAGCCTGATCGCCCCTGTCGGGCACGAAGAGACGCATACCCCACACCCCGAGCACCTATCCGGACGATGCACCACTCGGCCCTCCTCTTCGGACCATGCTCTGAAATGGCATTTCGTGACGCACAATGCGCATCCGTCGCAGAGCCCTAGGTCGTGAACCGCGACGACGTCCGCATGACCTATGATGCCTCTGTCGTACCCGAATCGGGAGATTGCGGACAGCGCCTGACAGCAGCACGCGCAGCAGCTGCATATGATCTCTATGTTCCGCTCCTTGGTCTCGAAGGACAGGTGTACCAGGCCAGCCTCGTGAGACCTCCGAAGAGCGTCCATCGCGATTTCCAGCGTGGTGGCGTGAGCCCCTCTCTTCTCAATCGCCTCCTCAGCCTCTCCGTCCATGCAGATACAGACGTCCAGCGGACCATTGCATCCTATTATCTTAGCCCTGCAGGAGCATTGCTCGATTGATATCAACCGCGCACTTCGGAGCATCCTTTCCGCCTCGTCGTAGCCCAGAACCTTCTGTCTGCCTTCCACCGAGATGTCAACCGGGACGGTGACTACCTTGAACTCGCCCAGGAGCTCGTCGAGTTCGGCCCTTGTCCATTCCTTTTGCGGACTCATGGTCCCCGTACCATGGACCTGACATCCTCAGATTGTATTCAATCTTGCGTGTGGACCGGTAGCGCTGCGACGCTTTGGGAAAAGGCTATATCAGGAGTCCATGATTGGGAAAGCCTATCAGATTCGGGCCGATAGATCAGCGGAAGATCGCCTGCTTTGCAAGCAGGAGGTCAGGGGTTCAAATCCCCTTCGGTCCACTCCTTACATGCCTGGTCAATTCTCAATCATCAGGAATTGACAGAAGCCAAAACGCTAGCCTCCCTCCAGCCACTTTGCAGCGATGCCCGGACATCTACCGCCAATGCTGAACCCAGCTCGAGTGTCGCTCTCATGACCTGCGCTACGTTTATTGCAGGGTAATGGAATGGAGGGTGGAGGTCTGGGGAGGATGATGGCGAGAAGAACTGCTCTGCTCCTTGTCCTGGCAGTAACTTGTCTGGTATTCGGAGCGAGCTTCAGCTACGGAGTGGTTTCCCGGTCCGGACGGCAGATTCAGACCCTCGGCTACACTCCTACAGAGGACGGGTTCTACCATCTTGACTGGAACTCCAAGGGCGAACTTCAGCTGGTGTACCTTGGCGCGTACGGTCCTTATTATGCGCTGCTCTACGGACAGAAGATCGGAGATGAATGGGACTTCACCTGCCTGTCTCGTCTATTCTATGAACACGAGGGTGCATCTCTGGCGCTAGATTCCAAGGAGAACGTTTACGTGTGCACCCATTCCTACTACGGCGTGGAGTACACGTCACTCAAACCCCATGTCCTCTTCGCGACGAACGCTGGTGGAGACTGGACGGTCGAGGTAGTCAACATCACGGGCTTCTGCTCGGCAGCTGAGGTTGTTGTGGATTCGAACGACGATGTCCATGTGCTCTACTCGAGGAATACTAACCAGCAATACGATAATCCGAACTCATCAATCGTCGATATGAAGCGTACCGCGGACGGCTGGGTCAGCACTGTTCTCAAGGACTCCTATCCACCGTATGTATTCCACCAAATCGACGACATTGACCGGCGTCCAGACGGCTCGATAGGCATGATCTATAGGACATACGACTTGCTGAGCTGGTCGGATCTTAACTGGTCACGTATGAACTACAGTGTCGTCTCAAACGGAGAGATTGTCTCCGACACTACGATAACACCGTCGCTTGGCGACTATCCCGGTGTGAAATCCCTCTGTCATGATTCCGAAGGCAATGCGTACGTCAGCGCTTACTGTAAGAGAGACGATGAGTACGGCGTGTGCTACTTCACAAACGCTGAAGGGGACTGGACATGCACTGATATTGCCTATTCCGGGAACGCGCCTTGGCGGTACGGCACCGGAACAGACATCACGATTGGACAAGACGGGAGCATATACCTCGGGTATTTCGCTAAGTACTACAACGGGGACACATCCAATCATACTGTGAGATACTGCACGAACGAGGACGGAGTATGGAGAGCGCATATACTTGACGATTGCAGAGGATGGTTCACGCAGGAGAGCATCGCTCTGACCGTCGACCAGTATCAAGAAATCCATGTGGTCTACTACGGAGATGACAACGCAATCTACACAACCAGCCGACCACGCTCTGACAGATACGCACTGGCGGCATTTGACGCAGCCCTTCTCACCTTGTCCGTCGGCCTTCCCATGGCGACCGTTCTCCTGTTCATCGTGCACCGCGAGAGGCGGAAGAAGGAGCTTCAGGAATGGATGGACAGGACAGGGTTATACGAGCGTGGGTGAGCTGGGATAGGACGCACCATCGACAGGAAGCTTGAAAGCAAGAGATAAGGGGTTTGGTGAGGCGCAGTCAATCCCTTCCTGAGAGAAGGCCATAGGGGCGGAGAGAAGGACTTAGGCCGGACTTGGCAATTCGGGAATCGAGGAATGGCATGAAGTGGAATCTCAATCTTCTCGGTTTGGGTGGGGCGATTATCGGGATTGTGGCGGTATTCTCGACATGGGTTAACGGTGCTTTTGCGGACTACAATCTCATAGATGTGATCAATGAATTTGACATTGGGGACCGCTATGATGACTACCTCTTCGCGGGCATTCTTGTCGTCCTAGGAGCAGTCATAGCGTTGCTGTCCCCTCTGGGTGGAATCCTCGAGATTGCCGGCGCAGGCTGGTTCGCGCTGACTTGGGCCAGCGGCCATGGGTTGCCCACTTCTAGCATCGGACCGTATCTTGCGGTTGCATCAGGCATCATCTCTATTGTCAGCATGGCCAACCCCATTGTTCTTGGCAGCAGGCAAG
>JBFFED010000044.1:0-14544 GCA_041559015.1 Thermoplasmata archaeon | reverse complement strand
CGTCAACATGGTCGACTGGGTCCTGTCTGAGCTCTCGGACGAGGGCTGGCTGGGCGGGACGGTCGGCCTGGAGATGTGGAGCTACAGGCCGAACAGGATCGTCAGCGAGGTCTTCCAGCGCGCACTCGAGGGCAGGGGGTGCAGAGTGGTCGACGCCTCAGACATAGTCCGCCAGATGAGGAGTGCGAAGTCGCCAAAGGAACTCGAGTACGTACGGCAGGCCGCCAGAGTCGCTGATATCGGGATGACCGCTGCCATTGACACGTTGAGGCCTGGGATGACCGAGCTGCAGGTCTACGGGGAGGTGGGCAGGGCAATGGCGGAGGTGGGAGGCGAGAATCCGGCGATAACCATGCCCGTCGCATCCGGTAAGAAGAGCGCGTGCGCGCACGCACTCGCATCCACTAAGAAGATAAGGAAGGGCGAGATAGTCAACGTGGACGTCTGTGGAGTCGTCAATCGGTACCACTCTAACATGGCGAGGACCTTCTCGATGGGTCGGCCTGACCCGGAAGTGGCGGGAGTGGTTAGGGCCTCAGGTGGTTCGTTCGGCCTTCTGAGGAAGATCCTCCGACCGAATGTGCCGGTCGCCAAAATCATGGAGGCGATGAAGGCCTACTATGAAGAGGTCGGGATAATCGAGGACCGTTGGTGGTTCGGCGGTTACGAGCTGGGCGCCTCCTTCCCCCCCGACTGGGTCGGCCCGTGGGCCTACGATGCGTACACCGACCAGAGAGGACGCAGGTTCGTCCCCGGGACCGTCGTCAATTACGAGAGCAACTTCTATCTGCCGAAGAGGGCCGGCCTCTCATTGCTCATCAACACCCTGGTGTTCGATAGGTCCAAGGCGCATGTCATGGGAGCTATCCCTAACGAGATTATCGTGGTCTGAGGTCTACCTCAGGGCATCTTGGCCAGCTCGAGTGCGGTGGAGCAGAATACCTTGGCGGCGACTCCCAACTGCTTCGTGCTTATCGCTTCGTCAGGCTGATGATACTTCGCGAACCTGCCTCTCTCCCCAGGTCCCAGACAGATTACGGGCGTTCTCGTCATCTCAGCTATCTTGTTGTCGTCCGCTTCCGAGACCCCACAGACGAGCTTTGGGGTAATCCCCGTGTGCTTCTTGACCCACTTGCCCGCGGTCCTCACGAGCTCGGAGCTCGGATGCGTCAGGTACGGATGATAGAGGTCCCCTGGTTCCTCCTTGAGGGTGATGACCGCGGAGCTCTGGAGCCTCAGGGAGCGTATGACCGAGGCGAGCTGCTCGCGGGCGTCAGTCTTCACACCGGGCAAGGCGAACCGCACGAGGTTGACAGAGCACTTATCTGGCACGCTGAGGCTGAAGCTACCTCCAGATATGTTCAGGACGGTCTGCGTCTCTCGCAGCGGTTTGAAATCGTCCGAGAGCAGGCTAGGCGCTATCCTCATGTCCATCTTATTCAAGGCGCAGACCACTCTCGCCGCGTCCGAGACGGCATTGACGCCCAGGTTCGGTGTCGCTCCGTGGGCCGACTTCCCGAGGAAGTCGATGTCGTAATAGTAGGCGCCCCTTCTTGCATTGGTGATTGCGGACAGCCCTCCGAACCCCTCTCCGACTATGGCCGCCTTGGCTCCTTTCATGAACCCCTTGGATATGAGCGTCCTGGTCCCGATGCCGTTGTCCTCCTCGCCGCTGACCGCCTGGAAAGTCACGCTCGACCGCAGCTTGAGCCCTGAGTCCGCGATGACCCTCAGAGCAATCATGAGCGCGGCGAGCCCGGATTTCATGTCCAGTGCCCCAAGTCCGTACAGGAAACCTCCCTGGACCTTCGCGCCGAAAGGGTCGTGCTTCCACCCCTCCTTGACCTCGACGGTGTCCATATGGCCGTTGAGCACTATGCTCCGCCTCGCCCCCTTTCCCACGGTGCAGACCACGCACGGGCCGTAGCCTCTCACCGGCACAAGCTTGGGCTGCAGGCCCCACTTGTCGAGTACACCGTGGATGTGCTCGGCCAGATCGTTCTCCTTCCCATATATGCTGGGTATCCTGACGAACTCCCGTGACAGTCTCAGGACCTCGTCGTCCTTGACCGATTCGGCGAGTGCTGATATCGGCTTGTCGTCGATCGCTTCCATCGTGCCCTTCCCGAGGGTAGATGGGCTGCCTGGTAATAGACTTGACCGATTTCCATTGGAAATCGTCGCCGCAGGAGCGATAAGATATTTATGCGCCCAGACTCTACCGATGAACTCGAAGTGATTCACCATGGTGACCGAGCAGGCCGAGGTCAGAGAGCTGAAAGAGAACAGGTACATGGTCATAGACGACGAGCCATGTAAGATCATGAGCATATCGACCTCCAAACCAGGGAAGCATGGTGAGGCTAAGGCGAGGATAGAGGCCATAGGCCTCTTCGACGGCAGCAAGAGGAGCGTGGTCTACCCTGTCAAGCACAAGGTCCTCGTGCCGATCATAGACAAGAGGAAGGCCCAGATAATTTCCATCGAGGGCGGGGAGGCCAACCTCATGGACTTGGACACATACGAGATGTTCCACCTGCCGATCCCGGATGACCTCAAGGACTCGATGCATCCCGGCGAAGAGATACAGTACATGATCGCCATGGACAGGAAGAAGATCACACGGGTGTGATCATGCCTATCCGCGGCATGCTGCGGTTCGCGGATGCCGAATCATCATTTGAGGATGCTTACTTCGTGATAGTCGGTGTGCCTTTCGACAAGACGACCACGTTCAGGAGCGGCACGAGGTTCGCCCCTACGACGGTCAGGGAGGCCACCCAGAACTTCGAGAAGGAGAACTTCGAGCACGGCACGACCTTTGACGACATACCCGTCCATGACGCTGGGGACCTCTACGAGGAGGGCTCGGTCGACGAGATGGTCGGCTCTGTGTACGAAGAGGCAAAGAGGATAGTCGACGCCAAGAAGTTTCCCCTGTTCATAGGCGGGGAGCACTCGATTACGCCCCCCGTAGTGAAGGCCTTCGGCGAGATATCCGTTGTAACGATAGACGCTCACCTAGACTTCAAGGACGAGTACCAGGGCCTGAGAAACAGCCATGCATGCGCGCACAGGCGCATTGCGGACCACGTGGGCGAGGGCAACGCGTTCGCGTTCGGCATAAGGTCGATCTCGTCGGACGAGGAGGTCAGCAAGGCACTGTATGCGGACGCTTTCAGGATACATGAGGAGGGTGTCAGTAAGGTGTTCGACGAGATGCTCTCCAAGCTGAAGAGGACTCCGATATACCTCTCGTTGGACATCGACGGCATAGATCCCGCATACGCTCCAGGGACGGGGACCCCGGAGCCGTTCGGGCTCACGCCTTGGGACGTCCGATACGCCATCAACAGGATTGCGGACAGGCTCGTAGGGTTCGATGTGGTCGAGATATGCCCACCGTACGACAACGGCAACACTTCCGTCCTCGGCGCCAGGATGATGCGCGAGGTTATGGCGGCCAAGTGGAAGAAGATGAAGAAGTGAGGCTCAGCCATTCACCAGTCGTTCGACCTTCTTCCTGTATTCATCGGCCAGCTCCTCTGCTCTCTCCGTCGTCTTCGATTCGGAGAATATGCGGAAGATCGGTTCCGTGCCGGAAGGCCTGACAATCACCCATCCGTCTTCGAAGAACATCTTGACTCCGTCTGTCGTGTCCACCCTCTTACCCTCGGCCTGCCTGGCGAGACTGTCCATCACCCGTCGCTTCTTCTCGTCAGGGCACCCTGTCTTCTTCTTGCACTGGCAGTACGAAGGTATGCGGTCGTTGAGGGCTGAGAGCTTACCCTCTCTCGCGACTATCTCCAGCATCTTCGCCGCGGCCATCGCCCCGTCCCTGCAGTACTGGAAATCAGCGAATATCAGCCCTCCGTTCTCCTCGCCCCCGAAGATGCCGCCATGCTCGATCATGGCCCTTGCTATCGTGGGCGAGCCAACCCTCGTGTACAGGACTCTGCCCCCGGCCATCTTCACGCCATCCTCTATGCACATCGAAGAGGCCACGTTCGTGACCACAAGGCTGTCCGGTTTCTGAGAGCAGATGTAGTTGGCCAGGATGGCGAGACTCCTGTCTCCATGTAGATATCTCCCCGTCTCGTCCACGAAGATCGTCCTGTCCCCATCCCCGTCATGTATGAGCCCGAACTCGAACCCTCCCGCCCTGACCATCTCAATGAGGTCCCTTGAGTTCTCGGGGACCGGCTCGCTGTTGTGCCCTGGGAAGGCGCCGTTCGGGTCCGCATTGAGCGTGACATACCTGATCCCTAGGCGCTCCAGGAGCTTCGGGGTCACTAGGCTCGATGCGCCGTTCCCGCAGTCCACGGCGATGCGCAGTTTCGCCTTTCTTATGGCAGGAACGTCGATTCTCGACATGATACCCTCGATGTACCTGTCAGATGCGGTCGTGTTGCTGGTAAGCTGGCCCAACCTGCGCCAGTCGGAACGCTCGAAGGCTCTTTCATGGAATATCCTCTCGATCCGCTCCTCATTCTCGCGGGCCATCTCTGTGCCGTCTCTGTCGATGGCTTTTATACCATTGAACTCTGGGGGGTTGTGGGACGCGGTTATGACCACACCTCCAGCGGCTCTGCTCGTCTTGACGGCATACTGAAGCGTGGGAGTGGGCACGAGGCCGCAGTCGACGACGTCGCAGCCAACGGCCATCAGGCCCGAGGAGCACGCTGACTTGAGCATCTCATTCGAGGTCCTGGCATCGGTGGCTATCATCACCTTTCCCTTCATGAACGTGCCCATAGCCATGCCCAGTCCGAGCGCGAATGCGCAGTCCATCTGGGGGGTGTTAACGACGCCCCGGACTCCATTGGTCCCGAAGAGCCTGGGCGGCTTGCCTGCTTCAGCCATGACACCTCTGATATTCGAATCGCAGATTAAATCTTCCTTCGAATCGGGGGTTTCCGCTGTCAGGGGCCCGCAAATGGCCAAGTCAGGGGGATGCCGTAGGCGTATGCCATTTGGCCGCTATCTCCGGAAGGATTATGACCACTATATATCATCCAGGTGCTGGGGGAGCACTGCGGATGGGCTTCAAGGAGTGGATTATTCCTCAAGAGAAGCACTTCTTCGACATGCTTGAGAAGCAGGCCGATGTCGTCGTCGAGGGTGCAGAGGCGCTTCTCGATCTGACCAAGGACTTTCACGAAGTCGAGAAGAAGAGGGACAACCTCAAGGACATAGAGCACAGGGGCGACGACCTTGTCCACAGGATCGCGGAAGCCCTCAACCGAACATTCGTCACCCCTATCGACCATGACGATATGTCGAAGCTGACATCACGTCTGGACGACATACTGGATTACATCGAGGCTGCGTCTCATAGGATGTGGTCCTATGAGATCAAGGTCGTCCCTTCGGAGATGGTGGAGCTGGCAGAGGTCATACTCGCCTCGTCCAAGGAGGTCAACCACGCCATAAAGGATCTCAGGAACATCAGTAGAAGGAACGAGATCATAAGGCACTGCATCGAGGTGAACCGCCTTGAGAACGTCGGAGACGAAATCACGCACAACGCGGTGGCCAACCTGTTCAGGAACTATGAGGCAGTCGACATAATCAAGTTGAAGGAGATATTCGAGTGTCTGGAGATGGCGACGGACAAGTGTGAGGACGCGGCGGACGTTATCAAGGACGTTTTCATAAAGAACGCGTAGGTGCATCACTGTGGAGCTCCTCAGCCTTGTTGGGATAACCATAGCGATGGTCATTGTTTTCGAGTTCGTCAACGGATTCCACGACTCTGCGAATTCGATTGCCACCATAGTCGCGACGAGAGTGCTCTCCCCCATATACGCCGTCAGCCTGGCTGCGGCCTGCAACTACATTGGGATCTATGTGACGCACAACGTCGCCTACACGATGGGGAAAGGGATAATCGACGAATCGCTCGTGGCTGAGTACGGAGCCATCTTGGTCTTCAGCGCGGTCTCCGGGGCGATAGTCTGGGACCTGATCACATGGTGGCTGGGCATCCCGACCTCCAGCAGCCACGCTTTGGTCGGAGGGCTCATCGGAGCAGGGGGTGCGGTCGCAGGCCTCAATGCGATAGTCTGGTCCGGCACGCTCAAGACCGGTGCCTTCATAGTCATATCCCCGATGGCGGGCCTCCTTGCGGCGTTCCTGCTCACGGTGGTGGTGATGCGGGTCGCAAGGGGATTCTCCAGGGTGGTCGTCAACAAGTACTTCCGCAAGTTGCAGCTCATTTCCGCAGCGTCCTACTCTGTCGCCCACGGTTCTAACGACGCTCAGAAGGGCATGGGGATAATTGCATTGCTGTGGCTGGCGCCCGGAGAGGCGTTCTATGTGCCAGAATGGGCCATGATCGCGTGCGGAGCCGCGATATCCATAGGCACGTTCTTCGGGGGCTGGAGAATAGTCAAGACCATGGCTTCCAGGATCACCAAGCTGGAACCCTATCAGGGCTTCTGCGCCGAAACCGGGGCTGCTGGTATGCTCTTCGGGAGCACGCTCCTGGGCATCCCGGTGAGCACCACTCATACAATATCAGGCGGCATCATGGGCGTGGGCGCCACCAGGAGGCTGTCCGCGGTCAGGTGGGGTGTGGGCAGGAAGATATTGGCCGCCTGGGTCATCACGATACCTGCCTCGGCCACTATATCCGGCGTGCTGTTCCTGCTTCTGCGGTTATTGGGCTTCTGAGGAGGAATCACAACACGCGTGTGCTGCCCTTCTTGAGAAACAGATGTACGAACAGGGTCGTGCCCAGGGCCCCAGCGAGAGCAGCGCCATATACAGCCGGTTCCGACCATCCAACGGAGGAACCCGCGTATACAATGAGCCCCATGACAATCCATGGTATCAGCAGCAAGATGATGATCCGTGCGAACGATGGTATCCTCTTCCTTATCTTCTTCGCCACTGAACCACCCGCCGCTAATCCCCACTCGCGTTGCTGACGATCTGGCGGATGATCTCTGAGCCTTCGGGGATGCTGACTCCGGAATCGATAATCGAGTCCTTGATTCTGCAGTTGGGGCCGACGCTGGCGCTGTCCATCAGCACTGACTCCTCCACGGTCGTCCTCAGTCCGACCACGGCACGCTCCGATATGTATGCGCGGGGACCTATCGTCGCGCCCGCCACGACCGCCTCATCGCACACGACCACGGGTGCCCTGATGGCGGCGCCGTCTTGGACGCATCTGTCTGAGATCCTGAGCGCATCCGCCCCCATGAGGGTCCAGAACGCCCTGAGGAGGTCCTCCCTCCTGCCACAGTCTATCCAGTATCCGTCGAACTCCATGCCGTACATACCCTTGTCGAGTATCTTCGGGAAGACCTCGCGCTCCATCGAGACGAACCCTTTCCCTATGTGGTCTAGGACCTCGTGCTCGAGCGCATACGCGCCCGCGTTTATGAGGTTGGAGAACGCCTCCTCCCGTTTGGGCTTCTCCTGGAAGCGCCTTATCCTCTTGTCTGCGTCCAAGTCGACCACGCCGTATGGCGTCGGGTCATCGACGGGCCAGAGCGAGATGGTCGCGAAGGCCTTCTTGCTGATGTGGAATCCGATGAACCTGTCGATGTCCAAGGATGAGATGCTGTCCCCGTTGATGACCAGGAACCGTCCGTCGATGAGGTCCTCCACGTTCTTCACGGCGCCCCCCGTCCCCAAAGGCTCGGGCTCCTCCACGAGCGTTATCTTCCTCCTCGGCCTGTTCCTAACGAGGTATTCTTCCATGTCTCTCTTCTTGTACCCCATGGGGATGATTACCTCGTCGACCTCCTTCGGGAGCGAGTCAATCACGTGCATGATCAGGGGCTTCCCCATGACTGGCACCAGGGGTTTTGGTATTCTGTGAGTCAGGGGCCTGAGCCTCGTGCCCATGCCGCCGACGAGCAGCACCGCTTTCACATCATCGGGGATGGGGTTCGTGCGTATAAATCCATCCTGCGGGATCTGAGGGGCGGCGCACCAGCTGGGAGTATGCCTGTTTCAGAAACAATCAATCACTGCAGAGGAGAGATGCTGACGACGTTGTTGCCCCTGAGTATTACGACTCCCAGGCGCTTAACGTTCTCGCCGTTCGTCTCCTCGGTGTCCTCGAGAACCATGTTGAGGTAGTCGTCGAAGCCGACGAGCGTGCCCACAAGAAGCCGACTGTCCTTCAGGAGCAGCGAGACCTTCTTGTTCATGGATTTCTCTAACAAACTCAGAGGCATCACCATCTTAAATCACGGCCGTGTCAATGCCTAGGGTTCTCATAAAGCTTTGCGTACTGGGGGCAACTCTGACCGAAGTATCAGTAGGTGCGCGCCTCCGCCTTTCCCCAGACGAACAACTTGGTCCAGGCGGTCTTCTTCCGCCTGTAGTAACCCACGCCCAGGGGCAGAATGATCGCGAAGGCGATCATCAGCATCGCCAGCACGCTGAGGTAGAAACCCGTCGCGAAAGATTCTTCCACAGTCCTGGCCACATCCGGGTATGTGCCCATGCTCCCCGCGAACACCGCCCAGAACCAGACGAACCCGACCATCTGGATGATGACGCCCAAGGTAGTCACAACAGCGATGGCGGAGCCGATTATGAACACGTACGCGCTCGGAGTGGCAAGGTCTCCCCACATGTAATGGAACAGCGGTCTCTGCTCCAATACCATCTCAGGAGCGGGAGATGTGGTCGAGAGCGTAGACCACGGGAGCGCGATGCAGACAAAAGCGATGAGCGCCCCGCAGAGGGCCAGGACGTTCAACCTGATCCTCTCTCTGTCGCCATACCAACTCACAGTGATGAACTTGTCCGGGGAGGAGAGCGATCTCTTGTGCGCTCTCCGCTCGAGCGAATAACCTATCCCGAGGGGGACGATCAGACTGACGGTCACGATGATCATCGAAATCAGGCCCAGGTACGCCCCGAGAGCGATGGCATCCTCTCCCCTGCGGACGCCTATCTCGGAGCCGAACATGGCGAAGAACCCCAGGGCCCCCGGGACCTGCACCAGTCCGCCCAGGGGGCTCCAGAACGCCAGCAATGTGCCCACGACGAACAGCGTGCACGCGACCAAGAACATGGAGTCGAACTCGGTCGAATCGAACAGGACGTCCTGCACGAGCATGTAGTCGCGGTCTATCATCAGCCCGAGGCCGAGCTCTGCACCTTGCCACCACGGGAGAAGCAGGGACACAAGGCCCAGGGCCGCCCCTGCTAGACAAAGGAGGTTTGCCTTCATGAGATTCCGAGACCCAAGGGGTGATTCCCCTGGGGCGTCTAAAACCCTTGCCGTGTCGTTATCATGCGGTCGGAGGCACCGCTGGCCCAGTCGTGGGTATTAATAGTCAGGCCTGAGGGGGTTTACCGGATATCTTGGCCACCTGATCCTCCAGCCAGTCCTTGACATCCTGCCTCGAACGCGCGTCTATCCCGAAGGTCTCAATGAATCGCTTGGTCGTGGTCAGTTCGACGCTCTTCCTCTTTGGCTTCGCCTTGACCAGGCCGAGCTCGACCAGCTGCTTCACATGGTCGTATATCTTGGCCCCGACGAGATCGAACATCTTGCTCTGGAGCACTGGCTGATAGTAGGCGATCAGCGAGGCGGTCTTCAGGACGTCCTTCGGGACCTTGAGCTCAGCGAGCCTGCCAGCCTGCGTCGAGTACTCCTTCTTGACCTGCATGGCGTACCTGGGCCCCATCTTGGCGATCTCGATGGCCCGCTCGGACTCGTTGTACTCGTCCATGAGCTTGTTGAGTGCGCTCCTGATGGTCCTGGCGTCCAGCCCTGAAGCCGTCTGGAGGTCAGTGACCGTCACTGGCTTCGCCGCGGAGAACAGCTCCGCCTCGACTATCCTCTCTGTCTTCACTTCACCACCGGAGCCTCTTCTATCTTGTCAGTGACCATCGTAGTGGCGTCCTCCAGCTGCGCGATGTCCCACGGGACTTTGACCTCGAGGAACACCTCCCCGAAGGGCATCTTCTCCTGCCAGACGTGCAGCTTGCCCATCCTGGCAAGGAACAGTATGGATACGAAGACCCTTATTCGGTCCTCCTTTCCCCCGTTGTACAGGTCGGATATGGCAACAGAGCCCTGGCCGCACGCCTGGATCCTCTCCCAAACCTCGGCTATGTCCTCCTCCAGGCTCTCCTTGTGCGACTTGTCCTCGAACTCGGGCCTCTTGTACTTCTCCATGAACTTGGAGAGTTCCTGCCTGATGTCCGATTCCTTTTTCGCCTCCTCGAAGGCGTCCAGTAGGTCGATCAGGGTCACGGGCCTCTCGGATTTCCTCCTGACCTTCTCATCTATTGCGGCCTCGTCGGTGCGCAACAGGACCTCTCCCGCGCCGAGTTCGAACGGGTCCACGAAAAGGTCGAGGTGGTCCGGATCCCACCCGTCGAACATGATCTCCACCTGCTCCGGCCTGTCCACGCGCTGGAGCACCTGCTCCGTCTGGAGCTTGAGTATCTCCCACGCCATGTACACCAGCTTGCCAGCGATTATGAGGTTGAGGTCGCTCGCCTTCCTCACCCTGGCCAGGTACATCTTCGAGAACTCTATGAGGTTGATGTCCCAGGGGTTCAGCTTGTTGTTCACCACCAGCTCGAAGACGACAGCCACGCTCCTCTCGAAGGGGTCCTCGGAGCTGACGAGCTTGCCGGTCTGCATCTCAGCGACCATGCGCATGTAGCCCTCGATCTTGGACTCTCTGCCGGGGACCGCGTCGTCCTCGATGATCGCCTTGTGGAACATGAGGTGGCCGATGACGTCAGTGCACTCGCTCGTGAAGCTCATCTAGGCTGCCTCCCCCTCGATGTTCTGCTCTGGCGCGGGTACGTCCTGCTGTTCCTCGGTGCCCTCGCCTATGTTGGGCCTCATCACTATGTCCGAGACCCCCTCGCGCTGCATCGTCACGCCTATTATGTGGTCCGCCTCTTTGAGGGTCACATTCCTGAGGGAGATCTGTATGAACTGGGCGTTCTTCGTGCTCCTCTTGACCGCCCTGGCGACGTTCTCCGCGTTCACGCCGTCCAGGAACATGTCGACCTCGTCCAGCAGGTAGAACGGCGACGGCTCGTGTGCCTGTATCGCCATGATGAACGACAATGCGGTCAGGGACTTCTCGCCACCCGAGAGGGCCTCCATCCTCACGCCCTTCTTGTCCTTCGGCCTGGCCTTCATGATGAGCCCGCCGGACAACGGGTTCTGCTCATTCTCCAGGAGCAGCTCCGCCTCGCCCCCTCCCGAGAGCTCCGCGAAGACCTTCCTGAAGTTGTCGTTGATGCCGCCGAATATCCTCATGAACCCGACGGTCTTCTTGTCGTTGAGCTCGGTCACCAGCTTGTTCAGGTTGGTCCTCTGCTTCTCGAGTTGGCCGATCTCCTCCTTGAGGCCGTCGAACCTGGACTTCTTGTCGTCGTACTCGTCGATTGCCTTCAGGTTGACCGCGCCCAGGGTAGACATCTTCCTCTCGCACTCCGCGATAGAGATCTTGAGGTCCTCGACCGTGGGCATCTCATCCGGGAGCTTGAGCGCGGAGTACTGTGCCAGTTCGCCCTCGGCCTCCTGGAGATTCTTCTCGGCCTCCTGGACCTTCGTCTGGAGGCTCAGGACGAAGTCGCAACTTGTCTGTATCTTCGTCGTGACCTTCTCGACGTTCGCCTCGGTGTCCGTCTTCTTCTTGTAGTGGGCGTCGCGCTTGGTCCTCAGAGAGTTCAGTTCGTCGCCCATGGACCTCTCCATCTTCAGGAGTGCCTTCAGCTCAGTCTCCATCTGCGCCTGCCTCTGGACGCTCTCCTCGCCCTTCGACTTGTGCTGGGTCGCGTTGTCCTCAGTCGCCTTGATGGCGGCCTCAAGCTCCTTCTTCCGCACCTCGACGATCTCCATCTGCTTGGTTATCGTCTGAATCTCGGAGCTGAGACCTGAGACCTCGTTCGACAGCTCGAATATCTCAGTCTCGAGCTGTTTCAGCGCCTTCGAGAGTTCCTGTGGGGTGGCTTCGAGGAGCTTCTTGTCCTTCGCCTCCTTCTTCTTCTTGAGATTCTCAATGTCTGATCTGAACTTCTGGACGTCCTCCTTGGTCTTCTCTATGAGGTCGAGGCACTCAGCAAGGTCCTTGCTCTTCCCGTCGAGCTCGCTGTCGAGCGAAACGAGCCTCTGTTCGAACTCCTTCTTCTTGGCCTCGAGGGTGCTTATCTTGACGCTCTCCCCTGAGTCCTTCGCGTTGATGTCCCTGATCGCCTCCTCGAGCTGGGCGATGTCCGTCTTGAGCTGGGCCAGCTCATCCTGAACCTTCTCCGCCTGCTCGATGGCCGTCCTGAGCTCGGTAGACTTCTTCTCAATCTTGCTCTCCGACGGTGCGCCTATCTTGAGCAGGTTCTTGTCGAGTGTCCCGCCCACCATAGCGCCGCTCGCCTCAGCGAGCTCGCCCTCGAGTGTGACCAGCCTCACGCCACCCATCAGCTTCCGGGCCTCATCGAGGTTCTTCACGACCACAGTGTCCCCGAGGACGAACCAGAAGGCCGTCCTGTACTTCTCGTCGAACCTGACAAGGTCGATTGCGAACCCGACTGAACTCTTCGAGGCCAGTATCGCCTTGCCCCTGGGCCTCCCGTCGACCATCCTGCTCAGCGGCAGAAAGGTCGCCCTACCGAGCTTGTTCCTCTTGAGGTACGATATGCACTCCGCGGCGACCGAGTCGTCATCCACGACTATCGCCTGCATCCTGGAGCCTGCGGCGACATTCACCGCGGTCTCGTAGTCGTCTTCGACCTCCGCCAGCTCGGCGACGCTGCCGTGGATGCCCTTGATGGCGCCCTTGTCCCTGGCCTCCAGGACGGAGCTGACCGCGCTGGTGTAGCCTCTCCTGACCTGATCGACCGCTTCCGCCTCGGCCTTGAGCTGGTTGTACTCCCTCGTAAGGGTCTTTATGGCGTTGTCCAGGTCCTGGTACTGCCCGAGGAGCTTCTTCTCCTTGTTCCTCTTGGCCTGGTACTCCTCCTGGAGCTTCCTCGTGCCCTGGTTGGCCGACTTCGTCTCGCTCTTGAGCTCCTTGATCGACCACTCGGAGTCCTTGAGCTCGAACTCGTAGGTCTTCTTGGTCTCCTCGAGGTTGGCGATGTCGATCCTGAGCCTCTGCACCTTCTCTTCAAGGCGGTCGTGCTCGAGGTTCAGCGCATGGAGCTTCTCCTCCTTCGAAGTGACATCGACCGACAGCTCGAGTGACTCCTTCTGCAAGCCGCTGAACTCCGAGTCTGACTTGGATATCTGGTCCTGGTGCTCGGTCAGCTTTGCCCTCTTCTCCTCGAGGAGCTTGGCCTTGCCCTCGTGGCTCTCCTTGAATGGCGCTAGCTTCTCCTCGAGCTCCTTCAAGTCCTTCTGGACAGCCTTCAGGTCCTCCTGCTGCGCCCGCTTGACCTCCTTCAGGTTCACGATGGCCTCTTCCGAGTTCTGCGCGGCGTCCTTCGCCCTCGCGCCCTCAATCCTGAGATTGTCTATCTTCTCCTTGATCTCCCTGGCTTCGTCCCCGCCCCTCTCGGCTATCTCCGCCTCAACCTGCTCCAGCTCCTGGGTGATCTCTATCAGCTGCGCGGAGAGGTCCTCCTTCTTCTTCTCGGACTTCTCCTTCTCCTGGGTGTAATTGATGATCTGCTCGTTAAGGGAGGATACCTCCCTGTTCCCTGACTCCTTCCTCTTGACGACCAGGCACGCCTGGGCAACGGCCATCTTGTCGTGGAGGTCCTTGTACTTCAGGGCGCCATCCCTGTCCGCGTCTAGCTGCTTCATCTGCTTTCTCAGCTCGTCCAGGATGATGGACAGCCTGGCGATGTTCTCCTCCGCGGCGGTCTTCTCCTTCTCGGCGCTCTGGATCTCCTCGTCGAACTTCGTGATGCCAGATATGTCGTCGAGTATCCTGCGCCTCTCCAGGTTGGTCATTGTCGTGATGCGCGTGATGTCCCCCTGCTGGACGAAGTTGTAGCCGTCGGCGCTTATCCTGGCGTTCGCCAGCAGGTTGTCGAACTCCCCCAGAGAGGACTTGCGGTCGTTGACGTAGAAGTAGGAGTAGTAGCCATCGGCGTTGTTCTCAGATAACCTGACGGTCCTCCTGAGCCTGACCGTGTCTGAGTCTATCGGTATCAATCGGTCAGAATTGTCGAACACCAGGCTTACAGAGCATTCCTTGGCCGGCCTCTTGTCCTTGCCACCGTTGAAGATGAGGTCGGTCAGTTTGCCCGCTCTGATGACCCTTGAGCTCTTGGGGCCGAGCACGAACAGTATCGCGTCGGAGATGTTCGACTTGCCAGCGCCGTTCGGTCCCGTGACGCAGCTGTAACCCTGCAAGAGCGGGATCTTAGTTTTCCTGGCGAAAGACTTGAAGTTCTCAAGCTCGATCTGCTTTAGGTACATCAGGCACCCTCTCCGTTCAGGACGCGAAAACATACTCTGATGCGAACGCCTGCAAAGTGAGTTCTCTGCATCCCATCCCGTTAGTCCGACACGTGTCGGACAGGAAATAAAATGGATATCTGAGTATATATAACTTCTTCGCGCCCGGAGGCTCACAGAGGTCCTGGCAAGGCCTT
>JBFFED010000043.1:0-16082 GCA_041559015.1 Thermoplasmata archaeon | reverse complement strand
GCTCTATGCCCGTCTTGACCTTCTCCTCGGCATACTCTTCCTCTACCGATTCCTCCCTCTCCTCCACGTCCTTCTGGAGGTGCGCCTTCAGGGCGGCCTCTCGCTTCTCCAACTCCTTCTCACGCTGGTAGAGCCGGGACTTCAGCTCCTGCTCCTTCTCCACGAGGCGCTTCTCCCGGAACTCGAAGGCCTTCTCGCGCTCGTCAGCCTCCGGGACGGGATACTCAGCGCGGACCTCGTCGACATCCTCGGCGCTCTCCAGGATCTCCCTCTCCATGGCCTTCAGCTCGGCACGCTTGAGGCCCATCTCTGCCTCCTGGGCCTTGATGTACTTCTCCTTCTCCAGGAGCTGTTTCAGCTTCGAATTCATCAGTTCGTGCTCTGTCTTGAACCTCGATTCCAGCTCCTTGATCCTTTCCTCGCGCTTCGCGAGGGCGTCCATCTTCCTGGAGACCTCCTCCTCCTGGACAGTGATAGCGGACATCTTCGAGCGCGTGGCGGACGAGAGATCCTCGTACTGCTTCTCCCTGTCTCCCATGACCGCCTCGGCGCTGTCCATCTCGGCAAGCTTGGAGTTGACGGCCTCCAGCTCCGCCCTCAGCTTGAACTCCTTGTCCGCGAGGGCCTTCTCCCGGGCTATGACCGCGCCCTCCTTCTCGACCAGGTCGTTCATCTGCTTGTCCGCGCGTGCAATCAACCGCTCCGCCTTCTCGGATTTCTGGCGGATGTCGTCCTCCGCGGCTTTGACCGAAATCTCCTTCTCCGCCAACGCCTGCTGCATCGCGAGGAGTTGTTCCTGCAGGCTCCGGACAGCGGTCTTCTCCTTGGCCACCTTCCCGAGCTGCTCCTTGGCCGAGGACAGCTCCATGCCCTTCATCTCGAGCCTGCTCTCCCTGAGCCCGAGCTGCTTCTCGCGCTCCGCAAGCGCCGCCTGGAGCGCCTCCAGCTCCTCCCGAGTGCTGTCTATCTCCCTGTGCTCCGCCTCGACCTCCGCTAGCCTGTGCTTGATGTCCCTGTCCTTGGCAGTGGCGTCTATGAGCAGCTTGTTCGACTCTATCTCCCTACGCGAGATCGCGTCCTCCTTCGCCTCGAGCGCCTTGGAGCGCTTGTCCATCTCCCTCTTGTGCGACTCGATCGCCCCGAGTTTGAGCTGGAGCCCGTCTCTCTGGCTCTCAAGGTCCGCCTCTTGCTTCGCGATCTTCTCACGGTCGACCCTCAGCAGCTCCAGGCGCTGTTCGGCCTCGGACTCCATGGTCGAGATCTGCTCCCTCTGCGCCTCCAGGGCGGCCAGCTGGTCCTGGAGCTGCTTCTCGTAGACCTCCAGGCCCGACTCCCGCGCCCTGAAAGCGTCCTCCCTATATCTCAGGGCGGCCCGCTTCTTGTCGAGGTCGACGAGCTGTTCCTTCAGCTTGCTGTCGCTCGCCCTCAGGACCTCCCTCTGCATGAGCGAGGTCGAGCTGGCGATGATGTGCAGCATCGCCCCGCTCAGGTGTATGGAGAC
The DNA here is from genome assembly GCA_041559015.1 of Thermoplasmata archaeon. Taxonomy (GTDB): domain Archaea; phylum Thermoplasmatota; class Thermoplasmata; order UBA10834; family UBA10834; genus COMBO-56-21. The sequence goes on along the minus strand of JBFFED010000043.1, from coordinate 14,581 downwards.
AGCACTGCCGAGGTAGGCCATTGGCAGTATGCGGGCCAGCTCCTGTTCCAGCTCCGCTTCAGTGAGGTTGTATATGAGATTGTATATGATCGGGAACAGGAGCAGGACGACAGGAAACACTGCCGCTAGTACGGCGGAGATCTTTCGCCTGCCAGTGCCCTCCCAGGTCATGGCGAGCGACACCTCCGCGAGGCATATGCCGAGCAGCGAGGCCGAGTATAGCCATGGCGGCCGTCCGAGCGCGACGTAGCCGTACTCGTCCAGGACGATGAGCGCTATGATTAACAGCGGAACCACGAGCGCGACCAAGCTCATGACGAAGTGCGGCTGCTCTCGGTCCGCGACGTACGGCTCCCACTTGATCCAGAGGGCCACGACGGCGGAGGCCACGCCCGTGATGAGAGGTATGAACCACACGAGGGGCCCGAGCCACTCGTATCTGATGAAGTCCCAGTGTATGAGCCCGTAGGAGATGAGCGCGGTGAGCGCAAGAGCGAGGGCGGAGGACATGCCTATGATGTGCGCGAACCTGCCCATCCTGAGCTGCAGCATCGCGGCCCTTCTCGACCGCCGGACCTCCGCGGACTCCGCCCTCTGCTGTTGGCTCTTGCGAGAAGCGCTAGCGGATGGCCTCTTGGGCGACGTCCGGGGGGGCATGGTCTTCAATCCCTTCCGAAAATGTATATTGGAGCTGACAATCGAAAAGCACCCTGAGTGTACTTAAACATTAACTCGCCGTTTCCAGTAGAAGACACGCTCGAGGCCTTCTTCCAGGCGCGAGTCCGCCTGCTGGATTTTATCGGGCAGACTAGTTTCACCTTGCTCCCCCCTGCACCCGTTTAACTCCAGGGCGGAGGATGATGTCAAGCCGGTGATGCTGATTGAACCCGCTGAAATCCCTCGCCCTCGAGCAGGCTGCGGCCCATGCGCTCCATGATGAGCCGCTCATGCGAGAGCGGGTGCTCTATACCTCCATCGCGCAGTTGGACGAGCTCATAGGCGGCTTCCGGTCGGGGCAGGTCGCCCTCCTCGACAGCGACAGCCCGTACTCGACCGACCTGCTCCACCTGCTCTCTGTGAAGGCCATCTCGCAGTTCGACGAGGAGGTCGTGTGGATAGACGGCGGGAACTCGATCAACCCGTACGAGATCAGCTCGCTCTGCAAGAGGCTGGGGCTGGACAGGCGGGAGACGCTCTCCATGATCAACATTTCCCGTGCGTTCACCGCTTACCAGCTCGTGACGCTCATAGACGAGAGGCTCGAGGAGCAGGTCGAGCGCTGCTCCCCGGCGGCAGTGGTCGTCTCGTCCATCACGGAGATGTTCCTCGACAAGGACATGAAGTGGATGGAGTCGCACCAGCTCCTGAGGCGGTGCCTGGAGGACATATCCAGGATAACCAGGGAGCACGAGACGATATCGTTCATTACGAACAACGTCCACCACATGGCCCGCCCGAGCCCGAAGCTCTCGACGCTCCTGTACGAGCACGCGGACCTCGCGGTCCAGATGAGGACGAGGCGGAACGGGATGCTCTTCAGCCTGCCCGGGAAGGACAGGCGGATGATGTTCGTCCCCGTCCCGTGGAACCAGTACACTCTGGACGAGTTCAGGGGGGATGCGGACGGGAAGGACTGTGCCCACATACCGCCTGGCCCTTGAGGCCTTGGCGCAGCAGTGGAGCGATTACAGGAGGGCCCTGAGGAGCGCGGACAGGGAGGCCTTCGATGCGCTCGTGAACAGGGCCCGGATGCACGCCTCGGCGGCGACATACGCGATAAGCCTCGACCCCGCCGAGTCCGCCCTGCTCTCGATGCTGCTCGAGCACGAGAAGGAGCTGCTCGAACTCAAGAGGAAGCTGGATGAGATGGCGTCCGGGGATGGGGGGAGCGGTGATGGGGACAAATGAGAGGCTGGCTCCTGGACATCCACCCTGATTACGGGACCGACTCGATGGTCTACTGGGTCCGCACGAGGAGGGGCGCGGAGAGGATAGTGGACAGGTCTTTCCTACCGAGGATATACGTGCACTCGACCCCCCAGAAACTCGACTTGCTCCAGAGGGCTCTGCCGGTCCTCGACGCCGTCGAGTCCGTCGGGCGAGAGAAGAAGCGCACTTGGCTCGGCGAGGAGGAGCGGGATGTGCTCGCCGTGACCGTCCGGGACTACGACAAGGTCGAGGACGTCGCGCACACAATCGACAACCGCGGGAGGTACAAGGACTACGCTCTGTTCAACGTCGACCTCAGGTTCAGCCAGAGGTACCTCGTTGAGAAGGACCTGTTCCCCATGGGCCTCCTGGAGTTCCGGCCGAAGCCGAGGATGCTCGAGGACCCTTACGAGATAGACTACGAGCAACCGCCCCTGAAGCACGCTGTCCTGAGCATACGCACGGACTCGAGGAAGGGCATACCCACCCTCGACGACGGGCTGCTGTCCGCGAGTGTGGACGAGGACCACTTCGACGGGCCCGAGGAGGACATACTCAGGGGCATCGGCGGGTCGCTGAAGGCCAAGGACCCGGACGTGCTGTACACGGACGACGGGGACTCGTTCGCGATCCCCTACCTGCTCAAGCTCGCGAAACGCCTCGGACTCCCGCCGCTCAGCCTCGGGAGGGAGAAGGACGACCAGAGGCCGGACAGGAGGGGAAAGTCGTACTTCACATACGGCCAGATCAAGTACAAGCCCCCGGCATACAAACTCCGGGGGAGGGTGCACATCGACCGATCGAGCTCCTTCATGTTCATGGAGAGCGGTCTGAACGGACTCACGGATCTGTCGCGGATATCCGGCGTGCCCGTCCAGGAGCTCTCGAGGCTGTCGCCCGGGAGCGCGATCAGCGCCATGGAGGCCAACCAGGCGCTCAGGGACGGCTGCGTGATCATGTGGAAGAAGAACCTCCCGGAGGAGTTCAAGACCGCCGAGGAGCTCGTCATCGCGGACCGGGGAGGGTTCATCTACGAGCCCGTGGTGGGCATACACGACCGCGTCCTCGAGGTCGACTTCACATCCCTGTACCCGAACATCATGGTCAGGTTCAACATCTCCCCCGAGACGGTCATGTGCCCCTGCTGTCCCGAGCCGTCCAGGCGGGTGCCGGTCATAGGCTACAGAATATGCGACCGGCAGGTGGGGCTGATACCGCGGGTGCTCAGACCAGTGGTCGAGAGGAGGACGAAGCTCAAGAGGCTCGTAAGGGCGGGCGCCGCCAACTCGGCGGCCTACAAGGAGAGGGTGGACATACTGAAATGGCTCCTGGTCACGTGCCTGGACGCGGGTATGGAGCTGCCCTTCCGGAGAGAGGGGAGGTTCGATGTGCTCCCGGTGGGGGAGCTGGTCGAGAGGTATGCCCGGGGAGCGTACGGGGAGTTCGAGGTCCCGGAAAGGCTGGAGCTGTTCGGCGTGGACCTGTCCCTCGAACCTTCCCTCAAGCGCGCCTCCAAGGCATTCAGGTTCCCCGCGCCAGAGAGGATGGTCGAGATATCCGTTGACGGCGCGAAGCTAAGGCTCACCCCGGACCACCCGTGCTATGTGCTCAGAGGCGGCGCGCTCACGGTCGAGCACGCGGGGGCGCTGCGGAGAGGGGACTTGCTCCCGACCCTGCTTCCCCTTTACAGCATGGAGTCCGCATCCGGCAGACACCTCTCGGCCGCCCCTGTCGAGTCCGTCCGCCATGCGCGGCCCTCTGAGGATTCTGTGTACTGCCTCGGCGTCACGGAACCGCCTCACGGATTCGCGCTGGCCAGCGGCGTGCTCACGCACAACTGCTTCGGATACACGGGCTACAGGAACGCCAGGTTCGGCAGGATAGAGTGCCACGAGGCGATAAACGCCTACGGAAGGGAGATAATGCTACAAGCGTCGGAGATCGCGGAGGCACACGGGTTCGAGATACTCCACGGGATCGTGGACTCGCTCTGGCTCAAAGGAGACGGCGACCCCGAGAGGTTCTGCGAGCATGCGTCCGGACACATAGGCATACCCCTCGAGCCCGAGGGCGTCTACAGGTGGATCGTCTTCCTCCCAGGGAGGATGCACGGCGTGGGCGCGCTCAACAGGTACTACGGCTTGTTCGAGGACGGCAGGCTCAAGCTGAGGGGCATCGAGTTGCGGAGGAGGGACACGACGGGGCTGGTCAAGGATCTGCAGAACGACATCCTGGCGCACCTCTCGAAGGCCTCCGACTCGCAGCGGTTCGTCGAACTCATCCCATCCTCGCTCGACATCGTGGACGGCTATGTCGAGGCCGTGAGGTCCAGGACGGTCCCACTGGAGAAGCTGGTGATGACCAAGAGGGTGTCACAGGCCCTCGGGGAGTACAGGCAGATGAACGACAGTGTCGCCGCCCTGATGCAGATGGACGGGAAAGGCTTCGAGGTCAACCCCGGGGAGGGCGTGAGGTTCATTATCTGCGACCGGGACAGCAGGGACCCGGGGAGGCGCGTGAAGGTCGAGCAGTTCATGACCGGGGACGAGGAGTACGATGTCGAGGCCTATGTTGACCTAATCCTCAGGGGGGCAGAAGGGCTGCTCCTGCCCTTCGGGTGCGACCGCGAGAGACTGTCCCTTTTCTTCGGGCCGAGAGGGCAACGTTAGCATTGATAACGGCGATTGTGCTATTATATAGTCAGTAGGCCGACAAACCTATATACAATGCTGACTAAACGGGTGGCAGCGCATTCGGGGGGAGACAGACCTGATAAGCACCAAGATGCTAGCGTTGCCTCTGGTCGTTTTCGCAGCGATTGCCATAGCTGCCGCCCCCGCGCCGTTCGCCTTGCAGGATGCGCCTGACGCGCCAATCGACGACGGGGAGGACGACCCTTGCGACGAGCTCGTCTCCGTGAGGGGAGAGGTCACCGAGCTGCTCTACAAGCCCTACGACGACCCTGAGGATGACGAGGACGATGGCATGATAGTCACCTCCTTCGTCATAGACGACGAGACCGCGGTTAGCTTCGGCCCGTGGTGGTACTGGGTTTACATCGGGTTCGACATGGAGGAGTTCCTCGAGGTCGGCGATGAGGTCGAGGTCACGGGCGAATGGGAGGTGCAGGACGACGGCACATTGGTCCTGTGCGCATGGCACATAGACAATCTCACAACCGATGAAGAACTCACGATAAAGGAGGAAGGAAGGCCGCCTTGGGCAGGAGGCCCAACGGCGCTAAGTATTGATCCCTAGCCTTCGTCCCTTGTGGACGGCTAACCAGGCCAGGGTAATTGCGCCCAAGCCGGGTACTGCAATTCGGGGGGAGTGAGGCGGCCTTCCTCCTCTGATCAACATGATCATTTTCACCAGCCGATATCAGACAGGATGGCTTTTTGATGTGACCAGTCAATCATTCGTGGACACGTGAGGGGCTCTGGCAGAAGTAGTACGGTCCCTCCGCGCGTCGACAGGTGCTTTGATTGAGACGCTGCTCGGATCTGGGGCCAAGAAAGACGGTCTATGACGCGGTCGTGAGGAACCCGGGAGTGCACCTCAGGGAGATAGAGAGGCTGACCTCCCTGCCCCTGGGCGTCGTTAGGCATCACCTGGATCGCATGCAACGGGACGGGGTCGTGTTCTCGAGGCAGGACAGGCATTTCAAGAGATTCTTCTCCAGCGGCAAGCTGCCCGCCAACACGCCCACGGAGATATTCGATGCCCTCAGGCAGGACGGGCCGAGGGCGATAGTGCTCCACCTTCTCAACAGCCCAGGGTCCACCCACGGGGGCATGGCGGATGCTCTGGACATCCCTGCATCGACCCTGTCCACATATCTCTCGATGCTGCTGAGGAAGAAGGTCATCGGGAGGGAGAGGCGAGACAGGAGGAACCTGTACTTCATCAGGGACGAGGAGGGAGTCGCCAAAGTGCTGATGGTCTACAGGTCCAGCTTCTTCGACCCGCTCGTCGACCAGGCCATTTCCAAGTATCTCGAACGGCACTGATCACAGCATCATCTGGAGGAAGAGCGACCCCACGGGCACCAGCAGGCAGCCCATGAGCTGTATCCTCCTCACGCCGACCAGCGGAGGTATGAGGCCGAGAGAGACACAAGCGGCCATCAGGAGGGCTCCTCTAGTTCCTGTTAGCCAGACCGAGAGGAGTATCACGAACGCGAGGGAGAAGACCGCGAGTCTCTTGGAGCAGAGCGGGGCACGGAACCGGACCAACCAACCCTCGCACCTAGTCAGCACGAGGTAGGACAGCAGCCCAGCCACGAGCATCGCGACCAGAATCGAGACCATCGGGAGCGGCTCCGAAGTCCACGTGGCCTCCAAGCCCTGGACTCCCAGGAGTCCCTTGACCGCCTCCATGGTGCCGCTCCTGGCCCTCGAGATGACGAACAGCGCCCCAAGTGCGAAGACGGCCCCAGAGGACGACACGACAGAGTACAGCCATATGAACCTCAGGGAATCGTTGAGGTCGTCGTTGCGAGAGTGCTCGGATGTCCTGGGAGAACAGAGCGTGACCGCGGACCCTGAGGTCATGCCCGGCATCCAGCCGACTATGAGCCCCCCTATGACCCCGATGGCCATGTCCCTCGGGCCGGGGATGTACCTGTCCGCAGCCTGGGCGGACAGGTCGAAGCGCGGGGCGCCGCTCGAATTGAGGCTCAGCAGCAGGCCAGGCACTCCGAACAGCCCCGCAAACATTGGCAGGAGGAGCGATGACCTCGGCACGAACTCAGCCCTGATCCACGGGAAGTCCGGGACTGGGCAGGCGAAGTAGTTGGTGGTCAGGACGGTGAGGCCTATGAGCCCCGCTGTGAGGAACACGGCGGTGCCAGCGAGGACCCTGGCCCAGCCACCCTTGACCTTGCTGCGCGGGTTGAGACGCGGGAATCCCTCGGACATGAGCAGGACCGCGCAGAACGCCGCTATGAAAATGAACATCACGCTCTTGATGTGGCCGTAGAGGTCGACCGGAGGCGACATCACGAGGCATATCGGGCAGAGGGCCAGCATCGAGGCTAGCAACCCCTCCAGGCTCCCCACGGCCGAGACGACCACTGCCAGGTTCCCCAGGCCCGCCTTCGCAAGACGATGGGCCGGGAGCACGGACACGACATCCTCGGACGGGATGCCCACATAGGTCGACGGCAAGGCCTCGGAGAACATGTGCGCCACCATGCACGCGCTCAGAAAGCAGCACAGGAGGAGCGCGGACCTGTCCTGGGAGGCTACGGAGGACAGCGGGCCGAAGAGCACGGCGGCGGCCGTCGCGTGCGCGACCAGTGCCGCAGCGATGTTGTTCATGTGCAGGCCGGGCACGAGACCGGTGCAGAAACCCAGCAGGGAGCCCAGGGCGGCGGACACGGCAATCGCGACCAGAAACCCTACCCCGGACATCGGCGGGTGAGCGTCCTCCCGACACATACGCACGGCCACTACAGTTAGCCTGCGTCATCGCGAGATACATGCCATAAATGGTTCAAGAACTGATTGTGCCCCATTCGGGAGGCGCATTTTATACATGCGTCGGCGCTCAGAGGACGACGACCTTGCCGTCCACCACTTCGACCTTGACGAGCGTCTTGATCCGCTGCCCGATCTTCCTCTCAATCTCGGGCTTCTTCTCGGTCTTCTCCAATGCCACAAGGATGTCGACTATCCTGACCTGCATGGACTTCAGGGCCTCCACGATGGCCCACATCGTGCCGCCCGTGCTGATGACGTCGTCCACTATGACCACCCTGTCTCCCTCCTTGAGGCCGTTGATGAACAGAGTGGATTTGGAGTATCCCGTGACCTGCGACAGGTTCACCTCGCCAGGGAGGCCGTACATCTTCTTCCTCACGACGTTGAACGGTTTCCCCAACCGCAAGGACAGTGCTGCCGCCAACGGTATGCCCAGCGCCTCGACCGTCACGATGAGGTCGCAGTCGAAGTTGCCGATCTCCAGAAAGGCTTCAGTGACCTCCTTGAGTATCTGTGGGTCGACGCTCGGTATTCCATCGGTGATCGGGTGGACCATGTAGTCGTAGTCTCCGCGCTTGATAATCGGCGAGCCTGCCAGAGATTCCTTCAGGGCCTCGAGCGCCATGATGCATTCAGTATGGACTATTGCTAATAAAACCTTCTCGACGAAACACTGGCACGCACACGGACATGGCAGAAACGCATCACGAATCTTCGGTGTTCTTGTACACTATTAGCGAATGGACTTCGTACTTGTCGCCAAGGTACTCCCTCGGGCGCAGATACTCCAGCTCCACGAGGAAGCCCATCCCTACGACCTTGCCGCCGAGCTTCTCGACCAGCTCCGCATTGGCCTTGATCGTTCCGCCGGTTGCCAGGAGGTCGTCCACCAGGAGCACCTTGTCCCCGTGCTTGATCGCGTCCTCCCTGATCTCGATGGTGTCAGACTCGTACTCCTTGTCGTAGCTGAGGCTGTGGACCCTGGGAGGGAGCTTGCCCTTCTTCCGGATGGGCACGAACCCGACGCCCAGCTCGTGGGCGACCGCCGCCCCGAGGATGAACCCCCGGGCCTCGTTAGAAGCCACGAGGTCGATGTCCTTCCCCCGGTACGAGTCGGCCATGCCCCTCACGCACTCCCTGAAGGTGTGCTTGTCCTTGAGGAGGGGTGTGATGTCCCAGAAGACGACTCCCTTGAACTCGGGAATCCGGTTTATCTTTGACTTGAAGTCCATGCCCGCATCTCCCTGGCCTCCCTCTGGGGGAGGCGGAGTAACCACAGAACCGCCTTCCTGATTATAAATCTCTCCTCAGTCTGAGACGACGGGGGCCGACCACATCCCGGAGGCGTGCATGGACCACCTCGGCCAAACGGCACTAAATCTTTTAACCTCCGCATCGTTCGAGACGACCGGAGTGTAATCGCATGGACACGCCGATGGGTACCAAGGAGATTGCTGACGGAGTCTATTGGGTTGGGGTCAAGCACCACAACAGGAGACTCTTCGACGGACTGATCCCGCTGCCGTACGGCACGAGCTACAACGCATACCTCGTTGTGGGCAAGGACAAGGTCGCACTGATAGACACCGTGAACCCTGGCTTCGAGCAGGAGCTGGTCGACAGGATATCCGTTCACGTGGACCCCGCGAGGATAGACTACGTGATCATGAACCACGCGGAGCCGGACCACGCGAACGCGGGGAACCATGTGCTCAATATCGCCAAGAACGCGAAGCTCGTCGCGAGCGCGAGGGGCAAGGAGGCCGCCATGATGTACTTCGGCACTCCCGAGGAGAGGATCATGGTCGTGGACGAGAGCACCAAGATAGACCTCGGAGGCAAGACCCTGAGCTTCGTCGACGCGCCCTGGCTCCACTGGCCGGAAACCATGTTCACATACCTCGAGGAGGACAAGATACTGTTCCCGTGCGACTTCTTCGGGTCGCATGTCGCGCTCGGGGAGTTCTACGCGCACGAGCTCGGGAACGACAGGAGCCTCGACATGGCCAAGCTGTACTTCGCAGAGATCATGATGCCTTTCAGGAGGCAGGGGGCGGCCGCGGTCGAGAAGGTCAAGAAGATGGACATAAGCACGATCGCCCCGTCGCACGGAGTCATCTGGAGGGACCCGAAGGTCATCCTGGAGCCCTACGAGAAGTGGACCAACGAGAAGATGGAGAAGAAGGTCATGATCGCCTATGTCTCGATGTGGGGCAGCACCGAGAGGATGGTGAACGCTCTCACGGAGGAGCTGGTGAAGAAGGGCATCCCGGTCAACGTCTTCGACCTCCCTGTCACCGACATAGGCCATGTCGCGAAGGAGCTCATCGACACCCCGGTCATAGTCGTCGGCGGTCCGACCGTGCTCAACCTGATCCACCCGTCCGCGGCGTACGCGACCCTGCTCGTGAAGCAGCTCAGGGCGCCGACCAAGTATGTCGCTCTGCTCACATCCCATGGATGGTCAGGCGGGGCCGTGAAGTTCGTCTCGTCGCTCATTGAAGGAATGAAGGTGGAGGTCCTGGATGCGATAGACGCGAAGGGCCCGCCCAGGCAGGCAGAGTTCGACCGGATAAAGCAGCTGGCGGACAAGATAGCCGAGAAGCTCGTCTGAGCAGCTGCGGTCCGAAACGATGATATCCTGTCAAAGCAAGTAGGCAAACCGATGCTGTACCCACGGGAGGTCCTCACAAGGCTGCGCTGGAAGAAGGGAGAGGACCTGGGCGAGGCGAGGATTTCGTACGTGCACAGGGGTGCGCCGGGCGACCTGATGACCATCAGCGGCTCTGACATCCTCGACCTCGGGAAGGAGTTCTTCGAGACGGGAGAGGCGATGATACCTTACCACAGAATCTCGAAGATCGAGTATAGAGGAGATGTCGTATTCGAGAAGCCCGCAAGGAGGTAAGCGGTATTTGGCTGCAACGTCCCCTGCTAGTGGGCCGATTCCTCAGGTCTTCCTGCGGGAACCCTTGCCGGGTGTGATTGGCCACGCGAAGACGAGTATCCCGACCACTCCGATCAGGATAGCCGCAACGACCATCACCCACGGGCCGAGAGGGAGCGCGATGAGCTTCTGGATCTCCGCGTTGCGCGCCTCGGCCTCGTTGACGATGTCCCAGGTCTCATCATTGTAGACCACAGCGCTCAGCCCGACGATGTACGCGCCGGACCGCACGAAGCTCAAAGGGAACTCGAACATGAGCTTGTCGCCATCGACCTGCGTCTCGACTCCGTAGTTCTGCTCCTCCCCCTCGATGTACTTCAAGGAGTAGACATAAGGTTCAGTGTCCGAGTCCCTCACCCAGACGCCGACATCGTATCTGAACAATGCGAGGGCGCCGACATAACTCCCTTCCTGTATCAGACCCTTGACTGTGAGGGCTATGTGAAGGTAGTGCGCGCCTGTCCTGCCCTCTAAGAGCACGCAGTCATAATCGTCCGGGATGTCAGGCTCGTCAGGATCCTCTATCAGAACATCGTCAATGTGGACACTTATGGATTGGAGCATCGCCAGCAGCAACAGCACGGCTACGACGGCAAATGCCAGAAGAGAGGTGATGAGTCTGACACTGCGGTCTGGACCTGTCGACCGCGCCTGAAGCTCCGAACTCCCGAAGGGACCCACTCCAGAGATGATTGCCACCCGCAGCTCACTGCGCCAAGTGGAACTCCGGCGAGCTACATAAGCCTTGTCAGTTCGCGCGCAGACCCGCAAGCGCCCGGCCTCTACCTCCACTCGAAAAGGTATATCTAGTACATAGTCCTCGGGCGAACGAATGAGCTTGCTCTGGCTGCCGTTCTCCATTGCCACGATAGTCATGTACGGCTTCGGGCAGGTCTTCGCCAAGGAGACGAGGACCCAGATATCTTCCGCGAACATGCTCGTGCTATTCGGGGCGAACGTGCTGGTCCTTTTCTCCGCATACTGGTTCGTCTTTGGAGACGGCTGGGATCACGGAAACGGACTCCTGCTCGAGGCCGCCGTGGCGGCCGGGCTCTCCGGAGCCGCCTTCGTGACCTACTACGAGTCCCTCAAACACGGCAAGATAAGCATCGTGGGCACCATCGCGGGCGCGTATGCCCCGTGGACAGTCGTGCTCGCACTCGTGTTCCTCGGGGAGTCCCTGAGCCTAGGAGAAGGGCTCGGTGTGACTCTCGTAGTGGCCGCCATGCTCCTGTTCGCGTACATACCCAACAACGGTAACGGCAACAGGAGGACCGAGCTCCTGGGGATAGTCTTCGCCGTGATGTCCCTGTTCTTCTGGGGGAGCTCTGCCGCAATGGCGAAAGGCGTGATAACGGAGATTGGCAACACCGATTTCATAGGAGTATACGCCGTCATCTGCCCCTCGATCTGGATCGTCTATTGGCTCGGGACAGAGAGAGGCAGGTTCGAGTTGCCGAAGTCCAACAAGTGGCTCCTCGAGCTGTCGATGCTGTTCATAGCTGGGGGCGGGATAACGCTCTACCTCGCGATAGAGAACGGTAACGTCTCCATAGTGTCGCCGGTCACCAACCTGTACCCGCTCCTGACGATCGCGGTCGCCAAATTCAGGCTCAAGGAGAAGCTGAGCCTGAGGCAGGGAATCGCGCTGACGATGCTGATGGCCTCAGTACCGCTCTTCTCGTTCTAGGTATCCCTGCCGCTCCTGTACTTGCCGCCTGAGAACACTATCCGATCCAGTATCTTCATCTCCGGCTGCGCCTTCGAGGGCGTGAGTTCCGCGACAATCTCGATGTAATCCCTGAGGGGGCTGTTGGCCACCTTCTTCCCGAGGGTCTCCTGAAGCTGGTATATGCCCGCCGAGTTGGACATCTTGACGTGGATCTTGATGGGCATCGACTTCCCCTTCATGATCTCCACGGACTCGATCGACAGGGCGGACACCGAGTGAATGTCGTGCTTGCCGAGATCGAATGCAAGCCTCCCCCTGCCCTTGGTGATGTCGCATCCGTCCGCGATCACGACGATGGCGCTCTCGATCGTGAGCGCGTCATCGGCCTCGTCGTGGGCCGTGAGCGCGTGCAGGATCTGCTCCGTGACCTCAATCCGGCTCTGGAGGTCGGGGTACAGCTCCGGCAGGAGGCGGTCCAGGATGTCCTTGGCGATCATGACGCTGAACATCTCGTGCTCCTCCCTGTGGATGGCGTTCCCTATATCGTGAAGGAAACACGCGGCCGCCACTATCAGGTGAGCGTCGTCCTCGGAGAGGCCCAGCCCCTCTGTCGAATCCAGCACGAGGTCCTGCGACTCGATCACTAGCTTGAGTATCCTCAGGCCGTTCGCGGTCACTATCCTCGCGTGAATCGGGCCATGGTCGTTGTATCCGAGCTTCTTGACGGCGATGTAGTTCGCCAGGCTGAGATAGACGGTGGTCTCTTCGTCCGCCCGGAGCATCTCGAAGAATCTGAGCGCCTTCGGGTAACCCTTCAGGCTTTCCGCGATGGTCTTGACGGACTCCTCCTCGAGTTGGGCGTAGGACGAGGGCATCTCGAGACCATACAGAAGACCGTTCTCTGGGGTCTGTTCGTTCATTGCAGCAGCCGTCCTGTGATCCGCCCCGCAATGGGCTACGACCATATTGAACCTCTCCATCAAGTGTACGAGCTCGTGCGGCTCCGCCAATGTACGTCAATCAGTTTTTAGTACGCGCAGACCTCTGACATCCACGCGGCCATGTCTTACATAGACGAGCTCGTCTCCGCACTAGGCAGTGAGAAGGTCCTCGTGGACCCGTCAGAGAGATTCGTCTATGGCGCTGATTGGAGCCCGAGAACGCCTGACGAGTTCGTCCTCCCGGACGTCGTTGTCCTCCCGAAGACCACGCGGGATGTCCAGAGGCTTGTCAAGGTCGCCTACGCTCACGAGATACCGGTAACCGCGGGCGGGGGGCTCACCGGGATGCTAGGAGGCGCCGTCCCGATACACGGCGGCATCTATGTCGACACGACCACGATGAACGCTATCGTGGAGGTGGACCCGAAGAACCAGACGGTCCGCGTGCAGGCAGGCGCGACATTGCAGGAGGTCAATGACGCGGTGCTACCATACGACCTATGGCTGCCGCACCAACCGGAGTCGAAGTGGGTCAGCACCGTCGGCGCCGCCATCGCGTGCGACAACGACTCCACTTTCGGCGTCAGGTACGGCAAGATACTGAACTGCCTCCTGAGCGCGGAGCTCGTCGCAGGGACGGGCGAGGTGATAGAGCTCGGGCACAGGAAGGCGCACTTCACGTCTTCGGGATACAAGCTGAAGGACCTGCTCGCGGGCAGCGAGGGCACCCTGGGGATAGTCACGGAGGCGACGCTCAAGCTGGAGCCGATACCCGCGTCCAGACAGGTCGACATGCTCGTGTTCCCGCGCATGGGCGCGGCGGTGGACTACCTGAGTAGGCTCCTGAAAGCTGGCCTGTGCCTCGAAGCGGCGCACATCAACTGCAGGCGAAGGCTGAAGTTCTACACTCACAGCTACAAGAACAAGTACGGCAAGGACCCGGAGATCCCGGCCTGGGCGGAGGCGCTCCTGGCGATAGCCTTCGCGGGTGACCCGCAGGTCGTCGAGCAACAGAGAGAGCACGCGCTCAGGATCGCGAAGGAGTTCGATGCGCAGCTCGTCGAGGAGAGGGAGATAGTGGACGCGTGGTGGGCGTCCAAGTACACGCTCGACTTCGAGCCGTTCAAGCAGAAGTGGCCCGACTCGCAGAAGCAGAAGAAGTTCGGCGCGGCCGACCCCGGCGTCCCCATGGGCAGGCTCGAGGAGTTCTACCACAAGTTCGTCGATGTCGCGGAGAAGCACAGGCTGGAGATCATCGGCATGAACGCTTACCTCGAGCACCCCAGCAGCATCGGGTTCTCGCTCTCGTGCGCAGTGTTCGTGGACTACAGGGACCCGGACGAGGTGCGGAGGTTCAGGGAGTTCCATGACGAGCTGAGCAAGCTCGCGGTCGCGTTCGAGGGCACGATGAGCACATTCATGAGCGATACCTACCAGAAGGCGCCCTACCTAGAGGTTGAGCACGGGCCCTCACTGAAGTACATGAGGGAGGTCAAGAGGATCTTCGATCCCAAGGGCATCATGAACCCGGGCAAGAAGTTCCCCAGGGAGGTGTCGAAGGAGTGAGCACCGACCTGGAGGAGTTCAAGGAGGAGCTGGAGACCTGCTT
>JBFFED010000042.1:0-16339 GCA_041559015.1 Thermoplasmata archaeon | reverse complement strand
CGGTTTGGTGCGTCCGAAATTGGAGGCGAAGGAATCGCACGACCCAGCGCAGTTCACGCAGTTGTGCGTGCAGCCTCTGACCGAGACCGCTATCGACATCGGGTTCGACTTCCAGTTCCTGTAGGGGAGATGGCCGTCCAGGTCTCTGTACCTCAGGACCTTCCTGATCATGAGACCGTAGTCTATGAGCACCTCATCCAGATTGTCCGGGACGTGGCTCAGGGGGTTGACCTTCACCCTCCCGTCCTTCCTGTAACTCAGGTTGGGGATCGAGTCCAACGGGCGGTTGGACTCCAATGCGTCGATGAGCATCTCGAGAGGTCTCTCTGTCGAGTCACCTCGGACGACGAAGTCCACATAAGGGTGCTTCGAGAGTATCTCCTCATGGTAGTATGTGGATGAGAACCCGCCAAACACGACCGGGGTCTCAGGGTGATGCAACTTGGCCATATGCGCGAGCTCGAGCGACCCCTGGACATGAGGCATCCAGTGCAGGTCGATACCTATGACCTTGGCGTCAACGGACCTGACGAACCTCTCGGGCTGGAACTTCTTGGATGCAAGCATCTTCGTCGCGATGTTGGCGATCCTCACATCGTAGCCCTTGGAGTCCAGGTGCGAGGCGATGGTCGTGAACCCGATGGGATACATCTCGAAGACTGGGGTTGAGGGGATCAGGTCGCTTATCGGACCTAGGAGCATCGTGCGCTTCCTGAAGTCCATGACGCTGGGCGGATGCATCAGGAGCATGTCCAGGGAGGCCATCTGTCGGGAATACGCTCCCGGGTGTATTAGTATGTGCTACGTTACACCGCGATAGGGCGGCTCCCGCCTCCGCTCTACGCAGAGAATCGATGCAATGCGGACACGGACAATCTATTAACCTGCGAGACCCGATACGGGCACGATGACAAGGCGGATGGTGATAGCCGGCCTGGCAATGCTTGTGGTCATGGCCGCCACGATTGGTCTGGCAGCCGACCATGCTGCGGCTGATGAAGTCATTGATCCGGGGGACGAGCTGATACTGCCAGTGAACGCTGGCCCCGATACGACGATTTCCTATTCGTGGACGTCGACCATGACGCTCCAGTTCGCCATCAAGGATCAAGCTGGCAACGTCCTCAGGTCATCCTCGGGGACATCCGGCTCTGGCATCTACCCCGTGGAGAGTGGGGCTGTTTACAGGCTGGTCTGGACCAACACGAATGCAGTCCCAGCCAGCGTGGACTACGACGTGACGGTTCTTGACATCGGCGTCGGGTTCTTCGAAGACATTGGCGCCGCCCTCGTGCTGGGCCTGCTCGTCCTGCTCGTAATCATTGTGATCATCGTCGTGGTGGTCGTGCTCGTGGTCGTCGTGCCCAAGGGCAAGAAGCAGCAGCCACACCCTGTGACGGGACCAGGTGCTGGCGTCGTGCCTCCGATGGGCAACAACTGTGCGGTCTGCGGCACGCCGATAAGCCCCCCGATGGCGTTTTGCTCCAAATGCGGCGCCAAACTGCGTTAGCCTGCCTCTGGGGGACCTCCAGAGGCCGATATGGCGACAGATGGCGGCGATTTGGGGGATGTGGATACGTGCTAGCAGGAGCCATGCCTGTAGCCGGCGTGTGGCCGCTGCGGAGTTCATCGGGTCCCTTTCGTGGGCCACGGACCGTTCGAGGAAAACCCTTCTGAGTCGAAAAACGATTTATACATCTGAGGGAATGCCCGAAGGATGCTTGCAGAGGACTACATGGGGGTAGCGGTTTTCGCGGCAATAGCCCTCTTAATCCCTGCCATCGTGTTCCTGTTGTCGAGGTACTTCCGCAACGACAGGAACGATCCTCGTGGCCAGACAACATACGAATGCGGTGAGGAGCCAATAGGCGACGCGCAGATACAGTTCCACTTCCAGTACTACATGTATGCCATCATCTTCGTGGCCTTCGACCTTGTGACGGTGTTCATCCTCCTCTGGGCGCTGGTGTTCTCCGGCCTGGGCGACCTGGCGAAGGTCTACGTGCTGTTGTTCCTTGGCATACTTCTCGCGGGTGTCACATACGCCCTGAAGAAGGAGGAGATAATCTGGATCTGAAAGCCGGCCAGGGTGGACAGGCTGCTGGCCAGGTCCTAGCCTTCCGGTCCAAGGATTTCCTGAAGTGGTGCGACGAGGTGCTGGAGGGCGTCCTCAAGCGCTCCCCGGTGGGCAGCGGACTCGACTGGCTCCTCAAGGACTTCTTCAACTGGGCGACCAGGAATTCGATTTACCCTCTGCACTTCGGCATCATGTGCTGCGCCCTGGAGATGGCCGTCGCGAGCGCCCCCAGGTTCGACGCTCAGCGGTTCGGGGTCATATACCGCTCCACGCCGAGGCAGTGCGACGTGCTCCTGGTGAATGGGCCAGTCAGCAAGAAGCTCAAGCCGGGCCTCAGGAGGCTCTATGACCAGATGCCGGAGCCGAAGTGGGTCATCGCCATGGGCGAGTGCGCGATATCGGGCGGGCCGTTCTGGCAGAGTTACAGCATCGTCCCGGGCGTGGACCAGTTCATACCGGTCGATATATACATTCCAGGCTGTCCGGCAAGGCCGGAGGCCTTGATTGATGGTTTCATCAAGCTGCAGAATCTGATCAAGGAGAACAAGAAAGGTCTCCTGACTGGCAAGTGAGGGCGAGGGAGAAGAAGGGGTAAGAGAATGCAGGAGAGGGGGAAGGAAGGCCCGGCTGAGGGCATGGAGAAGGCCATCAGCAGGGTGGACGATGTGCCCGAGGAGATGGTCATCAGGACGCTCCTTGACAACTTCCCGAGCACGCTGACCGATTTCAAGAAGGTCAGGGACGGTCTCGTGCGTGCCAGGATAGACAGGAGGGACCTCCACAGGGCCTGTCTACTGCTGAGGGACAACCTCGGCTTTGAGCACATATCGATGATATCCGCGGTTGAGTACGACAACCGGTTCGAGGTTGTCTACCACATCGCGAGCTGGAGCCACAAGCTCGTCCTCGAGCTCATAACGACCGCCCCGAAGGACGACCCATCCGTGGATTCTGTCTCCTCTGTTTGGGGCGGTGCGAATTGGCAGGAGAGGGAGGCGTACGACCTGATGGGCATCAGGTTCAGCAACCACCCGAAGCTCGAACGCATACTCCTGCCGCAGGACTACCTCTACCATCCTCTCAGGAAGGACTTCAAGGGGGGTGACTGAGTGGCCGAGATGTGGGTGAACATGGGACCACAGCACCCAATGACCCACGGGCTCTGGAACCTCCGGGTGAAGGTCGACGGCGAGACGATAGTCGACGCTCAGCCAGAGGTCGGATACCTCCACAGGGGCATCGAGAAGATATGCGAGGACCGGACATACACTCAGATAATCCCGATCACTGACAGGCTCTGCTACGGCTCCTCGCTCACATGGAGCCACCTGTACTGCCTTGCGGCCGAGGACCTCATGGGGGTCGAGGTGCCCGAGCGGGCGGAGTACATCAGGGTCGCTGCGATAGAGATGCAGAGGATAGCGTCCCACCTAATGTGGCTGGCGGCCTATGCGGTCGACCTCGGGCTGATGCTGGGGTTCCTCTATGCGATGAGGGACAGGGAGGTCTTCGTCGATCTGCTCCAGGCGCTGTCAGGCTCAAGGCTCACCTACAACTACCCGAGGATAGGCGGCGTCGCTCACGACGTCCCGCCCGACTTCGAGCGCGACTCCCTCCGCGCTTGCGATTTCATGGAGAAGCGGCTCAGGGAGTACGAGGACCTCTACGAGGGCTCGAAGGTCTTCATGATGAGGAACATCGGCGTCGGGATACTGAAGAAGGAGGACGCGATGAACCTCGGCGTCACCGGTCCTCCGCTCAGGGCCTCTGGAGTCAGTTACGACCTCAGGAAGGACATGCCTTACAGCGTGTACCCCGAACTCGATTTCCAGCCGGCGGCCCACCCGGACGGGGATTGCTACGCTAGGTACAGGGTCAGGATGGATGAGATGTACGAGAGCTGCAAGCTCATCCGTCAGGCCGTCATGCGTATGCCCAAGGGCAAGTGGAGGGCCGTCGCGCCAAGGAACGCCCCTGTGGGCACCGGCCTGGGCAGGGTCGAGGACCCGAGGGGCGAGGGCATGATGTACATCGTTGGAGACGGCACGGACAAGCCGTACCGGATGAAGATCAGGAGCCCGATCTTCGTGACGGTGTCCGCCGCCCCGAAGATACTCATAGGCTACAAGCTGGCAGATGTTGTGGCAATCATGGGCGGCCTGGACATGTGCATCGGGGAGACGGATAGGTGATGCCATGAACCTCTTCGATTTCTGTTACGGCATCATAGAATGGCTCGTCGACCTGATCAACAACCTGTGGTACTGGCTCGGCGACCTGCTTCCCTGGTGGTTCGGGGACTTCTTCACTGCCGTTGGAGACTTCGCGGCGACTCACGGGCACATCGCCGTGATGGCGATCCTGCTGGAGGTCATCATCATAATCGCCATCGCGTTGATCAATGTGCTCAATTTCATCTGGCTCGACCGGAAGTTCATGGGCAGGATGTTCGACTTCTATGGCCCCTACTATGTCGGCTACAGGATAGGCGGGTGGTTGCAGAATCTCGCGGATGGCATGAAGCTGTTCGTCAAGGAGATCATAACCCCGGCCAAAGCGGACAAGCTGGGATTCCTGCTGGCGCCCATAATCTACGTGGGCTCGTCCTTCTTGGTCCTGGCCACGATACCGCTCGGAAGGCAGTTCTACATAGGTACTAACGCGGACCTCGCGAGCACCGGCGTTGGCGCGAGCGCACTGATAGCGTTCGCGTTCTTCGCGATAGCACCGTTCTCCATCCTGATCGCGGGCTGGTCCTCGAACAACAAGTACACCCTGATAGGAGGCATGAGATCCGCGGCTCAGATGATGAGCTACGAGATACCCATGCTCCTGACAATCGCGAGCGTATTCCTGCTCGCGGGCAGCTTCGGGTTCATGGATATTGTGGCCGCCCAGCACGATGTCTGGTTCGGCATCCCGCTCTTCATCGGGCTGATTACATTCATAGTCTGCCTGGCAGCCGAGGTGGAGATACAGCCATTCGACCTACCAGAGGCCGAGGCTGAGCTGGTCGAGGGCTGGACGACGGAGTACTGCGGGATGAGGTTCGGCCTGTTCATGATGACCGGGTATCTGAGGGCGTACATCGGGGGTGCACTCGCGACCGCACTGTTCCTGGGCGGATGGCACGGACCCGCGTTCCTCCCGGACCCGATATGGTTCCTGATAAAGGCCTACATAGTCTTCGTGTTGATCGAGTGGGCAAGATGGTCCCTCCCAAGGGTCAGGGTCGACCAGATACTGGCCATTGGCTGGAAGCGTCTTCTGCCGCTGGCGATAGTCAACCTGATGATTGCGGTCGCTGTCAAGAGCATGGGGTGGTTCTAGATGGCCGACAGGAAGAAGACCCCCGACTCCAAGGGTTTGGTCATCAGGCCGATGATCAGATCAGGGACCCAGTTCGTCAGGTCGTTCATCACGGGGAAGCCGAACACTGTCCTGTACCCGTATCACATCTTGGACCTCCCACCGACCTACAGGGGCAAGCACACGCTCGATTTCAAGCGCTGCATAGGGTGCGGGAACTGCGCGCAGATATGCCCCAACGACTGCATGTGGATGGAGAAGCTCGAGGACCCGGAGCTGGGCAAGATTGAGAGGCCTGGCGTTGACATGGGCAGATGCCTGTTCTGCGGGCTCTGCGTCGAGGTCTGTCCGACGGTCGCCCTGCACCACACGGTCGACTTCGAGCTCGCGGACTTCGGAAGAGATGACCTGAGATACGGTCCCAAGGACCTCAGGGATGACTCGTACGCAGACAAGGTCGTCGAGGAGAGGGAGAAACGCAGGCTGCCCATCCTCGACATGTCCAAGTGCACCAGCTGCGAGAAGTGCGCCGGCGAGTGCCCCGAGATATGCATAGCCATGATGCCCATCGAGAAGGTTGGCCGATCGAAGCCGGAGATCAGCCTGTCCAAATGCACTGGCTGCGAGAAGTGCGCCGTCATCTGTCCTGAGAAGGCCATCGAGATGAAGGATGTCTACGAGTCGTACTTCGAGATGCCTGAGCCGAAGCTCCTGCTCATGGACTGCACCGGGTGTGGCGCATGCGCGCGCGCGTGCCCTGCAGATGCAATCTACATGATGGAGATGCCCGGCACGGAGAAGACCCTCAAGGACGGCAAGAAGGGCAAGCCGAAGAAGCGGGCCGTCTTCGTGCTCGAGAAATGCGTCGGATGCGGTAAGTGCTTCCGGGTCTGCAAGTTCGAGACCATCGAGATGCCGGGGGTGAAGAAGTGACCTGGGAGATGTTCGTGTTCTTGTTCCTCGCGGTTTCCGGGCTCATCTCCGCGATGCTCGTCGTCAGGGCAAGGGAGATAGTGCACAGTGTCATCGCGCTCGCGACTTGCTTCATCGCGGTGGCGTGCATGTTCGTCATGCTCAGCGCAGAGTTCGTCGCAATCGTGCAGATACTGGTCTATGTCGGGGCAGTAGTAGTCGTCATCCTCTTCGGCATCATGCTCACAAGGCGCGAGATCATGGAGAGTGAGAAGTAATGAAGGCCAGCAAAGTCGTCAGGGCACTCGCAGTCCTCGCCTTCGCGCTCATCTTTGTCGGCGCCGTATTGTCTGTCGATTGGCCAGACGGAGGCATCGATGAGACTACCAGCGAGGACGTGGGCATGTCCCTGTTCGGCGACTCGGAGTCGGGTGGCTACGGCCTGATCCTCCTGCTGGTCGGTATACTGTTGCTCGTCGCGCTCCTCGGTGGCGTGTTCCTTGCGAAGGAGGAGGCAGAGGAATGATAAACATAGAGTACTGGCTCATCTTCAGCTCACTCCTGTTCGCGATCGGCGCCTACGGCGTGCTGACTAGGAAGAACGCCATCGTCGTCCTCATGTGCATAGAGATAATGCTCAACGCCGCGAACATCAACCTGGTCGCGTTCAGCTCGTACTACACCACGCTTCACCCAGGGCTCGGGGCAGATGCCTCGGGGCAGGTTTTCGCTCTGTTCTCAATAGCGATCGCCGCTGCGGAAGTGGCTGTCGGGCTGGCCATCCTGCTCGAGGTGTACAGAAGGTATCAGACTATCGATGTTGACAAGATCAACATCCTGAGGTGGTAGGATGCTCGAGTACGCATGGCTGATACCGGTCTTCCCCTTCCTCGCGTTCATACTGATCGCGCTCCTGCCCAAGAGGACCCTAGGCTGGGAGGACGGTTGCGGGTACGGCATCGCTGGCGCGGGAGGCGCCTTCGTGCTGTCCGCCCTGGTCGTCTGGGACGTGGTCAACGGCCAGACACTGACAGTGGGGGCGCCCAGGTTCACGTGGCTGATCATCGGAGACATCACAGTCACCTTCGGCATCTGGATCGACCAACTGACGGCGCTCATGCTCGTGGTAGTCTCTGTCGTGGGGACCCTTGTTGTGATATACTCCGGCGGATACATGCACGAGGAGGGCGTGACGAGACGCCGATACTACGCCGAGATCATGCTCTTCATCTCCGTGATGTACGGTCTTGTGCTCGCGGACAACTACCTGGAGATGTTCATATTCTGGGAGCTCGTGGGCCTCTGCTCGTTCCTGTTGATCGGGTTCTGGTACGAGCGTCCGACTGCCGCCAGCGCCGCGAAGCGCGCGTTCATAGTCACGCGTGTGGGCGACATAATGTTCATGGCAGGCATCATCATCCTGCTGAAGTACGTCGGGACGCTCGACTTCGCGGGCCTGTTCGCAGATGGTGGCACGGACGCGGTGCCTACCGACATGATGACCCTCGCCGTCGCGCTGATATTCGGTGGCGCGATCGGCAAGAGCGCACAATTCCCGTTGCATGAGTGGCTTCCCGACGCCATGGAGGGTCCGACGACTGTGTCGGCCCTGATCCACGCCGCGACCATGGTCAAGGCGGGCGTGTACCTCACCGCGCGATCGTATCCGCTGCTGATACATTCCCCCGAGAGCCTGTTGTTCGTCGCGGTGATCGGCGGCGTCACAGCGCTCATCGCAGCGACATGTGCCCTGGCCGCGAACGATATCAAGAGGGTGCTGGCCTACAGTACCATCAGCCAGCTAGGATACATGATTCTCGGCCTTGGAGCCGGCGGCTACTTGGTCATCGAGATAAGCAACCCGAGCGGATACACGGCCGCGACTTTCCACCTGATGAACCACGCCTTCTTCAAGGCGCTCTTGTTCCTCTGCGCGGGCAGTGTGATACACGCTGTCGGGACGAACGACATGCGTCTTATGGGCGGGCTCCACAAGAAGATGAAGATCACCTCGACAACCATGCTCATCGGAGCCTTGGCTATCGCGGGCGTGCCACCCTTATCCGGGTTCTGGAGCAAGGACGAAGTGCTCGCGGCCGTTTGGCACGCGGGGGAGTTCAACTGGATATTCACGCTCCTCTGGGTACTGGGGATCGCGACCGCGTTCATGACCGCGTTCTACATGTTCAGGATGTGGTTCATGACCTTCGCGGGAGAGCAGAGGTCGGACTTCCACGCACACGAGTCCCCCAGGACGATGACCGTGCCGCTCATGATACTCGCAGGCCTTGCCATGTGTTCCGGTTTCGTCTTGTTCTTAGGCGAGGGTTTCAAGGCGTTCATGGAGGGCTCGATACACGACCTCGTCGGGGGAGCGCACCATGAGTCCCTGATGGACATCGCAGCGGAGATATTCACCGACCCCCTCACATATGTGTCATTGGTCCTTGCTGTCGTCGGTATACTGCTCGCGTACAGGATATACTGCCTGCCAGGGTTCGACCGGTCTGTCTTCGCCAGGGGCGCCCGGGGGAAGGTCCAGAGGGCGCTCGAGAACAGATGGTACATAAGCCAGTTCTACGACGACTTCGCGTACAAGGTGTGGTACGGGCTATCGCTGGCCGCGGACGCGTTCGACAGGCATGTCATCGACGGCATGGTCAACGGGTTCGCTTATCTCGGCGCGAACACGGGCGGCAGGATCCGGAAGGCGCAGACAGGCAACGTCCAGAGATACGCCAGTCTGATAGTGATAGGCATAGTCGCCCTGCTAGTGCTGATGCTCTACGTGCTGCCTTGGGGAGGGTGGTGAGCCATGTTCGAGGGCGTCCCGATCATCTCGATCATAATCCTGATGCCTCTCATTGGCGCGCTGGTCACCTTCGGACTGGGCAGGTACGAGAGGTACGCGAAGCAAGTCGCACTCGCGTTCTCCCTTGTAGCCCTCATGCTCTCCGTGATGGTGGCGTTCGCGTTCGTCGTTGATACGGACTCCACTTCGACGGGATACCATGACGGGGACGGTTTCTTCAACTACCAGTTCTACGAGGAGCACACTTGGATAGAGGCGCTCGGGATCAGGTACATCGTCGGCCTCGACGGGATAAGCCTCCCGCTGTTCGTGCTCACCACGCTCCTCACCACGCTCTCGATACTGTTCTCATGGGACACCAAGCTCAGGCCCAAGGAGTACTTCGGCCTGATGCTCGTGCTCGAGGTAGGGGTGCTCGGCGTGTTCACCACGCTCGACTACTTCGTGTTCTACGTGTTCTGGGAGATTGTCCTCATACCGATGTACTTCATGATCGGTGTCTGGGGAGGCCCCAAGAAGGACTATGCGGCGATCAAGTTCTTCATCTACACGCACATCGCCAGCCTCGCGCTCCTGATCGTCATCATGGCGATGTACTTCCAGGCGGGCGTCAACTCGTTCGGCATGGAGGATATATGGAGAGCGGGCCAGACAGAGTTCGCCAGGACCTTCCAGATCGGAGTGTTCGCGGCCGCCTTCTTCGGGTTCGGAGTGAAGCTCCCGATGGTGCCGTTCCACACTTGGCTCCCGGACGCCCACGTCGAGGCCCCGACCGCGGGGAGCGTGCTCCTGGCCGGGTTGTTGCTTAAGATGGGCGGCTACGGCATAATAAGGGTGGCCATGCCGACGCTGCCCGAGGGCGCGGAGGCCTTGCAGATGTTGATGGTCGTGATAGCGATCGCGAGCATACTCTATGGCGCGATGCTGTGCCTCGCGCAGAAGGACCTCAAGAAGATGGTCGCGTACAGCTCGATAAGCCACATGGGGTTCGTCCTGCTGGGATACGCGACCTTCACTCAGCTCGGCATAGTGGCGGGTGTGTTCCAGATGTTTGCCCACGGTCTCGTGACCGCGGTCTTGTTCATGATGTGCGGCGTGGTCCAGCATCACTGCGGCACCAGGATAATCCAGAACCTCGGAGGTCTCTCGAAGATAATGCCCATCGCCGCGACGATGATGACCGTCGGATTCCTCGCGTCATTGGGTCTGCCCGGGCTCGTCAGCTTCGCCGCGGAGTTCATGGTATTCGCGAGCATGTACGAGGTCTGGGGCCTGTGGCTGCTTGTGCCCATAATAAGCGTGGCAATCACTGCGGGATACTACCTGTGGGCCCTCCAGAGATCCATGTTCGGCCCCATGACGGACAAGATAGACACCTCGCAAGTTCATGACATCAGCTGGTTCGAGGGTCTGCCTGTCGCTGTTCTCATAGGCCTGATAGCCATCTTCGGGGTCTTCCCGCTGCTGGTGTTCCAGTACATCGACCCCGCAATTGGCATCGTGACCCGCCTTCTGGGAGGTGGATGAACTGTCCGCTCTGAGCTACCTTGAGACATTCATGCCTCAGCTGCTGCTGTTGGCCTTCGCGCTCGTGCTGCCCGCGCTGGACTATCTGTTCAAGGACAAGCGCATGCTCGCCTGCGCTGCCCTGGCGCCCCTGGTCGCCCTCGCGGCGATATTCATATCATGGTTATTCTTCGGATTGTGGGAGATGCCCACGAGCAACCTGGAACTGCTCGAGGTCAATGTGTTCTCAGGGCTGTTCACACTCGTCTTCCTGTTCGTCGGCATAGTCGTCGTCCTCGGCTCCCCTGAATTCATCAGAGGGGATAGGAACCAGGGTGAATACTACGCGCTGATACTCCTTGCCATCACGGGCATGACAGTCGTTGCCCAGGCCACTGACCTGATAGCGCTTTTCGTCGGCCTGGAGATCGCGGGGATATCGTCCTTCGCCCTCTCCGGCTTCCGGAAGGCGGAGAAGCGCTCCGCGGAGGCTGCGACGAAGTACTTCATCATCGGAGGGTTCAGCTCAGCGTTGACGCTGTTCGCGATTTCCCTGTTCTACGGTGTGGCCGGCACGACGCACATAGACGCGGTCCAGCCTGTCTTCGCGGGCTCGGATTCCGTGGACGCGGCCCCAATCCTGACCCTGGCGACCGTGCTCCTGATGGCGGGCTTTGGGTTCAAGGTCGCGATGGTGCCGTTCCATATGTGGGCCCCCGACGTGTACGAAGGTGCCCCTACGCCGATCTCTGGTCTCCTGGCGGCGGCTTCCAAGAAGATGGGCTTTGCGGCGTTCTTCAAGGTGTTCTTGATAGGCCTGATTATCACGAAGACCGATTGGCAGGCCGCGATGGGCGTCATGGCGATCATAACCATGACCGTTGGCAACCTCATAGCGGTCTCGCAGACCAACGTGAAGAGGATGCTCGCGTACAGCTCGGTCGCCCAAGCAGGATACCTGCTGATCGTCCTGCCTGTGGCGACGCAGTATGCCGTCGCTGGAGGCCTATTCCACATACTCACGCATGCGTTCATGAAGTCCGGGGCGTTCATGGTCGTCGCGGCGATGGGCGCTGTGGCCATCGGCGAGAAGCTGGAGGACTTCAAGGGCCTGAACAGGCGCTCGCCGTTCTTGACGATCTCGATGACGCTGTTCCTGCTGTCGCTTGCGGGCATCCCGCCCCTCGCGGGCTTTGCGAGCAAGTTCGTGCTCTTCTCGTCCGCCGTCTATTGGTCGTTCGAGCCCGGTCAGGGATGGCTCATATGGCTCGCCATAGCCGGTGTCCTGAACTCCGCCCTGTCCCTGTACTATTATGCGCGCGTGATCAAGTACATGTACATGGACAAGGGCGCGTCTGAGGAGAGGATAAGGGTACCGCCCATGCTCACGGTCTCTGTCGCCTTCGCCGTGGTCATGGTCGTGGGCATCGGCCTGTTCCCCGGGCCGTTCATCGACGCCTGCATAACAGCAGCCGAGAGATTCGCGGACCTGCCCTTGGGATGGCGGTGACGGGATCGCCTCGCAGTAGTGCGTTTTCCGGGTATGCCAGATGGGTCCGGTCCGTGCAGGCCAGAAACCATTAGCGTTAAGTAGGAATTGGGGCATATGCGCCACTGCATGACCACGAAGCCGTGGGACTTCGGCATCCAGGACGAGCTCAGGCTCGTGGATGAGACGCTGCGCGAAATGGTCCGGTCGCAGGAATCGGTTCTCACAGACGCCGCCATGCATGTCATATCCGCGGGCGGCAAGCGCCTCCGGCCGACGGTCACGATACTCAGCTACAGGGCTTTGGGCGGCAGGGACACCGCCCGGATAGTCGACATCGCGGCGGCGTTCGAACTTATTCATTCCGCAACCCTGATACACGATGACATAAACGATGGCGGCTCGACCAGGCGCGGAAGGGAGAGCGTCTACAAGAAGTGGGGCCTGCACGACGCGATAGTCACGGGCGACTTCCTTTTCGTGAAGGCGTTCAGGATAGGCGGTGTTTTCGACAAGGTCATAGTCGAGACGACCGCGGACGCATGCACAGCGCTGGCCGAGGGAGAGATCCTGCAGAACAGGTACAGGCACAGGAAGGATCTGACAGTCGACACGTATCTCCAGGTTGCGGAGCGCAAGACCGCGATGCCGATCAGGGCAGGCGCGATGGTCGGGGGATATCTGGCAAGCGGCTCGGCGGACGAGATCCAGGCCGTAGGCAACTACGGGCTTGGCCTTGGCATAGCCTTCCAGATAATCGATGACATATTGGATTTCACGGGTGACGAGGACCGGCTGGGCAAGATGGTCGGGAACGATCTCAAGGAAGGCCACCTGACGCTGCCGTCCCTGCTCGCCATCAAGAGCTCCGAGGAGGCCAAGAACGCCCTCTTGGAGGTCGTGTCCAAGGAAGCTCCCTCGCGCGACGAGGTCAAGAGGTGCACGGAACTGGTGGTCAAGTCCGGGGCGATTGAGAAGGCCCGGGGCATGGGGGAGTACTACGGAATGGAGGCCCTGGAACACCTCGGTTGCCTCGCGGGGAACGATTACAGCAAGAGCCTCAGGGACCTTGTCTCCAGGGTCATCGGCAGAGACGCCTAGGGGGTGTGTGCTTGGACCACGACGGAATGACCTTGAGCGAGTGGCGGGAGCTGATGGACGCCATGGAGGAGGTGGGGCCTTACTACGAACGGGTCAATTCGCTGATTACCCTTGGCATGGTCGACAGGTGGCGGAGGCGCGCGGCCTCGATCGCCCGACCGGAGGATGTCGTCCTCGAGATAGGCTCAGGTCCTGGCAACTTCACGAGACACCTGAAGGCGGGCACGGTCATTGCACTAGAGCCTTCGAGCGAGCTCTCGGCCTGCGCCACCAAGCTCCTTGGGGGCGATAGGGCCTGCCTCCTGAGGGGCGTGGGGGAGAGGATTCCGCTCGCCGACCGCACAGTGGACAAGGTGTTCTGCGTCTTCTCGTTCCGGGACTTCTTCGACAGGAAGGCGGGCATAGGGGAGATGCGGAGGGTCCTCAAGGACGGTGGAGAGGCGATAATTGTCGACATGGCCAAACCGCCTCCTGGGCCGATGGCCAAGATGATAGATTTCCACGTGAGGCACATGGTGCCTCCCCTGGCCAGGATCGCGGCCCCAGCGGCCGCGAGGGAGAGGTGGGCCCGAGACCCCTACGCAAAACTCCTGGAGACGTACGAAGCCTACGGCACGGTCGACTTCTATGAGAAGTCGTTGAGGGACGGCGGCTTCGTGGACGTGGTCACCGAGTACATGGAGCTCAGAGGGGCCACGATGACCAGGGGGAAGAAACCTTGGAAGTCGACGTCCTGATTGTGGGCGCGGGTCCCGCTGGGAGCACGACTGCAAGGTACTGCGCGGACGATGATATCTCAGTCCTCATGATCGATAGGCGGTCGGAGATCGGCTATCCAGTGCAGTGTGGGGAGTTCATGCCGTCGGCGAGAGAGATGTACTCGATGTTCCCGAAATCGATGGACCTCGAGGGACTATTCAGCTTCGATGATGCCGTCGTGGCAGGGCCTGTCGACAGCATAAGCCTGGTGTCGCCAGGCGGCAGGTCATACACCTGCCCATTCGAGGGCGCCACTCTCGACAGGCGGTCGTCCGATAAGCACCTGGCTAAGCTAGCGGTCGAGGCAGGGACGGAGCTCAGGACCCGTGCGTCCCTGCTGTCTGTCAAGGATGGCGTGGCCAAGACTACCATGGGCGACATCAGCTTCAAGGTCCTGGTTGGAGCCGACGGCCCGAACTCAAGGACGGCGAGGGCGGTCGGCCTTGAGCGCCCGGCCGACAGGTACCCTGCGGTCACGTGCCAGGTCGACGGCAGCTTCGAACCGACGATCAGGATGTACTTCGGTTCCGTCGCCCCAGGGGGATACGCCTGGGTCATACCGAAGAGGAAAGGGGCGAATCTGGGGGCGGGGTTCAATCCGGGGATGCTCTCCAAGCATCCGAGCGAGTGCCTGCGCGCATTCGCTTCCGGGCTCGGGCTGTCCTGCAGTGGCATGACCATGGGCTTCGTCCCCCAGTCGGGCCCCGTGCGCAGGACCGTCGCAGGTAGCGCTATCCTGGTGGGGGATGCCGCGGGTCAAGTCATGCCGTCCAATGGCGGCGGCATCCCCATAGCCATGATATCCGGGCGCATCGCCGGCCAGACCGTCAAGAGACACCTCAGAGACGGTGTGCCCCTTTCGGAATACGAGCAGAGGTGGCGAGCCGTCCTGGAGAAGCCGCTGTCAGATTCTCTCTGGACCAGGAAGCTCGGAGACTACTTCTTCCCTACAGACCGCAGAATGGAGTTCGCGATGCGCGTGCTGGGCGTCCGGGGTCTGAGCAGGGCGATAAGGTGCAAGAAGACTCTCTACCTCCTCTAGTGGCCTGGCCGCCTGCTGAGCACCTATTCGGATGGGTGCTCCGGCATCCGTGCTGGCTAGCACCTGGATACGCAACCAAGGTGGGCTGTTGCTCCAGCAACGCTTAAGCCATGGAGCGGTTACTTGTGTCAAAGGTTGACCTGATGAGATCCCGGAAGATGGACTTCTCGCAGGACTGGAAGAAGCTGGATGACAGGGTCTTCGCGACCATACGCACACACAAGGGTGACCTGAATTATTCCACGGATGAGAAGGTCGAGGTGCTCGGGCCGAAGAAGAAGTTCAACGCTCATGTCCTCCTCAGCTGGACCAGCAGATTGAGGGACATACCCCTGAGCTTCCTGGAGTACGACCTCGAGGCGAAGCCGGGGGAGACCAGGGAGAAGCTCTACAGCAAGCTGGGCAAGAGATACCCGATGTACGACCAGCCGAAGGACAGCGACACAGTAACGACATATCTCCTCGAGAGGCTCTGAACTCAGAGCCTCTTATCTCTTTTCGTCCTTGTCTCGCTGCCGCAGACATCGCATTCCCGCACGTCAGCATCGAAGACCTTCCCGCAACCCTTGCACTTCGCTCTCCAGCGGTACACCTCCTTGATGCCCTTCTGCTCCATGCCCCTGCACTGAACGCCCATGACCCTCGCTACGTTCTGTACGGAGTAGTCGTCGGAAATCAGTTCGTAGCCCAGTTCGGAGGCGAGCGCGATGATCTCCACATCCGTCTGCGACAGCCTCCTGATGTCCCCGGTCTCCTTGGCCGCCTCCGAAACCTTCAGAAGGGACCGCTCGCCTGGCGATACTACCCTTATCCTGGTCGCGAGCAGGAGTTCCAGCCGCTCGCCCATGTCCTCCTTGTTCAGCTCCCTGACAACCCCGGGGGTTATCACGCACTCGAAGCCTGGCGGAACATCCTTCCCGTAGAACAATGCCGACGAATCTAGCACGTATCCCTTCATTGTATCTCGACCGTTCCTTCCGCCTCGGCATCGGCGAGTTGCTCTATGTCCACATTCTCCTCCTCGTCCTCCGCGTCCTCCCTCCTGGCGTAGGTTGATGGCTTCTTGGGGGCGATGGTGCAGCAGAGACCTGGCGCGATCGAGATCTCGTAGGTGCCTATGCTCTTGGCGACCCTCTCGATCTCCACCTTGTCGAACCCTATCAGGGGCCTGAGGATAGGGAGCGATGTGGCCCTCTCCTCCACATTCAAGTTGGCGAGTGTCTGCGAGGCGACCTGTCCCAGCGATTCGCCCGTCACGATGAACTGAGCGTCCACCTTCCGTGCCAGCCTCTCCGCAACCCTGAACATCATACGCCTGCAGAGGACACACTG
>JBFFED010000041.1:0-16732 GCA_041559015.1 Thermoplasmata archaeon | reverse complement strand
GTGACGAGCTCGCAGGTGTCCCTGTAGTGCGTGAACACTATGATCCTGGACTGCGGCTTCTTCAGGAACTGTTGTCGTATGATAGGCACTATCTTGTCCAGCTTCGGGTGATCCAGCTCCATGCCGTAGAGGAGGGTTCTGGCCTGCTGGAACCTCGCGTCCTTCACGAGGTCTCTGGAGGCCTTCGAACCTCCCTTCTCGGAGCCCTCCCCGACGAGCTTGTCGAAGTAGTTCTGGAGAGCACCCTTGCCCTGAGTCTCCGCGAGCTCGATTGCGTGGTTGACCTTCATCGCCATTGCCTGGACGCTCGCGGCCCTGTAGAGGTGGAAGTTCTTGGTGCCGGAGTTGAGCCTTGCCCTTATCACGTTGCCCGCCTCCAGGAGGTCTCTGGTGGTCGCGGTCTTCTTAGGGTCCAGAAAGCCCTGCTCCACGAGCTTCATAAGCTGCTCGTCGTAGACCTGCTTGAGGAGGTATGTGACCCTCCCCATGCCTTCCTGGACGTTGACCGCGATGTACTCCGTCTCTATGTCCTGGGTGTATTTCACCACGTCCTCGTCCAGCTCAGACCGGATCTCGACGCCGGTGATTCCGAGGTTCTCGCAGACCTCGGCTATCTTGGCCACATCGTATCCTGGGGACGCGGTCATCCCCAGCACCAGGCCGCCCCTCTGGGCGTACCACTTGCCTATCGTGACGTACGCATAGTCCCCGACCGCCCTGTGTGCCTCGTCGAACACTATGAGGTCCACATCCGAGAGGGATATCCGCCCCTCGAGCAGGTCATTCTCTATGACTTGAGGCGTGGACACGACCAACCTGCCATCTTTCCACGACTCCATCCTCTCATTGGGGGACACTTCACCGGTGAACACCACGGGGGCGAACCGCCTCAGGTGCTTCCTCAGGAAACCTGCGTGTTGCTCGACCAAGGGCTTGGTCGGCGCCAGGAATAGCACCTTCCCCTTGCCCTTCAGAAACGTGTCGCCTATGACCATTAGCGCGACGATAGTCTTCCCCATGCCAGTGGGGAGCACCACCAGGGTGGACTCTTTCATCGCCGCGGCGGCTATGTTTGCCTGATAGTCTCTATGCTCAACGCTGGAAGGGACTATCAGCTCGTGCTCAACGAACACGAGCCTTTGAGAACAGCCCAAAGGTATGAATGTTTTCTCTCGGGCGGCCGAATCTAGTGGCAGCTCGCACACGAACCGCAGGCCGAGGGGCCTGAGCTCTTCACGCGCACGACGACGCCAGGGCCGTCAGGGGTGTCCACGGAGTCGACTACGGCCTCCTTGAGGTCGCCCTCGAGGTCCTTCTCGTAGATGAGCTTGAAGCCGTCGACCTGGACTTCCACGTCGTCTTCCTTCTTCTTGTCGAAAGCCATCATGTAGGCTGGGCCCGAGCAGGAGTAACCTGCGAAGAAGAGTCTGATCGGGTCTTCCTTCTTGGCGTCTTTCATTATCGACTTTATCGTCTCAGCTGCTTTGGGCGTGACTGTGACCATGCAATTCGCCTCTGAGTTGATTGAGGGCGGGACCATATTTAATGGTTTTTCCCGTACACGGCTGCCCGGACAGGCCAAGTGGTCAGTTGATATTCGACATCCTCGACCTCGAGGGAGTCTCCGGAGGTGTCAGGTCAGGGTTTGACCCTGTCGAACCCCTCTCCGCCGACCGGCTTCGTGGCGTCTATGCCGATCTTGGTCGTGGTGTCGTCGGCGCTGCTGGGGTCGAGGCTGCTCCCGCGAGCGTTCTCTATCACGACAAGGCCCTTATGTCCCTGGAACCTAGTGGCGACCGCCCATTCGACCTCCTTGTCATCGAAGATGTCGACGTCCTGGTCGACGACGGTGATCATCTTCATCGAGGGATGCGCCCCGAGCGCGGCCATTATGGCGTTCACGCCGTCCCCCTGCTTCTGCTTCGTGATTGAGACGACCCCGTGGAGCCAGCAACAGCCCCCTTCTGTCAACCTTGCGGCGTGCACCTCGGGCACCGCAAGACCGACCGCACGCTGGATCACCGGCTCCCGGGGCATCCCCATCATGAGGTAGTGCTCATTCGCCCCGGGCAGTATCATCTGGAAGATGGCGTCATCCCTCAGGTACACCCGGTCTATCTCCACCACGGGCTGCTTCCTGACAGGGTCGATAGTCCCTGTGATGTCCACGAACGGGCCCTCGTCATGAGTCTCCCTGGTGAGTCTCCCTTCGAAGACGTACTCCGCGAAGGCGGGCACGAGTAGGCCGTTCTTGATCTTCTTGACGCAGACCGGTTCGGACAGACAGAGCTGCCTGAGCGAGTTGGCGACGGTCAGCTCGTCCTTGCCGAATTCAAGGTTGGCCGCCGCGGCGAGCAGCACCGAGGGGCAGAGACCGACGGCCACCGCGATCTTCAGGTCCTGTCCGGCAGCCATCGCGCGCCTGTGCAACGCGTACAGGTGTCTCGGAACGAGCCTGATGGCGAACCTGTTCTCCCCAATCAGCATCAGCCTGTGGAAAGACATGTTCCGTATGCCGTCGTGCTCCGCCACGACGACACCAGCGGTGATGAACCTCCCGCCATCGGTCTGGTAGAACTTCGGGATGGCTGATTCCTGCAGGTCGAAGTCAGTGAGCACGTTCTTGTCGAAGGGCGCGTTCTCTATCTCCTGGGGCGGCGAGGGGCTGTCCATCGCCTGCATCATCTTCCTCGTGAGTTCCTCAGGCGTGGTGTTCATCGCCTTGGCTATCCGTTCCCTTGTGGACCACAGGTTCCCGACGGCGGCGTATCCGTCCAGGTCCTCGAACAGCACAGGTGTGGTCCTCTCCTTGAAGAGTACCTTGGTCAACTCGAGTTCCCGGGATATGCGTCCCTTGACGACGATGGATTCATCGAACTGGGTCATGAGCTGTCTGATGGACAACCGAACACCTCTGGATGCATGAGCCTGAGCGTATTTCTATCCTTTCGTGAGTCGCGGAGGCGATGAGCGGGCTCATATCTTTTTATAGATAACTCGTCAATCGAGTCGACCGTGGACGCAGAGGGAGCCATCCGTAAGTATGCGCTCCAGAACGCTGTGCAGTTCGGAGGCAAGGCCACAATCGGCTCGGTTCTTGGCAAGGTGATGGCCGAGAACCCTGAGCTGCGGTCGAAGGCCAAGGAGATATCCGCCCTGGCCAGGTCGGTGGTTGACGAGGTCAATGCTATGGACTCCGCGGCCCAGCTTGAGACGCTCGAGCGCCTGGCCCCTGAGCTGCTGGTGAAGGAGGCGAAGACGAAGGAGGTCGGCATGCCCGACCTGGAGGGCGTCCAGGGCGAGGTTCGCATGCGCATGGCCCCGAACCCCTCGGGCCCTCTGCACGTGGGCCACAGCAGGATGGCCATCCTGAACGACGAGTATGTGAAGCGCTACGGGGGCATCTGTTACAACAGGTTCGAGGATACAGACCCTGCGAGGATAGATCCCGAAGGCTACGACACCATTCCCCGCGATTTCGACTGGCTGGGCGTCAAGATCCATAAGACAATAATCCAGAGCGACAGGTTCGAGACGTACTACGACATCGCCAAGAGACTGCTTGAGATGGGCAAGGCGTACGTCTGCACGTGCAGGCCCGAGGACTGGCGGGAGCTGAAGAACCATAAGGAGGCCTGCCCTCACAGGGAGCAGCTGGTCGCTGACCAGATGGCCCGATGGGACAAGATGTTCGACGGGTCATACAAGCCTGAGGAGGCCTCCCTGATGGTGAAGACAGACCTCCTGCACCCCAACCCGGCCATAAGGGACTTCGTCGGCCTGCGGATAGACGACACGCCGCATCCGAGGACAGGCACGAGATACCGGGTCTACCCTCTGATGAACCTCGCGGTTGCGGTCGACGACCACCTTCTCGATCTAACGCATGTGCTCAGGGGGAAGGACCACCTGAACAACACCTACAGGCAGGAATACCTGTACGATTACTTCGGCTGGAAGAAGCCGGTCTACATACACTACGGCAGGATATCACTCGAGGAGGTCCAGCTCTCGACCTCCAAGATGTCCGAGGGTATCAAGCAGGGCCTCTACTCCGGCTGGGACGACCCGCAGCTCGGCACGCTCAGCGCTCTCAGGAGGCGCGGCATCAGGCCCGAGTCCCTGAGGCGCTACTGGGTGGATGTCGGCATCAAGGAGGTCGACATCGCGTTCTCGTGGAAGACGCTGTACTCGTTCAACAGGGAGCTCATCGACGATTCGGCGGACCGATACTTCTTCGTGTCGGAGCCGGTCGAGCTGCCTATAACGGACGCGCCCGATCTGGCCGCAAGGGCGCCCCTTCACCCCGAGCACCCCGAGCGGGGCGTCAGAGAGCTCACGCTCGGCAGCGACCCCAAGGTGCTCGTCAGCGCTGACGATCTCAGGTCCAGGCCGCGCAGGTTAAGGCTCAAGGACCTGTGCAACATCGAGATCAAGGACGGCGTCGCGCAGTATGCAGGAAACGACCTCTCGGTGCTCAAGGAAGGCGTCCAGATAGTCCACTGGGCTCCTTCGGGCTCACCCCCGGCCGAGGTGCTCATGACTGATGGGTCCGTGGTAAGGGGCGTCGCCGAGAAGGGGCTCGCGTCGGCCGTCGGGAAGGTCGTGCAGCTGGAGAGGTTCTGCTACGTCAGGGTCGAGCAGGCCGCCCCCACTATCAGATGCGTCTTCACCCACAAGTGAGATTCATACGTCCCAGAAAGGGACGATGTCGCACGCGAGGCAGCTGTGGCACATCGTCTTGAAGTCAAGGGTCGTGAGGCCGTACTCGAGCAGTATCTTCTTCTCCTCGCGCGCCAACGAGAGCATCCTGCCCGGGCTGACAGGCTCGAGGTGCCCAAGGACCTTCTCGAGCTCGGGCATGTTGTATTCGTTCCTCCTCAACCCCCTCAGGGTCGCGACGGCCCCCATGTTGGCGAGCACCTTGACCCCTTCCAGCACGGACTCGTCCGTCTCACCCAGGCCGAAGATGATGTTGGAGCAGACCCTGTTCTTACCGAACACCTCACCTGCGTGGTTTATTGCGTGGAGGATGTTGTCATAGTCCCTCTTCGGGCACACCTTCTCGAATATGTCCCTGTCGAAGGACTCGATGTTGAGCTTGATCTCGTCCGCGCCCGCGTCCTTGAGCATGTCGACCTCGTCGGGCCGAGTCACGTAGGGTTCAACGCCTATCGGCGCGTCCGGCAGCATCCTCCTCACGCCCCTGACCAGGCCGGATATCCGCTTGACGGTCATCCCAGGGGATACGGGCACCGCGCTTGTAAGGGCTACGGACTCAAATCCCTCGCATCGGGAGGCTTCCTCGATCATGTTCAGTATCTTCTCGTCTGTGAGGTTCTTGGTGAGGAACTCCTCCAACCGGGGCGATGCGCAGAACTTGCAGTCCATCACGCAGGCCTGGTCGATGTTCACGAAGGCCTGATATGGTGCGTGCAGGAGCGTCGGCACGAGCGAGACCTCTTCGAGGAACACATCACCTCTCCTCTTGATTAGGTGTCCCTCGCCCTCCTGGACGAGCTCGAACTCCCCCTCCGAGCGCGAGACCGACTTCTTGGCCCTCGTGCCGCCGAACTCGAAGACAACCGTCGTGCTCCCAGCACCAGGTCCCGCGGTGGATATGCTGGGGAGGAAGGGCAGTCTGAACCCAGGGGCCATCCTGACAGCACCCCCTGCGATCAGCTCGGCCTTCTTAAGAGCGGTCTCCGCGCTCACTTTCGCTTCCATACGGCACCATCTTGCGTGTCCTGTATCTCGATGCCGAGCTCCGAGAGCCGATTCCTGATCGTGTCTGCCTGGGTGAAGTCCTTCCTCTTCCTCGCGTCCTCCCTGACCAGGAGGAGGAGGTCAACGAGCTTGCCTGACAGGTCCTCTCCCGACTTCTCGCCTACGAGCACGCCGAACACCTCATTGAACCTCTCGAGCACTCCAGCGACATTCTCCGCACCCTTCCTGCTGAGCCTCCCCTCGCTCCACAGCCTGTTAGCCTCGTGGGTGAGATCGTAAATGGATGCTATCGCCTCGCGGGTGCTGAAATCATCGTCCATCCTGGACTCGAACTCCCGCCAGGCGTCCTCGCAGATGCCTGTAGCATCGTCCTCTCCGGAGGCGGTCTTCGTCGCCGCGCGCATCATGTCGTAAGTGTTCTGCAGCCTCTCGAGGGCCTTGCCGGATTCTTCGAGGGACCTCTCGTTGTAATCGAGGGGTTGCCTGTAGCTGGCGTTCAGAAGATAGAACCGGACGACCTCAGGCGTGTAACGCTTCAGGATGTCCTTGATGAGGAAGAAGTTCTTGAGCGACTTGGACATCTTCTCCTCTTCGATGGTCAGGAGGCCGTTGTGCAGCCAGTACCTCACGAACGGTGCGTCGTTGTACGCCTCCGACTGGAGTATCTCGTTCTCGTGGTGCGGGAATATCAGCTCGGTGCCGCCGCCGTGGATGTCGATGGTCTTGCCTATGTGTTTCAGGCACATCGCCGAGCATTCGATGTGCCAGCCGGGCCTGCCCTTGCCCCAGGGGCTGTCCCAGGAGACCTCGCCGGGCTTTGCGGCCTTCCAGAGCGCGAAGTCCATAGGGTCCCTCTTGTCCTCCCCGGGCTCTATCCTGGTACCTGTATGCATGTCGTCCAGTCTCTGCCCCGAGAGCTTCCCATAGTCCTTGACATTCCTGACGCTGAAGTATACAGAGCCGCTGGACTCGTACGCGTAACCCTTCTCTATCAGTCCTTTGACCATGGCGATTATGTCGGGCATCGTCTCGCTCGCCTTCGGGTAGACGCTCGCCCTGCCGATCTTCAGGGCGTCCATGTCTCGGTGGTACTCATCTATCATCCTCTGGGACAGGTCGAGCGCAGGCATCCCGAGCTCGTTCGCCCTGGCGATGATCTTGTCGTCGACATCGGTGAAGTTCGTCACATGATTCACCTCGTAGCCCCTGTGCCTGAACCATCTGACGATGACATCGAAGTTGATAGCGGACTTGGCGTGCCCTAGGTGCGACTCGTCGTAGACCGTCACCCCGCAGACGTATATCCCGACCCTTCCCTCTGAGAGGGGCTCGAAAGGCTCCTTCCTCCGGGTCAGTGTGTTGTATAAAACGAGCGCCATGGCCCTTCGCGTCTCAAATGACTGGGGGACTATTAATGCTTCTCCTCGACTGGACAGGACAGCTCGGGTGGCCTGCCATTGGGCTGCGCGGGGATTCGTATCTTCTCATGCTTAATGCCCAACTGCTTCTCTATCTGCTCGAGCCTGTACTCCATCTCGGAGAGGCTGTGGCAGAGGTCGATGAACGCATTGACGACAGGGTCGGGCAGCTCCTCATGGTGGAGGTCTATCTCCGTCGTCCCGGTCCTCTGGACTATCTTGGCGGGAACTCCGACCACGGTGCAGTTCGGCGGGACCGATTTGATCACCACGGACCCGGCCCCGACCCTCACGTTGTCCCCGATTGTGATGGGGCCGAGGATGGTCGCGCCGGCACCTATGACGACGTTGTTGCCTATCGTCGGGTGCCTCTTCTTCTTCTCCGTGTGAACCCCGCCGAGCGTCACGCCCTGGTAGACGGACACGTTGTCTCCAATCTCAGAGGTTTCGCCGATAACAACGCCCGTCGCGTGGTCGATGAAGAACCCATTGCCTATCTTGGCCCCGGGGTGTATGTCCGCTCCTGTTAGGATCCTCGAGACATAGTTGAACAGCCTGGCGGTCTTGTACCTCTCCTTGAGGTACATCCTGTGAGCTGCCTTGTGCAGCCTCACCGCATGGAGCCCTTGGCTGAACAAGAGCGCCTCCGAGCGGCTCTTGGGAGCAGGGTCCCGCTCCAGAACAACATCGACGTCGTCCTTGGCATCCAAGGGCATCACGGGCCCTCTCCAAACAGGTCGGTGCTCAAATACCTTTCTCCAGTGTCTGGCAGGAGCACGACGACCACCTTCCCGTCCCCTAGCTCCTGCGCGACCTTCAGGGCGGCCCAGGCCGCTGCTCCCGAGGAGATGCCCACAAGTATCCCCTCTTCGCGCGCGAGCCTTCTCGCAATCCCGATGGCGTCTGCAGACTTGACCTTGATGATTTCGTCGAGCGACTCAGGATCGAGGACTCCGGGCACGAACCCCGCACCGATGCCCTGAATCCTGTGCGGCCCTGGTTTCCCCCCGGACAGCACGGGCGAGTCCTGGGGCTCCACAGCTACCACTCTCACCTGTGGGTATCTTCTCTTGAGGGCCTTCCCCACGCCGGTTATCGTTCCGCCCGTCCCCACTCCGGCCACGAACGCGTCGATCCTGTCGACCGCCTTCAGAATCTCCTTCGCGGTCGTCTTCTTGTGGATCCACGGGTTCGCCTTGTTCTTGAACTGCTGTGGCATGAAAGAGTTGTGCGTGGAAGCGCACATCTCCTCTGCCTTGGCCACCGCGCCCTTCATCCCTTCAGCTGCGGGGGTCAGTACGAGGCGCGCGCCGAACGCCGAGAGCAGCATCCTGCGCTCAGCACTCATGTTCTCAGGCATTGTCAAGACGAGCTTGTACCCCTTGACTGCGCACACCATCGCAAGGCCGATGCCCGTGTTCCCCGAAGTCGGTTCTATGATTGTGGTGTCCTTGTTTATCCTCCCTTTCCTCTCCGCGACCTCGATCATGCTCTTCGCTATGCGGTCTTTGACCGAAGACATCGGGTTGAATGACTCGAGCTTCGCCAGGACGGTCGCTGACCCTACGGGCACAACCCTGTTGAGCCTGACCATCGGAGTGTTGCCTATGGCCTCGAGCACGTTGTCCATGACCTGTGGCCGCACCATGCGTGGAACACCGGACGGGCAATGAAGCGGTGCTGTATATGTCCGTTTTGCCCTCCGTGGCACATTCTTGAACACTCAGAGGCTGAAGAACGAACCTTGACTGACGTTGCACAGCCCCTGTCATATCGGCAAGAGCCGGCTCCTAGTGCTTCCTGCAGATGTCGCATCCGCCCAGGTTGGAGACGATCTTGTGCATCCTGCAGAACTCGTCGTCCTCCCTGATGTCCTTGCAGGCCGAGCAGAGGACACTGTACCATTCGGACCTGTCCTGCCCCTCGTCGATCCTCCTGGCGATCTCCTCGGCGTAGGTTCTGATCTTGGGGAATCTGTCCGTGATCTTCGTGCCCCCTCCCCTGGTCGCGCTCAGATACTGGCTCACCGAGGCCTGTGTTATGCCGAGCTTCTTCGCGATGTCCGACTGCTTCATCTGGTACTTGCCGGAGAGCTCCTTGACTACCGACGCTCTCAGCGCGGGCAGGATCCTCCCGACAACGAGTTCGCAGGGGGTCTTCATAGTTCACACCTTCTTGAGAGTAGTCGCAGGCCAGTCAGATTCCGTAACGCTGTTATTGGGCCATATCGTTGGATGTGTATAAAGCTTTATGATTACAGAATTCCCGTGGCGACGACGTTCGCGGCCAGCAGGCGCTATGGGGCCGGGGAGGAGATTTGAACTCCTGTGTACGGATCTGCAGTCCGCCACATGGCCGCTCTGTCACCCCGGCTCTGAGGATGTTCTTCAACGCCTAGCGTACTATTAATGGTTTTTGAGGACGGACAGTCGCCAGCTGCAACAGAATAAATAGTCCCCATCCGATGGCATCACGATGCAGTTCTCCGCAGTGAGCCCATACAACGCCGCTTCCCGGGTTAAGCTGCCCGAGAAGATAGTGGTGTATGACAGCACCCTCAGGGACGGGGAGCAGATGCCGGGCGTGCATTTCACGATCGAGCAGAAGGTGGCCATCGCCCAGAAGCTGGCGGAGGCCGGTGTGCATCAGATCGAGGCGGGCTTCCCCGCTGTGTCCGAACAGGAGATGGAGGCCGTGAAGGCCGTGGTCGGTCTCGGCCTCGAATCAGAGATACTCTGCCTTGCACGGACCACTCAGGGGGACATCGATGCAGCTGCGGACTGCGACATCGACATGGTGCTGCTGTTCGTCGCCACGAGCGACCTGCACCTGCGCTACAAGCTCAAGATGACAAGGGAAGACGTCCTCCGGAGAGCGGTCACTTCCATTGAGTATGCGCGCGCGAGAGGCCTGAAAGCGAGCCTCAGCACAGAGGACAGCACCCGGTCCGACGTCCTCTTCCTGAAGGAGGTGTACAGGGCGTGCGAGGAGGCCGGTGCCTGCAGGCTCGGGATCACCGACACGCTGGGATGCGCGGGCCCGGAGGCCGTCTCCTTCCTGTTCCGGAAGATGCGGGAGCACACTTCTCTCCCTCTCTCGGCCCACCTGCACAACGATTTCGGGTTCGGTCTGGCCAACTCTATCGCCGCCCTCGATGCTGGCGCGGAGGCCATCGCGACCACCGTCGGCGGCATCGGAGAGCGCGCGGGGAACGTCCCCTTGGAACAGTTGGTGATGGCCCTGAAGCATATCTACAAACGGGATGTTGGGATCAGGACCGACCAGTTGACTGACCTGACGAGATATGTCTATGAGACCACGAAGATGCCTCTTCCGGTCAACCAGCCGTGGGTAGGACGGAACGCCTTCTCGCACGAGTCCGGCATACATGTCGCTGCGGTGCTCAACTGTCCCATGACCTACGAATG
This sequence comes from Thermoplasmata archaeon, assembly GCA_041559015.1. Classification (GTDB taxonomy): domain Archaea; phylum Thermoplasmatota; class Thermoplasmata; order UBA10834; family UBA10834; genus COMBO-56-21. Next base: position 6,159 of record JBFFED010000041.1, on the reverse strand, counting down.
CGTGAACCCCGAGGAGGTCGGGAACAGGCGCAGGCTGGTCCTAGGGAAGCACTCGGGGACAGCTTTGGTCAAGGCGAGGCTGAGCGAGCGCAGCATCGGTGCGAGCCAGGAGCAGATATGTGACATCGTCCGAGCCATAAAGAGGGCCGGCGAGGAGCACGGAAGGGTGTCAGAGGAAGAGTTCTGGAATATAGTCGACGAGGTCATGGCCCGGGAAGGGAAGAACCCGGACTGTCAGTGACCGCTCCCCGTCATCCTTCTAAGGTCAGATGGGGACTCTCCGGCCGCACGTGTCCAGCTTCGTCTTCCCGAGGTCGTCGAACGCCCTCAAATCGTCGCCGGAGAACACCGGCCCGTCCTTGCACACGTGCCTGCCGTCGATCGCGCACGAGTCGCATATGCCGATCCCGCACTTCATGAACCGCTCGAGCGAGGCCTGGACGGGCGTCTTGTGCTTCTCCGCGAGCGCGAGCGCCCCGACCAGCATCCTCTCAGGACCGCAGGTGTAGACGCAGTCGAACCTCTCCTTCGACATTACCTCCTTCGCGAGGTCGGTCGCGAACCCCTTGGACCCGCCGCTGCCGTCGTCGGTGGATATGTGCACCTTCGCGCCCGCCTCGACCATCCTGTCCTCGAAGATGATCTCTCTCGCGGTCTTCGCGCCGAGGACGAGGTCCACCGAGGCACGCTTGGTAATCGCCAGCTCGAGGAACGGTGCCAGAGGGGCGATCCCCGCACCGCCAGCGACCCCGAGGACCCTGCTTCCGACAAGGGTGAACCCCTTGCCGTAGGGCCCCCTGATGCCCACCTTCCGCCCCTGCACGACGGAAGCCAGCGCCTTCGTGCCAGGACCGAGAACCTGGTATGTGATCCCGAACCTGGGTATCGTGTACGAGGCCGACATGGGGAACTCGTCGACCCCTGGCACCCAGACCATGACGAACTGCCCCGGCTTCGCCAGCAGCTTCTCCTTGAATATGACCGTCCGGACGTTCGGGGTCTCGTCCCTGTGCTCGTGGACGGTCATCATCCTAACGCCGGGAACCGTGGGCAATCCCAACCATCTCCTTGACCGTGTTGAAACCGTTCTCCGCCATGAACTTGATGAGCCCGCTCGTGACCTTTGTGAAGACCTCGGGGCCTTCGCTCCAGACTGCGGTCCCTATCTGGACCGCGGACGCTCCTGCCATGATGTACTCGAGCGCGTCCTTCGCGTTCGACACGCCTCCGACGCCGACCACCGGCACCTTGACGGCCTCGAATATCTCGTAGACGCACCTGATTCCGACGGGTCTGATCGCGGGGCCTGACAGACCACCGACCCCGTTCGCGAGTATGGGCATCCTAGCCTCGGGCGATATCGTCATTCCCTTGAGGGTGTTGATGGCGACAACGCCGTCAGCACCGCCCTTCTCCGCAGCACGCGCAAGGTCCGCTATCGAAGATGTGTTCGGCGTGAGCTTGGCGAACACGGGGACACTGAGCCCCTTCTTGGCCTTCCTGCATATCGCCTGGACGACGTCAGGGTCGGACCCGATCTCAGCGCCGTACCCCTTCGCATGGGGGCAACTCAGGTTCAGCTCTATCGCGTCCGCACCGGAACGTGCCATCGACCTGCACAGCTCGGCGTATTCGTCCTCCGTGCTCCCGAACACGCTGGCTATTATCGGCACGTTCCCCGTCTTCGCGTCCCGGAGCTCGTTGCTGAAGGCCTCGGCGCCCGGGTTGGGGAGCCCCATCGCGTTCAGCAGCCCGTAAGGCAGCTCCACCACGCACGGGTTAGGGTGTCCAGGCCGGGCGGCCCTGCCGATAGACTTGGTGACAATCGCCCCAGCCCCTGCCCTTGCGACCGCGACCATGCTCCTGCCAGTCTCGTCCAGAACACCCGCGGCGAGCATGGTCGGGTTGCGCAGCTTCAGTCCACATAGGTCGACCGAGAGGTCAGTCATCCGCTCGGCCTTGAATAGCATGGATGCCTACAATATCTTTTCTCGACCGCCGTTCTGTCCAAAATCGGGTGGTACATGTAGTGCGAAACGTCAAGAACCCGTCTCCCCGTTGGTCACTGGATGCCGAACAAGGCACATACGCGGGCCGGAACGGTCGGCCCGCGGAGCAGCGGATCGCGCCCGATATGTGGGAGGAATCCATATTCCCGAATGGGCGCGTCTTCCAGGAGGTCTGGCCCGCTGCCAACAGCCGTCCTCAACATGACGGCAGGGGGTCTACGGTTCGACCCCGGCGCGTTCCAGCATGACGTGGTGATGGTCCTCTACGAGCCAGCGATGGCCGCACGGCCGGAGCCGAATGGGACGAGTCGATGGTCGGGGAGGTCCGAGTGGCCAACACCCGACTATTGACAGAACCCTCGACCGCTCAGCCGCCCTTGGCTCCCTTCTTCGCCTCATAATCCTTTATGGCCTCTTTCAGGGCGTCCGCGGCCAGGTTCGAGCAGTGCATCTTCTGGGGCGGCAGTCCCTCGAGGGCGTTGGCCACATCTCCCCTGGATATTATCTTCGCCTCCTCGATGGTCTTCCCCCTGGCCAGCTCGGTGATCATCGAGCTGGTCGCGATGGCCGCCCCGCAACCGAAGGTCTTGAACTTGATGTCGGTTATGATATTGTCCTTGACCTTGATGTAGAGCCACATGACGTCCCCGCACTGCGGGTTCCCTACCTTGCCTATACCATCGGCGTCCAGTATCTCGCCGACGTTCCTGGGGTTCGTGAAATGGTCCATCACCTTATCGCTGTACACAGCTGCCACCTTCTCCTCTTGCAGTCGGACTCGATTCGTTGAACGGCGATATCTCCCTGAGCCTCGAGACGACTCCGGGGAGCACTTCCAGTAAGTAGTCTACCTCCTCTTCAGTATTGCCCCGTCCCAGTGTGAGCCTGAGGCTGCCGTGGGCCTGTTCGTGGGACAGCCCCAGGGCGAGCAACACCGGGGACGGGTCGGGGGAGCCAGTGGAGCACGCGGAGCCTGTGGACGCAGCTATCCCCTTTAGGTCCAGCTGCAGTATCAGCCCCTCGCCCTCGATGAAATCGAACCTGAAATGGACATTGTTGACGAGCCTCTTCGTCGAATGGCCGTTGAGGTATGCCCTCGGCACGAGCTCGGGTATGCTCTTGACGAGTCTGTCCCTCAGCTTCCTCATCCTGTCACAGGAGCTCTCGCGGTCCCTCATGGCAATCCTGGCGGCCGCGCCCAGACCGACTATGCCGGGGACGTTCTCCGTCGAGGACCTCAGTCCTCGCTCCTGCCCTCCGCCGCGGATTATTGGCTCTATCTCCGTGCCCTTCTTCACATAGAGGACGCCGACGCCCTTCGGCCCGTGGAACTTGTGCCCGGAGAGCGAAAGGAGATCGATGTTGTCCGCCTTCACGTCTATGGGCAGCTTGCCGATGGCCTGGACGGCGTCCGTGTGGAACGGCACGCCGTGAGATGAGGCTATCTTGCCAATCTCCTTGTACGGCTGGATCGTGCCTATCTCGTTGTTCGCCATCATGGCTGATATAAGCACGGTGTCGCCCCTGACGGCGCGCTCGACATCGCCGGGGTCGACTATGCCATCCTTTGACACCGGCACCAGGGTCAGGTCGAACCCGCGCCTCTTGAGGTGCTCGCACGGTTCCAAGACCGCGTGGTGCTCGACCGTGGTGGTTATGATGTGCCCCTTCGACCTGCCCTTGAAGGTCGCCACTCCGGTGACCGCGAGGTTGTCGGCCTCTGTGCCGCTCGAAGTGAAGACGATCTCGGACGGGTCGCAGTTGAGGACGGAGGCGACGCTGGCCCTCGCCTTGTCAATAGCGGCCCTTGCCTCCCTCCCGAACGAGTGGAGGCTGGACGCGTTCCCGTACATGTTGACGAAATAAGGCCTCATCGCTTCCGCGACCTCAGGCAACACGGCGGTGGTTGCGCTGTGGTCGAAATAGACCCGTTTCCTCTCATCCGTCGTCATCTGAACCGCAGGTGATTAATTGAAGCCGTTTAATAAGTTTACCAGTTGATTCCGCGTGCCTCCCCCGCGGATGCAGTGTGGGCCCCCGTCACCTGGAAACGAATAATACCATCGATTGCTATCCGATGCAGAGCCGAATGGACGCCAGCAAGGTGAGGAAGGACTTCTCCGTGCTTAACAAAGGGGCGGAGGGCACGGTGCCGATATATCTCGACAGCGCCTGCCAGACCCTCAGGCCGAGACAGGTCACGGATGCGATGGCGGACTACTACGAGTCCTACCCTGCCTGCGGAGGTCGCAGCTCCCACAGGCTCGCAACCGAGGTGTCCCTCAGGTGCGACGCAGTCAGGGAGAAGGTCGCGGGGTTCTTCAACGCGGACACCCCGAACGAGATTGCTTTCATGAAGAACTCCACAGAGGGTCTGAACACGGTCATATTCGGGTCTGGCCTGGAGGCGGGAGACGAGGTCGTGACCACCGACTACGAGCACAACGCAGTTCATGTGCCCGTAATCCATCTGGCGAAGACCAGGGGAGTGAGACGGCGGATCATCAAATCCGCCGAAGATGGCACGTTCGATATCGAGGCATACGAGAGGGTAGTTACCAGGAAGACGAAGCTGGTGGCGATGTGCCTGACCTCGAATGTCACTGGGCATACCCTCCCAGCGAAGGAGGTCGTAGACATCGCCCATGCCAACGGCGCTAGGGTCCTGTTCGACGCCGCCCAGGCCGCTCCGAGCATGAAGCTGGATGTCAGGGCGCTGGGGGTGGATTACATGGCCGCGTCGGCCCACAAGATGTGCGGTCCGTCCGGGGTCGGCCTGTTCTACTGCAGGTCCGAACTCTCCGACGAACTCAGCCCTCTGATGTATGGCGGCCACGGGGTCACAGACACCGACGAGCGCTCGTTCAGGCTGTTGCCAGCTCCCGAGAGGTTCGAGACGGGCCTCCAGAACTACTCGGGCATAATAGGCACTGGGGCGGCGATTGACTACTTGGAGCGCATAGGGCTGGACGAGATACGTGCTCACGAGTCCGAGCTCAACAAGCGCATGACCAAGGCCCTTCGAGGCCTGCCCTCGATTAGGCTGCTATCTCCCCAGGACCCGAACCTCAGGGCAGGGATACTCAGCTTCAACATAGAGGGCCTCACGGGCCACGACGTGGCCATGATACTGGACAACTCCAGGAACATCATGATGCGCTCTGGCATGCACTGCTGCCACTCGTACTTCAGCGCCAGAGGCATGGACGGCTGCGCCAGGGCCTCCGTCTACCTTTACAACACGCGGGAAGAGGCAGATGTATTCGCGCAGGCCGTGACGGAGCTCGCGGGGAAGTTCTCCCGCAGGTCCTAGGGCCCGCTCCGAGCGAACGCCAGGTACGTGGGGAGGCCGTCGAGGAGGACCAGCTCCGTGACCAGCAGCACCCGATCTCCTGAGGAGGCCACCAATGCGTCCCCGGACTCGTCCAGGAGCCTGAGCACGGTCGCGTTCATGGAGGCGCCTGGGTCCTGCCAGGTGTGTATCCCTGTCACCGGCTGTCCGATGGCGTTCTCTTTCCCAGCCTCGGCCATCACCAGGCCCCGGTGTATGACCATCCCGATCCCCTGGCCATCCGCCATGAAGGGCACGTCCCAGGCAAGGCAGGTCCTCGAGTGCGACAGCGCGGCCCTGTCCACGAGCCCACAGAATCTCTTGACCACGCCGTCAAGCTCGCCCTCCTGGTCGGCGAAGCTCAAGGGGTCCATGCACCCTGAGAGGACCCCGGCCACGAGGAATGCGCATGCTGCCATCGCGACCTTCGATATCACGAAGTCCATGTCACCTGGCCTCCGCGACAATCGATAGGACCCGCCCCTCGAGGACGCTCTCCAGCCTGAGTTCGAAGACGGGCGAGTCCACGGTCAGCGCGCTCCTGGAGGCGCTCCTGAGCCATACAGGCGGCTCCAGGGCGGCTCTCGAGAGCGCCGCCCCATTCTTGAAGCGGAGCACCGCGCTGGAAAGGTTCGGCCCGTCCTCAGAGTCCCCGATGCTGAGCGTGTCGAAGCGCAGGCTGCCATCCCCCCTCAGGTCGACCGCGAGCGTCCTCACGTTGCCAGGGCCCTGAATCGCCATCAACTGCGCGACAGCCATGATCTCATCCAGCTCCAAGGCCGCCCTCCGGATCAGGTCCCTGTTCCTGAAGGTGTCCAG
>JBFFED010000040.1:0-17360 GCA_041559015.1 Thermoplasmata archaeon | reverse complement strand
GGGAGGAATCCATATTCCCGAATGGGCGCGTCTTCCAGGAGCTCTGGCCCGCTGCCAACAGCCGTCCTCAACATGACGGCAGGGGGTCTACGGTTCGACCCCGGCGCGTCCCAGCATGACGTGATGATGGTCCTCTACGACTCCGGAAGGGGCGCACGGCCGGAGCCGAATGGGACGAGTCGATGGTCGGGGAGGTCCAAGTGGCCAACACCCGACTATTGACAGAACCCCCCAGGCATCAGAGCAGGAAGTCGACCACTACCACGGCCGCACAGAAGGCACCTTCAATTGCGAATATCGCGTAAACGAGCGAGGTCTCCGTGCATTTCCAGTGCTTCATCAACAGGTGGGTGATCGACTCGATCCTGCCACCATATGTCAGGTGGCCGTTTGCGGCCTTTGTGGCGTAATTCTCCGCCCTGAACCTTCCTCTCAGCTTGAGGAAGAACTCCAGGATCATCGGGATGAATATGAACATCGTCTGGACGTGCAGTTCCGAGAGCATGCCCGCTACGGCAAGCGTCGCTCCCATGAACAACATCATGGTATCGCCCGGGAACGCCTTGGCTGGATACTTGTTGAAGTGGAGGAAGGCCACGAGCGCTCCGAGGAGGGGCAGCAACACGTAGATGCCGTCCATCCTCTCGTGCATGACACAGAGCACGACGAGCGTGAATCCCATGATGAGGCCCAGCCCCGTGCCAAGCCCGTTGAAGCCCTCGAGCATGTTCGCGGCGTTGGCCGCGCATGTGATGGCGAAGGCGGCGGCTAGTATCATCCAAGGCCCGAAGTTCACCGTGGCCACATGAGGGATGACGATGTCCTCGCCCAGGAAGGTTCCAAGGGGCAGCGCCAAGACGAACGGGAGCAGCGCCTTGTGCCTCTGTCGGAGGTCGAACATGTCGTCCATCATCCCGACGAACGCAGCGCCCAGGATTGCTGAGAGCGATACGCTCAACAAGGATGCATTCTCGATCCCGTCGAGCGCCATCAATGCGCTCACTCCTGCGAAGAACCCGACGACGACCCCTATGCCGCCCATCTCGGCGACTTCCGGCTTGTCGGGCTTGTTCTGGTCAATCCCGGTCACTCCGACGACCTTCAGCTTCGTGATGAGCCAAGGCATGATGAGAAAGGTCGTGACCAGAGATACCGTGAAGGCGCCGACGAACTCGATGCCGTTGAACAAGGGGTTACCTCTGTGCGGCATTCACGAACTGCGATATTATCTTTGCACGCCCTATGCGCACAATTGTACAATAGTGTGGCGGCCAATCCTGCCAGGTAGTCTGCTTCCTGTGAGGGCGTACATGCTTTGGGTTCGTATCCGAACCGCATCTTCACGGAGCTCCCGCCTTCTCAAAGGCATGACTACTTGGCTGCGAGGCGCGTCATAGATGCTCACGTCAAGACGACCTACTTCCTCCGTCCGGAGGGCGCTCGGCGAGGGATTATATATGCAGTCCACGGCTGTCAAGTCCGATACGCAAGCGACTCGGGGCTGGACTATCATAGTGTCTGCGCAGCGGCCACCTGAGACCACTGCGGAGAACGGACGCAGCCTCCAGCCGCTTGGTGTGAGGAGGCAGACCAAATGGGACCGAGAGTCGCGATAGTCATACCCAACTGGAATGGTTGGCGCGACACCATCGAATGCCTCGAATCCTTATGGAAGCTCAACTACGGCGACTTCTGGACGGTTGTCGTTGACAACGGCTCCACCGACGATTCCATCCTCAGGATCAGGGAGCATTGCTCGGGCGATTCCCCGGGGCCTCAAGACCCATCTGAAAAGAGCGACCCGGAAGCGGAACGCACCTTCCTCGCCGAGCTCGGACACGATGAAGCTCAATCGGCATCGCCAGATGACTTCGCGGAGATGGCCTCAAGACGGCGCCTGGTCCTCATAAGAAACGAGAGCAACCTCGGGTTCGCCAGGGGGAGCAACGTCGGCATGGACTTCTCCCTCAAGGCCCTCAAGGCCGAGTACATCCTCCTCCTGAACAACGACACGGTCGTCGATCCCGCTCTTCTGACTGAGCTCGTGGCCGTCGGAGAGCGGGACGGACGCATAGGGCTGCTCGGCCCGAAGACATACTACTATTCGTACGACGGCAGGAAGGACATCATACTCTACGCAGGCGGGAGGATAGTGCCATGGCGGGAGATAGTGTACAAGCACATCGGCACTGGGGAGCGGGACACGGGGCAATACGACGAGGACGGCGAGACGGACTGGTGCACTGGAGGCGGCATGATGATCAGGGCAGAACTCGCCAGACAGAGGCTGCTCAACACCGAGTACCCTTTCGGGAACGAGGACGCCGAGTATTCGATCAAGGCGCGTAAGGACGGCTGGAAGGTCGTCTATGCCCACAAGGCAGTCATGTGGCACAAGGTCGGAGTCTCGAGGGCGAAGACCGGAGCGACCCTCCGGCGGGGACTCTACTGGTACTTCAGATTCATAAGGTCGAACTTCTCCTTTGCGTGGTACGTCTATCACGTGTACCTCTTCGTCGGCGTGGTCCTGCCGAAATGGCTCTTCATGTACATCGCGCTCCACGGCGACAGGCACGCCCTCAAGGGGTTCCTCTCCGAACTCAGGAAGTTCACGGGCTAGGTGAACGGGTTCTCGGGGCTTGGGCGACCGAAAGAATCATCCACGGAGTAGCCGTTTGTCGGGCGTTGTCGAGCATCAGGACCAGGACTTTTAGGAACATATCATACATCGGCCTAGCACAGATTACCGTTCTTGTCCTGACATTCGTGATGATAACGGTCCTGGCGAGGCTCCTCACGCCTGAGGACTTCGGCATAGCGAGCATCGGCATCATCCTGATGGCGCTGTTCGCGACCGTGCAGGACTTCGGGATTACGCAGGCGGTCATCCAGAGAGACACGAGGGTGGAAGAGTCGGTCGCAGTCGGCCTCTCGATCAGGTGGATGATCGCCGCGGTGCTCCTCGTCACGATAGTCCTCCTGTCCGACCCCATCTCGGATTTCTACGACAACGCGGCCGTGGCGCCCGTGCTCATCGTCATGAGCGCGAACCTGTTCATCCAGCCGGTCGCCTTCCCGTCCCTGGTGATGCTCTCGAGGGGGCTGCAGTTCCGGCGGCTCGCGGTCGGGACGGTAGCTCAGTACGGCACGATGTCATTCGTGTCGATAGGCTTAGCCCTGGCCGGGTTCTCCTACTGGAGCATCGTCTTCGGCTCGCTGGCAGGGAGCGCGGCATACGTGGTGACTCTGCGATACTACCAGACGGCGAGGGTCCGCCCGATGATGGACAGGGGCCTCGCCAAGGACCTCCTCGGGTTCGGGACGCATCTGCTCGTCGCAGGCCTGATGGCCTACGTGATCTTCAACATAGACCAGCTCGTGATAGGCAAGGTCCTCGGAGTGGCCGTCCTCGGGGTCTACTTCATCGCCGTCAGGTTCGGGAGAACCCTGGGCGAACAGATCTCCGGGACTGTCAACAAGGTGCTGTTCCCGACTATGGCCCGGATGAAGGATTCCTTGGACCATCTTAGAGTCGGTTACACGGAGTCTCTCAGGATGATTGCCGTGATAACCGTCCCTCTGAGCGTCGGGATGGCCGCTCTTTCACCAATGTTCGTGCCCGTCGTGCTCGGAGACGGCTGGGCAGCCACGGTGTTCCCGATAACCATCCTTTCAATGCAGGGCCTGCTCAACGCCCTGATACCGCCCGCGGCGAGCGTACTCGCAGCAATCGGAAAGCCCAAGTACATGTCAATCCAGGCGAGCGCGCAAGCCGCCATGATGATTGTCCTTGTGTACCCGGTCGCGTCGCACTTCGGAATAGACGGCGTCTGTGTGCTCACGACCGTGCTCTCGTTGGCCGTGTTCGGGTACTTCATATTCGTCTTCAGGAACGTCTTCGGCTCGAGCCCCACAGAGATAATACGGCCGATGGTCCCCGCGGCCGCAAGCGGCGCGGCCACCTTCGCGTTCCTCGCGTTCGCCGTGAACTCCGTGAACGACTCGGCGTTCTGGCTGGTTGCGCTCTCTGCAGCGGGTGCCTGCCTGTACCTCGTCTGCCTGCACGTGACGAGCAGAGGAAGGGACATAAGAGACCTCCTCAGGCTGGTGAAAGGGGCAATCAAGGGATGACCTGCAGGTGACATGGAAGGGACGCCATCTGCCCGGGCCACCCAGCTGGATGGACCCGCTCACCGTCAGAGAAATCATATACTCGTAGTATGTACCCGAAAATGATATCGTTGACAGGGTCCGCCAGCGTGGTGAGGAAGAAGGCAGCGGAGGCCAAGAGGCTCGCTGAATCGGCGTTCCGCTGGTTGGCATGGGTACCCTTCAGAGCGCCATCTTCTTCCAGGACCATCCGCAGATTCCAAAGGTTGTCCGAGCAGGCGAGGACCGTCGAGCAGGCTGTCGACCTGGCAGCGTCGTTCAGCTCTTTGAAGGTGGCCATCGCACCCGTCCAAGTGAGAGATGAGATAGTGGGGCTCCTGAACATGCTGGAAACGGTGAGGCCTCACACCGTATTGGAGATAGGGACCGCGAAGGGCGGTACGCTGTTCCTGTTCACTAGGGTCGCCCACGAGGACGCGTTGGTCGTCAGCGTGGACATGCCCCACGGGGAGTTCGGAGGGGGCTATCCCAAGTACATGGTACCTCTCCTCGAGTCCTTCGCGAGGCCGGGTCAGAGAATACACCTGGTGGAAGGCGATTCACACAAGGAGGAGACGCTCGACGAGATCCTAAGGATCCTTGGAGGACGCAAGGTCGACTTCCTGTTCATAGACGGTGATCACAACTACGAGGGCGTGAAGAGGGATTTCGAGATGTACTCGCCTCTCGTGTCCAAAGGCGGGATGATCGCGTTCCACGACATCGTGTCCGGGCCTGCGATCCACGTCGGCGGCGTCCCCCGGTTCTGGGGCGAGGTGAAGGCCATGCGGGACCACAAGGAGTTCGTCCGCGACAAGGACCAGGGAGGGTTCGGCATAGGCGTGCTGTTCCTATGACCCGGAGAGGCCTCCTGTCAGGATGATGCCCGGTGAACGGCCGTGAGGCGTCGGCAGCTCAACGACTCAAAAGCATAAAGCCTGGTGCCAGGCATTCAGGTCCCGGAACACATGCGCGTATGTATCGTCGGCCCCAAGTCCTGCCCGCCTGAGATTGGCGGGATCGAGGTATTCGCCTTCGAGGTGGGCAGAAGGCTGGCGGAAAAGAAGGTTGATGTCACCGTCCTAGTCCCCCTCGGCCCTGGGAATCGGAGGGAATGGACGGTGGAGGGCATGAAGGTCGTCAGGGTGCGTGCGCTGCGCAACCGCTTCTCCCTCAAGGTCTCGATGGTCCCTGACATGATCCTCGCCGCCGGCCGCAGCCAGCCGGACATATTCCACGCGAACGATCCGTCGAGCGGCGTCGTCGGATCACTCCGCCTCAGGTGGCCGAAGAACCTGCTGACGGTGCACGGGATAGGTTTCTCAAGGACCGAATGGCCCGCTCCCTTCCGACAGGGAGGGACCTTCATCCAGAGGCTAGCCGTGAAAGGCGCCGACTCAGTCGCAACCACCGACGAGAGGACGGCCTCCCTGCTCAGGGCGTACAGGAATGACGTCGCGGTAATACCCCCAGGAGTTGACAACCGCCTGTTCTCGAAAGGCAAGCACTCAAGGCCAGCTGCCTTCGAAACTGGGAAGGTCAACATAGTGCATATCGGCAGGCTAGCCGAGGTGAAGGGAACTGACCTGCTGATGGACAGCCTGCGGCTGCTCTCCGCGGAAACAAGAGAGATGATATCGCTCAAAGTCATCGGGAACGGTCCCCTCGCCCCGCTCGTAGAGAAGATGGCGAGGTCCTCACCCACGATACAGTGGCTGGGAGAGATTCCTCATGACATGATAGCCCCTTACTTCGCCAACGCGGACATGTTCGTGATGCCCTCCAGGTCAGAAGGGTTGCCCATATCCATGCTCGAGGCGATGTCTTGCATGGTCCCCGTCGTGGGCACGGTGGTCGGGGGCATAGGCACCTACTTCGACGAGAGGCACATCACCAAGATTCCAGAGCCGACGGCTTCAGCCGTCGCCACTGCGCTCGAATCGGCCGTCCGAGATAAAGCAGCCGCGGCAAGGAAGGCGGCTGAGGCGAAGGCGCTCATCGACTCGCGTTTCTCCTGGGACGCCGTGACGGACCAGTACTTGAGACTCTACGAGGAGACCCTGGCCTGAACGGCCGCCTCAGCTCCGGACATGGGCGCTGGCCTTGTGCCTTGCCACCCAAGATGCAGCCTTGAAAGGATGTGCTATGATGAGGCTTCTGGTGTTGCATACCATCCAGCAGTCGCTCTTGCAGCCGCGGACAGCCTTCGTGACTCTAGCCTCCATACCACCCTCGAACAGGTCGTCCCAATTCTCCACTTCGCGGAGGTTGCCTATCTGCAGGTTCATGACCGAGCACGGGAAGACGTTCCCTGAAGGCGACATGAAGAAGAACCTCGAGCCTGCCTCGCAATGGCTGATGAACTCCCTCCTCAGCTCCGGATCCATGATGCCTCTCATGTGATACGCCCTGAACCAGTCCTTCGGGGATCCGGAGCGCAGCTCTGCCCTGATGACCGCCTTCAGCGACTCGGGGCTGAGCCCCGATTGCTCGGGGACCGGGTTGTCCGTCTTCTGGAAGTATATCTCGGAGTTGTGAGCGAAGGTCGCCGTGAACTGCACGCCCAGGCGCTTCGAGAGGTCGAACACCTCCTTCGCTTCCTGGATGTTGTCCTGTACGAACGTCATCCCTATGCGCAGGTCCGTGACCCCTATGCCCTTCAGGCCATCGATGGTGGCAAGGGCCTTCTTGAATGTGCCCTCAACGCCTCTCGTCCTGTCGTGTGTCTCCTCGAGCCCGTCGATCGATATCCCCACGCCCACTCTGGGGTGGAACTCGCGCACCTCGGACAGAACGGCGACGATGGTGTCAGTCTTCAGACCGTTCGTGGAGAACACCATCCTCGCGGAAGGGGCCCGCTTGTGGATGGCGCGAAGTACCTCGACGAGGTCCTTCCTGAGGAACGGTTCCCCGCCGGTGATGTTTATGGTCTTAAGGCTGGTCGGCAGCTTCTCATAGTGCCGGGGCTCCATCTCGTCCTCAGGCGGGTTCTGCCATATGTTGCACATTGCACATCTGGCATTGCACCGATAAGTCACCGCTATGACTGTCTCTCTCGGCCTCACTGATGGGCCACAGACTTGAGGCCATATATATTGATTCTCAAAGGGACGAGCGTGTGGACTCACCGAGCCACGCGCGCAAACCAACGACTGCGTCCTGAGCGCTAGATTAAATCAGGAATCGCCATTCACCCGACCGGAATGACCACTTGACGAGGAAACGCAGCAACACTCTCAAGACCGCGGTTCGCCACAGTCAAGATGGCGTAAGGGCCACCGCGAGCTTCTATTCGAAGGCTGGAAGGGACGAGCGGAGGATCGTGAAGGCGTCCTTCTACGCCGGTGTCACAGGCGGTGTCCTCTGGTATGTAGTCATCTACTACTGGGGCGCCCTCGGGTTCAGCTCGCAGGAGATAGGCCTGATGGGGTTCACCGGCTCCGCGGTGGCAGTAGTCGCGTATCTCCTCGGTGGATACCTCGCCGACATGCTCGGGAGGAAGAGGCTGCTCTTGGTAGGCCTGCTGAGCACCGCCGCCGGCCTGATGCTCTTCCTCTCCGAGAGGAACATCGTTGTCTTCACGACGGCCTACTGTCTCACGAATCTCGGAGGGTCGTTCGCGTGGCCGTCCCTGATGGCGCTCATGGCGACCAAGACGGCGCGGTCGGACATGAAGTTCTTCTACGGCATCCAGGGGTTCGTCAACCAGATAGGGCTCACGATCGCCACTTTCCTGGGGATATTCGGGCCGCCCTTCCTCGAGGAGAGCTACGGCCTCGGGCTCACTCAGGGGTTCACGATAGTCTTCGTCGTGACCGCCATCTGCGCCTTCGTCCCCATCTTATACGTGATGAGGGTCTCGGAGCCGAGGCTGCCCTCGGAGTCCCTCAGGGTGCGCATGGACCGGACGACGACGAGACACCTCCTGGTTTACTGCTCGCAGAACGCGCTAATCGGGGCGGGCGCGGGGCTCGTGATACCGTGGTTCCCGCTCATATTCAAGGACGGTATGGGCGCCTCCGACTCATGGGTCGCGCTGATAATCACGCTCTCGAACGCCGTCATCGCGATAGGCTGGTTCGTCGTGCCGAAGTTCGCGGAGCTGAAGGGGAGCGTGGCGTTGATCGTGGTGTGCCAGGTGGCCTCCGTGGGGTTCATGCTCGCCATACCCTACTCGCCCGTGCTCATAGTGGTGGCGCTGCTGTACACCGCCCGGTCGTTCCTGATGCTCGTCCCGATGCCGGTCCTGAACGCATACCTGATGAGCATCGCCTCCGAGAGGATACGCGCCTCGTTTCTCGCGATCAGCCAGGTCTCCTGGCAGCTCGCCTTCGCATCCTCCTACGCGATAGCGGGCCAGCTCTGGAACAACGACTACTCGAAGGTGCTCCCGTTCTACCTCGGCGGCGGGCTGTACCTCCTCGCGACAGGGATATTCTACTTCTACTTCAGGAACGTCCACGAGGGACAGAGCGGGGGGACTGAGGACGCGGCAACCACAGGGCCCGCGACCTCCTGACCGGGACGAGAGCTCGTGACTACCGGCCCTTGTGCCGACGAGCAGCTCCGCTGGAGATGGGACCTACAGAAAGTGATCTTGTGCTCAGGGCTCACTGCTCTCTCGGGGCCGTGACCGCGCGGTCGGAGAGATTCCCTTTGAGCCGGAGGGCCTCTTCCAGAAGCTGAGAGAGCCACTCCTCTTCCCAGTAGCGGATCCTGGCGTCGCACGTCATTGATTCCCCGGAAACCATGCTTCTCGGACCTCCTGCGGACATATCATATGTGATTCGCCATATATCAATTTTATTCGGATAAGTCTGGTCATTTGACCATGATGTTGTCCATTCTCGGTCGTATCGCCCAAATCATGCCCGGAATGCTGCAAGTTATTAATAAACAGAAGTAGTTTCGAGCGTGATAGCATGGCACCCAAGGATCAGCCTGGCACGGTCGAATTGGACGAGCTGGACATTGACATCCTCAGGAGCCTGAACGACAACGCCAGGAAGAGCTTCAGGGACATAGCGAAGGAGCTGCAGGTCTCCCTCACCACGGTCTCGAACAGGGTCAAGGCGATGGAGAAGACCGGCGTGATCCAGGGATACATCCCTGTCATCGACGCAACGAAGCTCGGGTTCGACATCATGGCCGTCATAGGCATCAAGGTCATCCACGGCAAGATAATGGAGACGGAGCGGGATCTCGCGAAGGAGCCAGGGGTGTACGCGGTTTTCGACTCGACCGGCGAGTGGGACGCCATACTCATGGCGAGGTTCCACAACAGGGACGAGCTCAACAGCTTCGTCAAGAAGGTCTTGGACCACCAGAACGTTGACAGGACCTACACGCAGGTCGTCCTCAACGTCACGAGGGAGGAGAAGCGGGTCCTAGTCTAGGATGCGCTCAGCGTGCTATTCGTAGGGCATCATACGAGAGAGCGCCCGAGAGCCGCATCTCTCGCGCAGTGACAGACGACCCCGGACTTCTCTCAGCCCTAGGGCCCGGGGTGGTTTCCACTTGTCCGGGCATGTCTTTTGCGGGTGCGTACGGCCACGGTTGAGGGCCTCGGAATCGCGGTCGGATCCGCCCCTCCGCGGACGGGTTCTCGGAGTTATTCTGCGTCTGACAGCGATGTCTGACGCGGATAACTGCTGTCAGACAGCCCTCGGGCGACGGCCCTGTTAAATACGAGATGGAGACATAATGCACGCTCACTCGGATGGGATGCACGTCGAGAGGAGGTGATTACGATAAAGTTCAAACGGAGGCTCCTCGCAACGGCAGTGGTGGGCATGGCGCTGGTAATCGGCGCGGTGCTCGTCGTGTCGATGAAGGGCGAAGACAAGCCTATCATAACGACCAACCCGCCGCCGGACGACGAAGAGCCCCAGGACGCTCAAGTGGACCCAACAGACGACGCGGAGACCCTGGTCTCACCCGACGACTTGGAGGACGACCCGGACGACCCTGAGCTGCCCGGCAATGATGAGAACGGGCCAGGAGACAACGGCGAGGACGACCCTGAGAAGGAGGGAAAGGCACACGGGCTCCAGACAGCGATCCAGGCGCACGTCGAGACCATGGAGAAGGCGGAGATGAAGGGCCAGTCGGTCCCGACCGGCCTTCAGAACTCGCTCCAGGTGTTGACCGAGATGTACGCGGGAGTCGTGGCCGGTGAGAAGGCCACCGGCAATGCCAACGGCCACAACAGGTGAGCTTGGGCGTCAATGAGGGGGGCTTGGACCAGGAGTTCGGACGTGCGCTCCGAGGGATCCGGCCCCTCCGACCCTTACATTTTTCATCTTCTGATCGAGACAGCCTCGGGGCTGGAACCGGATTGGGACAAGTCGCGACGGAGAGACCGCACGGGCTCAGCCGGCCGTAGCGACGTACGAGCCGCCCGGGCTGTAGGCCTCGACGATGATCTTGGCGCTCTTCCATACGCCGGTCAGATAGTACTCGTACACGCCCGGGCGATGGAATGTGGCGCTCCAGTAATCCCCGGGGGCTACTAGCATGCCGCTCTGGAACACGCCGTCCGGATGCTCCCCATCTGAGTCGAACCTGCCGCTCCTGACCGATATCCCGGGCGGAGGCGCCCAGGACCTGTTGATCCATACGACCTTGGTGCCCTCCACCACCTTCAGTACCTTGGGAATCACGTCTTGGCCCATCAGGTCGACGTACGCCTCGAACCTCGGAGGGGGGGGCGGAGGGGGCGGCAGATACGTCTGCGGCGCAGCGGCGGTCGACTGGGCCGGTGCGGAGTAGTAGGAAGTGGTGACCCTGCGCTTTTTCGGCCTCAGGGCGAGGGCTATCGCTGGAATCGCGATGATGAAGCCCACCAGCAGCAGGAAGTTGTAGATGCCGAGGTCGTTGAATATGAAGTTCTGGACATCCCTGAGGAACTGAGTGAGTATGTTGTCAGGAACCGGCTCTCGGACAGGGACCTCCAACAGGATGGACTCGTATTCCGCCGCGTCGACGATGGCGTAGGCCCTGACATACAGCGTGGTGTTGTATCCGGGGGCGCTCAAGCCGTCCGCTGTGAACACGGCCCAGGTCGTCCCAGAGAAGTTCGCCGAGGTATTGACCAGCGAGAGTGGGTCGAGGCCCCATCTGATATAGGTCGTCTCGATCACCCCTGGGTCCCCGCCGCTCACCATCCAAGATATCGAGAAGGTTGAGTTGTAGCCGGCGTATTCCGGGTACTGCACGAAGGTCAGCGTCGGGTCGGACACCCTCTCGACCGCGCTGAAAGCATCGACTATTCCCCAGCCGGTCATGGTGTCGTACCCAGCCCTCGAGATGTCCGTCGCGGTGGAGTTGATGTGCAGGCCGATCTCTACCGGTGTCAGGGCCGGGTTCATGGTGAGCATCAGGGCCGCGACACCCGCGACGAACGGCGCAGCAGTCGATGTGCCCGCCAGATTCTGATAATAGGCCCCGCCTCCCTGAGTCGAGTATATCATGACGCCGGGGGCCATGACATCAAGTCCGGCGCCGTAGTTGCTGAAGCTCGCCCTCAGGAGGGTGTTGTCGACAGCGCCCACCGCGATGACCGCCGGGTACGCCGCAGGGTAGCTCACGAGGCTCGATCCGCTGTTGCCCGAGGCGGCCACCATCACCACATTGCTATTCGAGGCGGCCGCGACAGCGTCGCTAAGGATGCTGGACGTGCCCTCCACCCCCAGGCTCATGGTGATGATGTGTGCTCCATGGCCGACCGCCCAATGTATGCCGCTGGCGACCGTGGAGTCCGTGCCCTCGCCGCTCTCGTTCATCACCTTGACTGCCATCAGGCGCACCTGGCTGATGCCGGCCACGCCTATGCCGTTGTTCATAGCCGCGCCCACGATGCCCGCGACGTGCGTGCCGTGATAGGTGTTCGTGTCTGGTACCCAGACGTTCCCGTCGTAGCTGTTGACGTTGTCGTCCATGGGTATCCTGTTGTTCGCGATGAAGTTGTATCCGTGGTATCCGTCCGAATCGGACCATATGTTGGGCGCGATGTCCGGATGGGTCCAGTCGATGCCCGTATCAAGGATTGCCACGACGACCTCGTGCGACCCACCTGTGATGTCCCAGGCCTCGTAGGCGTTGACCGCGTCCAGACCCCACTGCATGCCCAGGCTCGGGTCGTTCGGAACGAATGTCGCCCTCGCCTTCTTCTCGGACGATATGGAACGGACGCCTTCCTGGGAAGCGAGAAGGCTCAGGACCGGTTCCGCGCTGGCCTCATGGGAGAGGCTGACGATGCCGGAAGCATGGTCCGAGAAGACCACCTCGATTCCCTCCCACCTCGCGAGAGCGAGGACTGCCTCGAAGGACTCGCACGAGGCCGTGCTCACGACGACATTGGCGTCCGCGTCAGTTATGGCGATCTCCGCGCTTGCGCATGCTAGGGCCGGGGCACCGCCCGGGCTGGCATCTGGAAGGCCGGCGAGCGAGGCTATGATGACCGCTAACACCGCCGACACAACGATTGACCGCATGCAGATCGTCTTTCGCACCCGCGGCATGGCACCCGAAGTGCCATCTGGACCGCTCGGACTTTTAACTAGCCTGTCTTTGCGATAAATATGTTTTCCCTTCATTATCTTTTGTGATGATGTGGCCGTTGGCCATCGGCCCTGCGCAATACCTTGAATATCCTGGAAGCATGTCCCGCACCAGATGGAGCCCATCGAAGCGCTCGTGCTCGGGGTGATCCAGGGGCTCACGGAGTGGCTGCCAGTCTCCAGCTCAGGGCACCTGGTGATCGCTCAGGAGGCTCTCGGCCTGCCCGCGGGCGAGAACCTCGTATTCGACCTCATCGTTCACCTGGGAACCATCGTTGCCGTATGCGTGTTCTTCAGGAAAGAGCTGGGGCGGATCATCCTGAGCATGCTCATGGCGAAGGCGAGGCGGGGGGAGACGGAGGACGCCCTCCGGAAGCTCGGGCTGCTGCTGCTCTTGGGCACCGTGCCCGCGGGCGTGATCGGACTGCTCCTGGCGGAGAGCATCGAGGACGTATTCGACCTGCGGCTTGTGGGTGCGGCACTCATGGTCAACGCCGTGCTGCTCTTGGTGTCCGAGCGCTTCGGAAGAAGGGGCGCTAGGAAGCGCGCGTCCGTCGTCGACGCGGTCGTGATAGGCGTGTTCCAGGCGGCCGCCATAGTGCCTGGGATATCCAGGAGCGGCTCTGCGATCGGCGGCGGCATGCTGAGGGGGCTCGAGCGGGAGACCGCCGCGGTGTTCGCGTTCCTGCTATCCGTGCCCACGCTCCTCGGGGCCTTCGCCTACGGGATGCTCACACTAGACAGGTTCGAGCTGGCACTGGGGGAGTCGTTGATAGGCTTCTTCTCGGCGTTCCTCACGGGCGTCTTGTCGATCTCCTATCTGCTAAAAGCGGTCAGGCAGGGGCGCCTGTGGGTCTTCGCGGCCTACTGCCTCGCGCTGGGCGGCATCGTGCTCGCGTGGACGGTCTGAACGCGCGGGGCAATCAGTCCTCTTCGAGGGCCTTCTCTATCTCTATGGCCGCCTTGATCTTCTTCTTCTCCTGCTCCTTGCGCCTCCTCCTAAGGATCGGCAGCGTGAGCAGAATGGCGACCACTATGACGGCAGCTATGATCACGAGATAGTACCAGTTATCCTTCATATCCTGCACGAGACCTGGCCGCGGATCCTCCTCCTTGGGGTTGAGGCCGTTCGCATACTCCTGCAGGTTCGTCCACTCGTCCCCGTCGGCGTCGCCAGAACCCGACTGGTCTAGGGAATTGAAGTAGTTCATCTCCCACCAGTCCGGGAGGTCGTCCGAGTCTGAATCGAGGATGGAGTACACAGCCGTGAATGTGGTGCCGGTCAGGCCAAGGCTGTCCCTCACGGTCAGTGTGATTATGTAGAGGCCCAGGTCCCTGAACATGAAGTACTCCTTCTTGGCGTACAGGAACTGTGTTGTCTCCCCGGTCCGGAAATAGACCTCCCATGTGTAGTTCACGATGCTCTGGCCTGGGTCGCCCGTATACGACCCGCTCCCGTTGAGGTACCAAAACGTGCCGTTCGAGACCTCAGGCGGCAGAGGCGATATGACCGCCTTGGGGGCACCGGGCTCCTGGAAGATCTCGGCGCGCATGCACCCCTCGGGGCGGACACCGTCACACGCCTGGAAAATGAGCGCTGCTGAGAAAACCATCGAGAACGCGCACGCAACCGCGAACGCGGATGATGCACGCAACCACATTGCCGTAAGCCCCCTCTGCCATTCCACGCTTCGGCGCGCTCTTCGGCCCAGGTCTGGCCGCCGGAGAGCGCAGTCCAGGATGGCGGGACTGGCATGCGGGTTACACGATATATCACTTTCTGATTGGCGCTCTGTAGGGAAAGTTGATTTGACACCTCGCCATTATACCGATGTCAATCTGACTGCCGGGAAGAGAGGGCTGAATGCTCAGATGACTGTTGACAGCACAAAGATATTCGGCTGCCCCATGTGCGGATTCAGGGTGAACGAAGGGGACAGCTCTTGCCCCAGATGCGGGAACCAGTTCTCATCAGAGACGAAGTTCGAGTGCCCTTTCTGCGGCGAGCTCGTGGAGCAGGGGTCCACCGAGTGCCCCTCGTGCCATGTCAACTACGGCGAGTTCAAGGAGAGCAGCCAAGTGCGTGGAGGGGATGACACGATAGACGCTCTCCTGCTCGAGGTGATCCAGCTGGAGGCGCAATCCGCGAAGGCCAAGGTGAAGAAGTTCAGTTGCCCCGGGTGCTCGTGGATGCTGGAGATAGACGAGGAGAGATGCCCCAGGTGCGGCCGGGACCTCACGGCGGATGAGGAGGCCCTGCAGTGCCCAATATGCGGCTCGGCCGTCAGTGCCGACTCGACCTCGTGTCCTGAGTGCGGGAGCTCCTTCGAT
This sequence comes from Thermoplasmata archaeon, assembly GCA_041559015.1. GTDB lineage: Archaea > Thermoplasmatota > Thermoplasmata > UBA10834 > UBA10834 > COMBO-56-21. The sequence continues at coordinate 2,319 of JBFFED010000040.1, read as the reverse complement.
ACCGAGGAGCGGGCGGAGGATGCCGAAGGTGCGAGCCCCGCTGCCGCCGGAGCTCGTGAGGGGCCCGAGATCGTGCGCGAGCAGATGCCCGCGCCGGAAGCTGAGCCAGAGCCCCTGGAGGCCGATACGCGCCCCGAGGCGACCGTGCCAGAGGACCGAGCCCCCGAGCCTGTGGCCAAGCAGGCCGAGGAGGCGCCATCTCCACCTACGCCCGCTGAGGAGCTGAGTGCGGCCGAGGAGGAAGAGCCGGCGACTCCTTCCGAACCCGATGAGGAGCGTGCCAGGGCCGTCACGCCCGTGAGAGTCGTCCCGAGGCCCATCCGGAAGCATGTGAAGGCACGGATGATAGAGCCTGAGAAGGTACCGGACGAACCGGAGCACGAGGAGACTCCTGCGCAGACTGCGGAACGCGATGAGGGTCCGGAGAAGAAGCCGAAGCAGAGGAAGCTCAAGACCAGGAAGCTCAAGCCGAGGTAGGACTGCGAAGGATTATCTAAGCAGCGGCCGTTCGCTCATCGACATGATATTCATCGACGCCAGGGAGGGCCTGTCCGGGGACATGCTGCTTTCGGCGATGATAGGGCTTCTCAATCACGATGACAGGGACGCGTTCCTCGGGAGGCTCGAGAACGCAGCCAAGGGGGAGCGCGTCACTTTCGAGCTGCTCGAGGTGGAGGATGCGTGCGATATCGGCCTGTCGATGGCGTACTCGAGGCGCGAGCCCGATTCGCCTGAGACCGGCATCTCCGAGGCGCTCGACCGGCTCGAGCGTATTGACGAGGCCTTAGGAGGCAGTGGTGGCATCTCCAGGAGGATACTCGGCCTCGTTTTCGAGGCCGAGTCCGAGGCGCACGGCCTCCCGGAGGATGAGGTTCACCTGCACGAGATAGGCAGGCCTCAGGCGATGCTGAACATATGCGGCATCGGCTCTGCCGCCAAGATGCTGGAGGGCAGGGGAGCTGAAGGCTTCGTTTGCTCGACCATATCCACAGGAGGAGGGGTCGTGACCATAAGTCACGGGGCGTTCCGGGTGCCTCCCCCCGCGACCGCCATCCTGCTCCGAGGGCTGAGGCACGTGTCAGGAGACTCCCCAGGGGAGAGGGCGACTCCCACCGGGATCGCAGCAGTGAGGGCCATCATCGGGTCACAGTCGGATGACATCCCGGCTGCCTTCAGGCGGAGGAGCGTCGGGTTCGGGACTAGGCGCTTCGCAGGCAGGCTCGGGAGGACGGTTCTGACCTGGCCGTGACGCGACCCCACCGAACAGGCGCAAGGATTATCCACGCCGACGCCTTCCCTAAACACCGTTAAGGATGAACGGCCGTCTGCCGGGGCGGTCGGGGAGAGTGACCGTTTGGTCGGTAATGGCAAGACAATCCCCCAGCCAACCAAGACCCTAGATTGCATCGGGCTCTACTGTCCGGAGCCGGTGTTCAGAACCCGCGAGGAGATATCCTCCATATCCCAAGGACAGGTCCTCGAGGTCCTGGCAGACGACCCTGCGTCGGAGTCTGACATACGCAGCTGGGCCAAACACGCAGGTCACGAGGTGCTTTCCATCGAGCGGGTCGGAGGGGGCTTCAGGTTCCTGATCAAGAGGGTACAGTGAAGGAGGTCGATGATATGACGAAGAAGATAATGTACGTTCAGACATCCGGCACGGACACGCCCGAGAGGCTGTACGCGCCCTTTATACTGGCGACGACCGCCAAGGCGATGGGAGTGGACGCCACGATATACTTCCTGGGCAAGGGCGTCACCACAGTGATGAGGGGGAACGCGGAGACCATCAAGCTCGGGACGTTCCCCACGGTGAAGGAAGTAATGGACCAGGCCGCGAAGGAGGGCGTCAGGATGCTAGTGTGCGGCCAGAGCTGCCAGATGCTGGGGCTCAAGGGCTCCCCAGAGGAATTCGAGGACCCCGCCAAGGTCGTAGGAGCCGCGACCCTGAACGACCTGCTGCTCGAGTCGGATGCGGTGCTAAGCTTTTAGGAACGGCGGGGCATCCGTAGGAAGGAGAGGCGAGACAGAGATGACTGCACCCATGAGCGTAGCCAAGAGGCGGGTCTACATGGATTACGCGGCCGCATGCCCAGTGGACGGGCGCGCGCTCGAAGCCATGATACCCTACTTCGTCGACAAGTTCGGGAACCCTTCTTCACTCCACGGCGCCGGCAGGGACCCGAGGAAGGCAGTGGACGACGCGAGGGCGAAGGTCGCGCAGCTGTTCAACGCCAAGCGCAAGGAAGAGATCATATTCACCTCAGGCGGCACGGAATCGAACAATATCGGGATCAAGGGCGTCGCTCTGAGGATGAG
>JBFFED010000039.1:0-18145 GCA_041559015.1 Thermoplasmata archaeon | reverse complement strand
GCCTCTCGAGTTCCTTCCGCTCGGTGTCCATCCCGGCGCGGGCCTTCTCGATCTCCACCTTATCGAGCGCAATTGCATGCTCTTTCTCGACGAGCTTCTTCTCGCGCTCCTTGGCATCCTGGAGAGTCCTCTCAAGCGCCTCCTCGTTCTCCTGGATCGCCTGGACGCGCTCCTCGAGGGCGCTCTTCTCAGCCTGCACATCCTCCATGAGCTCGGATATCTTCTGCCGTTCCTGCTCGAGCCGCTTCTTCTCTCCCTGGACCTCGACCATCCTCTGTTCGGTCTTGAGACTGACAATCTTGTCAAGTTGTTGATACCTCGATTCGATCTCCTTCTCCATCATCTCGAGGTTGGTCCTCTTGGAATCGAGAGCTTGCATCTCCTTTGCGAGCTTCGCCCTCACCTTGGAGGTGAGCTCGGCCTCCTCGCTCGTGAGCTTGATCCTGAAGTTCTCCAGCTCCTTTCTGGTCTGACGGACTCGCACGAGCGTCTGCCTGACCTCCTGGCGTTCCCTCTCGAGATCGGCTCTGTCAGCCGCGAGCTTCTCCGCCTCCGCGGAGACCGTTGCGGCCTGGGTGGCGAGCGTCTTCTTCCGCTCTTCCAGCTTCTCCGACTCGACCAGGATCTCGTCCTCCTTGAGCTCGGCGACGGCCTCGGCCTCGGCCTTGCTCCTGTCCGGGAGCTGGATAGGCTTCTCGCCGGAGAACAACTCAAGTTCCCTCTGTATCGAACCGAGCTTTGCGGGCTCGAGGGTAGATGCCTTGAGCCCGACCAGCCCCACAGCCTTGTGTATGGCCACTAGGTCCCTCACAGTCTGTATGAGCCTCAGGACGCTCACGAATTTGTTGTTGGTTATGATGTACTCAAGCGAGTCTATGAGGACCAGCTGGCCGCCGCCATCCTCCATGAACCTCCTAACGTTGAGGGTGAGCCGCTCGAGGTCCTTGGGGCCTATGGCCTCCTCGCTCATCGCGTTGGTCAGCCAGTAGATGGGTACGTCCTGGAGTTTCAGGGACTTCCTGAGGTTCTTGGGGTAGGTCCTTGAGATGATCATCCCCTTCATTCCGCCACGCGTGGCTTCCGAGAAAAGGGTGTAGATGAGGTCCGGCTTCTCCTCCTCCACAAGATACGTGACGCTTTGCTCCAGCGCGGGCACCTTCGGCTCTGGCTGAGGCCCCTCGGCCTCTGTCCGCTCGTCAGCAACGACTTCCTCGGCCTGGGGAGCCCTTGATTCCTCTGGCTGCCTTGAGACGCTTTCCCTGGCCTTGTCCCTGAGACCCATGTTGGAACGGCTCCGTGTACTGCACTTTGCTTGGGGGGTTTCTATTCGGGCTTCTGCTCCGAATCGGGTTGTTCAATATGCCCGCTCATGCATTTAATCGCTTCTCATATCTTGAATCGGTCTAACACTCTCTCGTACAGGCTGAAGTCCTCGGAATTCGAGAACCTGTCTATCGCATCCTCAGGCAACTGGCCGAGCATCTGGTCCAGGACCTTCAGGAGCCTTCTGAGGTCCTCATCGACAAGCGCTGCCTCCTGCATGTCCGTCTGGACCTCTATCTTCTCTAGTATGAGGGCGCCGAGCTGTTGCTCGACATGAGATATCGCCTCGTCCAGGTCGACCTCGGCAGACTCTATCTCTTCCTTGGTGGTCTCCTTGCCCGTGCGATGGAATTCGATGGTTGATCTGAGGCTCAGCAGCCTCCTTGCGACGGTCTTTCTCGTCTCCTCCCACTGCGCCGCGGCCGCCTCCCTGTCCGAATCCGTCCTGGCGCCCTCGGCCTCTGCCTTGAGCCGTTCGAGTTCCTCGCGGTCGGCCTCGAGCCGTGAAAGGCGCGCCTTAAGGTCCTCCTCGATGTCGTCGAGCTGCTTCTTCTTCTGCGCGTATGCCTGTATCTTGCGGTCGACCATCTCCTCGCGCTTGATCAGCAGCTGCTCTCTCTCCCTGAGCTCATCCACCTCTCTCTCCTTCGACTCCAGCTTCTTCCTGAGTGCGCGGGCTGCCAGCCCGCGTTCCTTCACGGAAGCGCTCACATCCACTGATTCCATGAGCGAGGATATCTCGTCCGAAAGGGCGTCCATATGCGCCTGCAGCATCGTTATGTCCGCCATCTCATCCGCCAGGGACATGATGTCCGCCTCTATCTGTTCCGCCGCAGAGGCACTGTCCTTCGCCTCCGAGATCTGGGCGAGCCTTGACTTCTGTTGCTCAAGCCGAGCCTCCATGCGCTCGAGCATCTCGGATCTGTTCGCCATCAGCTCCTTTATGCTCTCCTTGAGGTCCGTGAGCTTGCGGAAGCGTTCCGCCTCTGCCGGGGACCTCTGCGCCTGAGCCTCGGCCGCCGTGTTCTCAGCAGGCCTGGCCGTCTTCTCGGAGCCCTTCTCACCCCACTCGATGAGTTTCATCAAGAGCTGGTCGTCCTTCGCCGGCTCCTTCGGCCTTATCGCCCTGACCTTGAATTTGAGGCCGCATGTGGGGCACTGCGGATCACCCAGTGCCATGACGGTCTTGCACTTGGGGCAGGCGAAGGCCTTGACCTCGTCCGTCAGCTCAGAAAGACATCCTTCGCACCTGGCCGCCTCCCGCTCGACTACCTGATGGCAAGCCAGACAGTAGGCTTCTCCTGACCGGGTTATCCCTTTGGAGGCCATGCGTTCGCATCTCCTGAGCCGGGGGGCGCTGCGTCGAAGGGTTTAGTGGTGACCTCGTATCTGGCGCAGGACCAGCACGAGGAGGTTACTGATATCTCTCGTAGACCACCAGCTCCTCGAGGTTCTTCCTCGGGGTCTTCTCCGGGGTCTCGTCGGGATATCCAAGCGGTGTCAGGGCGATCACCCTGACGTCCTCGGGGACGCCCAGTATCTCCCTGACCTTGTCCTCCTTGAACCATGCTATCCAGCATGTGCCCAGGCCGAGCGCATGGGCGGCTAGTGTGAGATGATCGACAGCGATGGACACGTCGATCACGTGGCTGCTCATGTACCCGCCTACCGTCTGGAAGGCCTCGTCCGGAAGGCCGCACGCGACCAGGACCAGAGGCGCCTGCGCGATGAACTTCTGGCCGTTGCATGCGGCCGCGAGCTTCAGCTTGACCTGCTCGTCCCTCACGACCACGATCTTCCAAGGCTGGGCGTTATCAGCTGACGGGGCCAAGCGCGCGGCGTTCAGGACATCTTTGAGGGTTGACTCCGCGACAGGGGTCGGCCTGTACTTCCTGACGCTCCTCCTGGTCCTGATGGCATCCATCAATTCCATTGGGTCACTGTCGCGCTAAACGGTCGGATGGAGTATTAACCTTTGCTAGTGTTTCTCAGACTTGATAAGGACCCTACCAGCCGCGGGCAGAACCGTCTCGGGAACCGTTCCTCCCGGTACGTCATTCGTTGAGCTTGACTAGCGTCGAAGTCCTGATCACGCCTGGGAAAGCGCGGAGCTCGTCCACCTTCTTGTTCAGCTCATCGAGCGAGTCGGCCCTGAGCTTCGCAGCGACATCATACTCGCCCGTGCACTCGAACACGCTGTCCGACATCTGCCTGGCCTTGTCTTTCACCGCAGCCGTCCTTCCCACGTTCGTGTCTATTAGGACTATGCCCTCGACGCCAACAGGTGCCGTCTCAATCGTGAACTTCTTGATCATGCCCTCTCGGGTGAGCTTCTCTATCCTGGCCCGTACGGCCCGCTCGGTAAGACTGACCCGCCTGGCGATCTCCGTGTTCTTCATCCTGGAGTTCTGCCTCAGGAGGCTCAGTATCTTGACATCGGTATCATCCATGGAAAGCACGTAACACCGTTCCTGCTTTCGTACCTTTCGATTGATTCGGCCGCCTTGGGTCGCTCCGAACCGATCATCCCCTCCGGTCCCCTTATGGCCTGCTCGTCCGAGCCCAGGTGCGGACCACGTATCAGGGATGGTAGTCATATCTACGGAACGCGTTACCTGCGTGAAGGAGAGTAGGGACGTGGACGAGAAGGCGTTCAGAGCATTTCTAAAGGAGGGAAGGCGAATACCCAAGAACCTTAAGGAGAGTGCAATCCGGAGAAACATAAGGTACGCCAGGCGGTTCGAGGAGTTCCTGGGCAGCTCGCGCCCGCGAAAGACGATGGAGGACGCAACTGGCAAGGACTTGAGGCGGTTCATCAGGCAGCTCGCGAAGACCAAGGAGAACACCCTGGACAACCTGATCGGGCTGGTCAGATATGCAAGGTTCCTCGACAACAGGGACCTCGAGCTGGAGCTGCTCGTGACCTTGGATGGAGGGGATGTGCTCAACAGGCTCCTTGACGCCACCAAGGACATGGTCGGGGAGGCCGCCTACTACGAGATGTTCTCCGGCTTCAGGCCGCCACCGCTCGGCACCCCGCACACGAAGATGCCGAGTTTCACGCAGGACTTCATGAAACGCATCCAGGACGGCACGGACAGGGAGACATCGAGGTCTGTGCTTCTGACAGGCGTTCACGCAGGACCCCCAGAGGCCTACACGGACGAGACAGAGATGCTCCGAGAGTCCAGGGACGTCGACGAATACCTTGCGAAGAGGCGGCAGAAGATGACCGAACTCCTGGAAGGCCACATGAGGGACGGGACGCTGTTCTTCACCCAGGAGATCGACGGGCTCTGCATGGAATTCATACGCAAGAACCCAGAGGTCGCCGGAGGAGTCCGCAAGGGGAACTACATCTACCACACCAAGATACCCTACATGATGAAGGAGTGCCTCCGCGAACGGGATCCGAAGAAGAGGCGCTACTACTACTGCCACTGCCCCCTGGCCAGGGAGGCGATTATGACTGGAGAGGAGATATCTCGGGACTTCTGCTACTGCAGCGCGGGATACGAGAAGAGGCCATTCGAGGTCGCCTTCGGCATGCCTGTGAAGACGGTCGTCCTGAACTCTGTCCTGTGGGGGGACGACTTCTGCAGGTTCAGGATGGAGATCCCGGAGAAGTACCGCGCAAGGAAGGAACGGAAGAAGAAACCGGCCCGGGGTCGAGCAGGCCGCGTTAGGAAGTAGAAGTGGGCCCAACCGGATTCGGACCGGTGACCTCCCGGTTATCAGCCGGGTGCTCCAACCATGCTAAGCTATGGGCCCGTTTGGCTCTTGCGCAATACCGTGATGTGGATTAAATACTTTGCTAGGGCGAGAATCTGACCCAGTCAACCCTTGAGTCGTACCTGTGCGTACTCCCCGGCGCACGGCTTGCCCTTGAGGACGTGCGCCTCGAGCGAAGTCAGGTCGTAGATGACAGAGAATATCGTTTCCGACACATCGACCGGGTGCACACCCGGGTCGGCATGCCTGCAGATCGAGCCTGGCCTGTTCACGTGGTCCCGGAGTATGGTCTTCAGCGACTCTGCCGTGACATCCCCCAGCTGGTCCTCCAAGAGCCTGAGCGCCCTGTTGTACCTGAACCTGGAGCACGAGAGAGAGTTCGGCTCCGACTCGAACCGCTCCATCTTGGGCGAGGTGTAGTGGTTCGTGTGCACCATGTACCCGTCGACCGCGTAGAGATAAGCGCAGTCTGTCGCGGACCCCTCGAGGGAGTATATCTCCCCGTTCCTGTCGGTCACGATGTTGTTGTAACTTGACGCCCGCTCAGGGGGCATCGCCCATTCGATCGCATCGCCTATGCGCTTCGCCTCCAGCACCCGGCGTACTGGGAATATCATCGGGATCCCGATGCGCATGTCGTTCGGTGACAGCGCGTTCCCGGTAAGGCTGACCCCGGAACTGTTCATCCCGCAAGAGGGCAGTATGCCGGCATAGGCCGTTGCGAAGAACTCCGGCTTGCCCTTCGGCTTGGCATGGAGCAGAACGACCAGATCCTGAGCGTCCGAGGACCAGTCCTCGTTGTGCGCGGCGAGGACGTTGCCGTCCCTGGCGATGTCTCCGTTGACGACGAGGTCCGTACATCCCTTGAACCCCTGGGGCGCAAGAAGCTCGTGACAGCAGAATGCGAAGGCGTCCTCGAAGGGAATGCCAGACCCCTCCGCGTAGCCTCTGATCTCCTCGACATAGTCAGAGTAGAAGTCCTCGGCGAACGGGACGTACAGCTTCGCCCTGGCCACGGCGTCCATCCAGCTCCTGCCAGTGCCGTGCGCTATCGCGTCAGCGATGCTCTTCCTGTACTTGACCGCCCTGGCGGCGCACTTCTTGCCTATCGCCCTGCCCATATCATACGGTCTTCCCGACGCCTCTACGACTGGGAGCGTGACTGCCTTCTTCATCCTACCCCGGAAAGACCGATACGCACTCCCCTCTAAAGAACCTAATGCGAGAAGCCCGCATCAACGGGCAAACTGTGTGAACGCCTGGAGCGTACGGATCGAGTTCTTGGGTATCTTCTTTCCTGAGTCCACGGAGAGCCCGGTCTCGGAGATGGTAACCGGTCTGGGGATTGTGTCGTGGGCAGACCCGCGGAACTTCTCGATGGTCACCCACCGATCTATCTTGTTGGAGACCAGCCGCTTGTGCAACCTGATCTCGCCCCTGGAGATGAATATCTCGGGCTCCAGCTCCGCGGGATCTGGCAGGTCGGTGATTATCAGGGCGGTCACGTTGGATTCCGACACGAAACGCAGGAGTGACCTGATTGTCGATGACTGGTCCTCCATCGTCTCGGAGAGCTTCCTGAGAGATGTGAGGGAGTCAATCACGAGCCGGTCATAGCGAGCATCCTGGAACTCCTGTTTGAGCATTAGCTGCAGGGATTGGAAAGATATCTCCGGGGAGGCCTGCTTGATCGCCTCCCCCTTGCTTCCGCCCATCTCCCTGAGGACGCCGACGGTCCTCTGCGCGGCGACCTCCACCAACGACACACGCTTGCTGAACGCCTTGGCGGCTGGGTGGACATCCAGTATCCTGATCTTCCCGACGTCCCACCCAAGGGCGCGGAAGTTCTCCCGTATCTCCGCAGGAGGTTCGTCAACCGCCACGAGAAGGGACCGCTCCCTGGTCCTGACCCCTTGGTGAAGGAACTGTATGCCGAGGGTAGTCTTGCCGCTCCCCGTGGTCCCTGAGACCACGTACGGTCTGCGGGCTATGAGGCCTCCCCTGAGCATCTCGTCCAGGCCATGGACGCCAGTGCTGACCCTGCCCTCGCACTCTTCGGTCATATGCCCCCTCCCGAGTGCGGGTCCTGGTGCCCCTGCCCGGTCTCTGCTGTGCTCCGGGGCTCAGGCGCATCGTCAGGCGGCGGAGGGTCCTCATAGTCCTCCTCTGCCTGGCGAGCCTTGGTCTGACGGGTCGGCGCCCTCTTCTCCGGGACCGCGGACTTGACGACGATGCCCCCCGACCCTATCTTCATCATGCGGAGCGTGTGGTCGTGTGGGGACCCCCGGTACTTCTCGATCGTCACCCCTCTCATCAGCCCACGGCCGTCAATCCACTTGTGCAGCCTGATTACTCCACGTGACATGTGCATCTCGACATCCGGCTTGGATACCTCTGGAAGGTGCACGGTCAGCATGGACGTCACGCCAAGGTCAGAGAGGAGCCTTACGAAGGAGATGAGGTTCGCACTCTCCTCGCTCGTACGGAGATAGAAATACCTGAGCGACGTGAGGGAATCGACGACGACCCTGGAGTACTTCCTGACCTTCATCTCCTGCCTGAGGAGCTCCTGTATGGTGTTCACCGTCATGTCGACCGGGCTCCTGTCCGAGGTATGGCGGATGTCAGTCGACAGGTCCTTGAAGTAGACGATTCTCCTCTCAGTCGACACGTCCCTGACGGGGGTCTTGTCGTAGCTCATCACGTCCGGGGTGGCATCAAACACCTGGATGCGGCCAATATCCCAGCCGTAGGAGAGCATGTTGCAGCTGACCTCGTTCGGCGGCTCGTCCAGGGCGACGTAGATGACACGCTCACCCGCTCTGGTGCCCTCGAGCAGGAACTGCATCCCAAGTGTAGTCTTCCCTGTCCCGGACGTGCCTGATACTACGTAGACCCTCCCGGGAATCAGCCCGCCCTCCAGCATTTCGTCAAGCCCAGGCACACCGGTCTTGACCTTCTCCTTGATCATCTGACGCCACCGAATGCGCGTTCCGCGCAACCACAAGGTCTGGCACTTGATTTAGGTTGGGTATGCTTATATTTTTGCTCGTGATGTTTGGCCTTTGATACCGTGGCCGCCGGACAGCAAGAAGTGACCAGTCAGGAACACCCGGATGACCACCGATGACAGGGGCGGTGGTCGGACGACAGGGGCTGAGGTGAACTCCAAGAAGGTCGGGAAGGCGATTTCTGCCCTGGCCATATCCAGGGACTTCTCGATCCTGCTCGCATCACTCGCGGTAGTGTCGCTGGGATTCGGCATACTCACGCCCATAATGCCCAAGTTCGCGGTCGACAAGCTGGGAATGAGCGAGTTCGAGTTGGGGCTCATCTATGGCCTGTTCGCGGTGACCTTCGCCTTCTTCATGCTTCCCGCAGGGTACTTGGCCGACAAGGTTGGCAGGAAGCAGATGATTATCTCTGGCATACTCATCTTCGCGGCGACGACTTTCGCCCTTGCCTTCATCACGGACAAGTACCAGTTCGCTGTCCTCAGGGCCCTTGAAGGAATCGGGGCCGCAATGGTCACACCCGCTGCTTTCGCGCTGACCGTGGACCTCGTTCCCGAGAGCAAGAGAGGTGTGGCGATGGGCGCGGAGGGCACAGCGCAGCTACTTGGGGGCCTTGGAGGCCCGGGCCTGGGGGGCTTTCTCGCGGGGGAGATCGGGTTCTACTACCCATTCTACGTTGCCGCCGCACTCGCAGTCACCTGCGCGGTCCTTACGACATTCATCAGGTCTCCCCCCGTCGTGACGGCTGACAAGAAGCCCTCCCTAGCCTCGATGTTCCAGGCATGGGGGAGGAACGCGGCCCAGAACAAGGCATTATGGGCAGTCACCGTCCGAGGGTTCGTCATGGGCGTGGTACAGGGTCTGTGGAATCTGGGCCTCATCCTGTTCTGGATGGACGAACTCGAGCTGACAATAACTGAGGTCGGAATGGCCATGACCGTCGGCATGCTGGTGATGGTCTTGGCAACGATACCGTTCGGCATGATGTCTGACAGGCACGGGAGACGGCCGTTCATGATTATGGGCGGTGCGATCATGGTGCTAGGCCTCGGGCTCAACGTCGTGATCACTGAAGTCTGGCACGTGTTCGTCCTTGTGTCCGTCGAGATGTTCGGCGCCGCGATGTCGAACCCGTCAGTAGGGGCGATGCTCGCGGACGTCATGCTCGAGAAGGAACGTGGCAGAGTGATGGGCGCCTACCAGATGATAGTCGGAATAGGCAATATCGTTGGCTTCGTGACGGTAGGCTGGATGTATGAAGTGATCAGCCCCGATACGCCGATCCTGGTCTGCACGGTCGCGCTAGCGGTCGCAACCGCGATCATCGTGCTGTTCGTGAACGAGACGCGGAAGAAGACCGAGTTGGCACGTGATGCAGAGGCTCCAAGAGCGTAGCCGCCAACCCCCACCGCCGGATCCGAGGCCAGGAGTTCGCTCTGACAAGCTTATTATATCCGCAACCGTTTCCATTCGCAGGGCCAGGAACCGATGCCAGTCATCAACTTCAGCTACTCAGACCTTGTCGACCTGATTGGCGGGGAGGTCAGCAGGGAGACGATACGAGAGAAGCTCCCGATGATGGGTGCGGACCTGAGGTCAGCACCGGACGATTCCGACGAATTCTCCTTCGAGTTCTTCCCTGACAGACCGGACCTGTACTCGGTCGAGGGCATCGCCCGAGCCCTGAGGGCGTTCCTCGACATCGAACCTGGACTGAGATCATATGCCGTTGCGGAGTCCGATGTCGACCTGGCGGTCGACCCGTCCGTGAAGCACGTGAGGCCGTACATCTGGTCCGCACTCGTAGAGGACAATGAGCTCACCGACCCCCTGATACGCTCCATGATGGACCTCCAGGAGAAGCTCCACCTCACACTGGGGCGCAACAGAAAGAAGGTGGCGATTGGGATACACGATTTCAGGACAGTCAAGCCTCCTTTCACATACAAGGCGGTCCTTCCTGGCGAGGTCTCTTTCATGCCTCTCCAGGGCTCGAGGCGGATGACGCCCGCCGAGATACTGAGGGAGCATGAGAAGGGCATGGCGTATGCGTTCGTCCTCGATGGGAAGGAGAGATATCCGCTCATTGTCGACAGTCAGGATGAGGTGCTTTCCTTCCCACCAATAATCAACGGCGTCACCACAGCCCTGACCGAGAACACGAGGGACATCTTCGTCGACTGCACCGGCACCGACCTCAACGCCGTCAAGACGGCAGTGAACATACTCACGACTGCCCTCGCGGAACGAGGAGGGAAGGTAAAGACCGTCAGAGTGCACCAAGGCGGAGAGGTGATGCTCGCGCCCGACCTGAAGGCCAGGGAGGTGAGGCTCGACCCCAGGTTCGTGAACAGATGGAACGGCACGAGCCAGTCCGAGGAGGATCTCGCCCGGTGCATGAGGAGGATGGGATATGGTGCCTCAGTGAGAGGAGACCATGTTGACCTCATGGTGCCCGCTTACAGGTCGGACATACTGCACCCGGTGGACCTCGCGGAGGACGCCGCCATAGGCCACGGGTTCGAGAACTTCGGCCAGTCGCTCCCAAGGATGGCGACGTTCGGGACAGAGGAACCACTGATATCATACGGCCAGGCGCTGAAGACCATGATGGTGGGTCTCGGATACTCGGAGGTGGTCACCCTGTCCCTGTCCAGCCCCGCAGAGCAGTTCGACGCCATGAACATCCCTCATGACAAGGAAGCGGTGGTCGTCAGGAACCCCGTCAGCGAGGCGCACGTGCTTCTTCGAATATCCCTGCTGCCGAGCCTGATGACGATCCTGAGGAAGAACAAGCACCGGGACCTTCCACAGAGATTGTTCGAGGTGGGGGACGTCGTCCTCCAGGGCAGGAACAGGACCATGCTCTCGGGGGTCGTTATACACTCGAAAGCCAGTTTCACGGAGATCAAGTCGGCGGTCCAGGCAATCATGGCCGGCCTGGCACTCAGCCTGAGCGTCGGGCCCACGGACCACCCCAGCTTCATGAAGGGAAGGTGCGCGGAGGTGACGGTCTCCGGAGAGACCGTCGGATTGTTCGGGGAACTGACGCCGAGCACAATCGAGGCCTTCGAGCTCAGGTACCCCGTGGTCGCCTTCGAGCTGGACCTGGAGAGACTGTCTGCTCTTGGCCCGGGTAACGACCAACAGTCATGACCCTGCCTCTTTGACCCGAAATCATGATATCGGCGGACGCGATGTTTACCCAACCTGCTGAGGTAGCTAAGCCCGGTTCACGGCGCCAGCCTTGAGAGTTGGTGGTACCACGTACCTCGGGAGTTCAAATCTCCCCCTCAGCGCTCGTCCCCTCGTGCCTTCTTCCCCGGTAACCTGCGAGGGTTGCTCTTGAGTATATAGACCCCGGCGAACGCTACAGCCCCCCCGAGGAGCGCCACGGGGATGCTCTTGGGGAGGAGGATTTCCGCATCGGGGAACACGGACAGGACGAGCAACTGTACACCGACGGTCATCACTCCGGTGAGGGCGAACAGGACCGATGTGAGCGAGGCGCCTATCCTAGGCAGGCCGGCGTTGTATGTCAGCAGCCCTACTGCCGGGAAGAGGCCTATGAGCAACAGTATGGCCCAGCCCGTGGTGTCCGGCAGCTCGACGAGCCCGAGCACTACGCCCGCAGCCAACACCATTGCACCGGACAGACCGAGCTCGAAACCGGAGAACGGCATCAGCTGCTCGTACCTCTTCAAGAGAGCGGTGGTCATAACCACAGAGGCGCCCAGGGCGAGGGAGCTCAGGATGGCCTCCGCCTCGCCCAAGCCGATGTCGAAGCTCATCGTCTCGGTCTCCGCGAGTACCAAGAAGACCCCTACGACAATCATCACACCTCCGACGGCCTCGAGCCGCCCCAGGCGCTCGTGAAGGAACACGACGGACAGCAGGACCACGAAGAGGACTTCGGACGACCCGCCGCCCAGGAGGGACTCCTTCCCCGCGCCGATCCTGCCGACAGCGTCGAACCACAGCAGCACGCCTACCGCGATCACGGCGCACAGGACGAGCATCGACAGCCATCCCCGGGGGCCGATTGTCTTGGCGAACTTGGCGGAATCCTTTGGCCGCAACGAGAGAAGTATCATCCCGCCTACGATCGACGGGAAGGACGAAACCACGAAGATGTTGATATCCGCGATGTTGAGCGTGCCCTCGATGGCGACAGTCTCGAAGGCTACGATGGCAGCCGACACCAAGACTATCGCGATGTACTTGGTCCTGACGTCCAATGACTCCCTCGCTCCTTGATGGACAAGGGCTATTGATACACTTTTCCGAGGCCTGAGCGGCCATAGGGGCGCTCATTCGAGAAAAGCGACATTCCCTCAACATTTATGTTTGCGTACGCGAATGTTGAAGCTCGCAGAAGGGAACGGGATGGGGTCTTCCTGCAAGTACAGCTATCTCAGCGGAGCCTGCGCGAACAAGCATGTTGATAGCCTGCAGTGCGTGGGCGAGTCCAAATGCGAGTTCGCTGGACTGAACATCCTCACGTCGGCCGGCAAAGCGGACCCTGGGAAAGACGGCTCGGGCCTCACCAGGTGGCTCGGTCTCTACTGTGAGACCCACAGGAGATTCCACTTCCCAGGCGGCAAGGATTGCATGTGCGTGGGGGGCGCAGCCAATCATCACCAGTTGACGAGGCCGCGCGTCCCCGATTTCAACGAGGAGCTGTGACAAGATGAGATGCATGTTCCGCACAGCGGACGGGCTCTGCACGGGCAAGTACAAGGGTTTCGCCTGCATAAGCAGGCAGTGCTCATACTACCAGGAGTCCCAGAAGTGTGAGCACCACGAAGAGACGGGCGACTACTGCAGGAAGTACGCGCGGTTCGGATGCGTCGGCAAGGACAGCTGCGAGACTCTGTCCGACTACCTGGCAGCCGTCGCTGAAGAGGCTTGAGACGGCCGGTCGTACATCTCGGGCCTGATCCGCGGTATCAAAGCCATCAGGACAGCTATCTCAGTGAGCGAGGTTCTGTCTATCAATCCGTCCGAGAGGTACCCTATCGACCCGATCTTGTGGCCTATGCGCTCTATCTCCGTCAGCTTGCTCATCATGTCGCCGACCGTGCTACCATCAAGTACTGCCGCGATGACCTCAGGAGGGTACTCGAATCCAGGTCCGTGGCCAACGGTCATGTGTCCTGAAGAATCGATTATCGCGCAATACTGGACGTCAAGATACCTACTGAGCGTCCTGTTGTAGAACAGACCGGCCTCGATGCCCACTCCGAAGTCAGCGCTCCCCGAGGCCAATGCCTGCTTGGCCCTCTGCACCGCTCCCTCGATGGTCTTCTCTTCGAGCGGCTGACTACCTGCCGTCTGGTCGGCCTCGACCCCCTGGACCTCCACGAGGCCGAAAGCCTGGGTGAATATGTTCCTCACCGCGTCGACCTTGACCTTGTTCGTCGAACCTACCGTTACCCTGACGGCTCGCAGCAGCCTGCCGTCCTTGTCGATCTCGCCTTTGACAATCCTTGAAGCGCTAATGAGATGCGAGTCGTCCGCGCGGACCGCTCTGATGGAGAACACTTTGAGGGGCTTCAGGCTGTTCCTGCGCCTCTGCTCGTTGATCCTGTCCGCCTGGTCGCGCGTCTCTGGCGATACGACTATCGCGTCCAGGGTCTCCGATGTCGCAGCCGTGCCCGAGCTGTCAGATATCATGACCACATCGAACGGTTTGCCGAACCTCTGCAGGTATCTCTTGAGGTTCTCCTTCCTCTCGAAGTACGGCGCCACCGGGACGCTCTTGATGCTATTCGCGAAATCGTCCGAGGTCAACCCCACTTCCACCGAATCTCCCACCGTGAAGGCGGTCTCGAAGAGGAGCTCATGACCCTTGTGGAGGACGTTGAAAGTGCCGCCCACACCGACCCTCATCACACACTACCCCATGAACACGAGCAACATCGCCCCGATGAATATCACGAGCATCAGCGCATACCAGTACGTGAGCTGCTTCTTCTTCGTGCGCATGCGATCCTTGAACTCGCCCTCGCACTTCTCGTCACAGAACTCATCCTTGTAGGGAATGGCTTTGTCGCAGTTCCGACAATGCCTGTGCTGCCCGACGCGCTCTACCAGAAGCTCACCTGACAGGTCAAGACCCTGCCAGGATATATCGTTTACCCACCGTCCGCTAATCCTCGCGCCTCACGCCTTCGGAGCCCGCACGGACTATTATCGACTCGCCTCCAGAAATCCTGATGGCCTCAGCGACCGACCTGACATCGTCTGTGAGGGCAATCATGCTCCCGCCACCCCCTGCGCCCGTCAGCTTCGCGCCGTGCGAGTGTGGCCGGGCGGCGGCAACCAGTCTGTCGAGAGAGGGATGACCAACTCCGAGTCCGTTGAGGAGCGCATGGTTCTCGTCCATCAGCTTGCCGAGCCCCTCCTTGTCCCGTCTCTTCATCGCCCTCACGCCCTCGAGCACTATCTCTCCTATCCTGTCGATGGCTGCCTTCGCCTCGCCGCTCCTGTCCACATGTCTCTTGACTCTCGCGACAAGGGGTCCCGTGGAGGCGTGCACGCCGGTGTACCCCACCACGAAGTCCATCGCCGGGACATCGCAGTGATGCATGTTCCAAGAGCTCTCGCCGTGCTCGATCCTCCAGAGGAACCCGTCCATCTCCTCGGGGGAGACCAGGACCCCGTATCCGTGTGTAGAGGTCGATGTGTCCGTCGGGCTGGCCCGACCCTGTACCTTCAGTTCCACAGCGAAGGATTTCCTCGCCACCGCCTCCGCGTTGAGCACGCCCTTGGAGCACAGCATGGCGGCAACCGAGGATACCGTCACGGCCGCCGAGGAGCCCAGGCCGGACCCAGGAGGAATCTCAGACAGGGTATCGACCCTTATCGGCGGGCCTCCCCAAGCCTCGTCCAGAGCGGCCGATATGTAGGCGTGGCGCCTCTTGTTCATCGTCCGGCCGTTCACCGAGTACTCATCCGACTTGCCCACTGAGGACGATATCCTGAGATTGACTGCCAGGGCGAGCGCCGGCTTCCCGAACACAACTGCGTGTTCGCCGAAGAGTATCATCTTCCCTGGAGCGGAGCACTTGGCCATCGTTCCTCCTTCAGCCCCGAATCGAGTTATATCCTTTTCCATGGACAGGCAGGATTCGGGTCTTCTGTGATCGTCGAGCATTCCCTGCAAAAGGATTAAGACCGCGGTACGAAGTTCAGCACCGTGGCACAGGTGTTGAACTATGGAACGTACGTCCAGGATTGAGGGGTTCTACAGGCTTCCGATGGCCGACCGTCTGAAGATAGTTAAGGAGTTCGGCGGGCTCACAGATGAGGAGGCCCTCTCGCTCGCGGGTCTGGGAGGGCTCGACCCGTCGATACCCGACAGGATGGTGGAGAACGCTGTGGGCTCCTTCCAGATGCCCCTAGGTATCGCGGTCAACTTCAGGATAAATGGCAAGGACTACCTTGTCCCGATGGCCATCGAGGAGCCGTCGGTGGTCGCGGCCGCGTCCAACGCTGCAAAGATGGCCCGCGAGACGGGCGGATTCTCCGCCAGCAGCACCCCGCCGATAATGATCGGTCAGGTCCAGGTGACCAGGGTCGCCGACCCCGCACTTGCCAGGAAAGCCATCCTTGACAGGAAGGACGAGATACTGGAACTCGCCAACAAGCAGGACCCCATGTTGGTCCAGATGGGCGGCGGGGCGAAAGAGCTCGAGGTTAGAGTGATTGAGACCGCGCACGGGCCGAATGTGATCATACACCTTCATGTGGACGTCAGGGACGCGATGGGCGCGAACGCGGTCAACACGATGGCGGAATCGATAGCGCCCATGGTCGAAGATATCACCGGCGGGAAGGTGTACCTTAGGATACTCTCCAACCTCGCCTCGATGAGGCTTGCGCGCGCAAGCGCGGTATGGCCTAAGGACATCATAGGCGGGGAGGATGTCGTGGACGGGGTGGTCGAGGCGTTCCTATTCGCGGATGGAGACCCGTACAGGTGCGCGACGCACAACAAGGGCGTCATGAACGGGATAGACTCGGTGGTCATCGCGACGGGGAACGACTGGCGCGCGATCGAAGCGGGAGCCCATGCATACGCCGCGAGAGAAGGGAGCTACAAGCCGTTGACCAGGTTTGAGAAGACAAAGGACGGCGACCTCGCAGGCTCAATAGAGCTTCCTATGGCGGTAGGGCTCGTGGGCGGCGCCACCAAGGTCCACCCGACCGCGAGGGCGTGCATCAAGCTCCTGGGCGTGAAGAAGGCGAGCGAGCTGGCGGAGATTGTCGCCGCGGTCGGTCTCGCGCAGAACTTCGCAGCCCTGAGAGCTCTCGCGACGGTCGGCATCCAGAAGGGGCACATGACCCTCCACGCAAAGAACATAGTGGCATCCGTAGGCTGTCCCCCGGACCTGGTGGACGAGGTCGTCAGGATCATTGTGTCCGAGAGGAAGATCCGGATGGATAGGGCGCAGGAAGTCATTGAAGAACTCAAGCGCAAGAAGTCCACCCAGAGCTGAGTTCCGCCCCTGGGTCCAGGCCTTGGAAAAGTATATGCGCTCACTGGGATTAATCCAGAGTCGTGGACGCTCCGACGCAAGGCGACCTCCTGGGACTGGCAGGGGTGTACGGGTACGTCATATGCGTCGTCATCATCTCATGGGCCCTGAAGGGGCACACCCAGAACCCTCGGAAGATCGTGCACATACTGGTCGGAGGGATAGTCTTCTTCTGGTGGAGCTTCGACACGAGGCTCATCATGGCGGGCCTAGCCGCGCTCCCGTTCGTACCGATATTGATACTCGCGAGCCCGCGGTCACCTGTGAGGTTCCTGAGGGAGAGCCCTCTGGGCGTCCGGTCCTCCGAGGGACATCCTTACGGCCTGGTGTACTATGCAATCTCATGGACCATCATCGCGTACTTCCTGTTCGATGACCTCTTCGCCGCATCGATAGCCATTGCGGCCATGTCCTTTGGGGACGGGATGGGGGAGTTCGTCGGGAGGGGGTTTGGGAGATGGCGATACCTTCCCCACAGGACCGTCGAGGGGTCGGTCGCGGTCTTCCTGGCCACATCGGTAAGCATACTCGCGCTTACGTGGTTCTACTTCGGGGTAATAGACTATCCCGGCAGCACAATCCCCGCCCTTGTCATTCCCTTCGCCCTCGCAGTCGGAGCTCTGGTCATGTTCATGGAGGCCGCGACCCCTGGATCCGTTGACAACCTCGTGATACCGCTCGTCTGCGCCGGTTTCCTCCATGCCCTGGGGGTCTGACCCTGAGGTTCATCGTCGTGGACGGGCTCGACGGATGCGGCAAGGACACCCATGCCCGACGGATGAAGGAGCTCATGGAGGCGGACGGCCAAACGGTCACGGTCATCTCGCACCCCTCCAGGAGACGGCTGGGGAGGCTCTCCAAGAGGTCCCTGGAAGGCACGGGCTCCGTGTCGCGCCTGTTCGCAACACTGTTCTACACGGCCGATGTCCTAATGTCCGTCAGATGGCTGAAGACGAAGGGTGAGGGGACCGTGATATTCGTGAGATACCTCCTTGGCAGCGCCTATCTTCCTCGAGGACTCGCGCCTTACGCGTACAGGCTGTTCAGGAACCTCCTGCCCTATCCCGACCTGGCCATATTCATAGACATCGAGCCTGAGGTCGCTGCGAGGCGGATAGCCACGCGCGGACACACGCCCGAGATGTTCGAGACCGCCCACAAGCTTGCATCTGTCAGGGCCATAGCGAAGGATCTGGTAATCGATGGCTGGGTGACGGTCGACAACAGCGAGGACGGCGAATCCCCGTTCATGGAAGTCGAGCGGGTCCTAAGGGAGCGTTCATTTCTTCGGCCTGCAGTCTGATTTCTCGTCGGGGGCATTCTGCACGACCCCTGACGGGGCATGGGGCTGCATCTTACACTTTTCGCAGCGGGCGTCGCACGGCTCTATGTGCACGACCACTGACGCGAGAGGCAGAACCTCCCTGATATCGTTCTCGAGCTGGTCCACAAGGTCGTGGCTCTGCTTGACGCTCTGGAACATCGGGACCACGAGGTGTAGGTCTATCTGTCTGTCTGAACCCATCTTCCGCG
>JBFFED010000038.1:0-18704 GCA_041559015.1 Thermoplasmata archaeon | reverse complement strand
CTGCCCGCAGGCCTGGGCCAGAACCCAGCTAGACAGGCCGCCCTCGGGGGCGGGTTGCCGGATAGCGTCGCCGCCTTGACTATCAACAAGGTCTGCGGCTCAGGCATGAAGGCGGTCATGTTGGCTGCCGACGCGATCCTGGCCGGGAAGGAACGCGTGGTCGTTGCGGGCGGCATGGAGAGCATGACGAACGCCCCTTACCTGCTCGAGAAGGCCCGTTTCGGCTACAAGCTCTGGGATGCGACCCTGGTTGACTCCATGGTCAGGGACGGCCTGTGGGAGATATACAACAACTTCCACATGGGCAACACGGGCGAGCTAGTGGCGGAAAGGAACGCCATCACCAGGGAGGAGGCGGACAAATTCTCCGTCTGGAGCCACCAGAAGGCAGTGGCCGCCATCAAGGGCGGCGCCTTCAAAGAGGAGATAGTCACAGTAGCGGTCCCCTCGAAGAAGGAGAAGACCGTCTTCTCGGTGGACGAGGGCCCCCGCGAGGACAGCTCAATGGAGTCCCTCGCCAGGCTCAAGCCGGTCTTCAAGGAGAACGGCATCCTGACAGCGGGCAACTCATCTAGTATCAACGATGGCGCGTCTGCGCTCGTCGTCATGGACTCCGACCTGGCCAAGGAGAAGGGCATCAAGCCCATGGCGAGGATAGTCGACTACATTACGACCGGGGTGAAGCCAGAGCTGATCATGGAAGCGCCGATAGGCGCGACCAGGAAGCTACTCGAGCGCAACTCCATGAAGATCTCGGACCTTGACCTGTTTGAGCACAACGAGGCGTTCTCGACTGCGTCGATCGCGACCATGCGAGCTCTCGGAGTCCCAGAAGCGAAATTCAATGTCAATGGCGGGGCCGTCGCGCTTGGGCACCCTATCGGCTGCAGCGGCGCCCGGGTGCTCACCACGCTGATATACGCGATGCACGCAAGGGGCGGTAAGCGCGGTCTGGCCACGCTCTGCCTGGGCGGCGGGAACGCAGTGGCCATGCTAGTGGAGAGGCCCTAGCCGCACCGGGACCGCCGTCGTCAAGCACTTATCCGAGGAGCGGATACCCAGTGACGACGATGCAGGACTGATCCGATGGACGTCGATTCGTTGAAGAAAGCGGTCTCCAGGGAGAGGGGACCGATGGTCGAGAGCCTCTGCGCCATGCTGAGGATAAACGCCGTGGGCCCTGAGAACGGCGGGCCGGGGGAGGCCGAGAGAGGCGAGTACCTTGTGGGGTTGGCGAGAAGGCTGGGCTTCACCTCCGTGGAGGTCCTTGAGTCGAGCGACCCGAAGGTGCCCACGGGGAAGCGCCCGAACATCATCGTGAGGTTCCCAGGAACGGGAAAGAAACGCATCTGGGTCGTCACGCACATGGACACAGTGCCCGAGGGAGACATCTGGGCATGGAAATACCCACCGTTCGACCCCAAAGTGGTGGACGGGAAGATATTCGGGCGAGGGGCGGAGGACAACGGTCAGGAACTCATCGCATCGCTCTTCGGGGCGCATATCCTTCTTAAGCTGGGCATCAAGCCGGAGCTGAACGTGGGCCTCGTGTTCGTCTCAGACGAGGAATACGGGAACACGCACGGGATCGAGTTCCTGCTGAAGAAGGGACTCTTCAAGAAGGGTGACCTGGTGGTCGTTCCCGATCACGGGCAACCGGACGGGGCGGCCATATCCATCGTCGAGAAGAGCAGTGCATGGATACAGGTCGAGGTGATAGGACGACAGACGCACGCGAGCACGCCAGAGAAGGGAGTGAACGCGTTCGAGGCGGCCGCAAGGTACATCGCGTTGTCCGTTGACCGGCTCAGGAAGAAGTTCACCACGAAGAACCCTCTCTTCGAACCGCCCATCAGCACATTCCAGCCAACGAAGTGCGACGCGAACGGCCCGAACATCAACACGGTTCCGGGCCGTCAGGTGTTTGCGTTCGACTTCAGGGTGCTGCCGGAGCACAGCCTCGACGACATCATGACGGAGATGCAGAAGGCGGCGAAGGAGATAGAGCGATCGACTGGCGCGAAGGTGAAGCCGTCCTTCCTGAATCGCTCGGACGCGGCGCCCAAGACCGCGGTCGATTCCGAAGTGGTTAGGAGGCTCATGTCGGCCGTAGAGGCGGTCAGGGGCGTAAGGCCCAACCCTGTCGGCATTGGCGGGGGCACATGCGCCGCACCTTTCAGACGCCGGGGCATTGAGGCTGCCGTGTGGTCCACTATCCCAGAGACAGCTCATGATGCAAACGAATACGCCAGGGTGGCCGACCTCGTGGGCGACGCCCAGGTGTATGCCGTGCTCTTCGCCGGGAAGAACATCGACTGATATCAGAGGCCCGCCCTCTCCTTGGATGTCGGCTCGCCGAATATGCGTGCGACCATCCAGTCGGGGTCGAACTTGCCGAACTTGTCGTACTCCTGGCCGTAGCTGATGTAGGCGATGGGCTTTCCTATGGTCTTCGCTATGGACAGCGCAGCGCCCCCCTTGGCGTCTGCGTCGACCTTGGTCAGTATGACCCCGTCTATGCCGACCGCCGCATCGAACCTCTTCGCCTGCTCGACGGCATCTGAGCCAGCAAGCGCATCCCCGACGAAGAACACCAGGTCGGGCTTCGCCACGCGTCTTATCTTCTTCATCTCGTCCATCAGGTTCGTGTTGGTCTGCATCCTGCCCGCGGTGTCTATCAGGACCACGTCCTTCCTTCTCGCGCGTGCGTGCTCTATCGCATCGAATGCTACTGCCGCAGGGTCGCTCCCTTCCTGGTGCTTGATCACCTTGCAGCCGAGATTCTCGGAATGCAGCGTGAGCTGCTCGATGGCTCCCGCCCTGAAGGTGTCCCCGGCCGCCAGCACGCAGCTGATGCCGTGCTTCTGCATCCTGTGCGCCAGCTTCGCGATGGCGGTCGTCTTCCCGCCGCCGTTTATGCCGACGAACATCAGCACGAAAGGCGGAGGTTTGGCCTTCATGAGCGCGGCGAGGTCCAGTGACCGCTGCGCGAGCACCTCCCGGACGGCCGCTTTGAGCGCCAGCCGGATTGCGTCGTCCACGTCGAATGACCGGTCGATCCGCTTTCCCGAGAGCCCGTCCTTAACGAGTTTGGTGAGCTCCTCGGCGACAGGTAGCGCGACATCCGCTTCGAGAAGCCCCAGTTCGAGGTCGTGCAGGATGTCGTCCAGAGCCCTCTCCTTCAACCTCCGACCGGAGTCGTCGACGACCTCTGAGATGTCCTCGACGGACTTGGCCTTGGCCTCCTTCGAAACCTTCGAGAACTTGTCTATGAGACCCTTGAACATGCCCCGACCTCAGGACCACTAAGAACCATCGCCGGACTGCAGCATCTCTATCTGGGCCTGGACCTTCTGGGAGAGCTCCTGGATGGCGGCCTCCGCCTGGGCGGCCCTGTCCGTGATGGACTTGAACGCCCTGGAGAGTTCGTCGATCTTCGAGTCGAGTATCTTCTCGGCCTCTTCTGGGGTACGCTTGATGGATACGCCAGTACCGACCCCGATGACCGCTCCCCTGTCATCCGAGACCCTCGCGTGAATGTAAGAGTCCGCTCCGATGGGCACCAGCATCTCCTCACCAGGCCCCCTTGCGTTCATCTGCTTGATGGTCTCCCTGGCCCTGACATGCTCCTCCACCGCCAGCTGGATGAGCTGCTGCTGCTTCGCTAGGCCTTCCAGCTGCGCCTTTGCGGCCTCCAATGTGGCGTAGTCCTCCCTAAGCTGCTCCTCGTCCACAGGCGGCATTAACCCTTCGCCCCCAGGAGGTGCTTGACGAGGAGGTCCGTGACCTCCTCGGACTTGAGGTTGCGGACACCACCTATCTGCACGCACTTCCTCTTCACCTTGTGCCTGCTCCCGAGCAGCGCGAGAGTCTTCTCCCTCGCGGCCATCTCGTCGTCGGCCGCGACTTCCATGGCGAACGGCTGCCATTTCCTGTGAGATATCATGAACTGTCCGCTGACTTCGAAAGCTTTCATGGTGACCAGCACCGGCCCTAGAGAGGGGGCTACTGATAAAGCTTTTGGCCGGTCAGGCCGGGCTCAGCGCAGCCATGCACAACATTCATTACGCGCGGCCACAATGATAACAGAACGTGCATCGGACGGTCGAGTGTTTCTATCCTGGCAGGGGCTTCCCGGCGATATCCGTCACTGGTAGGGCGTGCGCGCTCAACTGCAAGCACTGTGCGGGCAGATACCTGGAAGGGATGATCCCCGCCACGACCCCTGAGGACCTGATGGCGGTGGCGGAGGCCCTTGCCGAGCGCGGCGCGAACGGATTCCTTCTCAGCGGGGGCAACGACCAGACGGGCAAGGTCGGTCTGAGCGACTTCTGCGGAGCCATCAAGGAGATCAAGGCGACGACCGACCTGAGGATCAATGCGCACATAGGCCTCTCGTCTGCTGAGGAGATTGGCAGGCTCGTGGAGAGCGGGATCGATTCATTCTCAGTGGACGTTTACGGGTCTGACGAGACGGTCTTCGAGGTCCTGGGCCTGCGGGCGTCCTCAGAGGACTACCTCAGGGTCGTCGAGGACCTTCAGAGGGCGGGGGCCCCAGTGGTCGCGCCCCACGTCTGCGTGGGCATACATGGCGGCAAAATGAAAGGAGAGATCGGGGCAGTTTCCCGTCTGGCCCGTCTCGCTCCCCAGATCCTCGTGCTCATCTCTCTGATACCGACACGGGGGACCGAGTACGAGTCCGTCCCTCCCCCGTCGGATGAGGCTATGATGTCCGTGCTCAGGTCAGCGAAGGCCGGACTGCCAGGCACAAAGGTCGTGCTCGGGTGCATGCGCTCCAAGCTGAACAGACACTCGGAGACAGAACTCGTGAGGGCCGGATTGGACGGCTTGGTGCTCCCGGCGCCATCCACGGTTCACGCGCTCCAGGCGGAGGGCTTCATACTGAAGAAGAGGTCCGTCTGTTGCTCGATGGCTTGAGCCTATCTGTATATCGAACCCGAGGAGTACTTGCGCTCGATGGGTATGAGGTATGCGAACCACGCGATGTTCGCCACGATGAACGACAGCAGCAGGAGGGCGGTGAACCCCGTGAATGTCCCTGATATCTCCTTGATTATCGTGGCCCGGGCGTTGACCCCGTACCCGAAGTCGTTCAGGACGAGATGGTATTTCATGAACTCTTTTATGGGCACTTCGATGATCAGCGAGCTGCCTGGCTGGACGATATAGCTGTCCGAGTTCAACTTGAAGTAGGACATCGCGCTGACGAAGTCCGTCGTCGGGGTCCCCGTGTAGTACTCGTTGAAGATCCCATCGTCCATGAGGTATATCTCCACCTCCGCCACGGCGACGACCCTGACCCTTATGGACCTGATGAGGTCGAACGGGTCGGACGAGTAGAACGACGGGGGCGCGCTCGGGCTGACATCGATGGTCTTCTCCACCGAGTTCTCTATCGCCGTCAGGATCGGAGGCACCACCAGGGTCGCGCTGACGATGCCGGCCACAATCGCCGCCACGAGGGCCCTCTTCATGGAGTTCTTGGCCATCAGGTGCCTCGCGCTGGAGCTCCTGGCGAACTTTATCTCGAGCATCCGGAAGAAGAAGCTCTCCACGGAGATGATGAGGACAAGCAGCACCAGCACCGCGAGGAACGACGCGATGGGCAGGTACAGGGTGGGTTTGACTCTCGCTCCCCCGACTATCACGATCAGCAGTATGCCGAGGATGACGAGCATTACTGCCTGGACCAGGTAGAGCATGTGCTTTATCTTCCGGATCCTGCTCAGCCGTATCGAATCCTCCAGCACCTTGCCCGAGACCGCCATCGCGCGCAAAAATGAGATGGTCCAGATAAATAGTTTTGCTAGCGCGTCTCGATAGTTGCCAGCCGCCTGCACACGAGGAACACAGCGGCGAACTCCGGAACCGTGACCGTACCAGCGTCGAGCGAGAACTCACTTTCTCTGAGCCTGAACTCGGCAGGCTTGTCAAGGCGGACACGCACCTCTTTCTCGCCGTAGGCCTTCGGCACGGCATCGGAGAACGGGTCGAAAGCTTCGAGTTCGTCTCTCTTGAGCGTTACCACCTCGAACCCGGTCTTCCCATGGAGCGAGCTGGGGAGCCGGATCAGCCTCTTGATGTCGGAAGTCACAGGCTCATCGGTCTCCCCTTTCATTCTCCCCTTCACTCTCAACTCGACGAGTTCCACGAACGCATCCGCATGTCGTTTGACGGAGAACACCTCAAAGGTGTTCTCAGAGCGCATTCTGTCCACGCCTCGCTTCCCTGGCCTTCCGGAAAAGAGGTCCTTGTACATGCCGGCGAGGGTTCTCTCCCCGAGATCCTTCTTCGACTCAATCGTCATGTACCTCAATCGCCCAGCGATCTCGTTCTCCGGGAGGCCTTCGAGTTCCTCGAGTAGCTCATCCACCCCCATTCGTATCCGCGCCCTCCAGCCCCCATCCTTCGCCGAGGGCATGCCCCTCTTCCTCTCGGAGACGGGTATGTCCCTGAACCTGCCGATCTGGAAGGTCGTCGGGGGGAAGACCCAGTCCATGTCCAGATCGGTCCCAGTAATGTAGTCCACTATCTCGCGTCTTTCGTGGCTCGAGAACCCCAGTACCCTGGGGTCGCTGATGTGTACATGATATCCCCTGCCTCCGGAGAAGACTATCTTAAGCCCCTCGGGCCCGAACCCGAGGTCGCCCAGCAGGAAATCCTCTATGAGCCTTATGACCTCCACCTTCACTCTGTCCAGCATCTTGTTGTAGGGGAGGTCCTGCGCACCCTCGACGTGGTCCGCGTCGAGGTCGAATATCAGATCCGCCCCTTGCCAGTTCTTCTCCTGCATCGTGGGCGCGTCCGGTCTCTCGTAGTATGCGCACGAATAGTATGCGTGGGCGGGGACCTGTTCGACAAGGTACTTCTTGAGCGAGGCCCTTGTCGGAAACCCGGTGTGCCTCACCATGCCTGGCCTGTCGAAGAACATGAACCCGAACTCGCGCTTCGAGAACCGGTCTGGCATCTGGAGGGATGCTTCCCTGTAGTGCTTGGAGAACATCGACCTGACGAATCTGACAGACTCGTCCTGAGGCATCGAATCGAGTCATGCGAGTGACCTCTATATTAAGCTCACATCTGCCCGACAGCTGCAACTAGCCCCGAATCGCAAACAATAAAGAGGGGACATCGCAATCATAATCGCCAGCAGGTAGTGGCCGATGATCAAGACCTTCATCAGGGTGGAACTCTGCAGTGAGGGCGAATCCCCAAGACAGGTAATTGAGCGCATGACGAGGATAGGCGCGGTGCCCCTGGTGGGGGACTACGATTTCGAGTTCTGCCTGGACGAGGACGTCAGGCTTTTCGACAAACTCGAGGAGATACACCACGCTCTTAGGGGCGCCAATGTGCGCTATGCGATCACGACCCGCACGAACGCCGAGGCACATTCCGGGGATTTGGGCAGGTACGAGGCGATCCGCTACGTCGGCGAGAAGCCCGTGGAGCTCAAGAAGACCATATACAAGGCCAAGCTCGAGCGTTGGAAGGAGATGGGGCTGGACGTGAGCGAGCTGGAGCAGGTGCTGGAGACCGACCCGGACAGGTTCAAGGAGGTCAGCAAGGAGTTCCTGAGGACCCACCTGGACGAGATATCCGTGGTCAAGGACAGGCGCTCGGAAGACAACATCGTCGACGGCAACGTGCTGGCGCTCCTCGACGAGAACGGGAAGACAATCGAAGATATTTCCCGAAGGACCGGGTTCTCGGAGGAACAGGTCACGCTGTCACTGGGGAGATTGATATCGTCCGAGAGCGCGAGGAGGACGGCGAAGGATTCCGCAGAGGTCTTCTGTCTCGTGCCGCCGCCCGCGCCAGTCGTGAGGAAGCCGCTCCAGATGAACCCTGCCAAAGACGATTCGGAGGCGGAACGTAGGCTGTTCGAGGCCATACCAGACAACGGCATAACGTCGAAGGAAGCTGTGCGCACCTCGAGGCTCCCCCGGGAACAGGTTGAGAAGGCGGCCTTGGCACTCAAGTCGATGAACAAGATTAGGATAGTCGTCCGGGGCAAGAAGGTCTTGTACTATCGCGTGTGACGGCCCATCGACTTCGTTGATCAGCCTGGCCGACAAAGGTTTATTAGAGAACCCCCCGATTGAGCGCCAGGCCCAGGAAGCGTTTCCGATGCACGCGCTCGAGCTCAAGGATGTCAGCTTCACCTACAAGGGGTTCGCTTCGCAGGCCCTCAAGAATGTCTCGCTCGAAGTGCAGAAGGGCGAGTTCGTGACGATCCTGGGCTGCAACGGTTCCGGCAAATCGACCATATGTCTCATGTCCAATGGGTTGATACCTCACGCCCTTCCCGGAGAGCTCGAAGGCACCGTCACGATATTCGGGCAGGAAGTGAGAGGACACAGTGTCGCCGAGTTCTCGAAGAAAGTGGGTATAGTCTTCCAGGAGCCTGAGAGCCAGCTGTTCTGCATGAGCGTCGAGGAGGAGGTTGCCTTCGGGCCGGAGAACCTCGCGGTGCCCAGGGAGGAGATCAGGGACAGGGTCGAGTGGGCGCTCGAGCTCGTAGGCATGACAGGGTTCAACGACCGCTCACCCTTCAGCCTCTCGGGGGGAGAGAAGCAGCGCGTCGTGATCGCGGCCGCGCTCTCAATGCGCCCGGAGATGCTGGTCCTGGACGAGCCTGCATATGCTCTCGATCCAATCGGACGGACGGGGCTCTACGGAGTCCTCAGGGATCTGAAGGAGAAGCACGGCATGACCGTGGTGCTCGCCGAGCGAGATGCGGAAGGGGCAGTCCCGTTCTCCGACCGGGTCGTCCTTATGAAAGGGGGCAGGACTGTACAGGCCGGGCCCCCGAGGGAGGTCATGCGCAACCCTGACATGCTAAGAAGCATCGGCGTCCTCCCTCCACAGGTCTCTGAGGTCGCGGCGCTCATGAATTCCAGGCTCAAGACCGCCCGGTTCTCCTTCCTCACTGTCGAGGAGGCGGAGGGCGCGATACTCGAAGAGTTGCGCCGGAAGGTCCCGGGGGAAGGTCGATGATCCCGCGCGGAGGCCCCCTCGAGACGAGGGAGCGGCTGATATCTGTCCAGAACCTCAAGTTCGTCTACGAAGGAGGCGTTGAGGCGCTCAAAGGCGTCAATCTGGGCATCTCCGCGGGAGAGTATGTTGCCATAGTGGGCGGGAACGGCTCCGGCAAGACGACGCTCGCCAAGAACCTCAGCGGTCTTCTCAGGCCGACCGGAGGGATGGTCTCGGTCAAGGGGAGGCCGACTTCTGAGATGAAGGTTGCGGACTTGGCTCGCACAATCGGCTATGCTTTCCAGAACCCTGACCATCAGCTCTTCTGTTCCTCGGTCGAGGAGGAGGTGCGGTTCGGACCCACCAACCTGGGCTACGACGACGGGGCGATCCGTTCGAAGGCCGAGCGGGCGATCAAGTCGATGGGCCTCGGACCGATAAGCGGGCGGGCCCCGATGACTCTGCGCCTCGGCGAGCGGAGAAGGGTGTCCATAGCGTCGGTGATAGCCATGGACCCCGAGGTCCTCGTCTTGGACGAGCCCACGACCGGCCTGGATGCGGAGGAGTCCCGTGTACTCATGGAACAGCTCAATGAGTTCAACAGGGAGGGCAAGACGATAATCCTCATCACTCACGACATGAAGCTCGTGGCCGAGCACGCACAAAGGGCCGTCGTGATGTCGAGCGGCAGGATGCTGCTGGACTCGGACCCGAGCGGGGCGTTCTCAGACCTCGACTTGATACGGCAGAGCAGCCTCGAGCCCCCGGCGGTCACGCTGCTGTCCCACAGGCTCTCGGAGCACGGCATACCACGTGATGTCATCTCACCCGAGGAGCTGGTGTTCCACGTGATGCAGCTGCGAGGTGGCGCCTGATGGTCATGTTCGTCGACCTGTACACGGAGGCCGACACCTTCTTGCACAGGATCGACCCGAGGGTCAAGATCATCGCAGTTGCTCTGCTGAGTCTCCTGGCGTTCGTCATGGCCAACCTGTATTCCCTTCTTCTTCTGCTGGCTTTCATCTTCCTCCTGCTGTTCCTGTCGCGGGCGAAGTGGTCCAAGACATACTTCGCGTTGAAGTTCGTCCTCAGGCTGATGCTCCTGATAGTTGTCCTCTGGCCGTTCTTCGACGGGACTGGAACGCCCGTCGTGTTCTCCTACGGCTTCTTGCAGATTACCGAACCGGCGATTCTCAGAGGGATAACCTCCGCAATGAGGGTCGGCTGTCTCGCGACCGTGTGGTACATCCTGATGTTCACGACCTCCCAGCGCGACCTGGTGCTCGCCCTGGTCCGGCTTGGCCTCAGGTTTGACTACGGCCTGACAGTCGGAATCTCCCTGAGGTTCTTCCCGACATTCGTGTCGACCATCGACTCGATCACAGACGCCCAGAAGGCGAGGGGGCTGTCGTTCGAGCAGGGTGGTCTCTTCGCGAGGTCCAGGAAATACGTCGCCATCCTCGTCCCCGCCGTTGTTAGCGCTCTCAGGACGGCTGATGGCCTCTCCCTCGCGCTTCAATCGAGAGCATACGGAGCGAGGATGGACAGGACCTATCTCAGGGAACTCAAGATGCGGCTCAGGGACTATGCCGCTCTCGGGGCTGTCGTGGCCATCCTGGTGGTTCCGCTCGTCGCCAAGT
This sequence comes from Thermoplasmata archaeon, assembly GCA_041559015.1. Taxonomy (GTDB): domain Archaea; phylum Thermoplasmatota; class Thermoplasmata; order UBA10834; family UBA10834; genus COMBO-56-21. The sequence continues at coordinate 8,064 of JBFFED010000038.1, read as the reverse complement.
ACCTCTTTGCTGTGCACATCTGAGGCACGCCCCGCTACGGCCCTTGGAGGGTTTAAGTAGGGAGTGTACATTCGCTTTCACGGAGATACATGAGGGATAATCGGTGAAGCGGCTCGTAGTGCGCGCGTTGACCCTGACCACCTCTGCGATCGTGCTTTTGCTCGTCTGCGTTTCCATCAGCTGCGCTCTCTCGATCTCGTCCGCTGCCCAGGGAGAGGCCCCGGTGGCGGATGCTGGTGAGGACGTCACAATAGTCGTGGGCCATTCCGTCACTTTCGACGGGGCCGCCTCATCCGACGACGTGGGAATCGCGAACTACACATGGAACTTCACATGCGATGACGAGATGCAGTATCTCTACGGCGTCTCGCCTGAGTTCGAGTTCTGGACAGTCGGCACCTACGTCGTGACCCTCAACGTCACCGACGCAGACGGCCACAGCAGCACGGACACGGTCGTGGTCATAGTCGAGAAGAACTTCCTGATGAAGTACTGGCCCTGGCTTCTCGTCGGCGCGGCAATTGCGCTTGTGCTGCTTCAGAGGCTTCTCGCCCCAGGGAAGAAGGGATTCGTGTCTCCGAAGATAGTCGCACGCTACGGCGTTCTCATGGCCCTGACGGCCGCGGTCACCATGGCCACCTTCGTGCCGTTCGCCCCGACGAAGGGCTACTTCAACGTGGGCGATTCGATGGTATTCTTCTCAGCCCTCGCCTTTGGGATGCGCGCCGGAGGAGTGTGCGGGGGATTCGGCTCCGCAGCCGCGGACATACTCCTGGGTTCAGGATATTTCGCTCCGCTGACGCTGGTCGCGAAGGGGGCCGAAGGGGCGGTCTGCGGTTTCCTAGGGCGGCTGAGAGGTGGGCACAGCCTGGCAGTTGTGGCCGGTATTGTCGTCGGAGGCGCTTGCATGGTGCTGACGTACTTCCTGGGGGAGATGTTCTTACTCAACGTCGGAGTCGGCGCCGCACTCGCCGAGGCTGCAGGCAACACGCTGCAGGTCGCGGTCGGAGGGACCATAGGCGTTCTGTTGTCGTATTCAGTCAGAAGGGCCTACCCTCAGGTGGCGAGCGATTAGTCCGTCCTGCCGATTCGTGAATGGTGGCTTGGCGCTCACTTCTTCAGTCTGGAGAGCTCCTTCTCGCCTATCCTGTCCCTCGGCAGGATGCGCTTCATCGAGCCCATCATGTGCATCCCGAAGTTCATCAGGAACGCGGGCATCGCGAAGCCGAACCTGGTGCCCGTCTCGACCATCTTGCCCGGGTTCATTATGCCGTGGGGGTCGAGGACATCCTTGATCCTCCTGACCAGCTTCGCGCCGTCCTTGCCGCGGTACTTCTGAAGGTTGCTGGCGAAGAACACCCCGAGCCCGACAGGCCTCCCTCCGTTCTCCTGCGCCAGATCCCCCAGCCTCTTCGCGAATCCCATAGCAGCAGTGGACGCGACGAGCTTGTGCTCGTCTGTCAGATAGTAGGGCATGAACATCACGGTGTTCTGGTCTACGACCGTCCCGATCAAGGGGGCGTTGAGCTTCATCTGCTTTATGAGCTTCGCCGTCCCCTCGAGGACGACGTTCATCCTGTCAATCGGCACGAGTATCTCTCCGGGTATGGCGCCCACGCCGAGCTCCCTGACCCTGAACTCGTAGCTCCGCTCCGACCACTCATGCTCCCCAAGCTCGTCCGGCTCCCTCTTGGCGCCAGAAGATATCATCATCTCGTCCAGGAGCTTCTCCTCCATCTCGACCGAGGCCTTCGACCCGGTCAACATGCAGGTCACGAGACAGCCCACATCGGGGGCGTGCTTGCCGACCGCCCTCAGGTACTCGTAGTGGAGCCGGTCGCCGAACATCATGTGCATCGGCCTGACCTCGCTCCTTGTGATCTTCCTGAGGGCGCCCTGGAGCTTCATGATGTCATCGAAAGAGTAGCTCATGGGCTTCATGACGTCAGGCTTCGGGAGGACCGCGAATGTGACCTCCGTGATGACGCCCAGGGTCCCCTCGGAGCCGATGAACAGCATGTTCAGGTTCGGGCCGGCGCCGTTCTGCGGGACGTACTTATCCCCGGTGTGTATGATCTCCCCGGTCGGGAGTACGACCTCGAGGTCCCTCACGATGTCCGCTGCGGAGCCGTACTTGTAGGCGCCTATGCCTGTTCCGCCAGTACCTATCCACCCCCCGAGCGTGGCCGAGGGCGCGCTGCTGGGATAGCAGGGCAGGAACAGCCCCTTGGCGTCCAAGGCGTCGGCGAGGGCCTTCCAGGTGATGCCCGGCTGTACGGTGCAGGCGAGGTTCGTTTCGTCTATTGATATGATCTTGTTCATTGCGGTCATGTCGAGGGTCCTTCCGCCCTTGACGGGCACAGACCCGCCGAGGCCCCATGTCCCAGCCCCTCTGGGAACGATTGGCGTCTTGGTTTCGATGCACTTCCGGACAAGCTGGGCGACGTCCTGCGCGTACTGAGGCCTGTCGACGCGGTCCGGCATCGTCTTGAATATGACATCCATCTCTTTCGGAAGCGGCGCAAGGTCGTGGCTGTACAGTCTTCTTTCCATCTTGTCGTCGGTGGACTCCATCTGGAACACCTGGCGGGGACGCCCTGATGAACTAGAGCCGCGCTCCCCCAAGTCTGGTAAGCCGTCATCCCCATTAAATCCTTACGTCCTAGCGGGGTGCGGCATCCGCCCTGGCTGCCCAGCCCTCACGACCTCTCGTCGAATCACGTAGAAATGCTTTTATCCCGCCTGGTCTTAGTTATGACTCCAACAGGCAGGCCTTCGGGCCGCCAGAGAGGGGGGCAGAATGCAGGCTACTTTGAGGCTCATGGCCCTGTTCGGGGGGCTCATAGCGTTGTTCATGGTCATAGGATGGGTGCTGGGGTCGTTTCTGTTCGACGATTGGCTCCTCGGCATGCTGATATTCGTCATCCTCGCAGGCGTGATCAACTTCATCAGCTACTTCTTCAGCCACAAGATCGTGCTGTGGTCCTACAAGGCCAAGATAATAACCAAGGAGGAGCAACCCAGGCTCTACAACGTCGTCAACAAGGTCTGCTTGAAGGCCAACATGCCGATGCCTCGGATTGCGATAGTCTCGACCCAGACGCCGAACGCGTTCGCGACCGGGAGGAATGAGAAGACGGCGGTGGTGGCGGCCACGGACGGCCTGCTGTCGCTCCTGACCGACGACGAACTCGAGGGCGTGCTGGCCCACGAGATGGCCCACATAAAGGACAGGGACATGCTCGTGATGACAGTCGCAGCGACCGTCGCGGGCGCCATAGCCTTCGCAGCGAGGATGGCCTTCTGGAGCTCCCTCGGAGGGCGCAGGGGCGGCGGGAACGGAAACGCCATACTACTGCTCGTAGTGATGATTACCGCGCCGATAGCCGCCCTGCTGATCCGGCTCGCCATATCCAGGAGTAGGGAGTACAAGGCGGACAAGGAGGGCGCCCTCATGATCCAGAGGCCACTGGCGCTCGCTCGCGCGCTCGAGAAGCTCGAGGAAGGGAACAAGCGCAGGCCCATGACCCGCGGGAGCCCGACCACATCATCCCTGTTCATCGTGAACCCGTTCCGGGGCGGAGGGTTCGTCACCCTGTTCATGACCCATCCGCCGATAGCCACCCGTGTCAAGAGGCTCGAGGATCTGGCTGACAAGACTGGCTTCATCGGATGAGGCGAGAGAGAGGTCAGCCCACCTTCTCCCATTTCTCCAGCTTCAGGACGCTCGATAGCGTGCCGCCACGAACTATCTCTTCCCTGACCCTGTTCTCCCGCTCGAGGACGTCCAGGGCCCGGTTCGCCACCTCGACTGCGTTCTCCTGCGGCACGACCACGACACCGCTCTCATCGCCTATGACCCAGTCGCCCGTGCGCACGGTCACACCTCCGCAGACAATCTCATGGCCTATGCCTCCGTAGCCCTTCGGCTCGCCCGCGTTGGAGGACACATGCCTCGAGAAGCATGGGAACTCCATCTCGTAGATGGAGTCTATGTCCCTCGCCGCGCCATCTATCACGACGCCCGAGACGCCCTTGGTCTTGCAGCTACAAGAAGCCAGCTCGCCCCAGACCGCGATATCGCCTCCGCAGGCGTCGACGACGATCACGTCTCCCTTCTTGGCGCGGTCTACAGCCTCGACCGGCTTCGCCCAGTCGCCGTTGATCGTGTGCACCGTGAGCGCGCGCCCCACCATCTTGACGCCGTGCTTGATCCTCGGGTGTATCCCCTTCATCGCGCCCTTCTTGTGCTGCGCGTCCGTCACGTTCGGGGAGGAGACCCTGGAGAACGCCAGGAACAGATCCTTATCGGAGTACTTCTTGAACAGGTCTGTCTCGACCTTCTTGCCTGTCGTGATTGAACGCTTCACCTTGCGCGCAGCGGCCGTGACGTCCTTCGCCTTTATGATTGCGCCTCCGACGATGATGATCGAGGCACCCGCTCGCACCATATCAGGCGCGGTCTCACTGTTCACTCCGCCTGCGACGGCGATGGGTATCCTGACCGCCTTCGCGAGCCCTTTCAGCTCCGAGATGGGCGACCCGCCGACCATCTGTTCGTCGACGCCCACATGGACGCACATGTAGTCCGCGCCCATCTTCTCGACCTCCTTCGCCCTGGCGGCCTTGTCCTTGACGTTGAACAGGTCCACCATGACCTTCGCACCATACTGCCGCGCGCTCATGATCCCCTCGGTGATGGTGGGGTCGGAGGACACCCCGAGCACCACCACGATGTCCGCCCCCGATTTCGCTGCGATCTCCACTTCGGGGCCGCCGACGTCGATGGTCTTCATGTCCGCGACTATCGTGTGCCCGGGGAAGGCCTTCTTCAGCTGACGGACTATCTCCATGCCCTCGCTCTTGATCAGTGGCGTGCCGACCTCAATCCAGTCGACGCCTCCTCTGACCGCCTCGGTGGCTATCTGGAGCGCCCTATCGCCATGAACGAGGTCGAGCGCCACCTGGAGTACGGGCTTCATCGGCCTCAAAGACCTCCCTACAGCGTTAAAAACATGTCGCAATCCACCACTGACCTCACCGCCTTTCAGGTAACAATCTGGTCTGAGCGCTATCGGACGCACTGGAAGAAACAATAATATCAGGCCCACAGCATTCTCAAGAACCGATGCCTACAAGAACCGGCGACCGCGAGAGGTGCATCACAGGCGTGGATGGTCTCGACACCATTCTCTACGGAGGGATACCACGCACGAACACAGTGCTCCTCACGGGGAGCTGCGGGACGGGCAAGACGTCCCTCGCGCTCGAGTTCCTGATACACGGCGCGCAGAAGGGCGAGAACTCGCTCTTCGTCTCCGTCACCGAGAACTCTGAGAAGCTCCTGGCGAACCTGATCCCCTACAAGTTCTTCGACAAGAGCCTGATCAAGGCGGGCAAGCTGGTGTTCATCGACTTGCCTGTCATGTACGAACGACTCGGTCTGACCAAGTCAGAACTGACCATGGAGGAGATAGACCTCCTGGTATCCGCCCTGACCAGCCTCGCGAAGGAGCTCGGCACGAAGCGCTTGGTGATAGACTCCGTGACCTCAGTCTGCTACAAGCTCAAGACGCCCGAGAAAATCAGGGACTTCATACTCAAGATAAGCAAGAGCCTGTCGGACCTGGACTGCACCTCGATATTGGTCGGAGAGCTGCCCGCCGGCTCGGTTTCGTACTCCAGTTTCGGAGTCGAGGAGGCCATCGCGGACGGGATAGTCATCATGGCGAACATGGAGCGCAGGGGCGACCTGCTGAGGACGCTCCAGGTCATCAAGATGCGTGGGACGATGCACTCGAGGGCCAGGTACGTCCTGGACCTGACGCCCATGGGCGTGCTCCTCGTGCCCTTGCTCAAGGGGGGTAGCACGGGATGAGCCCTGGAGTGAGCGCCCAGAAGATAGCCGACGAGCTCGGGGAGACGCCCCCGGCGTCGGCAGTGTCGCTCATGATGAGCGTCGACAACTACCTTGACGTCATCAGGGGCGTCGTCGACCTGTTCGCGAACAGGAAGCAGATGGACACCATCTATGTGACGGCGACAATATCCTCTGACGCCATCAAAAGAGTCCTTGAGGCTCTGGACATAGACTCCTCCAAGGTCTATTTCGTGGACTGCATATCCCAGATAATGATGGGTGCGACCTCGGACCAGCAGGACGACCGCACGACGCTCGTGGAGAGCCCCACGATGCTGGAGAACCTGATGCTCAAGGTGGAGTACCTCATCCGGAGGTCGCAATCGAAGGACAAGCTCGTTGTCATAGACTCGATCAACTCTCTGGCGATACACAACAGCAACTGGATACTCTCCGAGTTCCTGCACATACTCGTCTCGGGGCTGAGGTCGAGGGAGGCCTACACGGTGATACTCACGGTAGAGGAGCACTCCACGCCCGAGCTGAACAACATGGTCAACCTGGTCTGCGACCACGGGATCCGCGCGACCAAGGAGGAGTGAGCGATGAACCTGACCAGCATAGGCATCCAGGCGCTCGATGAGCACCTCGGGGGCGGCATACAGAACGGGTCCACCATCCTGGTCATCGGCTCGCCGGGCTCAGGCACGGAGTTCTTCGCGAAGCAGTTCGCGTCCGTGGGCCGAGAGCCGGTCACGTACTTCACCTCGACCGAGCGCGACGAGGATGTCCTGAGCGTCATGAGGGAGCATGGATGGAGGACGGATGTGAAGATAGTCAACATAGGCACGAAGTACTACGAGAGTGTCCTCGCCAAGAAGCTCGAGATCAGCAAGTTCAGGCAGGAGGGGATCAAGCTCGGGGACATAAGGAAGCTCAGGGACAAGGACGCTTCCAAGGAAGAGAACTTCCTGACGTTCCTTGCCTACGAGATATCCAAGCTCACGCCGCCCTTCAGGGTGGTGATCAACTCCCTGGACTTCTTCCTGGAGAACTACGAGAGCCACGAAGTGCTCATGGCCATGAGGACCATCAAGGCGCACACGCAGCACTCGGAGAGCCTCACGCTCATGACTATGCTGAAGGGAGTCCACGAGTCCAGAATCCAGAGTTCCGTAGAGGACCTCGCGGACGTGATATTCGAACTCGACAAGGAGAAGGTGGGGCAGGAGTTCAAGAAGCTCCTGGTCGTCCAGAAGGTCAGGAACAGGCCTGCGATGGTCGGGATGCTGCCGCTGAGCTACGACAAGGCTGGGATAAAGCCCGGCTGAGCCCTGACCCGGATTCTGTCGCTTTCTCCCCGAATGTCGACGTTTTCTTTGGCCCTTATATACGTAAGAAGACGAAGTCTTCTTTCCTAGCCTGGAAAAGCGACATAGCCAGATGTCCACATTCGACAATAAGCGAATTGGTAAACGGTCAACTTTGAGAATGAGCGGGAAAGCTATTTAAGCTCGGCTCGAGGCTATTATCTTCCAGCGGGCCGAGAGGCCTGCAGGAGGACAGAACAAATGAAGAAGACTTGGGCAGTCCGAAAGGACTCAGAGGCGGTGTCCCCCGTTATCGCGACCATCCTGATGGTTGCGATCACCGTCGTCTTGGCGGCCGTGCTATATGTCATGGTCCTGGGCTTCGGCGGGACATCGACGACTACGCCAACAGCCACCTACTCTAAGAATGCGATTTCGGGAGGCCAGCAGATAAACATCGTGTCCATAACGAGGTCCGATGTCTCTTGGGACCTGATTAAAGTCCAGGTGTCCGATGGCACGGAGTTCGCCGAGTGGGACATCGTTGCGACCGACCTCGATGGAGGTTCAGCAGTGACGATGAACTACACGACGGACGCTCTGGGGTCCTTGACGGTATGCCTCCACGTGACTGACGTGGGTGGCAACGGTCTGCTCAGCGGTACCGACTACTTCAAGGTGTTCACCTACGGTGGCGCCACCGCCTTCGCCAACGGCCAGACATACACTGCTGTGCTGATATACACGGAGACGGGCGAGAAGATCGGTAATGGCATATCCTTCACAGGTTAAGCCAGCAACCGAGTCGATCCGCTGAGACATATCCAAACCCCTTCCTTTCCGATTTCTTTTCTATGTCCCCCTCGCAGCGTAGCGTCCAGCTCATCCACTCAT
>JBFFED010000037.1:0-19786 GCA_041559015.1 Thermoplasmata archaeon | reverse complement strand
TGACAGGAAAGCTTTTTTTGTCCTTCGGGCGATACGTCGAGCGCCAATCCACGGGTCAAATCCCGTAATGTTGTGGCGTTTCGGGGGGAACAGATATTAGCGTAGGGAGAGCGAGCCGGTCGACAGTGTCCTCGAGCCAGTCAATCGTTCGGAAGCCGCTTCTGGATTCCAGAGTGCCCGGAGGGAGGCCGGAGCCTGGATCGAACGGGCGAAGGTGCGCGGCAGCAGCGCCAATCAGAATGAGGCCTGGACGCAACGCGATGGTTGTGTTCATGTGCTCCATGCTCGTCGCAAGCATGATAGGCGGGTTCGTGTGGCTGGTGCCGGAAGCATCGGCGTACACTCCGCATGCCCCTATCGTCATCTCAGGAGATGCGGATTTCACGCCCGCAAACGGCGTAACTGGCGGATTTGGGACGGAGTCAGAACCGTATTTGATTTCCGGCTGGGAGATAGAGACCGATACGACTGACGGCATTTACATCAGCGGTACTGACGCGCACTTCCTGATCAGCGATGTGTTCATCCACGGGAACATGGACAACTACGGGATCCATATCGCCCAGTCGAGAAACGGGACAGTCAGCATGGCAATGCTGGTCGCGAATTATGCCGGGGTCTACTTTGACACGACATCCAGAATGGCGGTCGAGAACAGTTCGATATCATGGAACTACTACGGGGTCGAGACCTACTACGCGACTGACCTTCAGATCATCGACAACATGATGGACGGGAACGAGAACTCCATCTACGCCGATTACGGCCTGAACAACCTCACCTGCATCAGAAACTCGATGGACGGGAACGAGTACGACGCCTTCTATGTGTATGGGGACCTGGTCAACGCCCTCATCCGTGATTGTACGATGAGATACGTCAACTACGGCTGGGGGATGTATGTTGATGGTAGCATCTCTTCGACAGAGATATCGAACTGTGTCATCGTCGAGAACTTCTATGGCGGCATCTACGCCTACGATCCCTGTGAGGACCTGACGATCAGAGGCAACAACGTGAGCGCGAACGGCGAACAGGGCATCTACATGTCGTACGGGGGAGACAACTGCTCGATTGAGGACAACTCCATCGTCTTGAACAGCGACGAGGGCGTGTACCTCGGCTCTGGAGGATATTACGGCAGTAACTCGATACTGTCTAATATCATCATCAGGAACGACGATTTCGGGATATACTGCGAGGCCCTAGGTACCTATATCTCCAAAAACCGCGTATCGCTCCAGACAGACGGCGGCGGAGTATCGATTCAGAACGACGACATCAGGGTGGAGAACAACACGATCGAGGACAATGCCGAATACGGCGTCTATGTCGGCAGTGGGTCGGCGAGGGCCAGGGTGGCCAACAACACCTTCTCCATGTGCGGGCTGTTCGTGGACTTCGCGTATTCCCCTGGCGTCACGATCTCCGACAACTCCGTGAACGGCCTCCCGCTTCTGTTCCTGAACGGCGTGTCCGGAGCCAGTGTGAGCTCCGGGGTGGGGCAGGTGATAGCCCTGGACAGCAGCGATATCCGCATCTCTGACATGGACCTGTCGAGGGCGACAGTAGGGGTGGAGTTCTGGAACACCGACAATTCGGTGATAGAGAGGCTCACGGTCATGCATGGCGTTTTCGGCGTCTTCGTCAAGAATCACTCGATCGGAGTCTCCATCCAGGACTCCGACCTGTCCAGAAACGACTATGGCGCTTGGGTGGATACGGGGTGCGTGGACAACCAAGTGGTCGGCTGCGACCTGAGCCACAGCAAGTACATCGGCGTCGGTGTCGAACTGTCCAGTTCGGTGTTCATCGTGGATAATCAGATGATCAACTGCTCCATGGGAGTGGAGTCGATGAACTCCTACGGAGTGGTGGTCAGTGAGAACAACATCTCATGGAGCACATCGACTTCGGTGTACACCGTGAACGGCTATGACCTCGAGATCACCGATAACGAGATATTCAGCTCAGGGACGGGGATCATGCTCTATGGTGTGTCGACTAGCACGGTCTCCTGGAACCAGGTCACAGCCTGCTCCAATGCTGCCTTTGTCCAGAACTACGGAGATGAGAACGAAGTGAGTAACAACACCTTCAACTCCTGCAAGGACGGGGTATACATCGAGGGGAGCATCTTCCAGTACACGATGCGCAACGTGGTCAAGGACAACGAGATACAGGGCAACTCCCGGTACGGTGTGTTCCTGAACTACGCCGAGGCGAATACGGTATGCCGGAACAACGTAACGGACAACGCCTGGGGCATATACATCTCGGGCACGCACACCCCGAGGAACTGGATATATCTCAACAACTTCGACAACCCGATCAACGCATACTCTGCATGGTCGGGGAACAACAACTACTGGAACACGTCCACCATGGTCGAGTACTGGTGGGACGGTATGCTTTGGACAGGGTACCTGGGGAACTACTGGTCCGACTACTCTGGGAGTGATGCCGACAACAACGGCGTCGGGGACACGCCTTACGCGTTCACCAGCGAGCAGGACAGCTACCCCTTGATGGACGAGAGCTTGGTCGTGATACCCGAGTACGAAGGTCTGGTACTGCCGGCTCTCGCGCTCTTGTGTATGCTCTTCGTGCTCGCGAAGGCCTCCCGGCCTCGAAGAGGCCGATGAGGACGGTCATCTATTAGGACAGCAGGGCGTTCAGGGAGCGGGAGCGAGTGAGCTAATTTGTCGGCAAGGCGTGAGGGGGCCGCCGCGGGACTGATGGCAATCTCACTGATACTTCTCGTGCTCGCCTTCATCGCACCGTGGTATCACTTCGTCACTACAGTCCCTAGCTCCCATCCGGACGTCCCGATGGTATACGAGGACAGATTCTATATCGACAACTGGCAGCGTGAGATCACACTTCTTCACTGGACTGCCACGCTGGACTATGACGATGATGTCGGTTCGTGGCAGCCATTGGGCGATGTGATGATGGTCGAGATTGTACTGCTCCTTGTGGCGGTTGTTGTCACGGGTGCAGCGGCTGCAGCGTTGCTCGCGCATCGAGGGCGTATCGGCACAGTGTTGTGCACCGTCGGCGTGGTCCTGCTGGCTGCGATAGTCCTCTATTTCTACTTGATGGCCCCGCCCGCAGTCGCTGAATCCCTTCCGGGATTGTACTCGGTCGTGCAGCTCGAAGGCTTCTGGGGTGAGTGCGAGACGTCCACGACGACCATCAACTGGGGACCGATGGTCGGCTGGTACCTCGTGATAGCGGCCGCATTTCTGCAATTCGCCGCTCTGGCGCTCATATCGTTCAGAGAGGACAGAGGCCCTCAGATATACTAGATGGACGCCTGCCTTCCATATATCGTTGCTGCGCAGAAAGGGATATTTGTCATGAGTCGTTACACCGTCCTTGTCATCAGCCCAGGCCGCGACAGGGTCCATCACGCCGCAATGAGGCCGATAGGCGTCGGGAGGGTTCGGCCAGGGCAGGCGCCAGCCGTGCCTGATGAATGCAGGGAACGAGGGCCCGGTCCCAGGAGCGCCTGATGGTCGGGGTTCGGCAATGTTCGAAGGCATCGAGAAGTCCCTAAAGGCATACATATTCAGCGACTTTCTGAGGGAGTACGGAAAGCTCAACGTCATTGCCGCGCTGATTGGGATATGCGCGGGTATGATCGCCATCGGCTTCAGATGGATGGTAACGGCGGTGGGCGAGATGTTCTTCGGGGGTGCCTCCCCACTCGAGAACAATCTCGGCCTCATGATCATCATCGTCCCGACGATAGGCGCCCTGGTAGTCGGCGGCATCATTCACTGGCTCTGCCCGGAGGTGAGGGGTTCTGGAGTTGCGGACGTCATGCGCGCGCTGGTCGTCGACAAGGGCAAGTTCAGGGCAAGGGTCCCCCTCCTCAAGGCAGTGGCGTCTTCGGTGACGATTGGCTCTGGAGGTTCCGCGGGCAGAGAGGGACCTATCATACAGATAGGGGCGTCGTTCGCCGGCGTCGTCGGGAGCAAGCTGAGGCTGACCAGCGCGGAGATGAGGACCGTGGTCGCATGTGGGGCCGCGGGCGGCATAGCAGCCACCTTCAACACGCCCCTCGCAGGCGCGGTGTTCGCGCTCGAGCTGCTCCTGCTTGAGTTCAAGACCCGGTCCTTCGTGCCTCTGATTATATCCACGGTCTTCGCCACCTTGGTCTCCCGCCTCTTCCTGGGGGACTTCCCCGCGTTCTCGGTCAGGCTCGAGTACTCCTTGGTCAGCCCCTATGAGCTGGGGTTCTATCTGCTGTTCGGGGTGATCGCAGGAGCCGTCGGCGTCCTCTTCATAAAGTCCTTGTACAGGATCGAGGGGGTCTTCGAATCGCTCAGGATGCCGCGCTGGTCCAAACCAGCAATAGGCGCGTTGTTCGTGGGCGTCATAGCCCTGTTCTACCCGAGCGTCATGGGTGTCGGTTACGACACCGTCACCATGGCGCTCAACGTGGACCTGGCCGGGCTCTTCGAGGGGAGATATGTGCTCCTCTTCGTGGTCCTGCTGCTGTTCATGAAACTGATTGCCACCGCGATGACGCTGGGCTCCGGGGGGTCGGGCGGCGTCATAGGGCCCTCGCTCTTCCTCGGCGCGATGCTCGGGGCCGCCTTCGGCCTCGGGGTGCATGAGCTGTTCCCCAGCATGACTGCAGAGTACGGCGCGTACGCCATCGTCGGCATGGCCGCAGTATTCGCTTCGAGCACGAGGGCCACCCTGACGGCCATCCTGATGCTTTTCGAGATGACCTACAACTACAACATCATCCTGCCGCTGATGTTCTCCTGCGTCGTCAGTGACGCGGTGAGCAGCGCGCTCTCTCAGGAGACGATCTTCACCTCAAAGCTGAAGCGGCAGGGCATAACCTACACCCACGACCTGTCAGCCAACATACTTGAGCACGCCAAGGTGATGGAGGCCATGTCGTCCTCCTACCAGCCAGTGAAGGAGGACACCCCTCTGAGGGATGTCGTGGACCTCGAGATGTACTCGGGACGGAGATGCTTCCCCGTGGTCTCCGCGGATGGCAAGCTCAAGGGCATCCTGACCTCGTCCGACGTGAGGTCTGCCTTCGCGAAAGGCAAGTCGGATGGGAAGGCGAAGGACGCCATGACCAAGCGCGTCGTCACGGTCTTCCCGGAGGACACCCTCCAGGTCGCATTCGAGAAGATGGTGCTCAGGAAGATAGGCTATCTTCCGGTAGTGGACCCCGCGAAGCCAAGCAGGCTCATAGGGATGATCGACAGAGAGGCTCTCCTGGACAGGTACAAAGGGGTCCTCGCCGAGGAGGTCTCCCAGGAGTCCCTCCAGGGTCGACTGATGGAGTAGGAGCGTGGCCAGTCTCTCACCACCTGCCTAACCGTTCGAAAGGCACAAACATGATGAAGTGTATCCGGTGGTCGGAGGAAAGGCGTGAAGTGCTCTGACTGTGGATCCCAGAACACGCCTGGAGCTAAGGAGTGCCGCAGCTGCGGAAAGCCCCTCAGGTCAGGAGCCCTGACGGAGGTTTCCGAGGAACTGGGCAAGAGGGCGGGCAGGATACTCGACAAGATGCCCTCGAGGGACAAGATCGAGCCACGCGAGGTCGCCCATAAGATGCGCATGGATTATCTGGCCATGAACAGGGAGCCGATTTCCAGGACGATTGAGGCCATGTGCGCTCTCATGGGGAATCTCTGCAAGACGCAGATCAACATCCGTTCGATGATAGCGGAGGCCGCTGCTATCATACAGAAGCAGTTTTCGATACGAGAGGTGGCGATAGGGCTGAAGAGCGCGACCGACGGCATGTACAGATACGAGTACCTGCTGGGCATGAGGCCGGAAGCAGAGGCAGCTACCAGGAAGATACAGTATACCGAGTCGGAGTTCTGGGATGACAAGAAGTACAAGTGCACCACGATGGGCAAGCTCACGCGGCTGTACCTCGCAGAGGACAGCCCCTACACGGACGATGAGAAGGACTCTTACAGCAGGCCGTTCATGCTCGACTTCAAGCGGAGCTCGCTCGACATGGCAGTCGAGGGCGACTACATCGATGTCGTGATACCTGGCGCTGAGGGCGAGGTTCTGGGATGGATCGAGATGTCAGGCACCCGTTCTGGGAAACTGCCTGATGCCATAGCCATAAGATGGGTTGAGGCCGTCGCGACCATAATCGGAGCTGCGATCGTGTGCAACGACATCCGAAGGGTGATGGCAAGGGAGAGCAGCAAGAAGCTCCCGTCATAGTCCGCGGGGACTCGCGCGCCTCCGCTTCGTCGAGAGGGCGACCACCATCATACCGGTGATCGCGACCACGATGGATCCTATGATATCCCCGAACTCAGGTATCACCTCCAAAACGGTGACCTGCCGCTCGAAATCGTCGGTCAGTCCGTCGGAGTCCATCACCTCCAGGCGCACGGTGTACTCGTCAGGCGTGTCGAACGTGTGATATGCCAAAAGCTGCTCTGACCATTCCGTATCCCATGTGCCATCCCCATCCCAGTCCCATCGCGCCAGGAGAACGGCCTCCGGGTCATCTGGATCGGACGAGCCACTGGCGTCGAATTCGAACACGGTCGTGATGTCCCCGGTGGGCGGGAATATCTCATAGTGGGCGACAGGTGGTTGCTGAACCGCTGATGAGAGTGTCAGGTTATCGACCCATCCGCAGTCGTCCAGGTCCGAGCCGGAGGCTCCCTTGACATAGGTCCACGAAACCACATGCGGGCCTTCGTCCAAATCGAAGCTCCTCGCTTCCCAATCGATGTCTCCGCTTATCGCACAGAGCTCCACTCCGTCGACATCGAAGGTGAGAATATCGTCTCCCGCTTCCGAGGAGACCTTCCATTCGAACCCGACAGTCAATGGCCCGAGGATCTCCGCACTCATCCGTGATTCCTCGAAGTCATCTATGTTCCCGCTCTGGGCGGCATCTCCGCCAAATATCCATTCATGGTCAACCCCCACCCATAGGACATCGCCATCAGTGGCCAAGGGCGCAGACAAGTCCAACGCGTCAGCCAGGTCGACGGGTGGGTAGTACTGGAAGGAGGTGTCTATGTGTCCAGGGATTGCCTGAGGGTCATTCCAGGCCTCACCGGATGCCTGCGTCGGGGCTGCTGGATCGTAGGACGTCTCGAACAGCTCCACCTTGAATCCCTCGAGTGTTCCTGGCGCACCCGTCGCCTCCATCGAGATGTAGAAGTCATCTGTTCCGGAGTCGTAGACGCTCTTGAACTCGCTGATGTCCAGGCACATGTAAGTGGGGAACCTCAAGGTCGTATCACTGCTGAGCCAGTAGTACGGGCTCTTGCTCTCATCGGCGGCACCATAAGCCCCTATCGCGACCTCCGTCGGGACATCACGGGACGGTGCGGGATCGAAATGCCAGACCGCCCTCATCGAGGGCGAGTAATCCTCGATGTCCTCAACGAAGCATAGATCCAGAAGGTACGACATCTCCATGAACGCGTCGTATGTCAGCCAGTAGTAGCCGTCTTCACCCCACGCACTTCCCCAGGAGTTGACGACCCTGAACGCCCCGACCTCGCCGTCGTCCGTTACCGAGTCGTCAAAGCCCACGAATGTGTTCGCGTGGTTTGGCCACCAGTCTGAGTTGTATTCCTCAGCTGAGATGATGTAGTTGCCGTCCTTGAAACCCTTGTTGTAGCCGTTCGCGTTCAACCCGAAAGTGACAGGAGTCCCCCCATAGACGAGCGTCTTGACCGTTTCGACAGTGGATTCGCCATCATAATGGATCTGGAAGCCTTCGTGGACCCTGTGCATGGGCGCCTCCCGGAAGGCCCTTGGAGACCCCCAGTCCGTCCAGTCCGAGTCATCGTAGGGCAACTCCGCCATGGTCGAAGTCCCCCAGTCCTTGAGGATCATGATGTTGTCCCCTTCCCATGAACCGCCATCAACGCCTCCGTTCACCTTGTTGTAGGTCCAGGCGGGAGAGAGTAACTGGGACGTGTTGCCAGACTTGGCCTCCATCCACCCGTGGTCGACCGCCTCGATGTACCCGTACGCGTAATAGGTGACCGCCCAACCTGTGCACGAGCCCTGCTGCCCCTGGCTGTCGACCTTGGGGAAGGACGGGGACGCGGACAGATCGAATGCAGCCGGAAGCGCCATCGGCTCAACATAGTCCAGCACGTTCATCTGCCCGACGAGGGCGTCATACGCTTCCTCCGTCGGGGGCGCCTTGCCGGTCCCGTGTCCGTCGATCAGGACATTGTAGTCGGTCGCCGCGTCTCTCACGCCGAAGATGGCCTTGTAGGCCAACATCTCGGAATCTGTCATCTTGTGATAGACCAGTGGTGTGCCCTCGGGTTGTTCGGATGTCACACTGTATAAGTCGTCGTTCCCCTCGACGGGCGTGAACAGGAGGATCAGGCACAGTACCACAACGATGGATGGGGCAAGTCTGCGGGTGAATCCTGCGGCGTCGAGTATCGGATGCATGTTCAAACCTGAGCTTCGGCCGGTTCCTGAGCGAAGGAGGCAACTGATTCTCCGGTCTATCTATCTTTCCGAGTCAGTATGTAAAAAAAGGCCGTTACCGATATATAGCTTGCCGTGGATTCGCCCCACTGACCTTGTTGGGCTGCCGGGGGGAGGTCGTGAGAATGAAGACACAAGGACTAGTAGCAGCTCTGATTGTTTCCGTGCTCGCCATGAGCGCGTTTGTGACCCAGGCTTCGAATGTATCGATGTCCGAGGAGGAACCCTTGGAGGACAACGGGATTGCCCAGTGGAGGTTGCTGATCTACCTTGTCGCGGACAACAACCTCGACGTCAATGCCGGCATGTTCCACGTCCCTGTCGTCGAGAGCGACTTCGACGAGCTGATGTCAGTCGGTTCGACGGACGAGGTGGTGTGCTATGTGTTCGTCGACAGGTGGGAGGGACCCGCGAATCTGTTCAAGATGCTCGATGGATCGATGGAAGAGATGACGGACTTCCCCTGGAACGGTGAGGAGGCGAACATGGGAGACCCCGCCACGCTCAGGAGCTTCATTGAGTACACATACGAGGCCACTCCCGCTGAGCACACTGTCCTGATGTTCTGGAACCACGGTTCACCGAACATAATCTGTTGGGACGACAACGGGCCTGAGCTAGGGGTTGGTGATGCCCTGACGCATCACGAAGTCATCGAAGCGCTTGAGGGGTACAAGGTGGACATCATCGGTGCGGACGAATGCCTTGTCGGACAGGTGGAGGTCGCCTACGAGTACGCCATCAGCGGGGTCGAGATAGACTTCTTGCTGGCCAGCCAGACATACACGGGCTGGAGAGGGTATCCGTACGACCAGGTCTTCAGGGAGATGGTTGAGGACCCGTACATGACCCCAAGGGAGTGCGCTGCGATGTTCATCGAGCAGGTGGACATACTGCTCAGCCAGACCCCTGTCATGTCGGAGATTGTCAACTGCCACGCGGCAATAGACCTGGCGATGACACGGACGTTGGTCGCGGACTTCCAGGAGGTAGCATCGCTGATCAGCGTTGACATGGCCGCATTCACCCAGGCGCTCTCCCAGGCAAGAGGGACATCGACCTTCCAGTACGGCGCGGGCGAGGCAGGCCTGATCGATCTCAGGAACTTCGTGGACACGCTCATGCAGTTGTCAGAGTCCTCGGAGGTCAGCGACGCGTGCGCGCAGGTCCTTGCATCCTTCGACGAGACGATAGTGGCGCTTCAGGACACCCATGTCCTAGAGGGGTTCGTGAACGGCCTCGGCCTGCAGTTCCCGCAGCACGAGTTCGAGCTGCCGGGCTACTACCCGGAGTACGCCTTCGGGAGCGAGGGGTGGATAGAGTTCATGGAACTCTTCTGGACCGTGAAGAGTCCGGGGAATGTCGTCTAGTCGACAACTGAGAGCTCGATGGGCTCGCCCTTCCCGTCGAAGGCGGCCCAGCTGTACATGTCGAAGGGCTCGCCTGAGATGATGTGCACCCAGCCGTACTTCCTGAACAGCGCGAGGTCCGCGCCCGAGGGATAGCAGTCGCCAGAGGGATGCGAGTGCACGGTCCCCACCACGGTGAAGTCAATCGGGAGGTTGTGGAACTGGAATATTGCGTGCCTCTCGCCTGAGACGGTCCCAGGGAGAAGCATCAGCTCGTTGATCACGTCGCCCTCAGCTCTCAGCATGGCCCCGAACTCCTCGGGATATTGGGACTTCGAGGCGGCCATTATCATCCTGAGGGTGCGCTTCTTGATGCTCCTCACGCGCGCCCTCGGGTCATTCGAGAGGCCGAACAGCGGCAGCGCTAACCGCCCCCTCGGGCTCCTATCCTGGAGCGCATGACATCCATGAAACGGGGGAGATTGCTAACGCTGATTATCACCGTCTCCACGCTCCTCCTCCGGAGGCCTCCTAGCTCGTGCTCACCGTCCAGCTTGAGCTTGGCGATGCTCGTGAATCCGGACGTGACGAACAACAATTTGGAGATCGGGAAGTACCTGACCCCTATCCCGACCCTCATGCCTCCGCGGTTTACAGAAGCCTCCTCGACTTCCATCACCCATTCGTAGGGAATCGACTGATTGACCAGGAGCCCCATGCGCAGCCTGAGCGCCTTCTCTCCGGCCAGGTGGTCGGTCAGAAGCGGGGGTACAAGGAACAGGAACAGCAGGGCGCCAGCGATCGGACAGAACGCCAGCCAGAACTCGCGCAGGACGGTCTTCGGGTCGATCAGCGCGGAGGCCAGCCAGTACATCAGGACGGATTCGAACACGAGCGCGAGCGCCGCGAACCAGTGCTTGGGGTATCGTATCACCTCTGCCTGCGTCTTGACGTTGGTCACGGTCCTATCCCCGGTGTCGGTCAGTGCCTCTGTGCGGCGAACGGCGCCGAGGCGATGAGTTTCTCCTCGAGGTTCTTGTAGAAGTCGTCCTTGAAGCTGACGAACCTGGCCTTTTTCTCGGAAGCGGTGAACACAAGGCGCTCGTCACCTCTTATGGTGAACTCCGACTGACCGTCGATGACCATTATGCACTCCTTCGGCTCCCTAATTGTCACGGCGATCTTGCTCTTGGCCGCCACCACGAGGGGCCTCGCCGCGAGTCTGAAGGGCGCTATGGGTGCAATAACGAACGCCTCCACCCTGGGGTCTATTATGGACGAACCGACGCTCATCGCGTAGGATGTGGAGCCGGTGGGCGTGGCGACGATTATCCCGTCCGCGCGCACTTCCGTCGCGCGCGTGCCGTCTATGGATATAGCGAAGTCGCGCATCTTGGCTATGTGCGCGGTGTGGATGACGGTCTCGTTGGTCGCGTCCTCGAGCCTCTTGCCGTTGAGGGTGGTCTTGAGCTTCATGCGCTCGTCGATGTGATACCTTCCCGTCTTGAGCCTCCGGATGGCCTCCTTTATCTTGTCCGCCTGCACCTCCGTCAGGAACCCCAGTACACCGGCATTCACGCCCATCACGGGCGCATCGTTCGCCTGCAGCGTCCTTAGGATGGTGCCGTCTCCTCCGACGGTGATGAGTATGTCCACTTTCATCTTGCTCAGCGGGACGCCGTCCTTGGACTTCACCGCGGCAGCTATCTGCTCGTCCACGAGATAGTCCTCCCCTTTCAGGGCCTCCATGACCTTCCTCGCAGCGGGTCCGAACCTGCTCAGCTGGGGCGTGCCTGTCACTCCGAACCTCGTATTACCAACTCCTTCACCTTGGGGTCGCCGTAGGCCAGGAAGTTCTTCCTGTCCTTGAGGTCGAACGCCATATCGAGCTTGTTGCCCTCGAGGTCGACGACCTCGCCTCCCGCCTCCCTCAGTATGAGGCAGCTCGCGGCGATGTCAATTATCCTGATCATCCTCTTGAAGTTCGAGCAGTTCATGTAGTGCGCCTGGACCGCTCCCTGGGCGACAAGGCACATCTCCAGGGAGGCGCACCCCATCGTCCTCACCCTGCTCGGAATCAACTTCACCCTCGCGGAATCAGGCGCGACGTCCTTGCCGTCGAACATGATGAAGACCGAATCGTCCTGGACGTACCTGGATACCGCTATCCTGTGGCCGTTCAGCTCTGCCCCTCCGCCCCTCCTGGCGTAGTAGGTGTCACCCGTGTAGAGGTTCTTGACAAGGGCGTACTCGCAGTCCAGCAGGCGGCTGTCGCCGACGGCCAATGAGACGGAGAAGAACGGTATCCCTTTCGTGCAGTTGAGCGTGCCGTCGATGGGGTCGACCACAATGGTCTTCTTCCCGCCCCTCTCAACGAACCCCGCCTCCTCGCTCAGGACGTTCAGCCGGATGTCGTGTTCGTCGAGGTAGGCCAGGATTGTATCCTCCGCGTATCTGTCTATCTTCGAGGTCGCGGACCCGCTCGCGCCCCTCCCGACCTCAAGGTGCCCGTTGAAATCCTTGGGGAGTTCCTGGTAGGCTGTGTAGACCTCGTTCGCTATCTTGGTCAGCTCGGATTTCACGGGCGAAGTATTGGATGGGCTGCGTATATTACTTTCCCGATGACTATCGTTCTTGCTCAGAGTGTCAGTGGCTGCCCAGTCCGCCGATGAGTCTCTTGATGCTGAGCTTTGTTGTGTACTTGTGAGAGAGGCTGCGGGCGATCTCGGGGGGCATCCCGCCCCTCACCAGGCCGCGCATGAAGTGCCTCGAGCTCCTCTTGGCTCGCCTCTTGATCCTCAGGTACGCGAAGCCGCCTCTCAACACCAGCCCAGGGGCCTTCCACATCATCGTGGCGACGACCCTGGGCATGTCCTCTCGTCTAGTCATCATCGTCGCCCATGGACTTCCGGATCTTCTCCTTCATCCGCTCCTTGATCATCTTCTCGATCTCGTCGTCGTCAGCTTCACCGTGATGGTGTCCCATCGAGGGAATGACCTGCTCGATGACCTTGCCGATGCTGAAGTTAGCCATGAAGGCCTCGGTCAGTTTCGCGGCCTGTTCATCGTTCATCCCAGCGTCCTTGAGCTTCTTGTAGAAGGCCGCGGTCTGCTCCCCCAACCTCTCGGCGTTCTCGGGACTGTATATCGTCTTGCTGATGGCATCCAGGAGCTTTGGTATCTCTGTGGACACCACGCTCAGCACTTCTCTCAACTTGTCTATGTCCTTCTCGTCGTCCATGAAGTCACCCATTGCTTTCACCGTGTCTTGTTCTATTGGGGGTATGGGTACATAAGTCGAGCGAGCAAAAGTGGCCGACAGGGGGTTATCCCCCATCCTCCTCCTGGTTCCCCTCGCGCTTCTTCGACATCCCCAGCCCCAGGAGGTCGTACCACTTGTCGACATACGTCTCAGTCAGCCAGTACACCTTTGACCTCGAAGACCCCTTGGCCCTGACCACGCCTTTCTCCGCGAGGAGGGCCAGCCGCTCCCTCACTATCCTTCTCGAGGAGGTCCCCCTCATGTCCTTGAGTTTGTCCGTGATCTGGGATATGTTCTGTCCGTCCCTTTCGAACAAGACCTTGACGATGTCCCGGGATATGGGGTCTTTCACCCCGGGTATGAGCAGGTCGGGGGATATCGCGCCATAGCGCTGGTACAGCCCGAGCATCTTGAAGTAGCTGGAGGATATCTTCTGGAAGCGCTCGACGTACTCGAGGAGCTGGGAGTACGGTGCGGCGACCTTTCCCATGGTCTCCTCGACGCTCTCCATCTTCTCGGAGAGCGCCTTGATTTGCTTCTCGAGGTCCTCGTCCGCCATTTAACACGCAATTGCCTTGTGCGTATATTCTTTGTTCTGCGTTCTGTAGCGAAACGACCAGATGTCCTTCCAGGCATTCCGAGAAAGGATTTATAGCGGTCAGGATCCATGGCTGGCCGATAAGGAGGAGATGTGGTGGGGCGCCTGTCATCGTTCGTGGAGGCGAAGCCGAAGAGAACAGCACAGCTGATTGTGGTTCTAATCGTTTCGCTGGTCATAATCGCGGCCATTGCGGCTGCGTACGCGCTAGACCTATCCTTCGGGCCGACCTACCCGTCCGAGGAGACCCCTCTGAGTCTGGTCGACGGAGGGGTGATGTGGACACAGGACTGGAACATAAACGTCAGTGAAGGCGGTGGATACCGCATGACTGAATATGAGGAGTACGGGACGAGCAATCTCAGCTACTCTGACTTCTTCTTCTACTGGAGATACCACGTCACATCCAGCACGATGTTCGCGACCTCAGGGTCTCTGGTCAATAGCTCAGAACTCGACCTGCTGAGTACGGGGTCAAGGACGGTGGTCGTCTCTCCGTGCGGAGGGTACCCTGCATACGTGGACGCCAACCTGGTCGAGCAAGTCATATCTCTGAGGATAACGGACATCCATGGGGACGGCATGTTCGGAATCGGGGATACGATAGAGTTCATAGACTCAGGGCTCATCGGAGGATCGCTTCCTGATGGATGCGAATTCACCGTGGCCCTGGCCTACGTTGGCGCCTACGTGTTTGAATGGCAGTACCACTATGCGTTCGATGATGGCAGATTCTACGCCTGGCATAGCACTGAGCTGAACACGAAGCAACCATGGTGGGAATGAACGCAGACGACTGCATAGTTCATAGTCGGGGAGCCCATTAGAGGTCCCGATGAAGGTTGCTCTGTCGGCTGTCGGGGGCATCCCGGGTGTGTACACGGATGGGAAGAGGCTTCTCACGGTGAACGCCGCCCCCGGACAGGACGTCTATGGCGAGGAGCTGGTGCTGGTCAACGGCCTGGAGTACCGCACCTGGGATCCGTACAGGTCCAAGCTCGCGGCAGTTATACTCCTGGGGGCGAAGCGCCTCGGCATCGACAGAAGCTCGAAGGTGCTGTACCTTGGGGCCGCCTCCGGAACGACGGCATCACACGTGTCCGACATAGTGGTTGACGGGGTAGTGCACTGCGTCGAGTTCTCCGAGAGGTCGTTCAGGGACCTCGTGAGAGTGTGCGAGACCAGGAGGAACATGATGCCCTATCTGGCGGACGCCAACGCCCCTCAGGAGTATGCGCACGTGATCGAGGGTGTGGAGCTCGTGTACCAAGACATCGCCCAGAGGAATCAGGTTGACATCTTCGTGAGGAACATGGCAGTGTTCGAGGCAGACAGGGGACTGCTGATGCTGAAGTCGAGGAGCATAGACGTGAACCGTGTCCCGGGGGAGGTCTTCGCTGAGGTCCGGAAGGGCCTCGTGGCCAAGGACCTCAAGGTCAGGAGCGTCATCCCGCTTGAGAGGTATTCCAAGGACCATGCCTGCTTTGTCGTGGAGGCGTGAGCATGGAGAAGTTTGTCTATGTCGTAGCTTTCCAGGACGACAGGTTCATCATGGTCAGAAACAGGTCGCGTGCGTGGGAGATGCCCGGTGGGAGACTGCTCAAGGGGGAGACACACGAGCAGGCTGCGGTGAGGGAGTTCTTCGAGGAGACAGGCATGAGCCTTCAGATAGTGGGCAAGGTCGCGATGGATTTGAAGGGCGGCAAGGTCTTCGCGGGCATTGTCAACCGCCGCATCCTCGACAGGCCTTCGGGGAGCGACATAGTCGAGGTGCGGGAGTTCTCCGAGCTCCCGGAGGAGCTCTCCTTCCCGTTGGTGGAGTGCGAGGCCATGCTGGCCCGCGCTAGACTGATTGTGGAAACCTTTAAAAGGGGGAAGAATATAGACGCCCCTGCCTCGCCACGATAGACAACCAGACGGAGTCAGATGAACGATGTCAAGGATGCATTCGAGCAAGAGAGGTACCTCAGGGTCGAAGAGGCCCCTTGTGACTGAGAGCCCAGGATGGGTTCAGCAGACGCCAGATGAGGTCAAGGACATGATAATGAAGATGGCGGGCGAGGGCATGTCGATGGCCAGGATCGGCCTTGTGCTCCGGGACCAGTACGCGGTTCCCAATGTCAGGCTTCTTACGGGCCAGAGCATCAAGGAGATCCTCGAGGAGAAGGGCGTCAAGCCGGAGCTCCCGGAGGACCTGCAGGCGCTCATGAAGCGCGCGGTCGCGATGAGCGGACATGTGAGGAAGAACAAGAAGGACCTCCACAACCTCAGGGGAAGGCAGCTCCTCGAGTCAAAGATCAGGCGGCTGGTGAAGTACTACAAGAGGGAAGGGATCATATCCGAGACATGGAACTACTCCCTCGAGACGGCCGCTCTGGAAGTAGAGTGATGCCCTCATGATCGGGAGCGTGGCACTCCCGGATGATTTCTCGGACAGCCTGAAGCACGCGCTCAAGGTGGTCAGCTCCGCGGGTACCGTGCGGGTCGTCTCACACTACGACGCCGACGGCCTGTCCGCGGCGTCGATCATGGTCGGAGCGCTCTCGAGGGAGAAGAAGCGGTTCCATCTCACTATCAGCAAGAGCCTCGACAAGGACATGATTGAGTCCCTCGGGAAGGAGGGCAACGAGGCCATCCTGTTCCTCGACATGGGCTCGGGACAGATAGAGGCCCTCGAGACGATAAAGGCGAAGCTGGCGACTTTGGACCACCACAAGCCCATCAGGAAGTCCAAGAAGGTCATCCAGGCAAACCCGCACTTCTTCGGCATCGACGGCATGACGGAGTCCTGCGCGGCCACTTTGAGCTTCCTGCTCGCTGTCATGATGGACCCGTGCAACTGGGACCTGTCCCCAATCGCCATCGCGGGCATGATAGGCGACAGACAGCACATGGGCGGCATGAAGGGCGTCAACCAGCAGATCTTGGACTACAGCCGCGAGAAGGGTTTCATCGAGGTGCAGAGGGGTCTGAACCTGAAAGGCGTCACGGTTGCAGACGCCATCGCGGACTCGGTCGATCCGTACTTCGTTGGTCTTTCGGGCCGCAGGGACAACGCTCTCGCGTTCCTCGAATCGATGAAGGTCAATCCTGACCACCCCATGGGAGGGCTGGACGAGATACACAGGCGGAAGCTGACTTCCATGCTCTCGCTTAGACTCATGGGCCAGGGCTGTCGCCCGGAGACCGTCGAGGAGCTTGTGGCCGAGGTCCACTGGATACCTGGCATGAGTCTGACAACGGCCGACCTGGCGGACCTCCTGAACGCGTGCGGTAGGATGAACCACGAGGGCATGGGCATAGCCATGTGCATGGGCGACGCCAAAGCGCTCGAGCGCGCGGGTGAGCTCAGACGCGATTACAATAAGAGACTGATGGAGCGTCTGCTGGCCATAGAGTCTGAAGGGGCCGAGCAGATGGCGCACATACAGCATTTCGAGGCCGAGGACGCCTCGCTTGCAGGCGCTCAGTGTGGCCTCGCAATGGCCTACATACTTGACCAATCGAAGCCGACACTGGCCCTGTCGCACGTCAGGGGCAGCACCAAGGTCTCTAGCAGGGGCACTAAGCACCTCGTGTCGAAGGGTCTGGATCTGTCCGCGGCCCTCAAGAAGGCCGCGGAGAAGTTCGGCGGGGCCGGGGGCGGGCATTCCGTAGCCGCAGGTGCTACCGTCCCGCAGGATAAGGAACTGGACTTCCTCCCAGCTGTGGACGAGATCGTCGGGCTGCAGCTCAGATGAGGCTCTCGATCAGGTAGCCGATGGCGAAGGCGAGAACGCCGAAGCCGAGCATCCTCAGCCCCTTGACCCACGGGTTCCTCCCGCCGAGCCTGCCGAGGACCGCGCCGGCAACGAACAATATGCTCAAAGCGAGTCCCATGGCGATCCAAGCCGCCGTTCTGAGGAGTAGGTCTCCATGCAGTGCGAGGATGAACGGGGATATTGTGACGGCGCAGGCGAGCAGAGGTGTGGCGAAGTTCGCAAGCGAGATGAACAGGCTCGCGGTGGCGTCTCTCTCCGTCAGGACGGTTTCGTCCAGGTTCCTTATCATCGCCTTCTCTATCTGGGTTATGCGGATGCTCCTCTCCAGGCTCTCCGCCTCGTAGACGCTCACACCTGTCGATATCCCGAGCGCAAGGCTCGTCGTGAGCATCGTCCCAATCACGACCTCTATGTTGGGTTCGTCTGAGAACGCGGAACCCATGATAACGCCGAGCAGCATGAATGTCGAGTCGAAAAGGGTGTTGACAAAGAACCGTCTCAGCGAAGGGCCTAGGTTGAGGGTGCGGCCGCTCTTCAGGAATCGGGCCAGTCGGTCCATTCCATTTGCTAGCGAATGCAGAGCTAGATGAAGAACATTGCCCCTGACGTCTCAGGAAATCTTCTCGAGTGCTGCACAGCCCGGACGCATATTGATTAACGCGGAATGCATGGTGGTAATCGGTGAAGCCCATGGACCAAGACGAGCCTATCGAGACGGATGAGGATATAAGGAATGACATGTGGTTCAAGAAGAACTACCTGGATCTGATAAGTGAGTATCCCAATCAGTGGATAGCGGTTTCCGGAGAACGTATTGTCAGCTCGGGCAACATCAAGCGCACAGTGGACGGCGAGGCAAAGGAGCGCACTCAGGGGCGCATCTATTCGCTCTACTTCGTGCCCCCGTCGGACGTCATGCCATGATGCTGTCAACTTCTTGACGCCACCCACAGACCCGCGCGTCGGAGAACATACACTCCAGGAATCACATCAGGAGATAAGGGTAGGCTGGAGTGGCTCCCCCCATGTCTAAGGTATTCTTACAACAAACTTATAAGTGCATACGCCCAAATCAGGGCTGGCTGGTTCCTGTGAACAAGGTTCTCGAGGCCGTTGTCATCTTCTTCGGCGTGTGCATGATCCTCCTCGGGGTAGTCTTCGTGATAGCTGGCAGCGCGGAGAATGTGCTGATTGGAGGCATTCTAGTACTCATAGCAATCGTGATTTTCTACTTCGTGTACAGGATTTCGAAGATAGAGGCTAGGAAGCCGACGCTTGTCAGCCAGACCTTCAACGTGAAGATGGAGGGGTCTGGGGCCATGACAGAGAAGGACATGAAGTGCAGGAGCTGTGGGGCTCCGATCCAGAACAAGGACATCTCCGTCATCCAGGGAGGCATAATGGCCAAGTGCTCGTACTGTGGCGCAATGTTCGCGCTCGAGGAAGCTCCGAAGTGGTGATACTGAGATGCGCGATTCCGCTCCTTCGATGTCAGAAGCCTTCTTGGCCGTTGCCGTGTCGCTTCTTCTCCTCACAGTCGTTTGCTGCGCTGTCTCCGCGCCCGTCCGTGCGCAGGACTACAGCTTCCGCACCAACACAGAGATAGTCGATGTCCATGTGCTCAAAGACGGAAGCGTCGACATCACCTACTTGTTCAACTTCACGAACTACGGCTATCTGGACGGCGTCGACATAGGCTTGCCGAATGAGTATTACGATGCCAGTTCGGCAAAGGCGTCCATCATCGTGAACGGGGTCACTTACCAGCCGTATCAAATCCACAAGTCACCATACGTAGCCATCGGCTTGGCTGTGGAGTTCAACTCGGCGACTATGAGTGCCATACAGACCTACAAGGACTTCACCCTCTTGTTCAGCGTCAACAACCCGCACATGGTCTACGAGAACCCTCTCAACTCGACCCAGGCGGGCATACAGTTCAGGCCCACTTGGTTCGACCCTGAAATGCAGGTGGGTAACACGGGCTACCTTCAGGCACGAGTGTTCTTCCCTCCCGGCTTCTCGGACGCATCCGATGCGGTCTGGCTCAAGGACCATCCTTGGGGATCTCTTACGACAGAGAACTCGTCTGGGCTACTGATGGCGACCTGGACAGCTTACAGCGTCTCTCCGTCAGACCAGAGCGGAGGGCTCTATGATATCGGCATTGGTTTCCCCAGGGATTCTGTAGATGTCATATACGCCGAGGATATCCCAGGCGCGTGGGATGCCCTCGTATCGTTCATCAGCAGCCTTCGGGTCTGCATCCCAATTATGATCCCCGCAGCCATCATAGTGCTGATGATAGTCGGTGCCAGGCTTCAAGCAC
>JBFFED010000036.1:0-20538 GCA_041559015.1 Thermoplasmata archaeon | reverse complement strand
TGGGCTTCCCTTCCAGCCCCACCCCTAGGAGGGCATCGACTATCACGTCGTAGCTCGACGGGTCGAACAGGTCGGGGGACCTGATGTGCTCTCTGGCACGGGCCAGGTTGATCCTCGCTATGTCGCTCGTCACCTCGTCCTCAGCCTCGGCGAGGTACAGGTCGACCGGGGCCGAGTGCGCGATGTGCCTCGCAGCCACGAATCCGTCGCCGCCGTTGTTGCCCTTGCCGCACAATACGGCGACTCTCTTGCCCTGGCTCAGCATGCCCAGGACCTGCCTGGCGACAGCTGCGCCTGCGCCTTCCATGAGCCTTACAGTTCTGACCCCGAGGTAGGCCGAGTTGATGTCCAGGACCTTCACTTCCTCCGGGCGAATCGCCTGCCTCCTCACGGCTTTTGGATTGGCTCGAACGCTATTAAAGACTCCGAGGCCGCCCTCTCAGGAGGACGCCAGGCATGCGCTCTGAGGGCCGAGCCCTGAAAAAGACATAAATACGCATACCTCGTAACCTCAGCCACCGGCAGGGATTCGGCAATTGAGCGAGATAAAGAGGCTTGTTTTGGACGTTCTGAAGCCCCACCATCCTACCATAATCGAGATGTCCCGCAGGATCGGGGTTCTGAACGGTGTGTCCGGCGTGAACTGCACGCTGGAGGAAGTCGACAGGGAGACCGAGAGCGTCAAGATAACAATCGAGGGCACGTCGATTGACTTCGAGGCGGTCGAGGAGACCATCTCGGACTGCGGCGCGGTCATACACTCGGTCGACAGCGTCTCGGCTGGCAAGAAGCTGGTCGACGAGATCAAGACCCCTCAGGACAGATGAGCTACTGCTCCTTCTCCCGGGGGACGGTCTTCAGTTTGGAGGCGATCTGCTCGATCAGCTCAGGCTTGTCTAGCTTGGGCTCCACGAGCACCCTGCCCGAGTGTCTGTACCAGAACCTTGGGTAGGACTTCTCGAGCTCGAGTATGCAGTCCAGGCCCAGCGCCTTGACCGCCTCGAAAAGCATCCTTGCGGTCGGGGCCTCAAGCGCGTTCTTCTTGGCCACCCTCCTGCCCTGGGCCCTGCTGAGCCGCAGGTCGAAGTACGCAGGCCAGAGCACGACGGCGTCCTCGGGGTCGAAGGGCATACCAGAGCCTCCCGGTTGCGAAGGGCCCCCGAATATCTAACCTTGTCGGTCTTGACCGCCTGATGTGGCTCCCAGCGGCACGGGTGGACTTTTAATATGCTCGACTCCGATGCGGCGGCCAAGTGAACCGAAAATGACAGATGAGGGAGTCGCCCTTGCAACCCTGAAAGAGGCGGAGTCCAGGGACGGCATCCTGCTGGCAGAGGTCAGGCTCGAGCAGCGGGACCAGAGGCACATGGCGGTCAAGGAGGGCCAGGTCTCCAGCATGATATCCTCTCACGACCGCGGAATGAACGTGAGGATCGCGACGCGCTCCGGGACGGGTTTCGCGAGCTGCAACGCCATCTCGAAGCAGGACGGTTTCCGGCTGCTCCAGAAGGCCTACAGGCAGGCCAAGGCAGGCAGGAGGCGCGCCGAGGTGCCCCTTTCGCCCGAGCCTGCCGTCAAGACGGACTGGGAGGTCCACCAGAGGCGGCCCCTGGTCGATGTCGGCACGGATGAGAAGCTCAAGTACATCCAGGGCCTCGACAGGGCCGTCATGAAGACGAAGGTCAAGGTCCAGGGCAGGTTCATCGAGCTCAAGGATTACGAGATAGAGTCCTACTTCGCCAATTCGGAGGGCTCCAGGATAAGGTCGTTCCTGCCGAGGGTCGTGCTCGACTCGGTCAATCATGTCACCTCGAAGGGCGAGAGCGCCCAGTCCATCAGGAGCTGGGGCGCGAGCGGTGGATGGGAGAAGGTCGAGTCATGGGCGCTCGAGGAGGTGCTCCCTCAGGAGATCAAGATGCTCAAGACGCAGCTGGACAAGGGCAGGGGCGTCAAGCCGGGCACTTACGACCTCGTGTGCGGCCCTGAGGTCGCGGGCATCGCGGCGCACGAGTCCTGCGGCCACCCGATGGAGGCTGACAGGATCATCGGCAGGGAGATGTCCCAGGCCGGGCGGTCCTTCGTGTCCCCGGATATGATAGGCGAGCGGATAGGCTCCGAGTACGCCACGGTAATCGACGACCCCACGCTGCCAGGCTCCTACGGCTACTACGCCTACGACGAGGAGGGCGTGAAGGCCAGGCCGCGGTTCCTATACAAGGCCGGCATCATCAACGAGTTCCTGCACAACAGGGAGACCGCCTCCAAGCTGGGAGTCCAGAGCAACGGTTCCTCACGGTCCGAGTTCTACCTCCGCGAGCCGATAGTCCGGATGGCCAACACGTTCGTCGCCCCTGGCGACTTCGAGGACGACGAGATATTCGGTGATGTGAAGGAAGGCGTCTTGATGCACTCGTTCACCGAGTGGAACATAGATGACAAGAGATACAACCAGAAGTACGTCTCGAGGGAGGCATACTTCATCAAGGACGGGGAGATAGCCGGCCCGGCCAAGAACTGCGTGCTCGAGATAACCACCCCGGGGTTCTGGGGCTCGATGGACGCCGTCTCGAAGAAGCTCGACTTCGTCTCCGCGGAGTGCGGAAAGGGTGATCCCATGCAGGGCATGCCGGTCTTCACCGGCGGTCCTATGGTGCGCCTGAGGAAGGTGGCGCTGAGATGACGTCCCTCAAGGAGACTGCGCACGGCCTCGTGCAGGACGCCCGGGACGAGGGCGCACGCGACGCCATCGTGGAGGTGTTCGAGGGATCGACACAGCTCGTGAGGTTCTCGAACAGCGAGATAGACTCCACGCTCTCCTGGTCCGAAAGGCACGCCCATGTGTTCGTGGCCGTGGGTAAGCGCACGCTGGCAACGGACATCAGGGACCTCGAGGACGCGAGAGCCCAGGTCAGGGAGCTGGTCAGGGCGGCGAAGGGCGCCCCTGAGAACAAGGAGTATGGGGGCATCGCATCGGGCAGGTTCAGGTACAAACCGGGCAGGGCGGACCCGGCCATCGTGAAGCTCAAGGACCCGGCGAGGCACGTCCATGAGGGTATTCATGCGGCCGAGGCGGAAGGCTCAGACAACGTCGGCGGCACGCTCTATGTTCGGCACGAAGTCCTGGGTATCGCCTCGTCTTCGGGCGCTCTCGCCTCGGACGAGAGGGCGTCTATCGATCTCTCCGTGAGGGCATTCTCGCAGCCTGAGGCGTCTGGACACTCGGTCTCAGTCACCCCGAAGCTCGCGAAGCTGAGGGCCAAGGAGACAGGTGCGAGAGCGGGCGAGCTCGCGGAGATGGCGAAGAACCCCGTCCAGGGAGAGCAGGGGAAGTTCGACATAATCATCGAGCCGCTGTTCCTCGGGTCGATGATTCACTCCACAGCCAACATGATGAGCGCGATGTGGGTCGACATAGGCATGTCGATGTATGCGAAGAGGATCGGCAAGAAGGTCGCGTCGTCTGGGATCACCCTGGTGGACGACCCGCTCATGCAGTCCTCGAGCCGACGGGCCTTCGACCACGAGGGCGCGCCAACCAGACGCAACGTGTTGATCAAGGACGGCGTGCTCAAGACCTTCCTCCACAACACCTCGACCGCGAAGAGGTACCGCACCAAGACTACGGCCAACACCGGGCCGCTGGTGCCGACCCTGTTCACGATCCCGTCCCAGCCAGTCGCCTTCCATCCTGTCCTCGAGCCGGGGGACTGGAAGCCTGAGGAGATCATCTCGGACACCAAGCGCGGGTTCTACATGGCCAACACATGGTACACGAGGTTCCAGAACTACTCGACCGGGGAGTTCTCGACCATCCCCAGGGATGCCATCCTCCGGATAGAGGACGGAGCGATCGTTGGCGCCGTGAAGAACATCAGGATAAGCGACAACATGATGAACCTCTGGAATAGCGCAGACGCCCTTTCGAAGACCTCTCAGGAGGTATACTGGTGGGACGAGGCCAGCCCGCCGTCCACCTTGCCCGTGCTGAGGGCAAAGCAGATGAACGTGACCCGGTCCGCTTAGAACATGTGGGATATGCCGAGGTAGTCCTCAGGCGCCCTTGCCCTCGGAGGGCTTCAGGAGCATCGCGTTCACGACGCCATCCTGCCCGCACCTCGAGGTGATCACGGCCTCCCCGAGCTCCGTCATGACCGTGGCGCTCTTGGTCATTATGTTGCGCTGGACGTAGTTGGGGTTCGAGGGGTTCGACTTGACCGTGAGGATCTTGACCTTCACGACCTTCTTCGTCTTCGGGTCGATGACGTTTGCAGTGTCGACTGTCAGGAGCCTGGCCTTCTGGTTCGCGCCTTTGGTCCTGTACATCTTGACCTTCCTCGCGCCGAGGTGAGTGAACTGTTTCTCTCTTCCGACCTCGAACTTGCGCTTCTTGCGCGCGAGCCTGAGCCTTCCGCCCGAAGGTTTCCTCTTGGGTCTACCCTGCCAAATGGCCATCGACTGCCCTCTAGGGGGATGGGAAAGTGGCTGGTCTATTAAAAGGTTATGGGGTTCACCGCTCAGCCATGGGTGCCGTGGAACTCCACCTCTATGCCCTCGCCCAGGTGCACGCTGGCATAGCTGCCGTTCCTGGCGGGGCCGGGGTTCACGAAGACGGTGTCCGCCGAGAGCGCCCGCCCCCTCGCCTCGTGTATGTGTCCCGAGAGCGCCAGGACGGGCTTGAACTCGTTCGCCACCCTGAGCACCCCTTCAGAGCCGCCCCTGTGGCCGAACCGCATGTGGTCGTTGAACCCGAGCGCGGGTACATGGGTGACCATCACCCCTTCCTGGACCGCAACCGACCTGAGCGATCGTTCCATCAGATTCTCCTCGATCTCGAAGGGCATCCCGGACTGGGTCGGCAGTCCCCCGCCGAAGCCGAAGAACTTCCAACCGTCGAAATCGACGACCAGGTTGTGCACGCTCGCGTTGAACTCCTCGAGCACTGCGACCGTGTCTGGGACGTCGCAGTTGCCGGGTACGGCCAGCACGCGCAGCTTGACCCGGCTCAGGAGCGCCCTCACATAGTCCGTCGACCCGAAGGTCGTGAAGTCTCCGCATATCACCGCGGCGTCGTATCTGCCCGATTCGGCCGCTTCCGAGATCATGTCGGCGGCTTTCTTCGAGCCATGGAGGTCGGAGCACACCAGGAGTTCCAGCTCTTTCATCCCATCACCACGGTAGGGTCATCCCGAGGGACGCTTCTCCGAACACGAGCAGGTAGGTCACTATGTACCCGGCGATCGCGCCTCCGTTCAGGAGCGGCAGCCCTGCCTGCGGGTTGCCCTTGAGGACGTACCTCATCAGGAGCGCGAACCCAAGCACCGCACCTGCGAGCGTTCCAAGGGCGACCAGTAGGTTGTCCGCGAGCATGCCTCCGGAATCACCCGTCGGAAGCCAATAGAACGCAGAGGTTATGAGCACCCCGGGGATGATTATGTCCCCCAGGCCCATGAACATCGCCTCCCTCTCGCCCCCCTCATCCAGCTGCTCCTGGAGGGGCTTCTGCGAGAGGTAGGAGTAGCCCCTCTTCTTCGGTATGACCAGGAGTATCGGCAGCCTCATCTTCGTGACCCCGTCCGCGAGGGCAACCATGTGCTTCGTGCCGTAGACCGAGACCGCGTCGTACACCGCGAGCACTATGAGCAGCACGAACACGGGGAGGATACCCAGGGATATACCGAATATTCCGATTATGCCTATGGACATGAGCACGCCGGCGGAGTCTATGACATACCACTCGGGGTTCCTCACGAGGTAATAGGTCACGAAGGCGGTCAGCGCCACCGAGAGCATCAGGGGCAGGACGCCTCCGACGAACCCGGACGTGATCATGAATATGACGAAGAATATCGTGTATGCTACAGCTCCGAGGAACACGATGCGGACGACATTCTCCCTACGTTTCTTGATTATATACAGTATGCCGAGCGTGAAGAGGACTATCGCGAGTATGTAGTATATCGGTATGAGCGGGTCGTTGGGGTCCTCGAAGAACTGCCACTCAGGGCCGAGGAACGCCCAGGCCATCAGGAGTGCCCCGAGCTGGGCCGTTACGAATACGAGCCCCATGATGACAGAAGTCCTGACAGAGGCGTCCATCCGCCCCGCTATCCAGGAGTCTTTAGAAATACTTTGTGCAGGCCTCCTCTGTCGGGAACAACCTCCAAATAGCAGGATGGCCGTGCATTGTTGCATGGCCGAGCTGGAGCTGGTGAGGGTCGATGCGTTCACCGAGGAGCTCTACATGGGCAACCCCGTCAACGTCGTGCCCAGCGCCGACTCGGTGGACGAGGTCCAGATGCTGAGGATCGCGTCCGAGATGGGCTCTCCCCCGACCGCCTTCGTGCTCAGGTCGAAGAAGGCGGATGTCAGGCTCAGGTTCTTCACGCCCTTCGGCGAGGAGCCCCTGTGCGGCCACGCAACCATAGGGGCTATGTGGTGTCTCGCGGAGAGGCGCGCCTTCGGCTCATCACCTTCCGGCAAGCACAGGTCCGAGACGCAGATTGGCGTCCTCCCGGTCTCTGTCGAGGGGAGCGCGGATGGCCCCAAGAAGGTCTGGATGACGCAGAAGAGGCCAATGTTCGCGCGCGAAGGCGATGTGAAGGAGGTCGCGAGCGCCATCGGGGTCGGCGTGGACTCCATGTTCCACGACAGGTTCCCGCTTACCAGGGCGTCGACCGGGATGCCATGCCTGCTCGTACCCATCCGCTCGATCGATGTCATCGGCCAGCTCTCGCCCAGGCGCGACGAGATAGACGCCCTCTGCAAGGAGCTGGACGTCGGTGGCCTGCTTGCGTACTCCTGGGGTGTGCTCTCGGAGGGCTCCACGGTCCATGCGCGCTTCTTCGTGCCTTCCCCTGAGCCCGTCGAGGACCCTGCGTCCGGCATGCCCGCGGGCGCTCTCGGCGCCTTCCTGGTCGAACACGAGTTCGTCCCCAGGGACAAGTTCGAGGACATCGTCATTGAGCAGGGCGATTGGCTCGGAAGGCCGTCCAGGATACACGTGAGGGTCGACAAGAGGGGCGGGACGATAAGACGGGTCGAGGTCGGCGGGTCCGCAAGGACGTCTTTCGTGGCGAGGATAAACGTGCCTTAGGCCGGTCAGCTCATTCGAACCCCGAATGCGACCGTCCCGGAGACCTTCTCAATCCTGACCTTGACCTGGGTGCCCTTCGCGGTCCCGGGCACGTAGACGATGAAGTTGCCTTTCCGGGCGATGCCGTCGCCCTTCTTCCCGACATCTTCGATCATCATGTCGTATGTCTTCCCGGCCTCGATCTCCTTGGCCTCCTCGGTGCTCTTGACCTGCTTCTTGACATGAACCGGTCTATGCGCGCCGCAGGTCTCGCACGTAAGTATGAGGATTCGGTCGTCCTTGACGATCTTGGTGTCGGGCCTGTTGCACTCGGAGCACAGGACATACTCGTCCACGTAGCTCTTGATCCTCTCCGCGACCTGCGCCGTGCCGACCTTGCCCTTGAAGGCCATCCTGCGCCCCTCGAGCGTGCCTGCGGTGCCCAGCTCCCTGAGGAGATACCCCAGGAGGTGTTCGGGCTCACGCCTCAGCGCATCCACGATGTCCCCGAAGTTCCTGATCACGGTGGTCTTGCCCTCGATCATGACGTCCGGCTCAGGCACTTGGAACCTGTCGTGCGCCTCCAGCGTGTGCGGTAGCTTCTTCTTGGCCCTGTCCAGGAGCGCCTCGTATTCGAACTGCTCTTCGGAGACCATCACGGTTCCATAGCCCATGGTCTAGTTAAAGATATTGCCAGTGCGGCCGAGGGTGGGGACCGGCACAGGCCCTGGTATCAAGCCAGGCCGTTAATCTCGAAACATTTATGGCCAAGACCGTTCAATGACTCGCCGCGGGGTCACTACAGGATGGACAACCCAGCGAGGTCGAGCATCCCCCAACTCGGCAACGATCGTTCTGAGTCTCCCTTAGCGGACAGCAGTTGGTTCACCGCCCTCGACGCCGTCGCTGAGCCGATATTCGTGGTCGACAGATACCTGAGGGTCGTCTTCATGAACAAGAAACTGAGATCCGTCTTCGGGGACCTCAGGGGGACGAGGTGCTCCGATGGTCCTCTCTCATCACCAGAGATATGCGCTCGATGCCCTGTCACGGGAGACTGGGACTACGACAAGGGCCCTAATGTGAGGGTTGCGAGGGACGAGAGCGGGAGGATGCTCGAGTTCACTGTCACGAAGTACGTCGACGGGCCGGCAGGCGAGCCCTTCTGGCTGTGCATAGAGCACGACATAACAGAGAAGCTGGACTATGAGAACCGGCTGAAGATGCTCGCTGTCTCCTTCGACCAGATGGCCGAGGCGGTCTGCGTGGCCGATCTGGAGGGGAGCCTGCTGTATGTCAACAAGGCTTACGTCGCGCTCACGGGGTACGACGAGAGGCAGGGCTCGAGCACTCTGAGCGTCCCCGACAGCGAACGTCCGGGGGCCTCTGGGAATACTGTCCAGGCCATCATGCGCGCCGCGGCGAGCAAGGGATGGCACGGCGAGATGACCGGGCTCAAGCGCGATGGCACCAGGTACTACACGTTCGTCGAGGCCAGGCCCGTGAAGGACGATGACGGGACGGCCATCGGCGTCGTGGGCATATTTCAGGACGTCACCAGGATCAAGAGCGAGAAGGTCGAGTACGAGAAGTACCTGAAGGAACTCGAGTCCAAGATGGAGTCCAGGACGGTCGAGCTGGCCAGGAAGGTTAGCCAGCTGACGACGATAAACAAGATCAGCCGCGTGGTCACCTCCCTCTTAGACTTGGACGAGCTCATCGCCGAGTTCGTGAAGTCCATCGCACAGGGTTTCGGGTACAAGCTCGTCATCTTCATGATGACGGACAAGGAGAGAGGGGACCTGTTCTTCAAGTCCGGTTATGGGCTGCACACGGAGTCCTTCTCCGACGACGCGCGTCAGAAGCTCAAGGAGGGGCTCATCGGCAACGCCGCGTACCACGGTGAGACACTCGTGAGCGGAGATGTCGACCAGGACCCGAGATACCTCCGGAAGGATCCCATCGGCACCAAGTCCGAGCTCTGCGTGCCCGTCATATTCAGGGGCGAGATACTCGGCGTCTTGGACGTCCAGAGCGACATCAAGGACGCTTTCACGAAGAACGATGTCAACACGGTCGAGATGCTCGCGGACATGCTCGCGACCTCCATCGTCAACGCCAGGGTATTCACCGAGTCAAAGGAGCGTGAGACCGCGCTGTCCATACTCGACAGGATAAGCAAGCAGATCTCCTACAGGCTGGAACCCCACGTCATCCTCGAGCAGGTCGCCAAGGACGCCGCGAGCCTCCTCAGGGCCGAGAAGGCGGCTGTGGGGCTGGTGGACCAGACAAACGGCACGTTCAGCTTCGTCGCCTCTTACAAGGTGGACAGGGCCAAGCTCTCGGGCATCGACTTCCAGGCTGACAGCGGCGTGAGCGGGCGCGCCATGCGCTCTCTGAGGACCGAGGTGGCGAATGACTATCTCGCGGACCCCAGCGCGGTCGAGAGGGATGCCGAGTTGCTGGGCATCAGATCGATAATCTCCGCGCCCTTGACCATCGAGGGAAGGGGCATCGGGGTAGTCAACGTCTACAACAAGCTGGGCGGGAAGCCCTTCACCAAGGGGGACGCGCTTTTCCTGTCGTCGCTGGCGGACCACGCAGCGATCGCCTTGGAGAACGCGAATCTGCTCACTTCCCTGAACCAGAGGGTGCATTCCCAGCTCACCCTCCTCGAGACTGCGATCTCGATGCAGCGGCAGATCGAGACCGGGAGCATATACGAGCTCGTGGCCGACAAGCTCAGGGAGGTCGTCTGGTACGACGAGATAACCTTCTACGGGGTCGACCAAGACAGGAAGATGATCTCACCCGTGGTGTCCAGGGGACCTTACTCGGAGGAGGTCATGGCGGAGGAGTTCCCGATCGATGTCGGTATCACGGGCTGGGTCGCCAGGACAGGCAAGTCGCAGCTCGTGAACGACGTGATCTCCGACCCCAGGGCCGCGCAGGTCGCAGGCACCCCGGACGTGAAGGAGGCCATGATGGCGATACCCATGCAAGCGAAGGGCGTCATCGTCGGTGTGCTCGTGGTCTACCGCATGGGCGAGAAGACCTTCTCAGATGCGGAGTTCGAGATCGTCCAGTTGTTCGCGAACCAGGCATCGGTCGCCCTCGAGAATTCCGAACTCTACCGGACAAGAGAGCACCTCCTGACCGACAGCAGGAGGAAGGTCGAACAGATGTCGAAGGTACTCGAACTCACGACCTCCGTCATGTACATGGACGACCTCAAGAGGCTTCTTCAGCGCGTCGTCGACGCAGCCGTCCAGTCCTTCGGCTTCAGGAGGGCCCTGGTGGGGGTTTATGACGCCGAGAGGGACGTGTTCCTTTACGAGGAGCATTCCGGCTATCCATCGTGGTTCGAGCCGACGCAGGAGCGGCCGGGCAGCCACATAATCGGGGACATGCAGGACAAGTTCAGGATAGGGTCGAGCGGCTACTACATCCCGTTCGAGAAGCAGGACTACGGCGTCGATGAGTTCCTCTACTTGGCGCACCCAGAGCGCGCAGCGCTCCCACGCGCCGCGCCGGACATGTGGCACGAGAGGGACATACTGCTATTCGCCCTGAAGGACAGGAACGGGAGACTCTCGGGATTCCTCCTGGTCGACGAGCCCGTAGACCTCAGGATACCGACTGCAGACCACATCGAGGTGCTGGAGATACTCGTGGGCATCGCGTCCATTGCTATCGAGAATTCAAGGGTCTACGAGACGCAGGTCATGGCGGTGAACGAGATCGCCCTCCTGAACGACCTCATGACTCACGACATCAACAACTTCAACCAGGGGATAATGGGCTACATTGAGCTCCTCCTCGAGGACAAGCGCTTGGACGACAATCAGAGACGATACGCCGAGCGCGCCCTGCTGCAGGTCAGGAACAACGCGAGGCTGATAGACAACATACGGAAGCTCGCGAAGATCAGGACGATGAGCACGGACGGGCTCGAGCTCGTGGACATTCATGATCCCGTACAGGAGGCTGTCGAGACCGTCTCGAAGGCCTCGGGTGAGCGCAAGGTCACGATAGTCTCGACCGTGCCCAAGGGGAAGCACTTCGTCATGGCCAATCAGTTCCTTTACGACTTGTTCCTGAACATCGTGTCGAATGCGGTGAAGTTCGATTCGGCCATGAAGGTCCGGACGGATGTGAGCGTGGCCGAGGAGGTCACGAACCAGGGGAGGTTCTGCGTCATCTCGGTGACCGACCGCGGGAGGGGCATCCCGGACGACCGCAAGAAGGTGGTCTTCGAGAGGTTCGCGACCGGCATGACGGGAGTCAAGGGCTTCGGCCTTGGGCTGTCCATCGTCAGGGCCATAGCGGACAAGTTCGGCGGCAGGATATGGGTCGAGGACCGAGTAGCGGGGGACTTCTCGAAGGGCTCTGTCTTCAAGATCGCCCTTCCGGTGGCCGATCCGACGAATGAGAAGACCGCCGAGCCGAGAGAGTAGGTTGCGAGTCGAGCCTACCTCTTCCGCTCCGTCGAGTACCCCAGCGCGGCCTCGACCAGTCCGAAGTGAAGCGGGGCCGGCCTCGCAGGCCTTGACTTGAACTCGGGGTGGAACTGGGCGCCCAGGAAGAACGGGTGCCCCTGGAGCTCGCAGATCTCCATCCTCTTGCTATCCACGGATTTTCCAGTGTATCTGAGCCCCTTCTGCTGGATAGTGTCGATGTAGTGCGGGTTGATCTCGTACCTGTGCCTGTGCCTTTCCAATATCTCTGTCGCTCCGTACAGCCTCTCAGCGGTCGAGCCCTTCTCCACAAGGACCTCCTGGGCCCCGAGCCGCATAGTCGCTCCCTTCTTGGTCACGTTCTTCTGCTCGGGGAGGATGTCGACCACTGGGTGCGCGGTGTGCGGGTCGAACTCCGTGCTGTTCGCGTCGCCCATGCCGAGCACGTTCCTCGCGAACTCCACATTGGCCAGCTGGAACCCCAGGCACACCCCGAGGAACGGCACCATATTCTCCCTCGCGAACTTGATGGCCTCTATCTTCCCCTCGATCCCCCTCGATCCGAAGCCGCCCGGGATGAGTATGCCATCGGCCTCCTCGAGGAGCGCCCGTGATGTCTCCCTGTCGATCTCCTCGGCCTCCATCCTGAGGAACTTCACCCTTGTCTCGAGCTCGGCCCCGGCGTGAGTGAACGCCTCGTAATGGCTCATGTAGGAGTCCCGTTGATCCATGTACTTGCCGACGAGCAGTATCTTGACCTCGTGCTTGGGGTTCATAACCTTGTTGAGGAACTTCTTCCAATCCCCGAGCCCGTCGGGCTTGGTCTCGATGCGCATCCTGTTCAAGAGGTAATCGGTCAGGCCCTGTTCCTCGAGAAAGATCGGGACCTGGTAAATCGACTTCGCATCGGGGGCGCTGACGACCGCCTGCAGGGGCACGTCGCAGAACAATGCGATCTTCCTCTTCGCGCTGTCGTCGAGGGGTCTCGCACTCCTTGCCACGATAACGTCGGGCTGTACCCCCACCGACCTCAGCTCCTTGACCGAGTGCTGGGTCGGCTTCGTCTTCTGTTCCTGGAGTGTCCCGAGTATGGGCACGAGCGTGGTGTGCACGAACAGGAAGCTGTCATGGCCAAGCTCGGAGCGCATTTGTCTCATGGCCTCCAGGAACGGCATGGACTCGATGTCTCCCACGGTTCCCCCGAGCTCGACCAGGGTGACGTCCGCCCCGGACTTGATGGCCACGTTCGATATCATCGACTTGATCTCGTTGGTGATGTGCGGGATTATCTGGACTGTCTTCCCGAGGAAGTTGCCGGTCCTCTCCTTCTCGATCACGCTGCCGTAGACCTTTCCCGTGGTCACCACATGGTCGGAGGTCAGGTTCGCGTCCAAATACCTCTCGTAGTTGCCCAGGTCCAGGTCGGCTTCGCACCCATCGTCCAGCACGAAGACCTCTCCGTGCTCGAACGGGTTCAGGGTGCCCGCGTCGAAGTTCAGGTAGGGGTCGATTTTCATCGCGGTGACCTTGAGCCCTCTCGCCTTCAGGACAGTGCCTATCGAAGACGATGTGATGCCCTTCCCAAGCCCCGACAAAACTCCCCCGGAGACCACGATAATCTTCATTCCTGCCTCACGGGATTTGGAGAATGTGGTCTC
Source organism: Thermoplasmata archaeon (assembly GCA_041559015.1). Taxonomy (GTDB): domain Archaea; phylum Thermoplasmatota; class Thermoplasmata; order UBA10834; family UBA10834; genus COMBO-56-21. Next base: position 7,351 of record JBFFED010000036.1, on the reverse strand, counting down.
CCATCATAAAGCTTTCCGGGCCGCCATCACGGCCGAAAGCGCCGCGACCACGGTGTCGACAGCCTTCTGAACGGGCTCCGTGACCGGCTCCCTGAACTCTATCCGCTCAGGCTGGATGCAGACCACTGCCGATCTCTTGCCCCCTCTCTCCAGCAGGGCGGCCATCAGGGCCACTGTCACCCTGTGAGTGGTGATCTCCTTGTCGTTGATGTCCTCTCTCCTCACCACCCTGATCGTCCCCGGGGACGACCTGATGTTTGCAGCGTCCACGAAGAAGACAGTCGCGCGGCCTGGGGTATCCGATATGTCGAGGACAGTGCCCTCGACTCCGTCGTGCTCAGAGAATGAGAATCGTGGAAAGGATTTCTTCAGGGCGTGCGCGACGAGCACTCCCGCGCCGTCGTCCGCCCGGTCGAGGTTCCCGAGGCCGAGCACATAGACCTCGCCTTCCCCGGCGACGGCCTCTAGCTCCGACCTCAGACGCGCTTCAGCGTCACCAAGTGCGTCGCGCAGCTTATGCATGGGTCGTACGCCCTCGCGATCATCTCGAGGCCGAGGCGTATCTCCTCGTCCTTCTTGTCCTCGGCCAGCATTCGCTCGGCTGCGAGCTTCATGTGCTTCTCGACGTCGTCCAGGTTCTGAGCGGTCGGGGTGATTATGTCCGCGCTCTCGACCAGCCCGTCCTTGATCACGTAGCTGTGGTACAGCGTGCCCCTCGGAGCCTCGACGGCGCCCGTGCCGGAGCCGTTCGCCTTCGTGGCCTTCTCGATTGGCGGGTCGTCCAGCGCTGCGATCCTGTCGCATGTCTCAGGCATGTGCTCGAGCGACCAGAGCATCTCGATGGCCTGGGCGAGGTTGTTGAACAACGGGTTCTTGAGCCACGCGTCGCTGTAGTGCTTCTTGAAGAGGTCTGCGGCTTGCCCGTCGAGCCTCTTCCCCATGTTGATCATCCTGGCGTTCGCGCCGACAGTGAACGGCTTGTCCTGGTAGAGGGACCTCTTCGCGAACGAGTGGCTGACCACGCGCTCGCTCGTGAGCTTCTTGTAGTCCTCGCAGCCGACCTCCTTGCCGTTCGAGATCAGGATCGTGTCGCCGTAGTACCCGTACTGCTTCCTCGGGGCGTTCACGGACATGAAGAGCATCTCGGCCTCGGAGTACTTCGGGTACTCGAGCGAGCCGAATATCTCGACCACCCTCGCTGCGTCGGAAACGAGCTCTTGGGACTTCAGCTTGATCTCCTCGAGCGCCTTCTTGCTCGGGTACTTGCCGAAGCCGCCTATGATCGGGTTCTCGCCGTGGACTATCCTGCCGCTCGTGACGGTCATCACGTGGTTCCCGAACTTCTTGAGCCTGAGCGCACGCTTAACCTCGTCCCCGTGGTCGTTGAGCATGGCAATCGCGCTCGGGTATCCTAGGAAGTCCGGGAGCGCGAGCAGCATCGTGTGGAGCGAGTTGCTTTCGACGTTCTCTCCGAGCATCATGAGCTCCCTTGTCCACACGGCCTTCTCCGGGGCCTTGACCCCCAGGGCCTTCTCCAGGCCCCTGAGGGCCGCGAACTTGTGCGACAGGGTGCAGATGGCGCAGATCCTCGGTACGACGTTGGCATCGTCCTCCGGGGTCATGCCCTTCACGAGCTGCTCGACGAGCCTCGGGCCTTCGTGTACGTCCAACGTGACGCTCTTGACCTTCTTGCCGTCCAACGTGACAGTTATGCCACCGTGTCCCTCGACCCTCGCGAGGTTTTCCACGCTGAGCTCCCTCATTACTTCGCCCCCTTCTTCTCGAGCTCCTTGACGAGCTCAGCGACCTTCGCCCCTCCGAACTTCCTCATCTTGTTGAGAATATCCTCGGGCCGGTAGCCCTTCTCATTCAGGAGCCTGTACTCAGAGGCCACGTTCAGGTCGTCCGTCGGTCCCCAGCAACCCACGCACGGCAGCCCGTGGGACGGGCAGACGGCCCCGCATCCCGCTTTGGTGAGCGGCCCTCCGCAGAACTTGCCCTCGTACAACATGCATGGGTTCTCCTTCCACTTGCACTCCATGCACACGGGGAACGGATACAGGTAGGGATGCCTGCCCGCGACCAGCTTCGAGACAGCATGCAGGAACTCGCCTTTGTCTATCGGGCAGCCAGGCAAGTACATGTCGACCTTGACCACCGCGTCCAGTGGCTTCGCCTCGTTCGCCTTCGCGACCTCGATCTTCGCCTGGCCGTAGACCTCCTTGTAGCGCTCCTCCCACCTGCCGTCCCCGAGCCTCATCGCCTGGGGGCCGCCGTGGCAGGCGCATGTGCCCATCGCTACGAGTATCTTGGACCGCGTTCTGATGTCCTTAAGCTTCTTCTCCTGGTGGTCAGTAGATATGGACCCCTCGACGAGCGCGACATCCAGCTCTCCCTCGTGGTTGTCGCTCTTCGCCGTCAGGAACGACCTGATCTCCATGGCTCCGAAGAGGTCCACCAGCTGGTCCTCACAGTTCAGTATCATGAGCTGGTCCCCGGCGCAGCCCGTGAACCCGTAGATGCCTATCTTAGGCAATTGTCTTGTCACTGACACCCCTCCCTATGATCTCCTTCATGTGGAGAACGTCCCAGTAGGTGAACACCGGACCGTCTATGCACGTATAGAGATACTCTATAGCGCAGTGGCCGCACTTGCCGACGCCGCACTTCATCCTCCTCTCGAGCGTCATCAGTATCTGGTGTTTGGGAAGCCCGAGCTTCACCATGTGCGGGATGACGAACCTGTACATCGCAGGTGGGCCGCACACGATCCCGTAGGTGTTCTTGCCGTCGATGGGCCCGAGGCTCTTGAACAGCTCGGTGACGACGCCCACCCTGAACGGCCACTTGCCTGTGTCGTCCTTGTCGACCGCCAGCAGGCAGTTCAGGTCCTCGCGCTCCTTCAGCTGTATGAACTCGTCCCTGAAGAGCATCTCCGAGGGCAGTCTCGCGCCGTGCAGGTATGTCAGCTTACCGAACTTGTCCCTGTTGTCCAGGATATATAGAAGCAGGGATCTCAGAGGGGCCGCCCCGAGGCCGCCCGCGACTATCATGATGTCCTTGCCCTCCATGCTCTCGATCGGGAAACCGTTTCCGTACGGCCCTCTCAGGCCGACAGTGTGGTTCTCCCTGATCGTGTGGAGCGTGCTGGTCAGGGTGCCGACGTTGCGTATGCAGAACTCGAGCATTCCAGGTCTGGACGGAGTCGATGACATGCAGAACGGCGCTTCGCCCTCCCCCGGTATCGAGAGCATGACAAACTGCCCAGGGATGTAGTTGAACCTGAGCGCCTGGTCCACGTCCACAGGCCGCACCTGGTAGAAGGTCACATCACCGGTGAGGGGATAGCGTCTGACTATCCTCCACATGTCCGGCCTGAAGGGGTTGCTTTCGACCTCCCTCTCGTCCAGAACCACGCAGAGCTTCCTCACTTGCCCACCTCCTGCTCCCTGAGGGCCTTAGCTACCGTGACGACATTGATTTCGACGGGGCATGTCTCAACGCATCTGCCACAACCGACGCATGCCGGCTGGCCGAACTCGCTTATGTAAGCCTGCAGCTTGTGGGTGTACCAGAGTCTGAGCCTGTCCGCCCTCTTGTCCCTGAAGTTGTGGCCGCCCGCGACTAAGGAGTACTCCCTGAGCATGCAGCTGTCCCAGAACCGCTCCCTTGTGCCCTCGAGCGAGCCAAGCTCCACCTCGTCTACGACATTGTAGCAGTTGCACGTGGGGCAGACCATGCTGCATTGTCCACAGGACAGGCACTTGTCGCCCAGCTCATCCCAGATCGGGCTGTTGTACCCCAGTTCGAAGACATCCGGCATCCCTGCGAAATCGATGCCCATCCTGTACTGGGATGTCTTCCACCTCCTGTACTCGGTGTAGTTGATGATATCGGACTTCTCGATGTCTCGGCTGAACAGCTCAGGTTTCATCCTCACCAGGTCGTGGCCCTTCGTCGAGCCGACCCAGACAAGGTAGAACATCTTCAGGTCGGTGAAGAACAGGTCAAAACCTTCCGCGATGTAGTCTGTGTCCGCTGCGAAGCACATGCACTTGTCGTCAGGTATGCAACTGTGCCCAAGGAGGAGGGTCTTCTCGCGCCTCTCCTTGTAGTAAGGGTCGTTGTACGTCTCGAGGAAGAGCTTGTCCATGATGACGATGCCGTGGAGGTCACATGGGTGCACCCCAAACAGTATGCGTTTCGGAACGTCCCCGCTCCTCTCTACATAGCCGTCCTCGTCGAAGTCGAACATGGCGAACCTCTGGGGGTAGAGGAACTTCTTAGGCGGTATGATCGTCCTAGCTGCCTTGAGGTCCATCTGCGACAGGGCATCGACCTTCGCGTAGGCGGTCCTACCGTCCTTCTTCACCGGACCCCACAGCTCCCCCCACGCCTTGACTGTGTCGAGGAAGGTCGGGAGGTCCTCCTTCTTCATCTTCAGAATCATCATGGTATCTCTTCATTGCCCCAGGATATCACCGTGTGCACACGCGGGCCCAGATCACAAACAGGCCAGGACCCGCGGATGATCCAACGGTTCAGCGTATCATGCCGAGGTATAAAAACATTCGGAACTGCACTCTGAATGCGTATCATGGTTCCAGCATCATGGGCCTTGTGGGACGCCGGGTGCCGATCAGAATGCATAATCTCACATGCAATCAAGTGGAACACCATCGCCATCATCGAATTCCTTTAAATATCGGCGCGGGCCATTCGCTTCCGTGGTCTTGGATTACGTCAAGACCGAAGGATGGGTGCAAAAATGAGTTGTCAGCGTGGCAAATGTGTAGCAGGTGCATTGATCCTGCTTCTGTGCGCTAGTGCCATCATGTCGCTTGCTGCCGCGGTACGGGCTGAACCGGCCGAGGTACGCTCAGACCTGCCAGATCTCGCAGAGTCCGTCGCGTGGGCCAGTGCTGCAAGCATCGGAGAGAACATATACGTCATCGGGGGCACCAAGGCCCACTCGGCTGGTGTTGGGCCCACCCTGGACATAGTCCAGATTTACAATGTCAACACAGGGGTCACAACCTTCGGTGAGCAGATGCCCAAGGGAGTGGGTGCCGCAGCTTGCGGCGTCGGACCAGACGGGAAGATATACGTGGCTGGAGGCTGGAATTACTCGGATAGCTCATACTATGGGAGAGTCCAGGTGTACGATCCTGTTCTCGATTCCTGGACTCAGACCGCTGGCGATATCCCTTCCCCGATTGGCCGGAGTGCATCGGCCATGTCCCCTGATGGCGTGCTCTTTGTGTTCGGTGGTGGGTGGAGCACGAATGTGACTCTTATGTACGACACCTCCACCGATGAGTGGACTTATGGTGCTGACCAACCCGTATTTGGCTGGGATGCCGACGCAGTGGTGTACAGCTCTACCGCTGTGTACGTGATTGGCGGGGACTACGAAGGAGATTTGGACACCGTCCGCGTTTACAATCCTGTCGAGGACAGTTGGGACACGGCAGCTTCCCTTCCATATGCGGTGATCTTCAGCGACTCCATCCTCGCGCGTAATGGCTACATCTACGTGCTCGGCGGCGCAGACTCTTCATACACAGGCGACGGCAGTCCGTATTCGAGCGTGCTGAGGTACTCAGTTGCGGACGATGAGTGGGCTACGGCAGGGGCTTCGCTTGGCTCCGGTCGGGACCACTTGCAGGTGGTCATGGACGCGTATGGTCGGACAGTCGCAGTGGGCGGCTACGACGGATTCGCCGCGGTCGCCAACGTCGAGGCATTCAACATGATCGAGGTGACCGGTGAGGGCATCATACAGATATCCTCGCCCCAGGATGGGGACATTGTCAGCGGCATCGTGGCAGTCGAGGTGGAGCTTGTCAACAACTGGGGCAGTTGGTACTCGGTCTTGGACCTGTTCATCGACGGACAGCTCTATGAGAGCAGGACCGCTGGAGACAGCACCACGTTCTTGTGGGACACTTCCGGGCTCGAGGACGGCAGCACACACACATTGATGGCCAGGGCCTTCCAGTTCGACGGTGAGGTGTCTGAGGACTCCGTGATGGTGACCGTATCATCACTTACCCCAGAAGAGAGGATCACGGCAATTGAGCAGGAGATATCCGTCCTCCAGGCTCAGCTGGATGCCCTCAACGCGTCTCAGGCCGAGAAGATGGCTGCCCTCAACGAGGCCATAGCGGCCCTCGAGCAGCAGCTCGATGAGCTTGGAGTCGACGTGTCGGATACGAACGACCAGGTGAGTTCCATCGAAGACGACACGAGCAGCGCGAGCATGTTGATCATGGTCAACATGATCCTGGTCATCATCGTCTTGGTCCTCGTGGTTCTCATGTTCCTCATGGGTAGGAAGAAGGCAGCCTGATCGAGCCGATGGCCAAACCCTTTCCAATCGTTTTCCTTTTATCTTGTTTGTGGCTCCAGCGCATACGCTCTATCTACGAATTGAATAAAAAGAAATCGCTCGACGTTCGATGACAGAGACGAGTCTTAGGTGCTCGGAACCCCACCGTGTTTGGTGTGGAGGGGTAGTGCCCCTCCAGTTTTTACGTAGGAGGTGATCCATCTGCAGGTTCCCCTACAGATACCTTGTTACGACTTAACCCCCCTTGCTGAACCCAAGTTCTAGCGCCCCAATCAGAGACAACATCACTTGGACCCAACTCGGATGGTTTGACGGGCGGTGTGTGCAAGGAGCAGGGGCATATTCACCGCGAGATGTTGACTCGCGATTACTACGGAATCCAGCTTCATGAGGGCGAGTTACAGCCCTCAATCCGAACTACGGTCAGGTTTCGGGATTGCCGTTGCCTTTCGGCATAGGGGCCCATTGTCCTGACCTTTGTAGCGCGCGTGTAGCCCAGGAGATTCGGGGCATACTGACCTACCGTTGACCTCTCCTTCCTCTGACTTAGCGCCAGCGGTCCCGATAGTGTGCACCCCTCCTCGCGGAAGGGTTTGCAACTAGCAGCGAGGGTCTCGTTCGTTATCTCACTTAAGAGAACGCCCTACGGTACGAACTGACGACGGCCATGCACCACCTCTCGGAAAATCAGGCAAAGTCGTCGACCTGGCCTTCATGTAACCGTCGCTCCTGGTGAGTTGTCCGGCGTTGAATCCAATTGAACCGCACGCTCCTCCCGTTGCGGTGCTCCCCCGCCAATTCCTTTAAGTTTCAGTCTTGCGACCGTACTCCCCAAGCGGCAGGCTTAACAATTTCTCTCCGGCACCGGACGCCCTCGTAGGACCTCCGACACCAAGCCCGCAGCGTTTACACCCTGGACTACCGGGGTATCTAATCCCGTTTGCGCCCCAGGGCTTCGTCCCTCACCGTCGGATCCGTTCTAGTTAGACGCCTTCGCCA
>JBFFED010000035.1:0-21008 GCA_041559015.1 Thermoplasmata archaeon | reverse complement strand
TGAGGAAGGCGCATGAGGAGGAGGTCTCCCGGGCGAAGTCCGAGCTCGACCGCCTCAACTCCGACGTGAACGGGCGCGAGGAGTCCATATCGAAGCTGACCCACGAGCTGGAGAGCCTGAAGTCAAGGTTGGTCACGCAGGAGCAGGCCCTGGGCGAGAGGGAGAAGGCCATCGGGACGAAGCTGGAGGAACTCGACAGGCGCGAGAAGTCGCTCGTCGCCTTGGAGACGGACTCGAAGCAGGCGCTGGAGAAGGCCGCCATGCTGGACGCCGCTGCGAAGGCCCGAGAGGAGCAGCTCAGGAAGGAGCACGACAAGTTCCAGGCGGACATGGAGGCCCTCCGGGTGGAGCTTGCGAAGAAGACATCCGAGCTCCAGAGGCGAGAGGAGAAGGTGAGGGCCGACGAGGACCGGCTGTCGTCCGAGGGCGAGTCCAGGACGAGGGCGCTATCCGACCTGGAGGCGCAGCTGAAGGAGAGCAGTGCCGGCATCCAGAAGATGAGGGAGGCCCTCGACAAGCGCGAAGCGGCTGTCAAGAAGATCGAGCAGGAGATAGGCGCTGTCAGGGCTGAAGCCGAGAGGTCCCTCGAGTCACTCAACGAAGAGAAATCCTCCTTCGAGCGCAAGTCGCAGAAGGAGAGGGAGGACCTAGTCGAGGAGAGGAATTCCTTCGAGCAGGAGAGGCTCGCCTTCGAACAGGAGAGGACGGAGGCGGAGAGGCAGATCACGGAGGCTCAGAAGGAGATCGACGAGAAGATTGCCAAGCTCGAGGAGGAGCGCAGGGAGGCAGAGGAGAAGGCGATATCCGTCGATGAGATGAGGAGCATACTGAACCAGCGCGCAAGTGACGTCGCGGCCTCCGAGCTGAAGATGGCCGAGGAGCGCGTCACTCTCGATGGCATGCGCAGGGAGCTGAACAAGCGCGCCGAGTCGCTCGAACAGGTCGAGAAGGACCTGGCAGTCAGGAAGGAGAACCTGGACCGCTCCACGGAGGAGCTTAGCAGGGCGAGGGCCGAGTTCGAGGACAGGGAGACGCTCATGAGGGAGCAGCTCGCCTCTTCGGAGGGAGAGAGGGACGCCTTGGAGGCGAGGAGGAGCGAGCTCCTGGAGCAGGAGCAGGCCATCGAGAAGGGCAAAGCGGACTTGGAGGTTCGTTCCAGAGAGATAGCCTCCCAGCAGTCGGAGCTCGAGGAGTGGAAATCGCAGCTAGATGAGATCTCCAGCTCGGTCAAGTCTAAGGATGCCGGGTTCGAGAAGAGGGAATCCGAGCTGGAATCGCGCAAATCGGAGCTCGATGCCCTCTCAGAGTCGGTCGAGGAGGAGAAGGCGCGATTGGAGAGCGAATACGGATCCAAGCTCGAGGAGCTGGAGGAGACGCGCAAGACGCTCGAGGCGGAGTCCGCGTCCTTGGAGGCGGTCAGGAGCAAGATGACCGCGACCGAGCAAGAGGCAAGCGCCCGCGAGCAGAAGATCATCGAGGCCGAGAACACACTCGCAGAGAAGGAGAAGACCGCTGCTGCGGCCGAGGCCGCGGTCCAGTCGGCCAAGAAAGCCATAGCCGAGCAGGTCGAGAATCTGAAAAGGGACAAGCAGGCCCTGGAATCCAAGCGCACGTCACTGACCCAGGAATGGGAGTCCCTGCAACAGGAGAAGGACAAGCTCGTCAAGGACGCCGAGGTCGGTTGGTCAGAACTCGAGGCGACCAAGGCGCAGCTGGAGGAGAAGGCGAAGGAGATCGAGTCCCGGGATCAGGAGATATCCGCCCGGGAGCACGCGATCACAGTCTCTGCTCAGGGCATCTCCACCAAGCAGGTGGAGCTGAGCGAGCTTGAGGCCCGGCTCGTGGAGGCGGAACGAGACCTCACGACGAAGCGAGACGAGCTTGAGAAGGTGGAGTCCGAGCTCAAGGAGTCCCGAGCGAACCTGCAGAATCGTGAGGCCCAGCTCAAGGAGCTCGAAGGGGAACTCAACGCCTCTCGTGCCGAACTCATGGCGAAAGGGGAGGAGCTCAGAGAATCACATTCACAGCTCGAGGCAAAGGAGTCCGAGCTCAAGAGGTCGGAGCAGGAGCTCGCCGAATCGCGCGCCGATCTCGAGTCAAGGGGCGTCGCGTTGAGGCAGCTGGAGTTCCGTTTGGCGGAGTCCAACTCCAGCCTCGAGGACAAGGAGGCTGAGCTGGCGAGGATCGAGGAACTCCTGAAGGCCTCCCGGGCGGAGTCTGAGGCCGAACAGAGACGTCTCGGACAGGTGGAGGAAGAACTCAACCAGTCTCATTCTCAGATATCGGCGAAGGAGGCCGAGCTGAAGGACCTTGAGACGAAGCTCGCCGAGTCCGAGTCGAAGCTCCATGCCAGGGATACGGAGCTCAAGAGCCTCGCGCAGGACCTCGAGGTCCAGAGGACGGATCTTGGCCAGAGGGCGCAGGAGACGAAGAAGAACCTTGCAGAGGCGCACGCAGAGCTGGACGGCCGCTCGGCGACACTCGAGGCGGAACTGAAGGCCATCGAGGCGGAGAAGGCGCGCCTCGACGATGAGAGGACGATCCTGCAGGACGAGAGGGCCACGGTCGCGCAGTCGCTGTCCGAGATAGAACGTACCAGGGACGAGATGGAGGTGAGGTCATCGGAGCTGGAGCAGCTCAAGGAGGCGCTCTCCAGCAGAGAAATCACCCTAGCTGAGAGAGAGGCCGCGGCAGCCGCCGCATCTGCAGACGTCGAGAAGCTGCGATTGGAGCTGGACGGCGTCCGGGGCGAGGTTGCGGACACGCTCAAGTCCGTCGAGGAGAGAGAGGCCAACCTGGCGGCCAGGGAGGAAGGCCTGCGAGCGGAGGAGTCTGCCGCCATAGAGCTCACCTCCGAGCTCGAGAGGAGGATGATCTCGGTCGAACAGAACGAGGACAAGCTCCGCATGGAGACAGAGCAGTTCGAGAAAGAGAGGGCCGCCTTCAGGCAGAGGGAACAGGAGACGGACAGGTCGATGGACGAGTACAAGGGCGTCCTGGACGGTATAGCCAGGGAGCGAGAGGCCCTTGCAGCGCAGGAGCGAGAGATCCTCTCCAGAACATCGTCCCTGGAGGAGACCATAGCCGAGATCGAGCTGATGCAGATGGACCTCGAGAAGGAGAGGGGCCTTCTGGACCAGAAGGAGAATGGCCTCGAGCAGCTCAGGGTCGAGCTCGAGAAATGGCGCCTGGAGATCCTTGGCAAGCGTGAGCAGCTCGAAGAGGAGGTCCGTGTCAGGGTTGCCGAGGTCTCGAGGGAGGTTGCATCGACGAGTGCCGAGGCGGTGCAGGTCACAGAGGACGAGCTGGTCCGAAGAGAATCGGAGGCCCGGGGCCTAGAGGAGCGCCTGAAGGAGCGCGAGAGGGACATCGAGACGAGAGAGAGGACTGTCGCGGTCGAGATGGAGCAACTCGAGAAGGAGCGGGCGGAGGTTCAGGATCTCTGGGACAACATCGAGGCATCGAGGAAGGGCCTCGCCGAGGGGCTCGACGAGAAGGCCATCACGGAACTGGAGAGGCGGCGGGTCGAGCTGGACGAGCTGTATCTCAAGCTCTCGCAGAGGGAAGAGGAGATTCGCCGCGACGAGCACAAGCTCGAGGGCGAGTGGGCGAGGCTCCAGACCATCGAGGGCGAGCTGACGGACCTGGCGAAGATACTGAAGTCCAAGGAAGAGGACATCAGGAAGCTGGACGGGGCCGCGTGATCCAGTCCAGGGTCAGAACACCGATATCTTCCCGGCGACTATCTTGTCGGTCAACTCGGTTATCCTGGAGAGCCTGTCATCGAATAGGGCGGTCATGTCCCGCTCGTACTTCTTCGGGTTGACGTTGTTCGCATAGACCATCTTGGCACTCGCCGCCTGTGGGGTGTCGATCGGCTTGCCGATCTGGGACAGTATGCGCGTGTGCACCTCGACTATGTCCCCTCTGCCAGCCTTCACGATGTCGTTCGCCACCTGGTTCGCGAGTATGTTGTACAGCTTGCCGACATGCGTCACAGGGTTTTTGCCTGCGGAAGCCTCCATGCTCATGGGCCTCATCGGCGTTATCAGCCCGTTGGCCCGGTTGCCTCTGCCGACAGAGCCGTCGTCCCCGTTCTCCATGCTGAGGCCGGACACGGTCAGGTAGAATATGTTGTTCTTGTAGTCATCCGCGGTGTTGACGTAGACCGCGAGCTTCCTCTCAGTGAACTTCTGAGCGAAGTCCTCGACCCTTTCTACGAGTTGCTCTACTGAGTTCTTGTACTCCTTCTTGTTGGCCAGTCTGCAGTCGACCATCGCCACCGCAATGGTCAGGTCGATCTTGTCCCCCATCCGACAGGCCATGACCTTGACATCCTCGCCGAGTTCGGGCATGGACTTGCACAGCTTGCCGTTGATGTACTTCTCCGTCTCGAGCGTGATCATCTCGGTCTCGCTGAATGGCGCGAACCCGACTCCGAAAGAGGTGTCGTTGGCGAGCAGGCGTTTGGTCTCGTAAACCCCCCTGAGGTCGACGCTTCCCTGACCTATGCGGCAGTCAATCGTCACCCCCCATTCGGTGTCCAGGTGCTTGCAGTTCTTCTCGAGGTAGTCATACGCCGCTTTCACGGCGCAGGTCCTGTACGGCAGCCTCTCGCCGTTCACCTCGGTCGTCGCTCTTCCGACGAGGAGCACGTAACAGGGTTCGAGTATGGCCCCGCCGCCGAACTTGGGAGCGGACTGTCCCCCGACCACCTCCACCTCGTCGGTGTTGTGGTGCAGTATCCTGCCGTAATTCTCTATGTACATCTTGGACAGGGCCCGGCTCACGTTCTCCGCAAGGCCGTCCGCTATGCTGTCAGGGTGCCCTATGCCCTTCCGCTCGACGAATTCCACGCCTTGCTTCTCAATCGGCAGCTGGTCGAGTTCCTCGATGAAAACATTCCTAGCCATCAGCTCATCTCACAAAGGTGGGCCGGAAGAATCCTTCTCCGCTCTTAACCTTTTCGGAGTGAGCGGCCGTGGAAGGCCAGCAGTCTCCAGAATCGGTCATTTCTTCTTCCGATATGCTTTTCGTCTCGTCTCTCGGAGAGTCCCCTGGGGCACGAGGCACATCTTCTTCCCAGAGAGTACCCCCGCAACGCCTTCCCTGCTCTCGATGCTGCTGTAGTCCTCGCAGAGCTTGCAGTTCCGAGGACAAGTGCTCGTGCGGTCCTTCGGCTGAGGGTATGTGAACGTGCCTCCCTCGTAGTTCCTCAGGACGACCCTCCTGTCAGACATCGAGATTAGGTAGTTGGGGCCGACCGGTATCTTGCCGCCCCCGCCAGGGGCATCTACGATGAATGTGGGGACTGAGAATCCGGATGTGTGTCCTCTCAATGCCTCGGCTATCTCGACTCCCTTGGCCACATCCGTCCTGAAGTGCTCGATGCCCTTGGACAGGTCACACTGATAGTAGTAGTACGGCCTGCACCTCATCTTGACGAGCTCGTGCGAGAGCTTCTTCATGATAGTCGGGCAGTCGTTGACTCCCTTCAGGAGTACGGACTGGTTCCCTACTGGTATACCGTGGTCGGCGAGCATCTCGACCGCGCGCCTGGACTCCGGGGTGATCTCCTTCGGGTGGTTGAAGTGCGTGTTGAGCCAGATCGGGTGGTACTTTGCCAGCATCTTGCAGAGCTGCGGCGTCACTCGCTGCGGGAGCGTGCACGGCGCCCTGCTGCCTATCCTTACGATCTCCACATGGTCTATCGCCCTGAGGCGCCTTATGATGTCCTCGAGCATTGCGTCGGAGACCATCAGTCCGTCCCCTCCCGAGAGCAGCACGTCCCTGACCTCCTTGTGCTCCCTGATGTACTTAATGGAGGAGTCGATCGCGGACCTGTCGGCCTGCTTGTCCTTGTGTCCGGCGAACCTCCTGCGGGTGCAGTGCCTGCAGTAGTTCCCGCACATGTCGGTTATCAGAAACAACACCCTATCCGGATACCTGTGCGTCAGGCCGTGAGTCGGCGAATCGATGTCCTCGAAGAGCGGGTCCTCCATATCTGAGGCGCTGAAGTCAATCTCCTTGACTGTCGGCACCGCCTGCATCCTGATCGGACAGTTCGGGTCGTCCGGGTCCATCAGCATCGCGAAGTACGGGCTGATGGCCATCCTCAGGACTTTCAGGGACTCGCGCACGCCCTGTTCCTCGTCAGGCGTGAGGTTGATGACCTCCTTGAGCTGCTCAAGGGCGGTGACGCGGTTCCTGATCTGCCACTTCCAATCGTCCCAATCCTTCTTGGGGACGTTCTTCCAGAGAGATACTTGCTTGTACGAGCGCATCGCGCATGCCTCCAGGCGGTCCTTAGCTGGTCATGACCATTAACGCGATTCCGTATTTAGCATCTTGTCAGGCCTGGGGCGATGGCGTTACGAAGTCCGATTGCCCGATACGATTTGTGAACCGCCTCAAGGTGGGCACGCGCACCCTTTCGTAATCACATGTCTATTTGCAGAGGCCCGCTCGTCCGTGTAAATCGCCAATGGTTATATAGCCTGACCTTGATTCGAGCAACTGCTGTTCCAGACATCCGGAATCGATCGCCTGGAGCGCTTCACGCGCGTCTAGGTCATGGCGTCCTTGGATGGGGCCGGACGGGAGGTCTCTCACATGAAGAAAGTCGCGATTGTAGGTGCAGGGCAGAGCAAGTATGGGGATTTCCCCGACAAGGGTATCAAGGAACTCTTCTTTGAGGCCTACAAGGACATGGCTGCGAGCGTCGACAGCGGATTCGACCCGAAGGCGATAGAGTCAGCGTACATCGGCAACCTCGGCTCGGGAGGGTTCCAGCTGGGGAACATGTCCGCCCTCGTCACGGAGTACTGCGGGCTCTCGTACCTGAACACGATGAGAATCGAGAACGCATGCGCTTCTGGAGGTTACGCGCTCATAGCCGCCGCGATGGACGTGTTGTCCGGTGCTCATAAGGTCGTGCTAGCGGGAGGCGTCGAGAAGATGACCGATGTCTCCGGCATGAAGCAGAAGTACTGGCTCGGGGTCTCCGGTGACACGGAGTACGAGAGGCTCGCGGGGACTACGTTCGCGGGGCTCTACGCGCTCATAGCTCAGAGGCACATGCATGAGTTCGGCACGAAGAGAGAGCATCTCTCGATGGTCGCGGTCAAGAACCACAAGAACGGTGCCCAGAACCCGAAGGCGCAGTTCCAGCGAGAGATCACTATGGAGCAAGCGATGAAGGGCCCGATCGTGGCGAACCCCCTGAACCTGTTCGATTGCTGCTCTACCACCGATGGCGCCTCCGCGGTGCTCGTCTGCGACGCGGAGATTGCGAAGCAGTACACTGACACGCCAGTCTACATCGCGGGCTTCGGGAGCTCAAGTGATTATCTCGCCATTCATGACAGGGTCCGCACGGTCACGCTGGAAGGCACGAAGAGGGCGTCCGCGACCGCCTACAAGATGGCAGGCCTCACCTCCAAGGACATACAACTCGCGGAGGTCCATGACTGTTTCATGATCGCCGAGCTCCTTGCCTGCGAGGACCTAGGGTTCTGCGAGAAGGGCAAGGCGGGACAGTTCATCGAGGAGGGGCATACTCAGCTCACCGGCGACAAGCCGGTCAACGCCAGCGGTGGGCTCAAGTCAAAGGGTCATCCTATCGGTTCGACGGGCACGGGGCAGGCCTACGAGATGTTCAACCAGCTACGGGGTACAGTCCAGAAGCCTGCCAGGCAGGTCAAGGGTGCCGAGATAGGCCTGATACACAATGTCGGCGGGTCTGGCGGGACCGTCGCGGTCTCGATCTTGAGGAGGTGAGATGCGATGACAGTGGGTATCTCAGGATACGGCGTCTACATACCTAGGCTCAGGATAAAGCGTGAGGAGTACGCGAAGGCCTGGGGGTCGTTCGCGGCGGCGGGGGTTTCCGAGAAGGCGGTGCTGGGCTTCGACGAGGACGCGCTGACAGCGGCCGCGAAGGTTACGAGGCGGGCGCTCGAATCTGTGCCGATCCCCGCCGACAAGGTGACGAGGTTCGCCCTCGCGTCCACTTCCGCCCCATACTTGGAGAAGATGCTGTCCGGGACCGTACTGGTCAGCGTGGGCATGCCAGGCATGGTCTTCACATCAGATCACACGACTTCTTCGAGGGCTGGCACGGAGGCCATGCTGGCGGCTTTCGAGCACGTCTTGGCCAATCCAACGGGAAAGGCTGTGGTCGCGACAGCCGATTCCCCGAAAGCGAGCATGTGGGACTCTGTGGAGCACGCGTTCGGGGCCGGTGCAGCGGCGTTCGTGTTAACCTCGGAGGACTTGGTCGCCGAGCTAGAGGGGCACGTATCTTGTGCCAGCGAGCACTTTGGCGAGAGGTTCAAGCCGAAGGACGACCCGATGGTCCACGACCTCAACGTGAAGAAGTTCGCTGAGGGCTCCGTGGTCTCCAACACGACCAAGGCGGGCTCTGCGCTCCTCAAGAAGCTCGGCGCGAAGCCGGAGGAGTACCAGCACGTGGTCATACAGCAGCCTGACGCGAGGGTACCCGGCACGATTGCCAGGAGACTCCAGTTCACTGATGCACAGCTCGCCTCCGGCCTGGTGGCGGCATATCTTGGAGATTTGGGAGCCGCCTCAGTCCCGGTGGCGCTCGCCTCGGCCCTGGACGCGGCCAAGGTGGGTGACAGGATCATGGTCATCTCGTACGGCTCGGGGGCTGGCAGCGACGCACTCAGCTTCAAGGTCGTCAGCGACAAGAAGCCCGAGATCAAGGTGCAGGCAGAGATCGAAAGGAAGGAGTACATTGACTACGTCAAGTACCTCAAACTGAAGGGAGCTATCCGGTGAGGTGAGAATGAATGGCACATGTTTCGGTTCCGATGTACTGGCGGACGATACCGCAGCGGTACAAGATGATTGGCTTCAAGTGCAAGAAATGCGGGGCTGTGAACTTCCCCCCGAAGGGAGTATGCAAGTACTGCCAAGCATCCTCTGAGTTCGAGGAGACGCAGCTCAGCGGGAGGGGCAAGGTGCACACCTTCGTGCTCATAAGCGCGGGCGGGGCGCCTCCTGAGTTCGCCGAGCAGGAGAAGGCAGGGGGACAGTACCCTGTGGCCGTAGTGGAGCTCGAGGAAGGCCCGAAGGTGATAGGCCAGATAGCGGATGTCGACCTGAAGCAGGTTAAGATAGGCATGCCTGTCACGACGGAACTCAGGAAGATATACACTGAGGAAGACGTCATCAGGTACGGGTTCAAGTTCGTTCCAGCATAGATGTGGTGGATGAGAAGATGGAAGCAGGCAAGTTGACGACGATGAAGGAGGCCGTGTCCAGGTTCGTGAAGGACGGGGATTCCGTGTACCTCGCGGGGTTCACGCACATGATTCCGTTCGCGGCTGGACATGAGATAATCAGGCAGAAGAAGAGGGACCTCACGCTCTGCAGGGCAACCCCGGACATCATATACGACCAGATGGTCGCTGCGGGGTGCGGCAAGAAGCTCGTGTTCAGCTACGCGGGCAACCCTGGTGTGGGCTCTCTGAGATGCTTCAGGCGGGCCTTCGAGAAGGGCCAGCCGGTCAAGATAGAAATTGAGGAATACTCGCACTTCGGGCTCTCGGGAAGGCTCTTCGCGGGGGCGACGAACATGCCGTTCCTGCCGATGAGGACCAATCTGGGCTCCGACCTACCCCCCCAGAACCCGAGCATACGGACAGTCAAGGACCCCTACACGGGAGACGAGATATCAGTGGTGCCCCCTCTGAAGCCGGATGTGGCGGTCGTTCACGTGCAGAGGTGTGACGTCAACGGCAACTCGCATGTCTGGGGAATCATAGGCGAGCAGAAGGACGCGGCGTTCGCGTCCAAGAAGGTGATAATCAGCGCTGAGGAGATCGTCGATGAGTCTCTCATCAGGTCTGACCCGAACAGGACGCTGATCCCGGACTTCGTGGTCCACGCGGTGGTCCACGAGCCGTGGGCGTGTCATCCGTCGTACGTCCAGGGATACTATGACAGGGACAACGACTTCTACATGCAGTGGGATGAGATTACCAAGGACCACGACTCCACCATGAAGTGGATGGATGAGTGGGTATACGGCGTGGAGGACAGGCAGCAGTATATGAAGAAGCTCTCCACGGAGAAGGTGTTGAAGCTCCTGCCCAAGGCGGCGTACAGTGCGCCTGTGAGCTACGGGAGCGTCTGAGGAGGAGATGAAGATGGTCGATTACTCACCTAGCGAGCTGATGGTTGCGGTCGCGGCACGGGAGCTCAAGGACCACGAGTCTGTCCTGGTCGGGGTCGGGATCCCCAACCTGGCAGCCAACCTGGCGAAGAAGCTCCAGGCGCCACATCTGAACATGGTATACGAGTCAGGAGCGGTGGGGTCGAACCCGACCCGGATGCCGCTGTCCATCGGGGACCCGTGTCTCGTGACAGGTGCGAAGAGCATCTGCTCGATGTACGAGCAGTTCGCGTACTACCTCCAGGGAGGGAGGATAGACGTCGGGTTCCTGGGAGGGGCGCAGATAGACAAGTACGGCAACATCAACTCGACCGTGATAGGCAGCTACAAGGCACCGAAGGTGAGGCTGCCTGGCAGCGGCGGGGCGTGCGATATCGCGTCAAATGTGAAGAAGATCATAGTGATAACTCCCCACGAGAAGCGGCGGTTCGTCGAGAAGGTTGATTTCCTCACCAGCCCCGGCTTCGTAGACGGCAAGGAGAGGTGGCGGCAGCTCAAACTCCAGGGCGGGGGACCGTATGCGGTCATAACCAACTTGGGCACGCTCAAGTTCGACGAAGCCACGGGCGAGATGACCCTTGTGTCCCTGCACCCAGGCGTGACCGTGGAGAAGGTCCAGGAGAACACCCCGTGGAAGCTCAGGGTCGCGGACAAGCTGGAGCAGACCCCCGAGCCGACCGAGAAGGAGGTCACAGCGCTCCGCGCCCTGGACCCTGAGCGGATATACCTGGGGTGAGTGACACATGTGCGCCGGATTCAACCCGATCGCCGAGTATGAGGCGAAGACCAAGAAGAGCCGCCAGTGGTTCCACGAGGCGGGCGACCATCTGCCTGGAGGGGTCACGGGCAACGTGAAGTTCCACAAGCCGTACCCCATATACGCCTCCAGGGCGAAGGGGTCCCGTCTTTGGGACCTGGACGGCAACGAGTACATCGACTACATGCTCTGCTTCGGGCCGTTGATACTCGGGCACGGTCACCCGAGAGTGGTCAAGGCGATCCACGACCAGCTTGAGAAGGACGGGACGACCATATTCGGCCCCCCTCACGAGATGGAGGCGAAGATGGCCGAACGCCTGAACAGGATTTTCCCGTGCGCGGAGAGGACCAGGTTCACCAACTCAGGGCTTGAGGCGACCATGCATTCTCTCAGGGTAGCGAGGGGCTACAAGCGGAAGAACAGAATCGCGAAGTTCGAGGGACACTATCACGGCTGCTACGACGAGGCGTTGGTGAGCCTCACGCCGTCCGAGGAGGTCGCGGGCCCCGAGGTGGCCCCGCAGTCTGTCTCATGTTCCCTCGGCACATCGGATTACACTCTTCTGAGCACACAGGTGTTGCCGTTCAACGACATCGAGAGCTCGGTCAGGCTCCTGAAGGCGCACAAGAACGACCTGGCCGCGCTCATAATGGAGCCTGTCCAGAGAGGGTTCGTGGCCGCAGACCCGGAGTTCCTCAAGGCGATCCGGGAGGTGACTGACGACCTGGACATCATACTGATCTTCGACGAGGTCATGTCCGGCTTCAGGATGGACAGGCTCGGTGGGGCACAGACTATGCTAGGTGTCACGCCTGACATGATGTGCCTGGGCAAGGTCATGGGCGGGGGGTTCCCTTGCGGCGCGTTCCTCGGCAGGAAGGATATAATGGACCTGGTGAACCCAGCCACGCGCGCGAAGGACCAGAGGGTCTTCCACGGAGGCACGTTCAACGGCCATCCGACCGTCCTCGCCGCTGGCATGGCCACGATGGACGTTCTCGAGGAGCCGGAGACCTATCCATATCTCAATCGCATAACCTCGAAGCTGCAGAACGGCCTCAACGACCTCTTCGAGAGACTCGGGGTGGACGCGCAGGCGGTCGGCCCAGGGTCGACCTTCAACATCGTCTTCGGGAGAGAGAAGATATGCGATTACAGGGACGCCCTACGTTGCGACACCAAGAAGCGCGAGGCCTTCGACTTCGGCATGCTCGCCCGCGGGATATACTACCACCCGGACAAGCCACTCTACACATGCACCGAGCACAACGATGATGACGTCGACAAGACGCTGAAGAGCGCGGAGGAAGTGCTGAAATCCATGGGCAGCTGAGCCGCCCTACGCCCTGCGTACGCTTTCGAGGACACCATCGAAAACGAGGCTCGCAGGACCTGACATCACTGACTGGCCACCCTCTCTGAAGGCTATCCGCAGCCTACCGCCCCTGGTGGCGACGGTCACTGTTCCCGGGCGTACCCATGCGAGCATGACTGAGACAGCGGCGCTCGCCGTGGCGCCCGTGCCGCATGAGAGGGTCTCGTCGTACACGCCCCTCTCGTATGTGCGTATCCTTATCGCATGTGGGGAAGTCACTTCCACGAAGTTCAGGTTCACCCCTTTGGGGAAACGGCGTCTGTCTTCGTTGATGGTGTCACCCATCTCCGGCACTTTGAGGGCGTCAAGAGCCATAGTCCTGGTAATGAAGTGTGGCTCCCCTGAGTTCACCAGGGCCCCTGTGAGGGACTTGCTGCCCGCTTGGATGCGCAAGCGCATCATCGAGTCGGAGTCGCGCTTCACACCTGTGTAGTAATCCCTCAAGTGAAGTCCTGTCGTCCGGACCACTCCCATCTCAACGGAGTAGTCCCGGCCGGCTCTGGTGACTCTCTTTACGCCGTCCTTTGAGAGGACATCGACGAAGTTCCGTTCCAGCTTGTCCATGAGGTAGGCCCCAACACAGCGAATACCGTTCCCACACATGTCTGCCTCGTTGCCAGCGGGTTCGAACAGGCGCATGGAGCCGTCAGCGCCGGGCGCTCGCTCTATGAATATGATCCCGTCAGCGCCGATGCCGAAATGCCGGTCGGTGAGCCGCTGCGCGAGCCTGCTGCGCTCACCGTCAGGGGTCTTTCTGCCGTGCGTCTCATCCACGATTATGAAGTCGTTCCCGCAGCCGTGGTATTTCTGGAACGCAAGCCGCCTCGTCATCCTTGACCCAGATGACGACTGGGGATATAAACCGTGACCGACGGCATGGCGGCGCCAGAAACCTTCAATAGCCATCCTGGGGTTGTACCTCAAGCGGCCATACCTCAAGGGAAGCAGATGCACGACATACTCATCAAGGGCGGCACTCTGATTGATGGAACGGGGGCAGAGCGCGTTCCCAGGGACATCGCCGTGGACGGGTCCAAGATTACGGGCGTCTACAAGCGCTCCGAGGCCAGCGCGAGCATGCTTATCGACGCCTCAGGCATGATCGTGTGTCCTGGATTCATCGACATTCACTCGCATTCGGAGATACACCTTCTCGCGAACCCCCTGGCGGAGAGCAAGATAAGACAGGGGGTGACGACGGAACTCGTCGGCAATTGCGGTGGCTCACCCGCGCCCGCGCTCGGGTTGGCCAGGGAGGCGCTTCTGGACTACGGACTCAAGCTGGATGTCAGCGTGGACTGGGGGACCCTGGACGAGTATTTCCTGAGGCTGTCAAACATGAGGACATCGGTCAACGTCGCCACCCTGGTGGGCGCCAGCACGCTCAGGGAAGCGGTAATGGGAAACCGCGACGAGAGGCCTTCAGAGGCAGAGCTGTCCGAGATGAAGAGCATGCTCGCGGACGCGATGCTCCAGGGCGCTTACGGGCTCTCGTCAGGACTGATATACGCGCCTGGATGCTACGCCGACACTGACGAGCTCGTCGCTTTGGCCACTGTCTCCGCATCCCTGGGGGGCTTCTACGCCAGCCACATACGGGGAGAGGGACGAACCCTGGTCAAGGCGGTCCAGGAGGCCATCGAGATAGGCAGACGGGCGAATACGCGCGTTCAGATATCACACCATAAGGCCTGCGGGAGGAGCTCCTGGGGGAACGTCTCCCGAACGATAGAGATGATTGAGGATGCCAGGAAGTCCGGGGTGGATGTCGCCTTCGATGTCTATCCCTATACTGCTTCGTGCACAGCCCTCGACACGATACTGCCTCCCTGGATGAGGGAGGGCACCAAGGATTCGATAATCGCTCGTTTGAGGGACCCAGAGACTAGGAGCAAGGCCAAAGCGCAGATGACTGAGCCGTCTGAGGAGTGGGAGGCCACCGCTGCCGAGGACGGTTGGGAGAACATCTGTCTGATCGGCCTTAGGAGCGACCTCTTCCGGCGGTTCGAGAACATGTCAGTGGCCGAGGTCGCGCATCAGGCGGGCCGAGAACCTGCCGAGATCGCAATGGACATCATGGTTGAGGAGGGGCTGATGGCGGGGGCGGTGTTCCACGAGATCTCCGAGGAAGACGTGGTCAAGGTCATCACCCATCCCCTGGCCTCGATAGGTTCTGATGGTGAGGCTGAGGCGCCTTACGGCCCCATGGGCGAGAACGCGTCGCACCCGAGGGCATACGGCACGTTCCCGAGGGTACTGCGTAACTACGCCCTAGACCGAGGGCTCCTTTCGCTCGAAGACGCCGTCAGGAAGATGACCTCCCTCCCTGCGGAGAGGATAGGGCTCAGGGACAGGGGAGTCCTTGCGTGCGGGATGAACGCGGACATCGTCGTGTTCGACCCGAAGAGAGTGTGCGACAAAGCGACCTACGAGAACTCCCATGCGTATCCAGAGGGGATTGTCCATGTGCTCGTTAACGGCGCTGTCACGATTGAGTCCGGCGAGCATACAAAGGAGCGCGCTGGCCTTGTCCTGAGGCACTTGCCGAGCGTGTGCTAGCCCGCGTCAGGCATGCATATGTCCAGGGCCGTCATCGAGTAGACCTGGGTGCATCGGACGAGGTCCTCCACCAGGACATACTCCACCCTGGAATGTGCCCCGGCACCTCCTGGCCCGAACACCACAGCGGGCATCTTGCCGAAGTGAGTCATGAGCGCTGCGTCCGTCCAGCCCCAGAATGTAGCGATCTTTGCAGGCCTGCCAGTCACGCCCCTGATCGCCTTGCCAAGGGAGACCACTAACCTGTGGTCAGTCCTGACAACGTTCGGCACGTGCGTCATCGTCTTCATGTTCGCCGGGTCTCGCTTAAGCTCCGCCTTGAACCCCGGATCTTCCTTCTTCAGGTCGTCGAAGATGTGGTGAATCTCCCCGAACACCTGCTGCAGCGTCTCCTCAGGCACCCACCTGCGGTCGATCTTGACCACGCAGTGGTCGGCCACGGAACTTGGCTGCTGGCCGCCCTGGATGACCCCCAGGTTGAGCGTGGGCGGCAGGGTGTACTTCGCCTTGCGTTCCCTCAGCTTCGGGATGAGCTCCTCCTCGACCTTGCAGACGAATCGGGCGGCCATGGAGATGGCGTTCACCCCTCTGTCCGCCTGACCGCCGTGGGCCGCCTTGCCGTAGAAGTGCACCTCGAGCCACTCGAGCCCTCTATGGGAGGGCTGTATCTCGAGGTCGGTGGGCTCGCCCACTATCACCATGTCCGCCTTTGGCCCTTTGAGGATGATGTTCTCCGTGCCCTCGCTCCTGCGCTCCTCGCCCACTACGCCTGTGAGGTAGAGGTCACCTTCCAGTTCGACCTTCGACCTCTCGATGGCGACCAAAGCCATCGCCATCGACCCCAGGCCCCCCTTCATGTCGAGCGAACCGCGGCCGTACAGCCGCCCGTTCCTGACATCTGGCTTGAATGGCGGTATGTTCATGTCGTATGCGGGGACGGTGTCAGTATGTCCGTTCAACATGAGGCTCTTCCCGCGGCCAAAGCCCTTAACGACAGCTATCACATTCGGCCTGTCCTTCTCCACGGTCCTCAGCTTGGACTCGACGCCCTGGTCCTTCAGGAACCGGTTCAGATGCTCCGCGACCTCCTTCTCCTGGGTGGGCACGTCCCCGTGACTGGGAATCCTCACAAGGTCCTTGACGAGCTTCTCTATCTCGTTCCTCTTGACTGCGCGTTGAACCCTGGTCAGGACGTCCTTGCGACTCTTAGGCATTCAAGTCCTCCAAGATGCTTGTCTGTATCGCCTCGAGGATGACCCTCCGAGCCCAAAAAACTATCCTGGGGGCCCCACCACTACTACCTGCCCTTGAGGCGACCGTGATCCCTCAGGATCTCCAGCGTATGATCTATCGGCAGGCCGGTCGCGATGTTCCCGTCCCTGCCTTCCATCGTCTCCGCCTTGAAGAGCGAGTTGATTATGGACTCAGCGGTCGAGTCGACAGTGGCCCTGAACAGGGGGTTGATGTCTATGTCCCTCATCAGCCTCTCCGAGACGAGCCCGTCCTTGGCGAACCTGTCGACGATGTTAGCGGTCGAGAACGCAAGGACTATGTCACCGCTGCCGTTGTGCGAGGACGAGCCCGTGATGGCCAACCCCATGATCGCACGCCTTGCGACCCTCTGAAGTTGCCTGGAGTCCAGGGGGGCGTCAGTGCCGACCAACATGACTATCGACCCATGTTCCTTCCGCTTGGTCGGGGGCGCACCCAGGATACTCCCGACAGGCACACCGTCTATCCTGAGCTCGTTCCACTCCCCGTGGTTCGACAGCACCAGGGTTCCGAGAGTGTATTTCCCGGAGGAGGTCGACACGACCCTTGAGGAGGTGCCAATTCCCCCCTTGTAATCGTGGCACACCATGCCTGTGCCCGCCCCGACCGCTCCCTCGTGCACATCCTTTCCAGCCGACGAGAGGGCTGCGAGGACATGCTCGTCCTTGACATGGAGTCCCTGGGAATCGTTCAGGTGGCTGTCGTCGCATTCGGCTACTACAGGTATGATGGTGTCGTTGGTGATGCCAGCGCTGGGGTTATCCTTGACCATGTGCTTGACAAGGGCGTCCGATACAGTCCCCATGGACATCGTGTTCGTGAGCATTATGGGGGTGTCGATGACGCCGAACTCGTTTATCTGAAGCGCCCCCCCGAGCCCTCCACAGCCGTTGAAGTCGAAGTATGTGCCCTTGACCGGCCTCTCGTACATGCTGCCGTCGTGGGGCAGGATCGCGGTCACGCCTGTCCTGACCGGGCCCTCGCCCGGCCTGAGAGGGCCATTCCCCCTGATGATAGAGCAGTGCCCCACGAGCACACCGGGGACGTCCGTGAGCATGTTCCTTGGGCCAGGGGGGACCTCCCCGAACCAGACGCCCGCGTCTCTAGCTCTCGGCCTCATTCGGCCTTACCTTCGCCGGTCGCCAGCCAGCAGGAGACCCAGTGCTCCTTCGAGACGAATATCTCTTCAGGCTCCATCTCCTTGCACTTCTCCATCATGTACGGGCACCTCGGGTGGAACCTGCATCCCATAGGTATGTGGGCAGGGTCCGGCCTCTCACCCTTGAGGATGATCTTCTCGGTCTTCATCCTCGGGTCGGGCTTTGGCACGACAGAGATGAGGGCCTTGGTGTAGGGGTGCATCGGCTTCTTGATGACCTCTTCAGTGGGCCCGAGCTCGACTATCTTGCCAAGGTACATGATGCCTATCCTGTCGCTGAACACGTACGCGACGCTGAGGTCGTGCGTGATGAACAGGTAAGTCAGGCCCTTCTTGTCCCTCAGGTCCAGCATCAGCTTGAGGATCTCAGACCTGATTGACACATCAAGCATGGACACGGGCTCATCTGCGACTAGGAATTGAGGCTCGAGCACAAGCGCGCCAGCGATGCCGACCCTCTGCCTCTGGCCGCCGGAGACCTCGTGCGGATACCTCCACATGAAGTCCTTCGGGGGCCTCAGGCCAGAGTCCTCCAGCGCTTTAGCCACCCGCTTCTCCCTGTCAGCCTCGTTGGCGCCGATGTTGTTGACCATCAGCGGTTCAGCGACGATATCGTATATGGACTGCTTGGGGTTCAGGGACTCGTACGGGTCCTGGAAGATCATCTGCATTTTCTGTCGGAGCATCTTCATCTTGTCCTTCGTGAGCTTCCTGACGTCGATGGCGCCCATCGCGAGCGCTTCCTCCGCTTCCTTCTTCGTCATGAGCTTCTTCGAGACGGACCTCTCAATGGCTTCCTTTATCTTGGCCGCGCTCAGCCCGGAGCCGTAGTACAACACATTGCCGCCGGTCGGCTCGACCAGCCTCAGTATCGCCTTGCCCGTGGTCGTCTTGCCGCATCCAGATTCGCCCACAAGGCAGAATATCTCCCTCTCCTTGATATTGAAGGACACGCCGTCGACCGCTTTCACGAACTTCTGTTCCTTCGAGGTGAGGCTCTCCACGAACCCGCGCCTCACCTGGAACCAGACCTGGAGATCCGCAACCTGCAGAAGATCCTTTGTCATCGCTCACACCCCCCCTGGCTTGACGAAGTGACACGCAGCGAAGTGACCAGGCAACACCTCGATCAGAGGCGGTTCCTCCTCCAAGCACCTGTCCTGTTTCGCGTAGCACCTGTCGGCGAACCTGCATCCTAGAGGCGCGTTTATCAGGTTCGGCGGGTTGCCGGCTATGGATGCGGGCATCTTGCGGTCCCCCCTGATGTTCGGGAACGCCGCGATTAGCCCCTTCGTGTAAGGGTGCTGCGGGTTGGAGAAGACCTCCACCGCGGAAGCGCGCTCGACTATCTTCCCCGCGTACATGATCGACAGCTGGTCGCATGTCTCCGCCAGGACAGATAGGTCGTGCGAGATGATTATCATGGCGAGCTCCAGCTCCTGCTGCAAGCTCTTCAACAGCTGCAGGATCTGGGCCTGAATCATGACGTCGAGAGCGGTCGTCGGCTCGTCGCAGATGACGAGCTTCGGCCTGCAGGCCAGGGCCATGGCGATCATCACTCTCTGCCTCATGCCGCCACTGAACTCGTGCGGGTACTCCCTGATCCTGTTCGGGTTGATGCCTACGAGCTCGAACAACTCCTTGACCCTCTTGATTGCCACAGCTTCGTCCACCTTCTCGTGGAGAAGTATGGGCTCGACGATCTGGTCTCCGACCCTCTTGACGGGGTTCAGAGCGTTCATCGCGCCCTGGAATATGATGGATATGTCTCTCCACCTTATGGCCCTGAGCTTGTCGCCCGTGACCTTCGACATATCTTGGCCCATGAAGTTGATGCTCCCCCCCGCGATGAAGCCATTCGCAGGGAGCAGCTTCATGATTGACAGCGCCGCGGTGGTCTTTCCGCAACCGGACTCTCCGGCCAATCCCATCGCCTGTCCGCGGTCGAGGTCAAAGCTGATACCATCGACTGCCTTGAGCGTGCCTTCCTGGGTCTTGAAGTAAGTCTTTAGTCCGTCTACCTCCAACAGCACCATCAGTCAGTTCCCCCTCAACAAATTCAGTTGTCGGTTGTCCAACATCCCGAGCGACTGAGGCAGGTGAACTCAGTGCGCCCTCTCCGCTCTGGACATCCCTGGAAACTGGTTTCGCTATAAATGGCTATCGGGGCGACAGATATCGCTGTTGCGACCGGCATGCGTGACGTCCAGGCGTCAGCCAGGACGGGTGTCGCTGTCACTTGAGGACCTTGGCCACCTTGTAGGCCAGGATCTCGCTGTCGTCCTCATCCCCGAACTCGTCCTGGAGCCGTTTGCACTTCTCGTAGAGCCTGCCAATGTCCCTGACAGGATCGCTGCTGAGGTCTATTCTGAGGTCGTGGTACAGTTTGGGCCTGCTCGAGGCAACCAGGAGCGTCGCAGACATCTTCCCCCTCCTGTCCCCGCCCGCGGCCTGGCCTGCCTGAACCGCCGACAGTATCCTGTGCGACAGCTCACCCCTAGACCTCATGAAGGCCTCGGCCATCTTGTTCAGGACGGACGTCTCCGTGAGTATGTTCCCGGCGACCGCGAAGTCCTCGTACAACCTGTGGGCCTTCTCGCCCGTGCAGTCATCGCCAGTGAAGCCGAAGCATCCTCCAGCGTCGATACCTATCACCTGCCTCCGCTCCCTCCCCTGGTCTTCAGAGAGCAGACTCTCAAGGGCCCCCTTCACGGACAGGCCAGACCTGATGAGGGCAAGCCCCTGATATCCCAGGTTGACATTCACCCAGGCCTGGGTCGCGATAGCGCCTACACTGGCCTCCGCAAACGGGAGAAACGCTCCCACGCACGGGGCCGCAGTGGCTGAGCCGACCCCGAACTCTCCCGTCTTACCATCCCTTGCCACAATCGAGAAGGTCCCCCTCTCCATCTTCCCCCTCCGCAGATACCATCTCAATCCCTGTACCGGACCATGTGCTCGGACAGGTCCTCAGCGACCCTGGAGTTCTTAAACACGCCCTTCGCCTCCCGCTCGAGGACCTCGTGGGTGTCATATCTTGGGCTGAGATGCACCAGGAACAGCGTCCTGACACCCGCCTCCAGAGCGACCCTGGCAGCCTCCGCCGCGGTCGAGTGCCCGAATTCCGATGCGAGGGCGGAGTGGGACGAGTCCATAGTGCAGTCGTGTATGAGCACATCAGCCCCTTTGGCGAACTGCACTATCCTCGATGATGGCCTGGTGTCGCCAGTGTAGACGACCTTCCTCCCGGCCCTGAGGGGACCGAGCACGTCGCCCGGCTCTATCCTCCGACCCTTGACAGTCACAGACTTACCCTGCTGCAGCCTCCGAAACATCGGTCCTTCAGGGATCCCCAATGCCTTCGCTTTCTGCAGATCGAACCGCCCTGGGCGGGCTGCCTCCTCGAGGGAATAGGCGAGCGATGGTATGGTATGCTCGGCCTCGACGGAACTGACGCAATAGGATGAGAAGTCCAGGGTTTCCCTCGGCTTGATGTCCCGGGGGACGACCTCGAACCCGCCCTTGAAGTATCCGAGGCCTAGCATCTGCCTCACATTCGATGCTGTGTCCTCGGGCCCATACACCTCTAGCGGGTCCTCGCGACCGTTCATGCTCATGCTCTGGATCAGCCCCGGCAGGCCCAGGAAGTGGTCCGCAGGGAGGTGGGAGATGAATATCCTCC
>JBFFED010000034.1:0-21132 GCA_041559015.1 Thermoplasmata archaeon | reverse complement strand
GCTGGGACGCGCCGGGGTCGAACCGTAGACCCCCTGCCGTCATGTTGAGGACGGCTGTTGGCAGCGGGCCAGAGCTCCTGGAAGACGCGCCCATTCGGGAATATGGATTCCTCCCACATGTCAGGCGCGATCCGCTGCTCCACGGGCCGACCGTTCCGGCCCATGCATGTGCCTTGCACGGCATCCAGTGGCAGACGGGGAGGCAGGCTCTTGACTGTTCGCACTACATGTACCACCCGATTTTGGACAGAACGTGCCTGGGGAAAGGTTCATAGGCCGCACGCACGTTGCCAATGGAGAGTGTCTGGAGTCACATGGAGAGCCTCAAGTTCCTGATGGTGTCGACCCATTATCCCCCAGCCCATCTCGGGGGCGACGCCAGATTCGTCGAGTACCTGTCAAACGAGCTCGTGCGCGCAGGTCACGAAGTGCATGTGCTCCACAGCCCGTACGCCTTCAGCCTACAGAGGGGGTTCATGCCTGACCTGGACGAGGTCACCCCTGGAGGCGTGCACAGACATGTTCATCTGTCGTCGTTCAGGCGCGGAGACCCTATCCTCGGCCTGACCCTAGGCCGTGGCCCTGGGTCGGTCCGTCGTTTCCGCGAGCTCGTCGCGCGGCTGAAGCCGGAAGTCATCCATTGGCACAACACAAAGGGGTTCATCGGCCGCCCGGTCGCCTCGCCCACGGGCCTATCTCTCTACACGGCCCATGATTTCTACGCCGTCTGCCCGAGATCGAGCCTGCTAAGGCCTGGTCAGAGGCTCTGCCAAGACCCGTTCCTCTGTCAATCCTGCCTGCTCCGCTGGCGCAAACCACCGCAGCTGTGGAGAGTCCTCAACATGAGGGCGATGAGGCTTCCCGAAGGGTTCACAGTCATCTCGCCCAGCGAGTTCATGGCCAGGCGGCTCTCGCGAGACGGCATCAGGGCGGGCCACATCCTCAGGAATTTCGCCCCTGATAGGGGTATGATTTCCTCGGGCAGCGGAGGGAGCAGGGTAGTATACATAGGTATATTGGAGAGATTCAAAGGGCTGATGACCCTGCTGGAAGCCTTCGACAGAAGCAGGGATGCGCAGGGGTTCGAGCTCTCAGTCTTTGGCGAAGGGTCTCTTCGGGCAGCGCTGGAGGGCAGGACAAGGTCCCTAGGGCTCGAGGGGAGGGTGAGAATCCACGGTCACGTCCATCTTGACGAGGTCAAGGACATCCTTCGTGAGACGGCAGCTGTCATCGTTCCATCAGAATCCTATGAGAACGCGCCCTTGGCCGCACTTGAGGCCCTGTCCATGGGGATCCCCGTGATCGGATCCGACATAGGCGGCCTTCCAGAGATTGCGAGGCCGGAGAACGGCTCCTCCCTCTTCCCGCCGGGGGATGCGGTTCGACTCGCAGAGGAGATTGTGGGCCTCTGGAACAGCAGAGGGAGTCTCGGGGAGCGCTCCAATAAGGCCAGGGCTGCGTACGAGGCCTCATACTCGCCCGAGGCCCATCTCAGGTCATACATGGGGATCCTGCGTGGTCAGACCACATGACCTGTGCACATTCATGTGACGTAGGGCGACGACCGACTCTGGACGGGAGCTGAACAGCGGCCAAGGTGCCTGATATTCCCTCCGTTGCATAGGTGGCTCATGAAGGCTGCCGATGGCGGCCTTGAGGCAAGTCGCTGGATGCGCATTCCGACTCACACCCCTGCGAAAAGGGAATAAGGGCAGATTGGTGTTATACCACCTGGGCTCAGTGTGTCGTGACGGGCCAGCGAGCCTACGACAATCCGACTCCGATGGAATGGGATATTCGATGGGAACCTCCAAGGTCGCCGTGGTTCATCTGCTTCCTGCGCCATATCGCCTTCCTCTCTTCGAGAGGCTCCTGAGAGACAGCACGCTCGAGGTGCGTCTGTTCTTCACCGACCGCCAAGCGCCCAACAGGCCCACATGGGCGGTTGGCACCCTCCCCTCGGATCAGAGGGTGGTCAGGCTCCCGGAGATAGCGATACCCATCTTCGAGAAACGAGGAGACATCCTCCGCGTCAATACTGGTCTATCCAAGGTGTTCGAGTGGAAGCCCGATGTCGTACTGGTGTACGGTCACAACGAGCTCACAAGCATCCTCGTTGCACTGATGTGCATCGTCAAGCGCACCCCATACGCTTTCTTCGCCGAGGTATCTAACAGCAGAGATTGGAGCGCGCTGAGGAAGGCGTCCCTCATACTGATGTCGCTCCTCGTTCGCAGAGCTGCGGTCCTCGTGCCTGCCAGCGAGAGCTGCAGGTCGTTCTACTCGTATCTTGGCGGGAGGGACGACCGCATGTCCCTCATACCGTGCGTTCCGGATGTCGAGATGCTGCGCTCCAGGTCGGAAGCGCTGGCCGCCCGGAGGGATGATTTGAGGAGGGATGCCGGCCTCACAGGCAGGTTCGTCGTCCTCTTCGTGGGCCGCTTGGTCGAGCACAAGGGCGTGAAGGAGCTGATGGGGGCCGTAGCCGAAATCAGGACCAGGGACCCGAAGGTAGTCGTCATGTTGGTCGGATACGGGCCGATGGAGGAGTATGTGAAGGCGGAATGTGCGAAGATGTCGGAGAACGCAAGGTACATCGGTTTCGTCGACGACAGCAGGTTGTTCGAGCTGTACTCGATGGCCGACCTGCAGATAATGCCCTCTTGGGATGAACCGTATGGCGTCGTCTGCGCCGAGGCCCTGGCACAGGGGATCCCATCGATTGTCACTGACACCGCCGGCTGTGTCGACCTCGTAAGGGACGGGTTCAATGGGTATGTCATCCCTCCCGGAAGCTCAAGGGCGATTGCAGAAAGGATCCTTGCGATAAGCACAAACCCCACCCTCCAGGCCAGCATGAAAGCGAATGCCAGGAAGTCCATGGATGGGCTCGACATGGATAACCTGTACTCGATGCTCAAGGAAGTCATAGCGAAGGCCCGTAGGAAGGGCGGCTAGCGGGCATGACGAAGGCGTCCACCGTGATCAGGACGTGTATGAGATGTAGCTTCTGCAGGTGAATATGTGGAGCCTGTCGTCCGCCGGCCCGCCGACGTAGACCACATCGCTTCTGTAGAGGGCCAGCTCCATCCTCCGTTCGTCGATTACGGCGAGCCCGTCCGGGAAGTTGTTCACCCCGGACACGGTCCAGCTGTCCTCCACCATGTAGTAGAAACCCGGCCACAGAACGTAGCCTCGCATCATGTCACGAGGTAGGTAAGGCCTCTTCTCGATCCATATCGTGTTCTGGGCCATGAACGCGAGCCGTTCGTCGGATACCAGGCTCAAATCGTCTGTGTGCTCCGATAGCCACTTCATGGAGTCGAGCTCGAACGCATGGGAATCATGCCTCACGCCGAGTAGGTCATTCGTGAAGAACCCGAATGGGAAGCTGCAGACGAGGCACACGCTGATGACGATGGCCACAAGCCGGGCAGTCCTCGGCTTCCTCGCCGCGAAATCGACGATAGCCATCCCAAGCCCCAGGAAGATGAAGAACTGCAGGAAGTCGAAGGTCCGGTAGATGATCTGGTGGCTGAGATTGGGGAGCCCTGTCTCTATGCCGAAGAGTATTATCGTCAGGGGGGCCACGATCAGGCTCATTTGGACGGCCATCAGGTGGCGCCTCTTCTCCACAATCAGCTCCGTGCCGTACCATGCGATGGTCAGCAGGACGGCCATCGATATGATGAGTATGATGTAGACAGGAGGGGCTGAGGCCTTGTACGGGAATACGAAACCGAGGTAATCGAACAGGAGTATCGCGGCGAAGGACTCCCCGACCAACGGCGCGAAAGTAGCCCTCTGGTGGTTCCTCATCGACATGACGAAGTAGGCGACCATGCTGAGCAACACGAAGTTGCAGATGAATAGCACGACCTTGATCTCGGAAGCGAAGACGTTCTGCCGGTCCAGGAGCGCGATTGAGTAGTAGACTGACGCGACGACTATCGGCGGCATGACTGTCAGGGTGTCCCACCAGAGCCTCCTGGACACCTTCGTCCGCGACAGGGCGACTATCCAGCTCCAGATTAGCATGAAAGCCAGCGCGATCAGGATAACCGCGGCGGCCAGGTGGTGCACGAAAGGCAAGAGGCACAGGAGGCCGAAGGCCAACAGTCTGTACTGCAGGACGTTCCTCCTCACGAACGCGAAGTACAGAAGAGCAATCAGCGCGAAACCGAGAGACAGCTTCCAGGCAGACCCAGTTGTGAACACGAATGTCCCGCTGAGAATGGCTGCCATGGAGGCGACGATCCCTCCGCTAACCGTCCCGGAGAATTGCCTTCCGAGCAGGAAGACCGCGCCAACGGTGAGCACGGAGAACACCGCGGTGATGATCTGGGCGCAGTCGAGTGGCGTTTCCCCGAGCGAGAGGGAGACGTAGGCCAACAGGACGCTGAGGGCAGGTAGCTCAGCGCTGTGCGTCCCCTCCCAAGGCGACCCTGGTGAGTATTCGAGACGACCGTAGAGGGTAATATCAGATGCGAGCCCGCACTCGACCAGCGAGTCGTTGTTGAAGGGGTACTGGCTGAATGCGAGTGGCATAAGGCGCGTGGCGAACGCCGAGATGCTGATGATGGCGAACACGGCTGAAGACAGCAGACAGCTGGACCCGAGCCGAGACGTCAGTCTCAAGGGCTCACATCCGCAGAGGGGTCGGATGACCAGTCCTGGGGAAGAGGCGATGACCCCCGAGTATCATGACCCATATTTGTCAGGCACCTCAGTCGCATACAGGGTTATCCGCTCGCTGATGTATATCGAGTAGCTATCAATGGGATACGTCGAGGATCCGACCTTCCACTCGGAGTTCCTGAGCTCCGAAAGCAGGTTCGCTGGCAGGATCGCCCATACCCAGACGTAGTTCGCCGGCCACCGGTTGTCCACGACGACCAGCAGCCTGGAATGCTTCTCGTAGTAGTCTGTCTCCGTCTGCCAGACGTCTCCCCCTCCAGCCGGGAACGTGTTTCCCTGGACCACGTACCGGATCACGTACATGTTGATGTCGTTCTCGTCTTCGTATTCGAACCACAGATAGAGGTTCTGCGGGAACCGTTGGTTCGTCCAAGACAGGTTGCCTTTCACGGATTCTGCGGTGACGTCCCCGGTCAGCGCGGAGATCACGCCAGACCTGAGGAATACGACCCCCGATGCACCTGCGAGCCTCGAGGAGAGGACATCGTTGTTCGATACGGCGTATGTATCGTCTCCGAAGAGGCTCAGGTATGCGGCATCTGAGAAGAGCTGCATGTCCGAGGCGACAGGGTCACCAGATGTCTCTTGGATGTCGTTCCATCTCTGGGAGGACCACACGGGCAGGACGAGAGACGCGCAGATGACCAGCACCAGCACGGCCATCACTATACGTCGCCCCTTCCTCCGCTTCAGCGCGATTCCGAACCAGGCGACCCCAAGGACCGCTACGAAGGGCGACAGGATCATCGTGATGTAATGGGCGCTGGGGAGGAGAGGCACGAATGACACTATGAGCAGCACCGGGAACATCGAGGTCGTCGTGAGCCTCGTCCGGATGAAGTATATGGGCAGGCCCAGCACCGCTATAGGCAGCACGAACCCTATCTGATGGGTGTAGCTCGCGGCAAGGTTGAGGAGTATGGACAGGTAGGTGGGCTCGAACGAGAACAGCGAGGTGGACGCATAGTCATACTTCAGCGTGGGCTCGTAGTAGCTCAGGTAGAACACAGCCACGAGGGATATAGCGATCCCCAGCAGCGCAACGGTGAACCCCGCGAACCATCTTCTCGTTCTTATCATTGAGCCCTTCGAGACGAATACGAGAGTGACACGCCCGAGCATCGCGCTGAGCAGGTAGGCAAGGCAGAAGAGGATGAACACGACCGCCATGTGGTGCAGCGTGAAGCACCCCAAGACCGCGATTCCGAGCACAACGATGAGCGCGGGCTTTCCGGGGAATCCCGTCCTGAAGGCGACGAACACGGCGAACACCGCCAAGGCCACGAAGGGGGCCCTCGCGCTGCCGCTCCAGTAGGAGGTGTCGATGAACCTGGGGGCGAATACCGCGAGAGCAGTCGCAAGAAGGCACAGGTCGATGCGCTTGAGCAGGATTCTCGACAGACAGAATACCGACAGGGCGAAGAGCACGCCGCTGAGCATGCCGATGATCAATATGGAGGGGCTCAGGTCAATCCCCGTCATCTCGGATATCTCTGCAATCAGGAACGGGGTGCCTGAAGGATACGATATGGGGTAGTATCCCAGGTAGGAAAGGGGGTGGAAGGTCCATACTGCGTAGTCGTTCTCCAGTATGGAGTCCGCGAGCAGCCGATTGAAGAAGGTGTCGTTGTGCCTCTCGTGCTCGACAAGTGGATACCTCAGGGCCAGGGAGATGAGCACGATCAGGAGCAGCAGCAACAGAGCGGTGGTCTTCTTGAAATGTGCCAGGAGAATCCCTTCGTGTGCCTACTCGATAGTGAATGAACTAATATATATTCAGCGGGGTTCCAACAGCATGCCCCTCGGCCATCAGGTGTATGGGCCAGTGTTCATGCCAGTCCTGGCCGGGGCCTCACGGCTGGGAGGACGTGCGTTTCGACTGCTCAACTGTCTTGGACCTATTCCTTCTTCGGTCTGCATATCTGATCACGAGATACCAGAAGATCGATGACCATGCAAGGAACACCATCCACCCCACGTTGTCATGCGCCCACAGCAATGCCTCCATGCCGTGGTAGTATCCGACAACGCCGATAACGACCATCCGGAAGACGTTCCCGACATAAGCTACCAGGAGGCCGAACGACAGGACCAATGCGGTGATCTTGATGGGAAGCCTCTCAAAGACCAAGACGAAGGAGAAGAATGCCGACACGAATATGCTGAACGAGTACAGGCCTGCGCATGCGGTGGAGATGCCCAATGGATGCGTGGACCCGTCCTTGAAAGTGATCCACACGACCTCGGCAGCTGAACGCGCTTCGATACCCAGCAGGTTCAGGGTCTGCGCGAACGGGGCCGCGAGCATGTAGTGGACGTACCAGTTTCCCAGGGTCGAATCGCCGTTGAACGAGAGGAGGGCCTGAGGTATGACCAGGATCACGACGACGAAAGCGATGAACATGAGGGCGAAGCACATCTCGACCTTGAACCGTTTGGAGGCGTAGGGGTAGATGACAAGCAGGCCTCCCAGGATCATGGACAGCAGGTCCAGATCCCCGATGTCCGGCCGGCTCGACAGATACCTGTTGTAGATCAGTATGCCCGCGATGATGACGATTCCCAGCGCGATGGTGACATAGGTGCCCCCGATGGTCTTGTAGATAAAGTCTACAAGTCGAATCCCATAAGTGTCGCTCTCTGCCTGTCGCCTCTGTTCCTCAGAGGCCTGCTCCCTCGGCCTCAGTTTGGGAGGGAAGATCAACAGGATGAGGACGCCCAGGGCCATCGACAACACGCCCAGGGCGGGCCCAAAGTGCGACGACAGGAGGGCGATTGAAACGCCTTGGAAGACGAAGATGATCCCGACTACTTGGATTATCTTTCGTTTGGTGGACCCATCCGGCGCGAAGGACGATGATGCGTTCAGAAACCACTGCCAGCTGAGCGTCATCCTGCTCACATAGCTGCTACATATGGATATATTTATTCACATCTTTGTCGTGGAATCGCAGAGGGACCATCGGGTGCAATCGTCTGCTAGGGGAGCTTGAGGCACCTCGCGTCGGAGACACTTCGGGCGGTTCACATAGTTCCCTGCTGTCCACTTTCGTCACTGGAGCCGCCTATACTCGCCCAAATTGATGACTTTGGTCGAGTGCCTTGCGAGCCCTTCGTTGTGAGTCGCGAGCACTATGGTCGTGCTCAACTCATCCCGGATGCTATGGAACATTGCGATGACCTTCTCCGTGTTCTCCGAGTCCAGGTTCCCCGTCGGTTCGTCAGCCAGTATCACTCTTGGTTCGTTTACGACCGCCCTGGCAACCGCGGTCCGTTGAGCCTCCCCGCCGCTTATCCTCCTCGCACTCTCCATGGCTATGTGTTTCATGCCGAATCTCTCGAGAAGCGTCTCGACCTTTCCGGTGTCCCTGTCCCCTGCCAGTCTCAGGGGAAGGGCGATGTTCTCCAGGACGGTCATATCGAGGAGGAGGTTGAAGTCCTGAAAGACAAAGCCGACGTTATCGAGTCTCAGCCTGGCAAGTTCGTTCTCCGAGAGGCCGACGATGTCCCTGCCGTCGATTCGGACCGTCCCCGATGTGGGCCTGTCGAGCCCCCCGATGATGTTAAGGAGAGTAGTCTTCCCGCAGCCGGACTTGCCGTAGATCGTGACGAACTCCCCCTCGTCGACGGAGAACGAAACGCCGTCTAGGATGGCCGGTCCGCCGTCGTACCTCTTGACGAGGTCCTTGACCTCGATGACTGGTGTGTTCATGACTTCGGGATAATCCCGGACTCACCGTATTAATAGTTCGGCCCACCCCTTTTTGGGCAACCCATTTGACCTCGTACGCGATTAGGCGGCCCGGAGGGCAGGACTTGTTCAGGTTGGGCGTGATGGTCTCCCTTAGGGATTACGCCAGGATGGATGTCCCGGGTGTGAGCTTCCACGAGTTGCTGCTCTTCAACGGTGACCTCGACAGCGTCGATGATACAACGATTTCCTCCCTGAGGAAGCGTTGGCCGCCTGTCGAATTCGTCCATGTCCAGGAGTCCGTGACAGTAGGCGCTGGCAAGGAGCTGGTCGACCTGTCCTCCGATGGCGAGCGCATCCGTACTTTGAGCGTCGAGGTCGTGTCCAGGACGAGGGAGCTCGCACGGTGCTTGGGGGACGTGCCGATTGTGATCCATCCGGGCGGGATACGTCCGTCCCCTGCCGACCGTGACAGGCTAGCGGCCAATCTCGAGTCATCTCTCGAGTCTCTCGGTCCGTCGCTCCTCCTGCTGGAGAACATGCCGTGGTACTACTGGTTCCGCAGGGGGGATCGTATGGTCTCAAACCTCTGCGTCTCAGAGAAGGACATGGAGAGGTTCGCCGACAAGGTCGAGGGATTCACCTTGGACTTGTGCCACGGATATCTGTCAAGACCTGAAGGCGATGAAGACTTCTGCAATCGGTTCATGGATCGATTCGGGGACAGGGTCAGACATCTGCACGTCTCCGATGCCGCCGTCCCCGATAGGGAGGGTCTGCAGATCGGGGAGGGTGAGATTGACTTCTCCTGGTTGAGGGGTTCCGACTTGCCGATGCTGGTGGAGATATGGAACGGGCACGAGGGTGGCGCGCGCGGGTTCAGAGAAGGCGTGGAACGCCTCAGGCGTATGGAGGCGTGCGAGTAGCGTGCCCAGGTGGACCGTCAGCCGAAAGGGACAAAAACGTCCTTGCCGTTCCCGGAGGCATCTCAGCCCGCTTAGGGGACTGGTCAAGAGCCACCGACCAGCGCGGGCCATCGGTACTGAGGTGACAGAGAGCTGACCGGGGGATCGGACTGCTACAGGAAGCCGCCCGCCAACTCGCTCGTGGTCGGCAAGTCAAGCTGCAGGAGCTTCTGCCCGGAGAAGGCCATCAGCTTCCCGACCAAATCGGAGCTCAGGGTGATGCTCAGGGAGCTTAAGGAGAAGCACGGGCTGAGCGACTGAGGATCTCCGCGGATGGCGGTATGGGGAGCGCAACGTATATCCACCCTGTCACGCATTGACATGCCGGGGGAGTTGCGTGAAACAGTTCAGCGTTTTCGTGGACGACAGGCGCGGTGAGCTCGCCCGTGTGACCGAGGCCCTGGCGCAGAACGCCATCAATGTGCGAGGCCTGGCGACGGACAGGGTGGGGACGAGGCCAGCGATCAAGATGATAACGGACGACGAGGTCTCCACCAGAAAGGCCCTAGGCAGGGCCGGTCTGGAATTCAGAGAGTCCGAGGTTGTCGTCGTGGACCTGATAGACCGCCCGGGGGAGATCGCGAAGGTCGCTCGGAAGGCTGCGAGGGCAGGCGTGAACATCGACTCGGTCTTCCTCATGGGCAAGAAGGGCACGCCCGCGGCGATAGCCCTGGGCACGAATGATTCGAAGAAGGCGAAGAAGGCCCTGGAGTGAGTCGGTTCCTCGGCTCATTCCTTCTTGCTGCCGAGCTCGCTCGAGCGCTTCGAGGCCACCTCGACCGCGTCTATCAAGAGCGCCTTGAGGCCGTTCTTCTCCAGGGAGTGCAGCGCGCTTATCGCAGTTCCTCCCGGAGATGTCACCAGGTCCTTCAGCTTGGCCGGGTGCTCCTTCGTCTCCTTGATCAGCTTGGAGGAGCCTATCAGGGTCTGCACGGCGAGCGCGTTGGCCATGTCCCTGGACAGGCCGACCTTCACGCCCGCATCCGATAGTCCCTCGAGTATCTGGAACACGTACATGGGTCCGGTGCCGCTCAGACCAGTGACTGAGTCCATCAGGGGCTCCTCCGTGACCTCGACCACCATGCCGACAGACTCGAATATGCTCTTCGCGACGGACATGTGCTCCTCGGTGGCGTACTTCCCCGGGCAGATGGCGGTCGCGGACTCCCGGACGACAGCTGCTATGTTCGGCATCGCCCTGATCACGGGCACCTTGCCCCCGAGCCTCATCTCCATGTAGCCCGTGGTGACGCCCGCCACGACGGACACGACCATCTTGCTGTCCTTCATGACCGGCTTGATCTCGTCGAGCACGTGCGCGATTATCTGCGGCTTGACGGAGAGGAGTATGACGTCCGCCCAGCTCGCGCCCTCCAGGTTAGAGTGCGAGGATTTGATGCCGTGGGCTATCCCCCTGAGCTTCTCGAGCCTCTCCTTGAGAGGCTCCGCAATCATCATGCGCTCGGGCGTCGCCCATTTCGTCTGCAGGATGCCCCTCGCGAGGGCCTCTCCCATGTTCCCGCCGCCAATGATCGCAATCTTCTTGCTGTTCATCTCGGTCCGCCTCGGCCTTTCATACGGCCACAAGGGCGTTGATATATAATTGCGATTGCTCAAATCTGGTCATCCTTGCTGGCCTCAGGGCGTGACGAACAGCCAGAGATGCACCTCGCGGTATGCGTCCTGGGTGACCGGCTGGCCGTCTATCAGCAGCAGGAACTGCAGCTTCCAGACGCCCTGGGTGGTCACGTCGAAGTCGAAGGTCTGGTTGTAGTACTGCAGGTGGTCCAGGGTGAAGTTCTGGGCGATGGCGCTGTAGGGCGTGAGTGAGTGCACCTCCCCCCAGTCGACGGACCACGAGCCGACCGCCGTGGTGTTGTCCGTGACGTTGGTGAGTATGATCGCTAGCGTGTAGTTCACAGTCGTGTGCTCGAACGACTTGACTGAGATCAGTACCCGCCCGTCCTCGCCTATCGTGAGGTTCCTCGGGTAGTCCGTCGCCATCCCGTCAGGGCCGAGTATCGCGAGCTGTGTGAACTTCTCGCCCACCCTAGGCGTGGTGATGGCCCACGCGAGCACGACCACCGAGGCCACGAGCATGACCGCGATGCCGATCGTGAGCGCCTTGTCCACCAGGGGCATCTTCCAGAAGTCGAGCTCGACATCAACCACGATAACGAACCTCTCGTCCTCAGGGAGCCGCATCCTCCTGTACCAGGCAACGAGCGAGGCGCCGACTATGAACGCCGATACTGATGCGAGTATGGGGTCGAGCCTGATGCCCCAAGGGGTGAAGTTGAGTCCCAACCCAATCAGCGGGACGATGGCGATGCTGAGGCCGAAGCTGAGCGCGACGCGCTCTATGCCGTCTATCTGGTCGTTCTCGGGGAATAGGGCGGCTGTGGCTGCGTAGCCCGGCAGGAAGAGCACGAACACGAGGCCGAGTATCTGCCTCGCAGTGCTCTCGGGCGCCAGGAAGACAAGCGCGACCAGTAGCAGCGCGAGCGCGATGCACGCTATGAGGTCGTCGGGTCTCTTCCTGACCTCCAGATGTATCTTGAAGGGCTTTCTCTTCTCTTCGGCCATGTGCGAGCTGCCCCTTGCGATGTGGAGCTGACTGCTCTCAGAAGCTGATAGCGATATATGAATGCTGTTGCAGGCCCGGGGACCGTGGCCAGTGCTTCCCAGTCGGGGTCTTGCGGGCTGCGAACAGATATTATACCGCCGCGGTCGTAACGGGAGTCGAGGCCGAGAGCGCCCCGCGGGGAATGTGTTTGCTGATATCCCACAAGGTCTTCCTCAGCGTGTTCGTCTGGACCATCATAGCAGTGCTCATCGCGCTCTCAGCGGGCGTGGAGGTCCTGGTCACCCTTCTCCTGATAGGCCTGCTCATAGTCCGCGAGTTGACTGACGGGTTCCTCACGAGCGAGCTGCGGAGGAGGATGGACCTGTTCATCTACGCTGGTCTAGTCCTCTTCGTGGTCGTCGTCCTGAGAAGGGTCTGGCTCGTGCTCTCCTAGGATTCTTGTTCCATGAGGGTCTTGGAGTGTCTGTCCTTTTCCCGGAGCATATACCTGATAATCCCGAGCCTCATATCTGGTCGTTCCCTCGAAACCATGTCGATGGTCTCCTCGAGGGACAGCGGTTTCTTCTCGGGGACGGATCTTTTGCGGGAGAATGGTGTCATCAGAGCCCACATAACAAGCCCGACAGCGGTTCGGATCCTGCGGGCGACCCGCAGGACCGCGTCGTCGACGAGGTCCGTCGCGATCCAGAGCGTCAGTACGAACGCTGTCGCCGCGATGAGCGCTTTGGCGGTCGTCGAGATCTCTTCCGTGAACTCCAGGGTGGCTGACACGGGGTCGAAGAATACGCGATGGCTCTCGTCGAAGTAGACCTCGGTCCTTTCTCTGCAGACCTCGACCACCAGGTTCTCCGCGAAGGCGTCGTTGTCCATGTACTCCATCATCCCGTTAATGAGCACCGAGGGGTCCGAGAGGAGCAGGATAGTGCCGAGCCCCAGCCTCTCGCGGGCGACGAGCGGGAACGGCCCCATGGGCTCTCCGGGGTCCTGGAGCCTATTGCCGTTCACATCCCTCCAGCTGGCGACGCTGGAGCGAGCGATCACGGCTGTCGTGGACGTGTTGACTGTCACCGACGATGGGTGGTTGAATAGAAGCGTCGAGATATTCGTCGTGAGCGGGTCTGGCGCGATGTCGAATACAACAGAGAACTCCGGTTACTTCTCGAAGGCGAGGTCCATCACCAGCTGACCAGAGAACCTGGAGCCCGCGCCCATCTTGGACAGGAGCGAGTTCCCTGTGCCGAAGTCATCTGCGAGCACGAGCCTTCCACCGTCCCTCACGAAATCCCCCACGAGCTTCCCCTCAGCGTCGGTGAATTCCTTCGTCGGGCCGAGGATGATGAGCGCGCCTGTCCGCGGGTCGGGCGCGATGGTGGTGAGGGCGGCCTGCGTGACTGTGATCTCCGTACCCGTCGACTCGACCTCGAATGTCGGCACTAGCTTGCCTGTCCTGTAGGCCATGACCGCTAATCCGCTCGTGCCGTTCCACCCTGAGTTGAATATCGAGAAGTCCTCCGTCGCCGAGATCGCAGGGGCGACCATGGACACCGAGAGGAGGGCAATCGCCACCGCGACGACCGCGACCGTCGCGTACCCTTTCCCAATCCTAGACCGCATTTAGCACCCCCTTCCTGCCGCTGGGCCTCACGAGTCTCGTCATCGCGACGCTCATGTGCACGGTGTCCTCGTCAGTCATCTTCGCTCCTGAGTACAGCGCCCGCTCGAAGAGCATCGTCGCGTCTTCCACGGGCTCGTCGGGGTATCCCCAGGCCTTGAGTATCCTGGCGACCTCCCTGTGAGTCATGCTCGCCCTTAGCCCGGGCCAGCCCCTCTTCATCATGAAGGCCATGAATCGCTGGTAGTACCAGACTATCCTCTCGTTG
Organism: Thermoplasmata archaeon; assembly: GCA_041559015.1. Lineage (GTDB taxonomy): Archaea > Thermoplasmatota > Thermoplasmata > UBA10834 > UBA10834 > COMBO-56-21. The sequence goes on along the minus strand of JBFFED010000034.1, from coordinate 7,311 downwards.
GGGTTCGTCGGCCCCTCAGAGCGCGGAGGCAGCTCGAAGGGTTCTTCGGACGGACCCGCGATGGCCCCTGACGCTCGCAGCGCAGAGTCTATGGGCTCGAGCTCCTGAGACCTATCCCTGGCCGCGACGACAGCGGCCCGTCTCCTCATCTGCAGCACCCTGACGATCACGCCCGTGAATGCCAGAAGGAGTAGCCAGAAGAAGTATGCGTTCTTCCCGATGAAGAGGTAGGGGATGAGGTCGCCCGGTCCACCCCCCCATCCAGGTATGACGGGCCAGAAGGGATATCCGCTTTCCTGGTACCCTTTCACTGTGAAGCCCTCCACGTCCTGAGAGTACCTCCAGATGACGTCCTTCTCGAGAAGCTCAGCCATCAGCTTGTGCCCTCCTACCGCCAGGGACTCGGAGCTGATGGTGAAGGCGAACTCTCCATCAGCACCTGTCGTGATGTTAGCGACGATGACTCCGTCCAGGGATATGGTTATCATCTGGCTCGGCACCCTATCAGTTCCATTGGCGTGCAACGTGCCGTTCCCCACGATGTACTGCCCGCGGCGAACCTCGGTTGACAGCAGTTGAAGGTCCAGCGAAGTCGGTATGTCGACTGTAACCTCTCTGAGACCTGACGCACTCGGCGCATAGGGCACTTCACCGTCGAAGAATGCCCTGATGGAATGCCTGCCGTAGCCTAGCTGGTCTGCCTGCCAGGTCTCGACGACCATGCCGTCAGGTCCAGTATCGAACACCAGATTGGAGCCGTCGACATCGAACCTACACGCAGTCGACTCAATCGGGTTCCCCTTGATGTCCCTGAGAACCACCAGGCCAGTGACATTCTCTAGGATAGACATCACGCCCGTGTCCAAGGACAGGCTGATGGACGTGGGCATGAGCGCTATCCTCAGTGAGAGCACGTCCGATGTGAGCACGCCGACAGGAGTAGAGGATTCCGCGAACAACGTGTGTGTTCCGAGCCATGAGGCGTTCAGAGGTATCTGGTAGGCGAAGGAGAACCGGCCATCAGGTGCGGTGGTCGTTGAGAGGAGCGGCGATCCGTCGAACACAATCTCCACACTGTATCCCGACCCAAACATACCGTTGAAGAACAGGTATCCTCCTCCAATGATGGTGTCTCCGAGGTAGTAGCTTGATGATGATATCCATAAGATGAGGAACGGCCCACTCTCCTCAAGGGGAAGGTCCTCGTTGATAGTCTTCGAAATCTCCTTCTCGATCATCGCCAACAGATCCCTCAGCTTCTCGATCAGAGATATGAGCTGGTTATCCGCGAACGGCCTTCCGCCATCCACGGCCAGATCCCCAATCTCCTGTGCGCCCACGAGCATATCCTCAATCGTGGCGTTCATCTTGACCACTAATTCGTTGAACCTCTTGATGGCGTCGAGGGCGGCGACTAGGTCATCTCCAGTTAGAGCCAGGAGGTAGGATGCAGCTACCAGTTCGGCTCTGATAACGAAAAGTGCGTCCTCGTCACCAGCGAAAGCATCCATGAGATCAGACAGCTCGGCGAATGGAGGTATCAATGCGCTTAGATTCTCGTAGCTGCTTGCCACATCATCGATTTCCTCGAGAACCTTCTCAGCGGGCACGAGTATGCTCCTCACCGCTGAGAGGTTCTGTTCGGCCAACGTCATCGTCTGGTTGTACATGCACATCAGGGCGCGTTCGGAATATCTGATCGATGAGTTCAGCATGACGATGACCACGCTCAGGTCGGAATCGATGAGGTCGTAGTTCTCGTGTGGTATCTCATCTGCAGCGGCTGTCACAGGAGTAATCGGCATTGATCCAGCTGCCAGGACCAAAGCGAAGGCGGACACGAGGACGATTGAGCGTTTCGCGGAGAGCGAGGCAATCAAGGTGCGAATGCATCGTCGACTCAATAAAAAGCCTTATCCTTCTCTTTCGGCCCGCTCGTTACCATTCCCTGAGATCTAGTACGAACACGACGGTGTCCCTGCTATTGTCGACGTCCTCTACTGCGACGACCTTCCCCGTGGCTCGGGCTGCAGCCGCAAGCAGGCACGAACAACCGATGCACTGCATCTTTCTGCAGGTATCCGGCCACTCCCTACGGACCGCTCTGCACGCTTCCAGGAGTGACTTGTACTCCACCCTGAGGATGGTCTTTCCATCCCTCTCCTTGAAGTGGAAGTCCTTGAGCATGCCGAGGCCGTGCTTCATCATCTGCAGGGTCCCTTCGGCGGCCTCAAGACCTGCGCCTGCGACACTCGTCTTCAGCTCGGCCTCCACAGAGTCGAGTAGCCTGAGGCCGATGGGCTCGACTACGACACCAGGGGTGGATCCGTCCTTCCCGGGAGAGAGCACGAGGTCCTCTGTCAGCGCTTTCGCCGGGTTCGCCCGTCCCTCAGTCGCGGGCACGAACACCTTCTCCCTCTTCAGACCGTGCTTAGCAGGCAGGTACTGCGAGTTGCCGGAGAGCAAGAGGGCACCAAGGATATCGCCGGACATCTTCGCCGTCGCAATCATCTGGTCCTCCCCTATCATGCTCGGGACGCTCGGTTCACCCAGTATGGCTATTGCGAACATGCCCAGGAAGACAGTCCCAATAGTCGCGACCAGGAACACATCCCTCTGGCCCTCCAGCCTAGCGAGCCGCTCCTGGAGCGTCGGGTCGTTCGTCTCCCCGATCTCGTCGATGCCCGTCTGCGCATCGAAGGCTAGGAGGAGAAGCACCAGGCCCACAATGACCAGCGCAAACCCAAGCATCCTAGCCTGCGAGAGGCGCAGCGCTAGAGTGCGTGTCCTCCTAGCCATGTTTCCAACTCCATCCCGATGAACGCCTATCGATGATTTGTACATGCCGGATAACGTCACGGGTCGCGTTATTCGCTCTTTCCGGGGTTAGAGGGAGTTCGACAATCTCAGCCACATGACGAACATGGGGTCTAGAATCTCGCCATGCTTGATGACTCTTCTTGCCTCCAGCTGTCTCTCTATGCGCTGGACGTGCGACCTCGACCTCAGATTGTATCGGTTGATGAACGCCTCTCCGTGCGGCACCCCTGGCTCCCTGGCCACAGCGAAAAGATATCTTCTGTGGAGCGGGCTCCTGATGGAGTCCCAGAGGAGCGCGTGAACCCTTGATTGCTGTCCAACGACCCTGTCTATCGCGTCCTCGACATCGGTCATCTCAGGTTCAATCGAGATGTGGAACAGCTCGTGCGCAATGTGCTGCGCATAGCTAGGGATGCCCTCGCTTACGCCGATCACCCTCTGGGCGACCCTCTCCGTGAGCTTACCGCCCTCCGATCTGAACCTGCTCATCAGGAATCTCTTCATCTCGGGGTCGGGAATCCTGCCTAGCTCGACCGTGTCTGCGAATTTGTAGAACGACCCACTCTTGTCTTCGAACATGAGTCGCATCGACTCGCCAGCATTGCCTGCAAACACATAGGTCGTGTCTTCGTGGTCCTCGGACTTCAGCCGCATCGCCTCGACCAGCCGTCCGTCGTCGAGGTCCGCTGCCTCTTGAAAGTCGTCGAGCATCACGACGACGGGTTTGGCCTTGAGCTCTGCGAGCTTCTGCGGCAGGTTCAGCGCTGCCATCATATCGTTCCTACCCCACGGCTCGGACAGGATGCGCCTGTCGACGTGTGGATATCGTTCGCATCTGGGACAGTAGTAGTCAGAGTACCTGTGCACGTATCTCATGTCTGAGTTGCAGCTCGGGCAGGAACCGGGCCCACTTGAGGGTTGCCACTCTCTGTCGCTCCGCTGGCGTCTCTTCTGTCTCGGGGCGTACTTCTTGCAGTTGTAGCAGAAGTGCCTTCCGTAGGTCTCGATCCACTTCAACGGTCTTCCGCATCGGGGGCACATCAGGATGCTGGGCTCTTTCTCCTCGGCGGGTCTGGACGAGCCTCTGCTTCCCCTCTCAACTGCGATTCCCTCCGGCATGTTCGCCCGTATCTTGTCCTCTATCGTGAGGTCCCCACCAGGAGACAGTGCCGCCCTCATCCGTCTAGTGCTCAGAAGGTCCCAGAGCGCGGAGTCCACCTTCCAGGCCTTGCCGATGCCCGCCCTGATAGTCTCTCTCGTGTAGCAGTCCAGGAAATGATTCTCGTCCGCGGCTGCGCACGCGTCGATTCTCACGAAGATGAAGTCCTTGGCTCTCCTCCGGGCAATCTCGGCTAGTACTGAAGATTTTCCGATCTGTCTTTCGCCGTAGATCGCGGTATTCCTGTGCCCGCTCAGGTTCGCGACAATCTCGGATATCTCATTATCACGACCGATAAAGAAGTCGCCCGTCGCGGGCTCGCCAAGCTTGAAAGGATTGTTCACCAATGCCCCTCTCCAGACAGTGGACCTGCTCCGACTTTGCGTTGCAGGAGACATAATCTCGGGGGAGGTTTATACAACTTTGTATACTGCCTGGTATACTTTGAGGTATAGTGTAGCACTCTGGTTCGCATGCCCTATTATGAGACGTTCACGATTGAACCCTCTCGTACTTCTTGGGGTCGCTCTCTGAGGGGCAGGAAAGTCTGGTTGATCTTGTCTTCTGTTGCAGGCATTCGACCGTACGAGAATCGTCGAAACTCATCTGGACAACTATTAAGTAACGCAACGGTCGATACGGTGTGGCATCCGGCTAACTGACTCGGTCTACTCGTGGGTGTGAGATCGAGGCCGGGAATGTGGTCGGGAGCATTGAGAGAGAGGGGGGAGCAAGATTGTCTCATAGCAACGGCTACGCAACGACAGAAACGAGCATAGAAAGGGCCAGGTTCCTCAGATATCTGCAGGCAGTCATTCTGGCTTTCGTGATGACTTCCAGCGGGTTCTTGGTCGCTGTGGCGAACGCATCTGACGTCCCTGAGATATGGACGTCCAAGCCGGAATATGTCCCAGGAGAGATTGCCGTGATCAACGGCACAGGATTCGTCTCGGGGACTCCGGTTGAGATAACCATCGAGCATCCTGACACTGGGATCTGGATAGGATCTTCCGATGTCGTGGATGGCATGTTCGGAAATGCTGAATATGTGGTTCCAGCCGTTGATCAAACAGAAGTGCCTTTTGTTGTCACTGCTTCTCAAATCGCTTATGATCTGGTAGCGAGCACAACCTTCCTCGAGCCACCGATCACCGTCTGGCACAAAGCGTGGGATGCCGGAGAGGACAGGTGGCAGAAGGCAAACATCAGAGGTTACAACGAGGGCGACAGCATCCCGTGGATGATAGAGCTGACCTCTGACGGAACATACGACGTCATAACAATTTACATGGCTTACGATCATAGAAATCTCTCTAGTGGGTCAACTCCTTATCTCGGCTTCGATTACCTGACCCATTTCGACCAGTTCGACCCTTCAGGTGAGCCAATACCGCCCTTCAACATATACGGTCCATCGTCGCAGCCATTCTCCCTCTCTCCTGGCAGCGACGGAAAGATTGTGAATCAGGAGAGAAAGGCCGACCTCCCTCTCCCGTCGTTGAGCAAGATACAGATGCTCTGGGCAGTCACTGTCAGTTTTGAGGACGAGGTGGGTCCCGCTCCGTATGAGTCCATTCTGTGGTGCGGAGCTCACCTTGCGGTGACCATCCCCGAAGTCCAGTTCGGCGCGTCTCTGTATCCAGGTGCCTCTCTCCACGGAAGAATCAACAGCACCGACCCCTGGACGAACCCCGGAAACGTGGACCTTCCAGTCGACGTGAAGGGAATCTTCATACCCCCCGAGATGGAGATGACCAAGGAGTGCGACCCTGAGGTCGTTGTGGCCGGCGACACCATCTCATTCAGCCTGAGACTCACGAATCTGGGTGAGGCGTATGCGGTGAACCTCGACCTGATCGACGTCCTGCCTGATGAAGTCCAGGTCGATCCGATGTCCTTCATGTATGCGGACACGGCGGACCCCACCCCTCGGGCGCCAGTCCCGTACCCGGTTGTCATCGACCCGCAGCACTTCACCTGGTCTGACATAGAGACCATCAACTCGGGAACGTCTAGCTTCCCCGGGACGATTGCCTATCCCGGTGGTTTCTACGCATACCTGAACTTCACGGCAACGGTAGTCGGCGGCATCCCGGGATGGTATCAGAACTGGGCTGAGTTGACCTATTCAGATCTCAACGATGGCCTGTACTCCCCCGTGACCGCCACATGCCTCTTCCAGATAATTGCCCCGGAGATTGAAGTCGAGAAGCATGCGGACAGGTACTGTGCGGAGATTGGAGAGACTGTTACCTATTGGTTCGTACTGTCCAATCCGAGCATGCAGGACCTGAGCGTCTGCCTGTGGGACCCGATGTTCAAGCCGTATGACCCCGAGGACCCGCTCTGGTGCGGTATGTTGCCCGCCAAGTCCTCGCTCCTGATTACTGATTCGGATATACCAGAACTCAAGAGGGCTGTGATCGAGACCGACCCCGACCCCCTCGTGAACACCGTTACTGTGAGTGGTGAGGACGAGTACGGCAATGTGGTCTGGGATAGCTCTACTGTCACAGTCGACGTACTCTATCCGGACATAGATCTCGAGAAATTCGCGGACAAGGAGTGCGCTGCTGTAGGAGAGGTTATCACCTATTGGTTCGTGGTCAGTAATCCGGGCGAGGAGGAGATGACCTACAAGCTCTGGGACCCTCTGATCAAGCCGTTCGATGACAGTGACCCGCTCTGGACTGGCACGCTGGACCCATACAGCTCAGAGGTCGTCGATGTCAGCAAGGTTCCGGCGCTTGCCTACACTGTAAAATCCACGGATGACGATCCATTGACGAATCTTGCATGGGTATGGGCCTACGACTATCAGCATCACGATGAGTATGCCGAGGCCACTTGGGAGGTCGACATCTACAAGCCTTCCCTCGAGATGACCAAGGAGGTCGATAAGACATGCGCGGCCGCAGGCGAGGAGGTCGTTTTCACCATCACCGTGACCAACACGGGTGACGTGGATCTCACATACGACCTGACGGACCCCCTCCTCGGCAAGTACCTCTACGGCGAGTGCCTGCCTGCCGGTGGCCCGCCCGTCATCTATGTATGGCCCTACACGGTCACGTGCTGCGAAGACGATCCCTTCAAGAATATCGTCCATATCTTTGCCTGGGATGATCAGTGGGATGATGACCCAGAGTACTCGTATCTTCACGAGATAAGGACCTCAGCTGAGAGTGATTGGATCGACAAGAGGTACGTGGACATCGAGGTCACCAAGACCGCGGACAAGACATGCGCGGCCGAGGGCGAGATAGTCACCTTCACGGTGACCGTCACAAACATGGACCTTGTGTTCGGCACCGACATATGGTTCGACCTCG
>JBFFED010000033.1:0-21235 GCA_041559015.1 Thermoplasmata archaeon | reverse complement strand
TTGAATGGCTCGAGCGTTTCGAGGATGCCCTCTCCTCAGTCAGAGAGGCTGTCAGACTCAGCCCGGCGACTCCGGATTACAGGATCAAGGAAGGGCTCATGCTCGCCCGCATGAATAAGCCCAGCGAGGCACTTCTAGCATACGACGAGGCGCTGAGGCTCACCCCCAAGAACATGGCCGTCCTGGTCGCCAAGAGGGACCTACTGAAAGGGCTCAAGAATAACGAGGAGGTGATCGCGGTCTGCAACGAGATACTCTCCGTGAATCCGAAAGACAGGGACACGCTGGTGGACAAGGGAAGCGCAGCTCTGTTCCTGAAGAGGCCCAACGACGCCCTCGTGTCCTTCAACAAGGCCCTGGAGCACAACAAAGAAGACCTCGATCTACTGGACCTCAAGAAGATGGCTCTGATCGCGATGGACGACTCTGAGAGCGTGGTCCACGTGACGGACCAGATACTCAAGCTCAGCCCCAGGAACAAGAGCGCACTGGCGGACCGGGGGAACGCCCTTGACAAGCTGGGCAGAGGGGAAGAGGCCTTGAAGAGCTACGAGGAGGCGCTCACGCTGGACCCCAAGGACGTCTTCCTGTTGAACAGGAAGGGGCTGCTCCTGCTGTCCGCGGGCAACCCTGCTCAGGCCGCCGAGACTTTCGAATTCGCAATCAAGCTCGACCCCAACCAGCCGTTCGTCCTGAACAACCGGGGCAAGGCATACCTGGAGCTGAGGAGGCTCGAGGAGGCGCTCACGGACTTCAGGAAGGCACTCAAGATGCTCCCCAACGTCGCCGAGTTCCACATGAACGAGGGCCGAACACTCGCGAGCACGGGGAGGTTCGACGACAGCATCGGCTCTTTCAACGAGGCGAGGAGACTCGCACCCAAGGACGGGGCCGTCCTGAAGTACACGGGCATGGCGCTTCTGAAGCTGAACAGAGTGCCCGAGGCGCTCGGCGCGTTCGACGAGGCCATCAGGCTCGGCTCCAACGACAAGGACATGTGGAAGAGCCGCGCGAAGGCCTTTGAGGCCACCGGGAGCAAGGAGGAGGCCATAAAGTCGTACATGCGGGCGCTGGACGTCGACCCTGGGGATCAATCGGCGTGGTACCGCTTGGGCCTCCTGTATATGGAGGTGGGGAACAACGTCGACGCGAACTCGTGCTTCGACAGGGCCCTTGACATCGACAGCTCCAAACCCAAGATATGGATGAGCAAGGGATTCGCCATGGAGAACCAGGGCCTGCTCGAAGAGGCGGTCAGCTCCTACGATAGGGCGATAGGACTGGACTCGAACGACAAGGAGGCCTGGAAGAGCAAGGCCCATGTCCTCATGGGCCTCGGAAGGGCCGAGCAGGCGCTCAGATGCTACGAGCACGCGCTCAGCATAGACCCGTACTTCGAGGCCGCCGTCGAGGGGAGGAAGCAGGCCGAGGAGGACATCCGCAGGAACAAGATAGAGGACTATTCGAGGGCCGTTCTCGAGTTCGAGTACACCCACGGGAGGCCCGTGTCGAAAGAAGAGGCGTTCAGGATATGCGGGATCCCATACGCGTTCCTGAACGACGTCATGGAGTTCCTGAGCGGCAAGGCTGAGTTCAGCCTCTCCGGGATGAGCCGCGAGGATTTCGACAGGTACGAGAAGATGGCCAGGGAGGTCCTCGTGAACGCCATGGAGAAGCGTGACCTGGCCGCGCACGGGCTGAGGCTGTGCGACATAACCGTGAACTTCCCGGACCTGAGGATCGCCAGCGCGAAGAGGATCCTCAGCTACATCCAAGCAGTCGAGGTGCACGAGTTCTCCACCAAGGTGGCGGATCCACAGACGGAGACCCTGCTCAGGCAGGCGCTCGAGCTCCCCAATGATCAGAAGAATGTGCTCGGGCTCATCAGGAACCTGGGCATCGGGCCGTATTGGGCTCGGCAGCTCACGACCATCTTACAGACCTTCGAGGAGGGAGGGATGACTGCAGAGGCCGTGGAGCTGAGGTCCATCGTCAGCGACGGGTACGGCAGGTATGAAACCTACGATGAGCGTGAGATGAGGCGAGGGACCCCGGGCATGCCCGAGGATTACGAGGAGAGGCGCCCGAGGCACAGACCTCCGCCGCCCCAGCAGCGCAGGAGGGAGCACGAACCCCCTGAGGATGAGGAGGAAGCCGGCCCCAAGAGACGGTACAGCAGAGAGGTGGAGGCGGTCAGGCGCAGAGTGTACGAAGAACCGCCCAAGGCCAAGCGAAAGAAGGAGGCCGAGATGGAGGAGGAGGTCCCATCAGACCTCGTAGGCAGGAGATGCCTGTTCCACGGTGGCATCGCCGTGGTGAGGTGCAAGAAGTGCAAGGCCGTGTTGTGCAGAGAGTGCGTCCGGGGGTCTGACAGATGCCCGAGGTGCAACACGCCCCTCAAGGAAGTGTCCGAAGCCAAACCCGAGAGGCACGGGACCAAGGCCGCTGAGCCAGACGAGCCGCCCGAGGAGGAGGCGGAGGAGGAAGCGGAAGAGGAGGAGAGGCCGAGGAAGAGGGCTAAGGAACAGAGGGCCCAGAAGAAGAAACCCTCGGAGGACGAGCTCAGCCGCCTCTGACCAAAGAAAGGTTCATCAGACAGAACGGCCTATGAGCGCATGTCTCTCAGGGAGGGTTTTCGATGGGCAAGATATCGCGCGGCTGGCAACTGACCAAGATGAGCCTCAGGATTGTGAAGAAGGACAAGGAGATACTCCTCTTCCCGTTCTTTTCAGCGCTCGTGACGCTCATGATACTGGGTTCGTTCCTCGTCGGATTATTCATGACAACGGATTTCGAATCCTCGTGGACGTTCTATGCGTTCTTCATAGTCTTCTACTTCGTGTCGTTCTTCGTCGCCGTGTTCTTCAATGTGGCTGTGATAGGCTGCGCCACCATCCGCATGAACGGGGGCGACCCGACAGTGCGGGACGGGTTCAAGATAGCCACCGAGAACATCAAGTACATACTCATGTGGACGCTTTTCGCGGCTACCATCGGCATCATACTCAGGGCGATCCAGCAGAGGGCGGGAATCATAGGCAAGTTCATAATCGGCGCGCTCGGGCTGGCATTCACCATCGCATCATACTTCGCAGTGCCGGTGTTCGTCTACGAGAAACTTGGCCCGTGGAAGGCCCTGAAGAGGAGCGTGTCCATATTCAAGAACACCTGGGGCGAGGCGATAGTCGGCAACCTCGGGCTCGGGGTGGTCTTCCTCTTGCTCGGCTTCCTGGGGCTGATTCCGATAGTCATCGGGTTGGCATTGGCGTCCGTCTCCGCCGTGATCATAGGCGTGGTCGTCGCTGTAGTATACTGGCTGGTCCTGGGGCTCGTGTTCTCGGCAGCCCAGTCAGTCCTCGTCGCGGCTCTGTACAGATACGCGACAACCGGAAAGATATCCGAGGAGTTCACGGGCATGTCATTCGGGAACCCGTTCACGTGAGCGCATAGTCTCAGCCATGTAGCTGCTTCGTCAGCCTGGCCAGGCGCTTCCCGTAGCGCACGCACATGCGTTCCACGCGCTTGTTGGGCATGTCGATCGAGACGGGGCCGTAGTGGTCCCCCGAGGAGTCCCCGCAGACGACCATGCCATGTATCAGAAGGGCGTGCAGTATCGCCATGACCGTCGTCTCGTTCCCGCCGCCTATGTTGGCGCTCGACGAGAATGCGCCCCCGACCTTGTCCTGGAGCTTCCCGTGGAACTTCACGCTCCTGTCCAGCAGGTCCTTCACCTGAGACGCCATCCCGCCATAGTACGTCGGCGAGCCGATGACTATGCCATCGTAGCCCTTGAGATCGTCAACCTTGACATCCTTGACGTCCTTGGTATCGACCGAAACCCCGTCCTCCTCCATGACCCCCTTCTGTATCAGATAGGCCATCTTCTTCGTGTTGCCTGATCGCGAATAGTAGCATATCAGTATCTTCACCATGTCCAGACCTCGCACGTGCAGAGTAATCGCGCGGGCCGCTAAAAAGGAATCGCCGGGCCCCGCCTGACACTAGTCGCCTTGGAGTTCGACCAGCTGCGAGCCGAAGTGTAGGAGGACGTATATCAGGAACGCCACGAGTGCGGCCGCGGCGACCTTCCACAGTATGTCCTGGGCTTTCTCCCCCGTCAGCCGAACACGCCCCTTCCCCGACCTCATGCTGTTACCGTTCGATGAGGACATCAGGCATACCACGGCGATATTCGCAGTCCCATGTACTTCAAATTTGCTCTTCTGGCCGGCGAGGCCGTACGAACCTTGAAATGGGCTGAGAGGCTTCACCGAAGCTGCGGGGTCGGCAAGAGATGCGTGTGTGCAACCGGTGCAAGCGCGAGACGGAACAGATGTTCTGCCCGCACTGCCACGTCCTGACTCACCCTCCCAGAGCCCCCGGCGCTTCTCCGAAGTCCTCCCCGGGCGATCTATTCGACTGCACGGTCTGGCAGGGCCCTAACAGGAACAGGGGCATCGAGGTGTCCCATGACAACAGGGAGAGGTTCTTCTCGAAGGACCACGACATGGTGGTACTTCACATAGAGGGGAGACGGGCAGTCGCCAAGCTGGGACCGCAATTCTGGAAGAAGCCCTCGGTCATCAAGAAGGCGGTGGACGACGCTGGCAGGGACCAGCTGATCAAGTTCTTCGAGAAGCATCATCTCCTGCCCCCGAACCAGTCGATGAAAGAGAAAGGCATAGTCGACACGGTGGTGTTCGAGGTGGTCACGCCTACCGAGGAGTTCAAGATCGCGGCCACCGAGAAGATGGAGAACGGGAAGGACGAAGAGCAGGACTAGACGACGCCGAGCTCCTTGCCTATCCTCCCGAAAGCCTCCAGGGCCTCGTCGAGGTCGGCCCTTGTCAGCGCAGCGTTCATGATTGTCCTTATCCTGGCCCCGTCCTTGGCGACCATCGGGAAGACTATTGGCAGGGCGAACACGCCCATCTCAAACAGCATCGAGCTGAACCGTTTCGCGGCGCCGCTCTCACCTATCATGACCGGAACGATCGGGGTCTGGCTGTTGCCCGTGTCGAATCCGAGCGATTGTATGCCCCTCCTGAAGTAGCCGGTGTTGGCCCAGAGGTTCTTCACGTGCTCAGGCTCCGTCTCCAGCACATCGACGGCCGCAATGCAGGCCGCGGTGACCGCAGGCGGATGGGAGCCGCTCAGGAGCCATGTCCTCGACTTGTTGTACGCGAAGTCGACCATATCCCTGCTGCCCGACACGTGCCCTCCGACGACCCCGAAGGCCTTCGAGAACGTGCCCATCTCGACATGTACGTCGGCCCTGCCCAGGCTGAAGTGCGACACAATCCCCCTTCCGCCCTCGCCGAGCACGCCCTCTCCGTGCGCATCGTCCACGTAAACCATGGCGCCGTGCGCGCGTGCGACCTTCACAATCGCGTCGAGCGGGGCGATGTCCCCGTCCATGCTGAACACCCCGTCGGTGATTATGAGTATCCTCCTGTATGACGGACTGTGCCGCTCCGCGTCGGCCATCACCTTCTCGAGGTTCCCGACATCGCAGTGCTTGAAGACAGCCCGGTCCGCCTTCGACAACCTCACGCCATCTATGATGCTACCGTGGTTGAGCTCGTCGCTGACAATCAGGTCGTCTGCATCCGCGAGCTGAGGTATCAGGCCGGAGTTCGCCGCGAACCCTGTCTGGTAGACGAGCGACGCCTCCGCCCCCTTGAAACGGGCCAACCGCCTCTCGAGCTCCATGTGCAGGTCCATGTTGCCAGCGATCGGCCTAACTGACCCGGATCCTGCCCCGTGAGTCCTAACGGCCTCGGTTGCCGCCGCCTTCAATCTCGGGTGGTTGCTCAGGCTGAGGTAGTTGTTCGAGCAGAGCATGAGCACCTGCCTGCCATCGACCACGCATCTCGGGGCGCTCGGCCCCTGTAGAACCCTCAGCTTCCAGTCGAGCTCGTTCTCGACCAGTCTCCGGTACTCCTCCCTCAGGAATCCAACTGGGTCTCTAGAGGACATCTCCTCACCACTCGGGCCTCAGGGACACCTTGGCGGCCTCCTTGGTGCGGATCAGCTTCATGCCCTCCTCGATGTCCCTCATGGGTATCGAATGGGAGACTATTGAGGCTATCTTCTCCCTGAAGGCCGGGTCCTTGAGAAGCCCGTACATCTGGTCCCAGGTCTGGAACATCTTCCTCCCTGTTATGCCGAAGACTGTCGCCGACTTGAAGGTGATCGCATTGTTGACGTCCAACGAGACCGTGTCGTTGTACAGGCCAAGTATCGAGACCCTTCCGCCCGGAGTCAGCATCTCGAAGCACTGCTTGAGCGCGACCGCGGCACCTGACATCTCCAGGCACACGTCGGCCCCGTTCCCGTCAGTCGCGTCCTTGACCGCGCGCACGACCGCCTCCGTGCCCATGCCCGCGTCCAGCACAGTGTCGGCGCCCATCCTGCGCCCGAGGGCGAACCTCACCTTCTCACTCGCGAGCTCGCTCAGGATGACCTGCTTCGCCCCGACGGACTTCAGTATTGCCACCGCCATGAGGCCAATCGGGCCGCCTCCTGTGACCACCACGGTCTTGCCCCTGACATCGCTCACGCAGTCATGGGGCATCACGGTGAATGTGGCGTTGCCGAGCGGTTCAAGGAGCGAGCCGAGCCGGTGGTCGACCCCGGGGGGCACCTTCCTTGCGTTCCGCTCAGGGAGGAGCACGTACTCAGCGAACACGCCGTCCATGTCCACTCCGAGTATCTTGAGGTTCCTGCAGATGTGCATCCGGTCGGTCTTGCACTGATAGCACGTGCCGTCGACGATGTGCGTCTCCGCGGAGACGATGTCCCCCTCACGGAGGCCCTTCACGCCATCGCCCAGCTCCACAACCTTCCCGCACATCTCGTGCCCGAAGATTATCGGCAGCGACCTGAGGCGCCTCTGGGCCCAGTGGTTCCAGTCCCAGATGTGAACGTCCGTGCCGCAGATGGACGACATCAGTGTCTCCACGACGACCTCGCCCTTGCCCGGGACTGGCCTCTTCACGTCCTCGATCCGAGCGCCTGGCTGCCTGTATCTCTTCACCACGGCATGCATCTGGGATCCACGGCCCCTTCAGGATGATGGCCATGGACTCCGCTAATCCCTCTTAAGAGATTAGGCCCTACCAAAATCCTCGCTGGAATCCTGCATGACAGGCCAGGCCGGGGTCACTTGCCCACCTGGATGACCTTGCCGGGGATGGGAAGGACAGCCCTGCATCCATTGCACCTAGTGAACAGCTCCGGGTGTTCGGTGTGGACCGGTATGACCATGCCTGGGGAGATGCGGCCCACCATGCCGAATATCTCGGGCATGCTGGCGTGCCCGGAGGCGTGGGCCTGCCTGAAGTCCATCTTGAAAGAATCGACCCAATTCTGGAGCACCTCCTCCTGGAGGTCGCCCTCCTCGAAGGGCTCGCTCTTGGACCTTATGAACAGGCTGTCCGGAGCCGGACGTATGTCTATCAGCTCCGTCAGCTGGAAGAAGTCCGTATGGAGTATCAGGCTCGCCTGGTGGTTCCTCACGAAGTCCGAGTTGACCACATGGTCGTTCTTCTCGAGCATCTCGGAGTAGGACTTCTCGTACTTGACCCTCTCGATGTTGGCCATGCTCCTTACGTAGACGAGCATGTTCGGGTCGGTGAGCGGGTCCGGGGCGTCTATGTTCTTGTCATCCTGGAGCACCTTGAGCATGTGCGCGACCTTGGCGGAGACCACGAACTTCCTGCTGGTCGCCCTGGCGACGTCCCGGAAGGTCCTGATCCTGTCCACGTCCTTCGGGTAGAAGGACACTATCGCGAGCTTCTTCGTGGAATTGACGAGCTCGTGCGCTCTCTTGCCGACATCCTGCTCGGACATGTCCTCCCTCGGGTCGCTGTCGGAGACCCTGGTGCCCTCGCATATCATGGCGATCGGTTTCTCGGATGCCGCGTGCGCGACGAACTCCTCCGTCATGTCGCCCCTTGGGCCGTGGAGGCGCAGGTCGCCGGTGTACGCAACAGCTCCTGCCGAGGTGTGAATGATGAAGCCGTATGCCCCCGGCGTGGAGTGATCGACGTGTATGGGCTCGACCTCGATGGAGCCTACCTCGACCCGGCTCCCAGTCCGGAACTCATTGAACTCGTGCTCGCCGAATTTGGTCCTCCCAAGGCTTGTCTCCGTCCATGACTTGCGAATCGCGTTGGCGGTCGCACCCAGGTACACGGGTATCTTCCGGTCGGCGAACCGCAGGTGCATCGCGTGGTCGAAGTGCATGTGCGAGATGAATATCCCATCGAACTCCGGGGGGACATACGTCAGGTCCGTGTCCTCGAGGTACTCCTCATCATACACTCCCTTGATCCTCGGCATCAGGTCGAAGTGGAAGTAGTCCCTGAGCCCGAACCTGCTCTCCCTGGGCGACAGGAAGTCCACAAAGTACTTGTCGAGCAGGTTGAATGGCTCTCCGAAGTCGAAGAACACCCTGGTGTCCCCGTCCTCGACGAGTATCTTGTTTCCCCCTATCTGGTTGGCGCCGCTGTAAACAGTAACCGATACCATCAGACCACTTCCCCTCTGACGTCCAGGGACTCGTACTGGAATCCGGGAGTCCGGCAATCAAGGTTTTGGTCGACCCCGCCACCGAATTCCTCCAGCCTTGGTGTCCTGACCACCTTCTTCCCCATATCCTCGGCGACATCCGCGACCCTGAGCCAAGCCGGCAGGTCTTTCAGACCTGCTATCCGCTCTGCGTCTGCGTACCTGTTGTACACCCTGTCAACAAGTATCGCCTCGATCCCGTGCTCCTTGACCGGGAACAGGTCGAGACGTGGCATGTCCCCGACCATGACCGCCTCGTCCTTGCTCAGGCCCCGCCTCGAGAGGTACCTGGAGATGTTCCGGCCCTTGTTGCCGTTGAGGAGTATGCCGTCGAAGAACCCCCTTATCCCGAACTTGTCAAGGAGGGCGTTCAGGATCTCGGGGGAGTTGCGGGAGGCCAGGCACAGGGTCTCGGAGCGCGCCCGTATCCTGACGAGCGCCTCCTCGACGCCTTCGTCGAGCTCGAAGAACTCGAGTGCGAGGTCCGGCGTCGGGTTCATCCAGAACTCCCAGCGGGACCTGCCGTGCTTGGGCACATACAAGGTCCCCTCAGCGTCAAGGAACACATGCTTGAACCTTCTTAGCTTCCCGTCCATGTCAATGCGCCTCTCCGGCAGCCGATAGAGCGGCCGGCCGGGTATTGTTAATCTCCCAATACCATATGACAATCATTCATACTGCAAGACCTGGCCGACATACTATAATAGTATTAGCATACATATTATCGTATCACAAATTGTAGAAGGCCGGGAACGCCTTCGGTATGACGGTGATGGAAATGGTCGCAGTCTTCGGAACTCTCGGATTCAGGCCCAAGTCGCTCATACCCACTATAACGTCCACCAAGGACGTGGACAAGGTCGTCTTCTACTGCGGGGCGGACAAGTCCGACTCCGACTCGGTCAAGATGGTCGCGGAGGCGAGGAAGGCGGTGCTCGACTACTGCCGCGAGATGAAGATCAGCGCCGAGCCGGTGGACCTGCAGGACCCCTTCGATTTCAAGGGGATTGCGAAGCGGATCCGGTCGGATGTAAGGCGCTACAAGAAGGAAGGCAAGGAGATCGCCGTGTTCAACATCGCAGGGGGCACGCGCCCGACGTCCTCCGCCGCGCTCCTCGCGTGCATCCTCGAGGGCATTCCGACGGTGTACGTACACGACCTCACGTACGACGAGATACACCTGCCTCTTCTCCGGATGGAGTACGGCAAGATACTTTCCGGCGAGGAGAGACACATACTCAAGATACTGCTGAAGAGCCGGTCCAACGAGATGACAGAGGTGGACCTCGCCAAGGCGGTAGGGAAGCACAAGGCGACCGTGAACCACCACGTCAAGAACCTCGTGGCCAAGGGCGTCCTCAGGCTCGAGAGGCACCCGAAGGACGCGAGGAAGAAGATCCTGACTGTCGAGGATTCCATCGAGCTGCTACTGGGTGAGGACGATTGAGGCTCCTGGCGTCGACCTTCAAGCAGGGCGACCTCGAGAAGATACTCCAGGCGATGAGGAACCTCCCGTATGACAGGCTCTTGTTGATCGGGAGGCCCGGCATAGAGGACTGCGAGGACGCGAAGAGGCTCAGACACCTCGAAGGGATGGCGGGCCATGAGGTGGAGTTCGAGGTGGCAGACGAAGAAGGCTTCATGGACATCGTGGGCCAGGTAGCGGGTTGTCTCGCCGGCAGAGTGAACGGCCGACAGGGCGCCAAGAGTGACAGCGTCGTCCTGAACATAAGCGGCGGCTCGAAGCTCCTGGGCGACGCGGCCCTGCTCGCCGCGTTCGAGCTCGGCGTCGAGGCATATCACGTGAACGGGAGGGTGACCCGGCTGCCTATCATCCAAGGCGCAACGGCGAGGGACAGGTTCACCAGGAACCAGGCGAGGATGCTCGAGGCAATCGGGCAGAGCTCTGTTACATTGGACGATCTAGCCGCGGCCATGGGACCCGTCAGTCGACAGGCCGTGGACCGCATCATCAGGGAACTCAAGAAGGAGAACCTGATCAGCTCCAAAGGCGAGAACGGAAAGGTCATCCTCTGGCTCACGCCGCCCGGGCTCGAGATTCTCAGGGCCGTGAAGATCACTCAGGCGGGCTAGGACTCAAGGTCCTCTCCGCCCCTGAGGACCTGCTGGACGATGTTGTAGATGTCCTCCAAGCCCTGGAGCTCGTCTGCGCTCACAGACAAGAGCGGCCTGCCTGCGCCGAGCGCATCGAGCGCCTGCAGGAACTCCATGCTGACCTGTGTCTGGGCATCGATTGACTCGTCGAGCAATGCGTTCATGAGCGCGTAGAAATCCTGGCTCCACAGCGAGACCCTATTGCGCTCGGCCTCGGTCAAGGTGTCCACCTTCGCGAGGATGGATATCATCGGGCTCGGGAGCCTGAAGTGGGCGGTCGCGGCGAGCATCAGCGAGGAGATGTAGCCGTTCGCGGTCTTCGCCACGGAAGGATCGAACAAGAACCCAACGATCGCGGACTCGCCGCTGAGCTCCTCGATGACGACCTTACTGCTCTGCCTGAAGGTGAATAGCTCCATCTGGCCCGGTGTGTCGACTATCACGTAGTCTGTGTCGTAACCAGCGACCACCTGGGCGAGTTCCCTGATATTGAGTGCGAGCATGTCGGCGGCCACGACCTGGGCGCCATTTGGGCCAAGGCCATATTGATCCATGACCTCGTCCAGCTTGATCCAGTCTCGCACGTCCACATCTGGTGCGTACAGCAGGCTCTCAGCACCCGGGTCGAGGTTGACCGTTATGGAGTCATATCCCTGGCTCTGGAGCCACACCTGGAACGCATGCGTTATGGTACTCTTGCCCGAGCCTGCGGTCCCGATGAAATACAGATGGTTAGACGGCATCTGAGTATCCTCAGTGGACTCCAGATAACTGGAGGGACGGATTATCGTTTCGGATAGATGCCGAACGAGAAGACAGATCTAGTGCTGGGGAAGGCGGGCCTGAAGGGATTCGAACCCTTGGCCAATCGGTATCCCCATCGGTCAAGAAAGACCGAAATAAGAGCCGATTGCTCTACCTAGCTGAGCTACAGGCCCGCAGAACCGCAGTATATGATGGCTGTTAATAAAACTATCGAGCACGGCCGGGAATCCTGGGACGTCTGGCTGTCACGATTTGCATCACTTGAAGGCCTTTTCCAGTGCTTCGACCGTGTACCCTTTGGCGTGCTCCGCGAGCAGCGCGTCGAGGTTCTTCTTCACCTCCGGCTCCAGCGGCTCGGGCACGTGTGACCTCAGCAGCTCGCGCATCCTCTCCTTCGCCCGTTCCTTTGCGTCCTTGGAGCCGGACTGGCCCCACTTCGTCCTGGTCCAGCGGTCAGATATCTTCGGGGCGAGGTGTTCCTTCCTGAACCTCACCATCGTGTCCCTCTGCTTGAGATAGTTGCCCATCGGTCCGACCCGGGCCATCATCTCAACGGACAGCGTCTCATCGCTCACCTCAATCCCTTGAGCGAATCTGAGAGCGTTGGAGGCAATCTCGTCATCTATTACAAGCTGCACCGGGGAGAAAGTGTTGAAGGCCTCGGTGGAGCCTATGAAGAGGTCCGAGAAGTCCGCCCCGGCTGCGGCCGCAGCCAACGCCGCAAAGGCCTTCTCATAGGCAGCCTGCTCGTCGACGGCCTTCGAATCGCTCTGGACGCCCATATTGCTGGGCAGGTCGTAGTACTTGGCGAGCTGGATGGCGCCCACGCCAATGAGCGAGAATTCTGGCGCTCCAGCAGCGGACATGCCTGTCCGCATGTCAAGGGGGCACGACACGGACCCGTAGACGATCTTGGGGGACTTGGTGACCGTGCCCGCCAAGACTATAGCGCTGAGGATTTCTGCGTTCTGCTGCACCAGGATGCCCGCGATGGACGCAGGGGCCGTGCCCCCCGCCAACGCCATGACGGTGACGAACACTGGCATGTCCACGCTGGCGTAACCGAGCAGGGCCTCGAGCATTGTGTGTTCGTGCGCAAGCGGGCTTATGGGGTCGACGTATCCCGCGAAAAGCGGCCTCTTCCTCAACTCGTCCCTGCTGCCAAGTATCGCCTCGCCCAGACGCATGGTCCGCTCGACATCGTCCCTGCCAGTGCTACCCCCGTATGTCACCTTGGAGGAATGAACGATTCCAGCGGTCATCGTGACCAGACTTCGGACATCCTCAGGGATATCGCTCGAGAAGGTGGGCAGGTAAGCGATCTGGACGGTGTCCAAGGCGTCCAACAGCCTGCAGCACTGGATGCCATCCCGGAACGTCGGGACGCGCGCGCGGTCAGTCTCAGGGTCGATGAAATAGACGCACTCCGCGCCAGGGCCGATCTTCGTCCTTCCGTCGACCACCTCGATGCTGTCCTTCTCGCTCCTGGCATGCCACTTGAAGTTCGATTGGCAACTCTTCACAGCCTCGTTGACAGCGGATTCCGGCATCTTCACGATCCTGCTCTTCCGGTCCACAGCCAGGCCCTTCTTCTCCAACAGAGAGAGGGCCATTTCCGAATTCACCAGGACGCCCGTCTTCTCGAGGACCCTCAGCGTCGCACCGTGGATGGCATCCAGATGATCCTTCTCAAGAACACGCAACATCTGCTTCCTCGAAACCATAGGAACCGGCCCCTCGACCAGGGATAAGACGCCAGAGCGCACGACAGCCGAATACACGGTTCGTCAGTGCGTCCCCACCACTCGTCCTGGCGGCCGGACAATGCGCTTCACTTAGATAAACAGATTCCTAATGGTTCAGGAAAAGTCTCGCTGCCACGCTTAACACGCCCAAAGGCCTGGAGCGCAGCGCGAGGGCAGGGTTTATGATGCATGTTCACATTCGCCATGCTGGATGCACGATTCTTTTGTGTCGGTGCTGTCGAGCGGGAGCAGCGGCAACTCGTTCCTCGTGGTCAATGACGGCTCCGCCCTTCTGGTGGACGCGGGCCTTTCATCGAGGGAAATCGAGAGGAGGATGGCGCGCTTCGGCGTCGAGCCTTCGGATGTCGAGGCGGTCGTGCTGACTCACGAACATACAGATCATGTGCGTGGAGCCCGGAAGTTCTGCACCGACCACGGCGCGAGAACCTACGGCACCAGGGGGACGCTGTCACTGACGCCGCTTGAGGGCGTGGACAGAGTCACAATCAGAGCGGGAGAGAGCTTCACAGTGGGCAGCCTTATCCTGAGACCATTCCCCGTGATGCATCTTGCAGCGGAACCGGTGGCCTTCAGGATATCCGCCGGAGGTTCGATGGTCTCGATCGCCTCCGACCTCGGCTGCGTGACGAAGGAGGTCGTGGAGCGCATGAGAGGCGTCAGGCTACTGATGGTCGAGGCGAACTACGACGACTCGATGCTCATGGGAGGAGACTACCCGGAGTTTCTGAAGAGAGCGATCCGGAGCATGCACGGGCACCTCTCGAACACCGATGCTGGAATGCTATCCTTGAAGGCGACCACTTCGGATACCAGCGAGGTGGTGCTCGTGCACCTGAGCAGGGAGAACAACACGCCGGAGCTGGCCCTCAGAGCGGTCGAGGAGTCTCTCAGGGCCGGTGGCAGGTCGGCAGGCGTGCGCGTCTGTGAGCATGGGGCGAGCAGCGGGCCTCACAAGCTACTCTGAATCGATCACCGCGGCCTTGCCGTGGGAGACGAGCGCGCTGGCGATGCCCTTGGGGAGAGAGATTATGTCCTCCTTCCTGAGCCTGTACTCCTTGTCCACTCCCGCGAATGTCGGGACGTCCTCGAGGACGCGGATGAGCACCAGCTCCTCCTCTGATTCGTCAGCGACCGTCTCCTTCGTCTCGCACGCTTTCTCGGGCGGCGCTCCCGGGAGCTCGGTCACGTCCTTCGGGGTCGTGAACCTTGGCCCGAGCTCCTCGAAATCCGCCTTGGAGTCCTTGTGAGCGCCGAGCACGGATACCAAGTTGGAGAAAAGCACGAGCTCGTCCGCGGTGAGGTTGCCAGTGTCAGGGTTGTCCCCGGCCACCTTCCTGAGGGCCAGAAGGGATATCTTCCTCTGCCTCAGCTCGTAGACGCGCTTGGCTTTGTCTATTGCCTTCTTCAGCTGGTCGTTGAGCATCATGCTGGCCTGGGACATGGGATTCATGGCGATCTCCCTCTCGCTCTCCTTCCTGAGGGCCTTGATGTACCCTGCCATCTTGTCGTAGAGCGCGGGGTCGACCTTGTTCAGCTGAGAGGACTTGTTCTCCTGCCTGAAAAGACCCATGATGTCCTCATAGCCGATATCCCTCCTGTCAGTGGCCATCTAATCGAGCATACACGGTTTGGATATTTGATGCTTGTGAGTTGCCCACGCTACACGCAGCAATAATAGCTCTCCCGGGGATTACCTCCAAGGTGACCCGCTTGTCGAGAGAGAACACAGTCAGGGATGCGGAAGGGGGCTCTGTGGTGAGAGTGGAGGTGAGCCCGAACGCATCCAGGACTGAGATCAGCGGGGTCAACCCTTGGAGAAAGGCATTGCAGGTCAGGGTGGCTGCGCAGGCGAGGGACGGGGCCGCGAACGAAGAGCTCACGAGATATCTGTCAGAGAGGTTGGGGGTGCCCAGGTCAGGCGTGAGGATCCTGAGGGGACAGACCTCGACGACGAAGTCTGTGTTCGTCCCAGTCCCAGCGGAGGAAGCTCGGAAACGCCTCGGAGTGGATTAGATGCTAACTGTCGAGGAACGACTCGAGCAGCTGGAGAAGATCTTCGAGGACCTCGAGGAGGACAGCGAGAGGACCCCCATCATAGTCGAAGGGATCCAGGATGTCGCAGCGCTGAAGGGGCTCGGGATACACAAGAACGTGATGGCCCTGAACAGGGGGATGTCAATATTCTCGTTCGCCGAGATGGTCTCGAGGCGATTCGATGACGCAATCGTGCTGACCGACTGGGATAGGCGCGGCGGCCAGCTCGCGCGAATGCTCAGGGAAGCGCTCCTGGCCAACGGCGTCTCCGTGAACGACCGTTACAGGACGCAGATAGTCATCCTGTCCAAGAAGGAGATCAAGGACATCGAGAGCCTCCCAAGGTTCGTGGAGAGGCTCAGGAACGCTGGCAGGCCCTAGGTCGAGACTCGATGACGGGACATGACAGCACGGACGGACGTGTCGGCCCGCAGTTGCTGCATAAAGGCTTTACATATGGAACTCAATCAAACGCGCATGGCGTTCTCCGAATGCTCTTTGGAGATGCTTCAGTATCTCAGGATAAAGTCTGTCGACGAGCTTTTCAGGGACGTGCCGAGTGAGGTGCGCACGGACGGGCTGAGGATCCCTGACGGGCTCTCTGAACTCGAGCTCAGGCGGGAGATGGAGGCGATGATGGCCGCCAACAGGACCGCCTCGGACATGCCGACCTTCCTCGGGGGGGGCGTGTACAATCACTTCATACCTTCCGCCGTCAGGGCGATAGCGTCGAGGTCGGAGTTCGTCACATCGTACACACCCTACCAGCCTGAGATAAGCCAGGGGATGCTCCAGGCGCTCTTCGAATACCAGTCCTTCATGGCAGAGCTGCTCGCGATGGACGTCGTGAACTCCAGCATGTACGACGCCTCGACCTCGCTCGGCGAGGCGATACTGATGAGCCACCGCATCACCGGTGGGGGTAGGTTCCTCCTGAGCCGGGCTATAAGCCCGGAGAAGAAGGCGGTTGCGAGAACCTATGCAAGGGGCGCGGACATCTCACTCGACGAGGTCGCATACGACCCGGTCACAGGGTCGGTCGACCTGGAGGACCTCAGGTGTAAGCTGACGCCCGATGTCACAGGGTTCTACTACGAGACCCCCAACCACCTCGGACCGTTTGAAACCAGGGCCAAGGAGATCCGGGAGATGCTCGGGACGAGGACCTTGGTCGTCGGAGTGAATCCTATGGCCCTCGCACTCATCAGGCCACCAGGCGAGAGCGGCGCAGACATAGTGATCGGGGACGGGCAGGTCTTCGGGGTGCCGATGAGCCTCGGAGGGCCCATGATCGGCATCTTCGGGTGCAGGTCGGAGCATGTGCGCAAGATGCCTGGAAGGCTCATCGGGATGACTGTGGACGCCGAGGGCAGGCGCGCCTACTGCATGACTCTCCAGACGAGGGAGCAGAACATCCGCAGGAGCAAGGCCACCTCCAACATATGCACGAACGAGGCCCTTCTGGGGGTCGCTGTGGCGGCATATCTCTCGGTCGTTGGCAGATCTGGGCTGAGGAGGATCGCGGCGACGAACGTAGAGAACATGGTATCGCTCGCGGAACGCATATCCGGCATGGACGGGTTCAAAGCCCCCCATTTCAGCTCCGCGCACTTCAACGAGTTCGTCGTGAAGTCCGAGAAGGACCCAGCCAGGATACACTCGCATCTGCTCTCGAACGGAGTCCACGGAGGGCATGTGTTGAAGACGGAGTTCCCCGAACTGGGAAACGCTGCTCTCTACGCGACCACCGAGATGCACACGAAGGCGGACCACGACAAGCTCGTCGCTGCCCTGGAGGGCCTCAGATGACCTACCACCAGGCCAGCTACGACGTGCCACTGCTCTTCGAGAGCTGCGAGAGGCCACGACCAGAGGACGACTTCGACGCGACTGTCGGAGGCCTTATCCCGAAGGAGCTGGTGAGGCAGAATCTCGACATACCTGACCTGCCCGAGCGAGATGTCGTGAAGCATTTCGTGAACCTTTCGCAGATGAACTTCGGGGTGGACAATGGCATCTACCCTCTCGGCTCTTGCACCATGAAGTACAACCCCAAGATCTGTGACGAGATAGTCTCGTGGCCCTCGGTCACGGACATACACCCTCTCCAGGACCCGTCCACCATCCAGGGCGCCGTCAGGCTAATGTACGAGCTGGAGCGGCTCCTGGCGGAGATAGGGGGCGTGGACGCGGTGACCCTCCAGCCGGCCGCGGGAGCCCAGGGCGAATACACGGGGATCCAGATGGTCAGGGCGTTCCACGAGTCCAAGGGGGAGACGAGGAATGAGGTCGTCCTACCGGACACGGCCCACGGGACGAACCCCGCAAGCGCCGCCATGGTGGGCTACGATGTGCTCGACCTGCCATCGAAGGACGGGTGTGTCGATGTCGAGGCGCTCAAGGCGGCAATGTCCAAGGACACCGCGGCGTTCATGCTCACGAACCCGAACACCCTCGGCATCTTCGAGAAGGACGTAAGGGAGATCGCGGGCATCGTGCACGACGCGGGCGCGCTCCTGTACTACGACGGTGCGAACCTGAACGCCATCATGGGTAAGACTTCCCCGGGCAGGATGGACTTCGACATCGTCCACTTCAACCTGCACAAGACCTTCGCCACTCCCCACGGGGGCGGAGGACCGGGAGCCGGCCCGGTAGGCGTCAAGAAGCCGCTGGAGGAGTTCCTACCAGTGCCCAGGATCGTCAAGATGGGCGAGGCATACGCACTCGACTACAACAGACCGAGGAGCATCGGCAAGGTACGGGCGTTCTTCGGCAACTACGCGGTCCTTGTGCGCGCTTACGCATACATCAGGATGTTGGGAGGGAAGGGACTTGCCTCAGTCTCCGAGAACGCGGTACTGAACTCGAACTACCTCAAGGAGCTGCTCAAGGGCGACTTCGAGATGCCCTATGGAGACCTCAGGAAGCATGAGTTCGTCCTGAGCGGCAGGCCGCTAAAGGCCAAGGGGCTGAAAACGATGGACTTCGCGAAGAGGTTGCTCGACTACGGGTTCCATGCGCCCACGGTCTACTTCCCCTTGATAGTGGACGAGGCGATCATGATCGAGCCCACGGAGACAGAGACCAGAGAGACCCTCGACTCCTTCGCAGAGGCATGCAAGGCCATCTTGAAGGAGGACCCCGAGGTGATTCGCACAGCCCCGCACAACACAGCAAGGCGTCGGCTCAGCGAGGCGAAAGCCGCAAGGGACGTCATCCTCAGCTGGAGGGAGTACAAGAAGAAGGCGGCCAGGCAGACCGAGTGATTCTCCCTTCATCTCTGCTTGAACCTGGCAGTTATCAGTGTCCTGGAGCCGGTCACCCCGGGGATGGTCCTGAACTGACCCAGGACTATATCGCACAGAGTATCATAGTCCTTCGTCTCAACCCTGACTAGAAGGTCGAACTGACCGAAGAGCTGATGAACCTCCGACAGTCCGGGGATCTTGCGAAGATGCTCGAGGACGTATGTCTCCTTTCCAGTTGCCGTGGTTATCAGCACATACGCGACTACCAGGCGCTCACCTGAGGAGTCGGTAACGAGTTCGCTCCTTATAACACATGCCTACACCTATGGCCAGATATGTCCACTAGGCAAACGGTTATCTACGCCGGCCCGCAATTCGATGGCACTCATGGCAGGCTTCATTGTAATAGAAGGGATAGACGGCTGCGGCAAGTCCACCGTCGCCAAGAGGGTGGCCAGGGGACTGGGCAAGAGGGCCGTGTTCACCCGGGAGCCGACAGACACGTGGATGGGCAGGGCCGTGAGGGAGGGCATGGGCAAGGAGGTCAGCCCCTACACAGACGCCCTCCTGTTCATGGCGGACAGGGCGCAGCACACGGAGAAGATAGCCTCATGGCTCGCCGAGGGGAAGCTCGTGGTGTGCGACCGATACTACCACTCGACCGTCGCATACCAGGCGGCCAGCCTGAAGGGTGTTTTCGAAGGTGACCCGTTCGAGTGGCTCTTGGAGGCGAACCTGAGGATCTCCATACGCCCAGACCTGACCGTTCTCTTGGTCATACCCCCAGAGCTCAGCCTTGAGAGAATAAAGGGCCGGTCGTCTCTCTCCAGGTTCGAGAAGCTCGGGTTCCTCAGGGAGGTGCACAGGAACTACCTCAGACTGGCCAGGTCAGATAAGTCCATCGTGAAGATTGACGCCACCAAGGACATCGACTCCGTGGTCCAAGACGTGCTCAGGCTCCTCAGGAAGAGGAAGTTTTAAGACTCTGGGGAGTCTCATAAGGCCCGCCATGCACCCGGCTGAACATCTCAGGGGCTCGAAGAGCGACAAGCTCAAGGGCAGGAAGATAGTGCTCGGCATCACGGGCAGCATCGCTGCCGTCGAGTCGGTCAAGCTTTGCCGGGAGCTGATAAGGCATGGGGCCGAGATCCATGTCGTGATGTCAAAGGATGCCCAGACGATAATCCACCCCTGGGCCATGGAGTTCGCCTCCGGGAATTCCGTCACCACCGAGATAGACGGCAAGGTGCAGCACGTATCCCTGTGCGGCGACGTGCCGGACAGGGCCGACCTGATCCTGATCGCCCCCGCGACAGCGAACACGATATCGAAGATGGCCTGCGGTGTTGACGATACCCCGGTGACCACTTTCACCACAACGGCACTCGGGGCCGGCATCCCCGTGATTGTCGTGCCCGCGATGCACCACACGATGATGGCGCACAAGATAGTCCTCGAGAACATCGCCAAGCTGAAGAAGCACGGAGTCGTGTTCCTGGACCATAAGGTCGAGGAGCACAAGGCGAAGATGCCGGGGCTGGACTACATCGTCTCCTCCGTGATAGCGGTCATAGGTAGAAGGGACCTCCTCAAGAGAAAGGTCCTCGTCATCGCCGGCTCCACCGAGGAACCCATAGACGATATCCGGGTGGTGACTAACAGGAGCTCGGGAGAGACAGGGGTAGAGCTCGCGCGCGCGGCTCATGAGAGAGGTGCGGATGTCGAGCTGCTCATGGGTAGGTGCGATATCGACCTCCCCGGACACATCAGGACAGCCAGGTTCGCTTCGTTCAACGACCTCGCGAGGAAGCTCAGGGGCAGGAGGTTCGACATAGTCCTCTTCCCCGCTGCGGTCTCCGACTACTCGCCTAAGAAGGTCGAAGGCAAGATGTCCTCGGACCAAGGCAGCCTGACGGTGGTCATGCGCAGGAACCCGAAACTGATAGACGGGTTGAAGGCGAAATTGGTGGTCGCGTTCAAGGCCCAGGCCAAGACCTCTGACCAGAAGCTGGTCGAGGAATCCCTCAAGCTCATCAAGAGATCGAAGTGCGGTTTCGTCGTCGCGAACCTGGCAGAGCAGGTGAAGCCCGGCAGGACGCGCGTGCTCCTGGTCGAGCCAGACGGCACAGTCGAGGATCTCAAGGGCACGAAGTGGCATGTGGCCGACAAGATCATAGACAAGATAGTAAGGATGGTCTGATGGACAGAGTCGCGTTCTGCCCCGGGCACATAACCGGATTCTTCGAGATATGCAGGTCCGACGATATCCTCTCCGCCGGCTCCAGGGGAGCGGGCATCTGTCTGTCCCTGGGGGCCACTTCAAGGGTGGTGATAAGGAGGGCGTCTGATCAGAGGATACGAGCTCTCATCGCGGGGAGCGTCGCTCGCGCAGAGGTCACGCGCGACGCTCTGAAGATGCTGATTGGGGCGGAGCCATTGGAGATAGACGTGCGGACAGACCTGGACCTGCCCATGAGGCAGGGATTCGGAATGAGTGCCGCGGGCTCGCTGTCCGCAACGATTGCGGCTGCTGACATGCTCGACATCCCCAGGCAGAAGGCGTTCGAGGCCGCGCACATCGCGGAGGTCAGATGCCGCTGCGGCCTGGGAGACGTGTCCGCCATCCATGGCGGTGGGATCACCATCAGGAAGAGGGCGGGCCTCCCTCCCAAGGGAGAGGTCTTGAGGATCGAAGGCACCCCCGAGGTGGTGCTTGCCGTGGTCGGGAGG
>JBFFED010000032.1:0-21436 GCA_041559015.1 Thermoplasmata archaeon | reverse complement strand
GACCACGACCTCCTCCTTCCCGAACCTCTTCCTAGTGGTCGTGACCCTGTCCCTGCCTCCGAGCTGGCCCATAGTGACCTCCACGAGTCCCCCTAGGAGGTCCCCGAACGGGTTCGTGGTCGATGACCTCACCTGAGTCGTCTTGGTCCTGCCGCACTTGGGGCAGAAGCTCTCCTTCGGGGACGAGTAGGTGCCGCAGCTGGCGCATCTGTAGCCGAGCCTTTCCGCGACGTTGACCGGGGCCTCCTTGGGGTCGATGTACTCGCCCTCGGCGAAGCCCTTCGACTCCAGCTCCTTGGAGACCTCCTCGAAGCCCTTGACCTCGACGAGCGGCCTCTCTGGGTTCTCCGGGTTGTGGACCACCCTGATCTCCTCGGTGGGCCTCGATATGTGAAGAGACAGCGCCTGGGCTATCATAGATTTTCCAGTTCCGGGAGGACCGACCAAGAGCAGATGCCTGCGCTGCGCGGCCGCTATCCTGGCGAGCCGGACTGCCTCGTCCTGACCTATGACCCTTTGTAGCGGGTCGTTCGAGATCCTGATGTCCTCTGTGGTCTCGATCTCGTCCAGGTGTCTGCGCGGCTTCTCTGAGCGTTCTTCCTCGGATGGCATCAGGCTCACGGTGTTCAGCTTAGGTCTTCTTTGGTGAACACCTCGACGTTCGTAGGCATCTTCGCGATGTTCCCCAGCTTAACACCTACTATCGTGCTGATATTCTTTTCCACCGCGATATCGAGTATCCTCTGCGTTATGATTCCGTCAAGGACAACTGCGGTCACTCCTTCCGAGTTCTCCTTGAGCGTGTCCGCCAGCGTGCTGACGTGCACTTCCTTGAGGACGTTGCCGCTTGCGTTCATGATCTTGGCCTTCGAACTGTTGTTCAGCTCCTCAAGGACGGACTTCAGCCTGAACTGCTCAGGCGAGAGCCTCTTGGCGGGCTTCTCCTCGACCTGCCTGTGAGAGGACCGTGACTCCCTGTCCCTGCCCTGCCTTCCGCGGTCGTCATCGCGCCTGTGGCGGTCGCCGCGCTCCTCGTCTCTCCTGCCCGTTTTTTCGCCATTCTTGCCCTGGGGCTGAGCGACATTGAGCATTTCTGCGAACTGGTCTGCGGGCACCTTGTTCCTGAGGGCCTTCACAATCTGCTTCTGTGTGAGTTCCTCGACCTCTTGTCCCGCAGGCGCGCGCGCAACGAAATCGATCTCCGCCACCTGCAGCAGCTCCCGGAGTATCAGCTCTCCCCCGCGGTCGCCGTCCACGAATGCCGTCACGACCTTCTCCTTGGCCAGGTCGACGATTGTCTGGGGGATGTTCGTGCCCTCGACCGCTATGACGTTCTTGATCCCGTACTTGAGGAGGTTCAGCACGTCCGACCTGCCCTCGAGGACGATTATGGCGTCCGAGTCCTCGATGTTGGGGCCTGCTGGCAGGCGCTCCCGCCCGAAGTGCACGACCTCCTCTATCTGGACCGACTGTCTCACCGAGTCCGCAAGGTCGACTCCGCTGACTTTCGAGGCCTTCATCAGTTCGTTCAGCAGCTGCTTCGCCCTCTCGACTATCTTGTTCCTCTTGGATATCCGGACATCCTCGATCTTCTCGACGCCTATCCGTGCCTTGCACGGGCCCACCCTGTCGATGGTCTCGAGTGCCGAGGCGAGTATGGCGGTCTCCACCTGGTCCAAGCTGGAGGGCACATATACCGTCCCCTCCGACTTGCCCCTGCTGGATGTCACTTCGACCTCGATTCTCCCGATCCTGCCACTCTTCTGCAGGTCTCTGAGGTCGAGCTCGTCCCCGAGCAGACCCTCAGTCTGCCCGAATATCGCTCCCACTATGTCGGGCTTCTCGACTATGCCGTCGGTCGAGAGCCTCGCCTGTATCAGGTACTTAGTTGTGCTTGGGTCTATGTCCATGATCGCACTTCCTTGTGCTCTAGGAAAAACAGCCCTTGTCGGCTCCCGTTGGCTCTCGCACTTCCTTCCGGGGCGTGCCCGTGTCGTGCGTTCCCCTCTCGGGCTACGACAGACATCCTTTCTCGAGGCGCGCCAGTCATGTCATGGCTGCGGGCCTCAGTGACATTCACTACATCATTCTATGATATGTCAGGTGAACTGTGATGCGCTGTTCTTCGGTACTACTAACACGCCGTTTGATAAATACTTTTGCCTTCTCGTTATAAAATTGATTCCCGCCCCGCCAGTGCGTCGATAAGGCTATCCGCCAGACACGGCGGCCACCAGCTTCAGCCGGTCCCCGTCCTTCAGCTCCTCGTCGACAGGTACGGGCGTATCTCCCCTGACCGGCACCCAGGCGTCGGGATACAGCCCGAGGGCCCTCATCGCGTCCTCGACCCTGGAGCCGGGGTCGAGCTCGAGCGTCCTCGTCTCCTTACGAGTCGGCAGAAGCGTGACCTCGACCCTGATGGCTCTCACCGACAGCGTTAATATGGGCACTCGTAATAACGCTTTCCGTCCAGCTAGATGCCCAGGTAGCTAAGCTCGGTTTAAGGCGGTAGCCTCGAGAGCTACTGGTGCTTGTCACCACGGGAGTTCAAATCTCCCCCTGGGCGCTCAGGTCCACGGACGCATGCGCGTCGCGGACCTGAATAGATTAATTACGCTCAGCTACATTCTGCAGTCGTACAGCCATGCCCGAGAGGAAGATCCTTCTGATCATCTGCGACGGCCTATCAGACAGGCCCGTGCGGGAGTTCGACAGGAAGACCCCGCTGCAGGCTGCCCGGAAGCCGGCGATGGACGCCCTCGCCAGGCACGGAGTGAGCGGCCTGATGGACGTGATAGGGCACGGGATCGTCCCCGGCAGCGACACAGCGCACCTGGCCCTCTTCGGCTACGACCCGCACAAGGTGTACACGGGCAGGGGCCCTATCGAGGCCGCTGGCGCGGGGATAGAGCTGCTGCGTGAGGACGTCGCCTTCAGATGCAACTTCGCGACCGTAGACTCCGCGATGCGCGTCACGGACAGGCGGGCCGGGCGCATCAGGAAGGGCACCTCCGACCTCGCGAACGCAGTCAACGGCATGGAGCTAGGCGATGTGTCCGCGATATTCCGGGAGAGTTCAGAGCACAGGGGCGTCCTTGTCCTGAGAGGGGGTGGCCTCGATCACAGGGTGACTGATGTCGACCCCCACCGCGAGGAGGAGGTCCTCGAGTCCCGCGCGCTCGTGCCGGAGGCTGAGAAGACTGCGCGAGCCCTCAACGAGTTCGTCCGCAGGTCCCATGAGATACTCCTTTCACATCCGGTGAACGTGCAGAGGCTCGCTGAAGGCCTCCCGCCCGCGAACGCTATCCTCCCGAGGGGCGCGGGCAGCCTCAGGCAGTTGGAGCCGATGACGGAGCGGTACGGCATGAGCTGCGCTGCGGTCGCCGGGGTGAACCTGGTCAAGGGCATCTGCAGGATGGTGGGCATGGAGGTGCCGGATGTGCCGGGGGCCACTGGCGGGCTGGACACTGACTACGGTGCGAAGGGCGAGGCCACGCTGCGCTTGCTGCAGTCCAACGATTTCGTATTCGTCAACATCAAGGCAGGTGACATAGCGGGCCATGACGGCGACTTCAGGACGAAGGTGCGGGTGGTCGAGAGCATCGACGCGATGCTCGGCGTATTGCTCAAGGACCTCCACGAGGAAGTCGTTGTCGCGCTCACATGCGATCATTCCACGCCTGTCTCGGTGAAAGACCATAGCGCCGACCCGGTCCCTATGACGATATCGGGGGGTGGCGCAAGGACGGATGGCATCAAGGAGTTCGACGAGGTGTCAGTCGCCGGAGGCGCCCTCGGGAGGATTCGCGGCATGGACTTGATGCCGATATTGCTCGGGATGGCGGACAGGGCCAAGAAGTTCGGGGCGTGAGAGATCCTCACGTCATAGGCGCGGCCCGCGCGCTCACAGCTCGGCCAAAGACTTGTTAATCATCTGCTCCTGCATGTGCCCCACGACCTTGACATCGACCTTCTTGACGCCCTTCATCGCAAGGACCCTCCGCTTGATGTTGTGTGCGAGTTGGATCCCCAGGGGGCAGAAGGGCGAGGTGGGCCTGAACGTGAGGCTGACCGAATCCTTTGAAACCATCAGCTCGGATATGAGGCCCATGTCGTACACGCTTATCTCCGTGTGGGGGTCTATGATGCCCTTGAGGGTTGAGATCACATCGTGCTCGGTTGCCATCTGATTTCACTTCCAGCCAAGTGTGTACAGCCAACTTCAGAGCACGCGTCTAGATTAACTTAACGCAGTTCTCATTTGGTGCTAGAGCGACTGTCTCTGTTTCTTGAAGTAGTCCAGGACTATCTTCCTCTGCCCCTTCCTGAGTATCTCGGACAGGGTCGACGGCGAGACGTCGAACATCCTGGCAAGCTCACGGAGGCTGATCCGCTTCGGGTAGTCGAAGTACCCTCTCTCGAAAGCCACATGTGTGATCTTGTCCTGACGCTCGGTCAAACTCTCCTTGTCGTCAATCTTCGTCAACTTGACGAGGTCGGACTCGACCCCTTTTGACTTCAGGTGGTCGAAGATGTCCTTGAGAACGCTCTTGTCGCTCAGCACGATGGTCCAGTCGACCTTTCCGCCGCCCTTGGACTCCGCGGATATGAGGAACACGTCGGAGTCCGTGAGTATCCTGCAGATCTCGCACCGAGCGGTCGTGATCGCCCCGATGACCTTGCCTCGCTCCGTGACAGTCGTGTCCACGCTGCTCACCAGGGGGTTCTTCCTGATGTCCTCCAAGACCTCGCCCATCACGTCCTCAGGGCCTGCTATCTCGACCAAGTCCTTGACTCCCTTCTCGGAGTAAGGCACCCGGTCGATGACCCTGATGGTAACAGGATGCTTCTGAGGTATCTCGCTCATCCAGTTCTGAGGTATCCTGAGCGAGAGCACAGCCTCCATCATGCTCTTGATTGACCCCCCTGTCCAACAATGGCTATGAAGCAGTTGAGAATATATCTATTTTGAGGTTGACCGTGTGCTGGCAGGTGACGGCCGCGGACCACTTTCGCCCACGTCGGGGGCGTTCTTAATTAGCCGCCAATCGCATACTGGCCCGGGATGGACTTATCTGCGTTCAACCGCTCGAGCGCGATGCTCGACAACGCCTCGCTGTTCGAGGAGATACTCTCCCTGGACGGCATCCGGGGGCGGTCCGCTATGTGCGCCTACTGCAAGGGCTCGAAGATGCTCTGCGGGAAGGACAGGTGCTCGGTGATAGCCCGGTTCCACTCCGCGGCCAAGATGCGCTCGACGATTGACGCCACGAGCCTCGAGGGGTCGAGCCCCCCGAGCGTGTTCATCGGTCGGTTCGGGTATCCGAACGTCTCCATCGGCCCGATGATCCCTCCGTTCCATGGGGACACCTCGCTCATGGACACCCCTGAGCGCTGGACCGGGCTTGGCATCGACGACATAATCGATTTCAGGTCCTCCCTGGTCCGGGGAATGCACAGGGTGGATGTCAGCGATGTCGAGAGCCGGGACAGGCTCGTCATCAGGACGAGGGACCTCGCCCTTGCGAGGAGCCCTCCGGAGGTGGACGCCGAGTTCCAGAGGAAGCCCCAGAGCAGGTTCACGGTCAACGACGACGTCCAGCCCTTCGGCGCTTCGGCCCCTCTGAGGAGGTTTGACGTGTCCAACTTCAGGTTCGACAGCCGGCTCGAGAAGGCATTCTTCGACACGGACCTGAAGGCCTCCGAGGCGGTGGCGCAGCTCTACAAGAGCGGGGCTCTGGTGTCTCAGATCCAGCGGGCTTTCAGCGTCGGGGCATTCGGGATATCCAAGAGGCGGAGGTTCGTGCCCACCAGGTGGAGCATCACGGCCGTGGACTCGAACCTAGGACTGCACATGCTCCAGACGACCAAGACGCATCCGCCGGTGAACGAGTACAGGGTCTACGAGCGCACGAGCCTGGACAACAGGTGGACGATACTGATGATGCCCACCACCTGGAGGTACGAGCTCATAGAGGCCTGGTACCCGAACACCGCCTGGAACCCTTACAGCAGCAGGATCGCCATCATGGGGGACCACGAGTTCTTCGACGGCAGGACGACCTATGCGAGCATAGGCGGCTGCTACTACGCTGCCCGGCTTGCGGTGAACGAGCTCCTCCAGCGCGAGCGCAGACAGGCGGGTGTGTCCATCTTCCGGGAGGCACACCCCGGGTACATACTACCTGTGGGCGTCTGGAACGTCCGCGAGAACGTCAGGGCCGCACTTCACACCCCCCCGAGGAGGTTCCCGACGCTCCAGGGTGCATTGGCCCACATATCCACGGTCATGGACATACCGATATCGAGATGGATCAGGAACAGCGCGATACTCAAGGACGCCCTCTACCAGAGGCGCATAGATGATCCCTGGGGCTGAGACGTTGGAGCCAAGGATCGTGGAGTGCAAGAGCGCCCTTTCGCCGTCCCGACTGCCCGGGCTGGACTGGGCTCTCAACCCGTACCGCGGCTGCACCCATTCGTGCGCCTACTGCTATGCGCAGGATGTCACTAGGTTCGAGCCCACCCGCCCCTGGGGGGATGTGCTCGAGGTCAAGTCCAACATCGTGCATGTCCTGAGGAAGGAGCTACGCAGGAAGCGACAGGGGGTGGTGGGCGTGGGCACGGTGACCGACCCGTACCAGCCAGTCGAAGAGAGGTTCGGGCTCACCAGGGGTTGCCTGGCCCTGCTCAGGGCCGAGGGCATGGAAGTGAGCATACTCACGAAGTCGCCCTTGGTCGTGAGGGATCTGGACATACTCAGTGGCTGGCCCGGTGCGGAGGTCGGGCTCAGCGTCGCAACAATGGACGAGGGGTTGTCCTCGATCCTGGAGCGAGGTGCTCCCGGGCCGAGCACGAGGATGGATGCTCTCGAGGCGCTGAATGACTCGGGGGTTAGGGCGTATCTCATGGCCGCGCCGATTGTCCCTGGAATCTCGGATGGCAAGGCCTCCCTGGCCGAATTGATCTCCCGCGCATCCTCGGCGGGCGTGAGGAAGATCATATGGGATAGGTATAACCCGAAGCCGCTCGCTCACAAGCGCCTCACGTCTGCCCTGGGCTCCGCGGGACTTCTGCAAAGGCTAATCGAAGGGCCGCCTCGCGACAGCGCAGTCTTGGAGTTCCTTGAGGACGAGTGCAGGGCGCGGGCGATCGAGCTCGTCTATGCATTCTGAGGTCGTCCTGTCCTGCCGTTCTTTCGGGCCAGCCAAGGAGCAATTGTTATATAGAAGTTCTAGTATACTCGAAGTCGGAGGCTATACTGATGTTGGGAGGCCAACCCGTAATTGTGCTCAAGGAAGGCACGGAGTCAACCAGAGGCAAGACAGCCCACAACAGCAACATAATGGCTGCCAAGGCCGTGGCCGATTCCGTGAGAAGCACCCTGGGTCCCAAGGGCATGGACAAGATGCTCGTGGACAGCATGGGTGACATCGTCATCACTAACGATGGCGCAACCATCCTGAAGGAACTGGACATCGAACACCCCGCGGCGAAGATGGTCGTAGAGGTCGCCAAGACCCAGGACAACGAGTGTGGGGACGGCACGACCTCTGCAGTAGTTCTCGCTGGAGAGCTCTTGAAGAGGTCGGAATCGCTGATCGACGAGAACGTCCACCCGACCGTCATCTCCAACGGGTTCAGGCTCGCAGCCAGCGAGGCCGTGAAGGTCCTCAAGGGGATGGGACTGCAGGTGTCTCCGACGG
Organism: Thermoplasmata archaeon; assembly: GCA_041559015.1. Taxonomy (GTDB): domain Archaea; phylum Thermoplasmatota; class Thermoplasmata; order UBA10834; family UBA10834; genus COMBO-56-21. The sequence continues at coordinate 13,730 of JBFFED010000032.1, read as the reverse complement.
ACAAGAAGACCCTGAAGCTCGTCGCGATGACCGCGATGACTGGCAAGGGTGTCGGCGGAGAACTCGAGCTGCTTGCCGGGATAGCCGTGGACGCCGTGTCATCCATCGCAGAGAAGGAAGATGGCAAGTACCACGTGGACATCGACAATATCCAGGTCGAGAAGAAGCAGGGCGGCGCCATTTCGGACACGAAGCTCATCAAAGGGCTCGTGCTCGACAAGGAGCGCGTCCATTCAAGGATGCCCAAGGCCGTGAAGAACGCGAAGATCGCTCTCGTCGACTCCGCGCTTGAGATCAAGAAGACCGAGGTCGAGGCCAAGATACAGATCAAGGACCCGGCCCAGATGCAGAGGTTCCTCGACGAGGAGGAGAAGACCCTCAAGAGCATGGTCGACAAGGTGAAGATGTCTGGGGCCAACGTGCTCATATGCGAGAAGGGGATAGACGACCTTGCGCAGCACTATCTGGCCAAGGAGGAGATTTATGCGGTCCGACGCGTCAAGAGGTCAGACATGGAGAAGCTGGCGAAGGCCACTGGAGGCAAGGTCGTCACGAACCTCGACGACCTGAAGGCCAGCGAGCTCGGGTCTGCAGAACAGGTGGAAGAGGTCAAGATCGCTGACTCGCAGATGACCTTCGTGACAGGCTGCAAGAACCCTAAGGCGGTCTCCGTGCTGATAAGGGGCGGGACCGAGCACGTCATCGACGAGGTCGAAAGATCCCTGCACGACGCCCTCAAGGTCGTCGGAGTCGCCACTGAGGACGGCGTCGCCGTTCCTGGTGGGGGAGCGCCCGAGATCGAGCTCTCGTTGAGGCTGAGGGACTACGGTCAGACCATCGGTGGCAGGGAGCAGCTGGCGATAGAGGCGTTCGCCGAGGCCCTGGAGATCATACCATGGACCCTGGCGGAGAATGCCGGCATGGACGCGATAGACATTGTCATCGAGCTCAAGAACGCGCACTCGAAGGGTGCCGGGAAGAACTTCGGCATCAACATCCTGCAGAACAAGGTCTCGGACATGGTCGCAGCGAAGGTGCTGGAGCCTTTGAGGGTCAAGATTCAGGCGATTCAGTCCGCTACCGAGGTCGCGTCGATGGTCCTGAGAATCGATGACGTCATAGCCGCCAAGAGGATGGCTCCGCCTGCGGGAGGCCCGCCAGGCGGCGGTATGGGCGGCATGGGTGGCATGGGCGGAATGCCACCGGGCATGATGTAAACCACTTCTCATCGTCCTTTTATTCTTGTCTTTTTCATTCTTCTCTCATGTGAGCTCGCGCGCTGCCCGTGTGTTCTGTCCGCCTCTATTTTTATAGAATGATATCAATAAATATACTTCCCAATTAATATATTTGTTCATTGATTATAGGCGGAATGTTCAATGAAACAGATACCTTTATGGTCAGATAATGAGATGTCCCGCGCAGGGAGATTTGGGGTGTGAAGATCACTGAACCCGCTAAGTCCAGCAGCCGTGTGGCGTACGAAGAATCCGCGTCAATCGCATCGCTGCTGAGGTCAGCGGCGAATCGGTACAGGGTGCACCTGCTCGTCCTGGCCATGGAAGGCAAAGGCGACGTCTCGGAGATGACCAGTGCGACAGCACTTTCGAAGACCGCGCTGGCCAATCATCTGAGCCAGCTGGTTGAGAGCGGCCTGATGAGGCGTCAGGCGCGCGGGAAGTATGAGATCACGCCAGATGGCAAGGACCTTCTCTCGGCGGCGCTCTTGACATATAGACGCTCAACACGCCGTCTTGAACGGGAGAAGGAGATGATCAGACGAAGCTTCGGGGTGGCTTACGGTCATCCAGGGGGTCTCCCGAGGCGGACAATCTCAGATTGCGCAGAGTACGAGCCTTGCTGGCTGTCGCTCCTCGGAGCAGTATCGGGGTCGCTGAACTCGCTGGGGACGAAGGCTAGCATAGTCGAGGTCGGTGGCTATACTGGATACTCATTTCTGATAAACGTCTCGAGGGATGAGACCTGTCCGTCCGGCCCCACAGCCCTGCACATCAAGACCTTCAAGGAGATTCTCGGAGGTATAGAGTGCCTTGGCTGGCGCGTGCGGAGTCGTGAGTATCCTCGCAGCTATCCCAGCGGAGCAGGCGCTCCTTCTCCCGAAGATCTGAAGGTGGCAAGAGGGGTATTCGAGAGGGTGAGAAAGGAGATTGATAACAGGGACAGGCCAGTCGTCCTGTACGGTTTGGTGGCCCCTGAATACGGGATCGTCTACGGATATGAAGGTGAATCGTATCTCGTCAGCACTTACAGGAGTGCCCAGAATCCGCGCGTCAAGGAGGATCCCGTCCCCTATTACGAGCTGAATTCCCCTGGATGCATTGATGAAATCTACTTCACCGAGAAGGTGAAGGTTCGGCCTTCGAAGGCGCGAAGAGAGGCGCTGGCGCGGGCCCTGCGGTTCGCCGAAGGCGATATTGAGATGGCGAGTGACTACATATCTGGCCCTCCGGCTCTTGCCGAGTGGGCCAGGGTACTGGAGGAGGTCCCAGAGGCGTCCCAGGACTACATGGGCAACAGCTACGTAGGGGCATGCGTGCATGAGGGACGCAAGATCTCCGCGGCCTTCCTCAGAAACATCGCCAAGAAGTCCCCACAGTCCGAATCTCGCTATCTGTCCAGATCCGCAGCCTCGTATTCGAGAGGGGCCAAATCGTTGGCTGGATTCGCGAGACTCTTCCCCTTCAAACCCGAAGGTAAGATGCCCGTTGGAAAGCGGAGGCGAGGGGCAGCGCTTCTTCGAGAAGCGGAAGAGCACGAAACGAAGGCTGTCCAGCTCCTGAAGAGATGTGTCTAGGGCGGGGGCAGAATCAAGCTACACGAAATGCCTGCTTGTACTGTCGCTCTGAATCATCCCCAATGCACCAATCTACTTCGGAAACACACCGAAGTATATCTAGAATGTATATTCGTCAGTACAGGCTTGATATTAGGGCGACTAGTATAGTTGAATACTCTATAGAAGATGTCCTCCAGGGGTGGCCAGACAGATGCCAGACGCCTTCTCCGGTGCTTACGAACCGTGCTGGACGGGGGCATGGCCAGCTGGCCATTGGACAGCTCTGGAACCTCCTCGAGAATCATGAGAGACATGTTCCTGGTCTCGGATCGCAGGTCCCATTCTGAATGACACGTCATGACGTGACAAGGTGTGAGTCCGTGTTACATTTTAGCAAGCCGTCCGCCGCCGTCCGACGGATTTTGCTTTGTAGGCAATATTTGTATCTGTGTATCGTATCTCGACAGAATTTGTATATGTGAAACATAAACACGATGCCCTGTGGTTGCCCCCGAAGGGGGCAAAGGGTGATTCCAGCTCACGGATCTCACGATTTCTGTGTTCCGTCAGGGGTTTTCCTGTCAATCTGAGCTCACCTTGTCAAAAAGTAGCACACCTTCATCACAAAACGAACGCTGGGTGAGCCGACCTCAAGTCGTCGATTCTGAGAAACGGCGACAAATAGGGTATAAGGCGACGCTTTTGAGGGCTCTTGCGAGGGGCGCGGGCGCCGAAGGGCATTTTCGGGCGGAAAAGCGACATTTTTATATACGGACAAACCGATGCTTTGTCGGACATTCGTCCGAAGACGAAGGGATGGGTAGCTAGCATGCGGAAGTATCTCAAGCAGGATGAGCTAAAGGGCCTGCTCGAGGCACCAAGACGAATGAGAGATCGTCTCATCATCAAACTTCTCTATGAAACGGGGATGAGGGTCGGGGAGCTCTGCTCCTTGACAATCGGTGACGTGGATCTCGAGTCGGGCGAGATCACCATACAAGAGGCCAAGAGGCACAAGGAGGGCCGGAAGGTCCCGCTCGTCAACAGTTGGACCAAGTCGATGTTGAGGGACTACATCGGCACGAGGAAGATCAGGAAGGACCCGCTCTTCATATCCAACAAACGCGGCCAACTCTCGCGCAGACAGGTGGAGAGGCTGGTCTGGAACTATGGGGAAACGATAGGTCTGGATAAGGACAAGAGGCACCCGCACGTGCTGCGACACACTCACGCGGTGCATGCGCTCAAGTCCGGGATAGACCTCAGGACCCTGCAGCAGAACCTGGGCCATTCCAGCATCGAGGTGACTGCCATATACCTCACAATGGACATCGATGACAGGAAAGAGGAGTACTCGAAGCACCCACTTCCAGGTATGCTCGAGGTCGAGGCTGCTTCTCACAATGAGGAGCCCAGCAATCGCATCGCTGATGCGGTCTCGGCTTCTCACACGAACTCGTTCGTCCTCTCAGATGAGGTATAGCAATAAGATATACTTGTTTAGCATAAACATTCTACACAGTTATTAATCTATCCCTTAGGAATACAAGGCCTGGGGATCTCTTCTTTCCGGGCACTTTCCGCGCAGAGTGGATTACTCTATAATACGGGAGTCTCACATTCGGTTCCGGATGCAGGAAGATTGGACGGAGAAGTACAGACCGAAATCGCTCAATGATATCGTCGGCAACGAAACCGCGATCAGGTCCATCAGGCGGTGGGCCGAGTCCTGGAAGAAGGGTACACCTCGCCTCAAGGCTATCGTCCTCCGCGGGGAACCGGGCATCGGCAAGACGAGCGCTGCTCTCGCCCTGGCCAACGACATGGGCTGGGATTTCATCGAGATGAACGCCTCCGACCACAGGAACGCCGCCTCAATCAAGAAGATCGCTGGCGCCGGCTCGCGCACCCAGACATTCACCCTTGATGGTGAGTTCTTGTCCTCGACCGAGGGCAAGAGGAAGCTGGTCATAATAGACGAGGCCGACAACCTGTTCGGGAGGGAGGACTACGGCGGGGCGAAGGCCATCATCGAGACCGTCAGGGCGTCCGGACACCCAATCGTACTGATTGTCAACGACTACTACGAGTTGACCAGGAAGGCGTCGGCGATAAAGACACTCGCCGACAGGGCCATCTTCCATCGTCTGGACAAGGGCTCCATTGCCAAGGTCCTAAGGACCATCTCCGAGGCTGAGAGCATCTCTGTCAGTGGTGAGGTCATCTCAAGGATAGCAGACAACTGCGGGGGAGACCTGAGAGCCGCGATAAACGACCTCCAGATGATTGCGGAGGGGAGGATAGATATCGTCTCCGCCGACTCGGAGTCGATGGGTAAGAGAAACCAACACAAGGAGCTCAACACAGCCCTGAGGACGATGTTCGGCGCCGAGACCCTGCGAGATGCCAGGGACGCCACTTTCGACCTGGATAAGACCCCGGATGAACTGTCGAAGTGGATAGAGGAGAACATACCCCTGGAGATCAAGCACCCACAGGACATGGCGGACGCGTTCGACTCCCTCGCCAGATCCGACGTGTATCTGGGCTGGACCAGGAAGCTGCAGCATTACGGCCTCTGGTCCTATGCCAAGGAGCTGATGACCGGCGGAGTCGTTCTCTCCAGGAAGCGGGGGCCCAGACCCTCGGTCTACGAGTACCGGTTCCCGGGGTACTTCATCATGTTGTCCAGGGCGAAGGGACCCAGGGCGGCGAGGGATTCGTTGGCCTCCAAGCTGCAGGTCCATCTGCACACATCCAAGAAATGCGTGAATGAGTCTGTCCTGCCGTATGTCTCAGCGATGGTCAGGAACGACCGTGAGCTGCTCGTCAGCATGGCCTCTCAGTTCGGCTTCGACGACGGCGACGTGGCGTATCTCCTGGGCGCCGAGCCGGACTCCACGCGAGTTCAGGATGTGATGTCGGCCGCCAAAGGACAGGACGGCACTGAAACCTCCAGACCGAGGAAGAAGGACAGGACGCCCAAGCGGTCGAAGGGGCTGGGCCGCTTCTGAGGGGATCCGTTTGGACAGAATGACTAGGGAGCACCTGGAGAGACAGCAATACCGCATAGTGGGGGACAGCGGCGCGGTCAAGCTCTGCCATTGGATGCGCCAAAAACTCCTACACGGCAGGCCGTGCTACAAGGAGGACTTCTACGGAATCGAGTCCCATCGGTGCCTTCAGATGACACCCGCAGTCAACGTCTGCAACCACAGATGTCTGTTCTGCTGGCGGTACCACGGCATGACGGAGTTCGGCATCTCAAAGCGGGCAGAGCCGGAGGAGTTGCTGGAGGGATGTCTGAGGGAGCAGCGATCCCTCGTGTCCGGTTTCAAAGGCGACGAGAGGTGCGATCCCGAAGCATGGGAGGAGGCAAGAGCTCCCAACCAGGTCGCCATCTCGCTCTCGGGGGAGCCGACGCTCTACCCCGGACTAGGGGAGTTCATAGCGCTCTGCAAGCGCAGGGGCATGACGACCTTCCTGGTGACGAACGGCTCGGTCCCGAAGGCGCTGGCGAAGCTGGATCCTCTGCCTTCGCAGCTCTATGTCACGGTGGCCGCCCCAAACTCAGCGCTCTACGAGAGGCTGTGTGTGCCGCAGTTCCCGAAGGCATGGGAAAACCTGATGGAGACCCTGCGGCTGCTGCCCTCTCTTGGCACCAGGACCGTCATAAGGCATACGCTCGTCCAGGGGCACAACCTCGGCTGGGAGGACGAGTACGCTAAGCTGGACGAGATCGCGGAGGCGGACTTCATCGAGCCGAAAGGGTACGTCTTCGTGGGCGATTCCCGCACCAGGATGACGGTGGACAACATGCCCTCCCATTCGTCGGTCAGGGAGTTCTCCGTGCGCCTTGGCCAGATGCTCTCCATCGACGTCCTAAGAGAAAGAGAGGACAGCCGGGTCGTGCTGCTAGGCAAGAAGGGTTCCAGGCTGAGCGTCCGTCCTTGAGTGTCACTTGAGCCTGATGGTCTCGAGGTTCATGGGCGCCCTTGTCTCGATGCCGAACTTCTTGTACAGTGTGCTCGCGAGGTCGGAGCACTTGAAATCCTCACCGTGGCCGATGATGATCCTTTCGGGCCTCGGCTCGAGTGTGCTGACGTAGTTCACCAGCTGGCGCCTGTCTGAGTGCCCTGAGAAGCCGTCAACGGTCTCGACATCCATCTTCATGTGTAGTGTCAGTGACTTACCCCTGTCGTTCAGGGTTATGTCGCTCCAGCCTTTCTGGAGCTTCCGACCCATCGTGCCCTCGGCCTGGTAACCGACGAAGGCGATCGTGTTGAGGTCGTTGTCGCACCAGGCCTTGAAGTACTCCATGACCGGCCCGCCGTTCATCATGCCGCTCGTGGCCAGGATTATGCACGGCTCAGGGTCGTTGCAGATGGTCTCCCTCATGTCCGAGCTGTCGACCCTCTTGAACACTTCCGACAGGAACGGGTTCTCGCCCATCTGGAATATCTGGGTCCTCAGCTGGCTGTTAAGATATTCTGGGTAGGCCGTGTGTATCGCTGTCGCCTCCCAGATCATGCCGTCGAGGTATATCGGCACCTTCGGTATCTGGTGGTTCCTCATCTGGTCCTCCAGGACCAACATGACCTCCTGGGACCTCCCCACCGCGAAGACGGGTATCAGGACCTTGCCTCCTCTGGACACCGTGCTCCGGACTATCTCCTTGATCTGGTTGCCTGCCTCGTGCCTGCTGGGCTGCATGTCGTGATATCCGCCGTATGTCGACTCTATCACGAGAGTCTCCAGCCTGGGGAATTTATTGACAGAGGCGTTGAAGAGCCAGGACTTCTCGAATTTGATGTCGCCAGTGAAGGCTATGTTGTAGAGCCCGTCCCCGACATGGAAGTGCGCTATCGACGAGCCGAGGATGTGGCCCGCGTTCTGGAACGTGAGGCGTATGTCCGGGGATATGTCAGTGGTCTCGCCGTACTTGAGCGGTATGCAGTGCATCACCGCCTCCCTGATGTGCGAGGACTCGTACGGGGCCTTCTTCGCTTCCCCCACCGCGACCTTGATGAAATCGAGCTGTAGCAGGGACATCAGGTCCCTGGTCGGTGTGGTGCAGTACACAGGGCCGTCGTAGCCGTACTTGAACAGCGCCGGCACCAAGCCCGAGTGGTCCAGGTGAGCGTGCGTCACCACTACCGCGTCTATGGACTCCATGGGCATGAGCTCAGGGGCGCTGAGATATGGCGTCGAGCCGTTGTCGCCCGAGACAGCCACGCCGACGTCTATGACTACCTTGCTCTCCCTCGTCATCAGCAGCGAGCAGCTCCTCCCGACCTCTCTGAACCCGCCCAGGGAGGTCAGCCTCAGCCAAGTCTCGTCGTTGATCCGCGGGCGCATGAGCCTCTTGCCGACCTTTCTGAGGAACTCCTTCCTCTCGTCCTGATTCTTCCTGAGGTACTGCCTGATCTCGCTGACGGTCTTCGACGGTATCGGAGGTGCCCTGACGACCTTGGGGGCCCAGCCGATCTCCTTCTTGATCTCGTTGAGGACCGCCCCGTGCTTGCCTATGACGAGGCCCGGTGAGATAGCCTCTATCGTGACCTCGCCAGTGTCGTCGTCGAAGTAGATGTTGGTTATCTTCGCCTCTTCAGGGATGATCTTCCGTATGCGCTCCTCCGCGCTCTCGGTGGATGCGAGCATGGTCGGGTCCGGCCGGATTGCCACCCTCCTTCGGAGGTTCTGCGCCAGCTGGCGGACCAGGTCGTTGTTGTGTGCGAACTCTTCGAGGTTCTTGGTGTAGATGACTATCACTGGACCCTCGAAGTCAATATCCGTAACCTCTATGCGCGAGGGGATTATCTTCTTGACAGCCTCTCTGGCCTCGTCAAGAACCTTCTCTATGCCCATCTCGTTCACTCGTCTTGGTTTAATGCTCAGCTCTGAGAAACGCTGATGCGTTGATGCGTGTAAATCAGGCCAGCTTCAGCTTTGACAGCCGCTTCTGGATTTCTTTGTCGTCCAAGGGGACGAAGCCGTCCTTGGTGATGGACGCGACGGAGTATCCGTCACCTGATGCGGAGTCCCTCTTCATGGCTGCGTGGAGGGCCCTGACGGCCAGGTCCATCCCGTCGCTGACGGTCATGCCCTTATGGTAGTGGTCCTCCAGCACACCGTAGACGTACGGCGAGCCGGAGCCGGTCGTGACGTAGTCGTCCGGTATCGCGCCTCCGACCATGTCAAGCGCGTACACGTGGGGGCCGTCCCTGTCCATGCCGCCAAGTATGAGGCCGACCCAGTAAGGATAGAACCTGCTCCCCGCGAGTATATTGGAGGTGAGGGTCGCCGCAGACCTGACGCTCATCGGCTGTCCCCTCTTCAGCTTGTACAGCTCTACCTCGGCCGTTATGTATCTCGCGAGCGTCTGTGCATCCCCGACAACGCCCGCCACAGTGAGACCTATGTTGTCATCGATCCTGAAAAGCTTCTGAGTGGTCTTGTGAGCGATGAGCGTGCCCATCGTGGCCCTCTGCTCGGTCGCCATGACGACCCCATCCTGGCAAACCAACCCTATGGTCGTCGTACCCTTCTTGACCTCTTCGATATCTGTCATGAATGAACACCATCGCCGAAAATATGCCAGCTAAAAGGCGTTGTTGAAGAATCCCACTGCCAGTATATTAATGTTTGTCCTCAAAGGCCAGTCGGACCAAGAAGAGGCGCACTGGCCGCAGGGCAACATTTATGAGTGACGCGGAACAATTGATTCCCGAGATGGGTAGCATATAAGTCCCTTCCAAGTACGCACGAAACCTTCATAGGACAACGTGCTCCGAAAGGAAAAACCGGAAGGGCATTGCGTCAGGAACACAATTGCCTGCCCATCTCCCTTTCTCCCTCCACAATGATAAATACGCTCCAGGGGCATCCACGCATCATGAGCGGGTGGGTCACTTGAAGATATTAGTCGTCGACGACTCCGAGGCGTTCAGGAGGGTCATGATCGAGCTCCTGGTGAAGGTCGGGTTCCATGACGTCGTGGAGGCCAGGGACTACGACGAGGCCCTGAAGGTGTTCACAGAGCACAGGCCAGGCATCAGCTTCGTGGACATGATCCTGCCTGGCAAGTCAGGCGTTGAGCTGACCAGGGCCCTGAGGGAGGTCGATCCCAAAGCGACTATAATCGCGATGAGCTCCATCATCAACAAGAAGATGATTCGTGAGAGCATCGAGTTCGGGGCTAAGGATTTCATCCTGAAGCCGACGAACGAGATCGCCCTCAGCTCCGTGTTGACGATGTGGAGTGATTAGATGGGTTTGTTCTCCAGGAAGGCCAGGCCGAAGGGGCAGGACGGCGAGGCCGGCCTGGGGATTACGAGGAAGTACTCCCTCAAGCCAGGGAGGTCGTACGTCGTCGAGGAATCCCCACCAGACATCAGTTTCGACGCCTTCGTGAACATAGTCTCCACCGCCAGTCCGGACGGGAAGAGTACGGTCGGGCTCGCGATAAGCAGGCAGCACCCCGGGCTGATCAGGGAGAAGTACGGCCTTGAGAGGACGCCCATCCACTGGCTCGCGACCCGGGCGGGGGAGGGAGTCATCGCGCCCACTAACCTGGGGATCATGACGAACACGATAATCCAGTTCATACGCGAGAACGATTCGGGCATAGTATTGCTCGACGGGATAGAGTATCTCATGACCAACAACGACTTCGGGAAGGTGCTCAGGTCAATCGACCAGATGAACGACCACATAGTCCAGAGCCATGCGGTCATGATCATACCCGTGGACCCACGCGCGTTCGACCAGAAGGAGCTGGCGCTCCTGGAGAGGAACATGGAGCGCATTGCTGGCAGGACGGGTCCCAGGTGACGGCCGCCGCCTAGCCCGCGACGAGGAGGGCGGTCGCGGAGTAGACGATCCCGGAGCAGAGGACGCACTGGCCTACGGAGGCCATGAGCCGCCCCCGATCCCCTCCCCCTTCTGTCGCCCACACGAAGTACATGACAGATGCGTTGGTCTCCGCGAGGAACAGCCCGAGGACGAGCAGGAACCCCCCTGCCTCACTAGGTTCGGACTCTACCCCAGCGATGGACGCGAGAGACAGGTACATTGCGAAGGTCACTCCGAGGACCACGGGCGCGAGCGCGTACGCAGTGACCCGCATCATGGACACCATAGGCCTCAGCCGAAGCCTCAGCGTTGCGTCCAGGTCGCTCAGGTCCTTCAGATAGGCTGCGAGATCCATCGCTAGCACGCCAGCTCCAGGCTCGTCCTTCGTCGAGGCCTTCCTCACGACCTCGAGGGCTTCCACACAATTGCGCGCATCGCCTTGCGATGCGATGAAGGGCTCCCGAACTTCCTCCCGCCCTGCCGGCATCAGGCAGCTGAGACAGAGCCTTCTGAGGACGGTGCCCGGGAGTCCCATGGCCTCGGCCGCGGACTCGGCGAAGGCCTTCTCGAAGTTCTTGCCCTCGGCCATCCTCGCACCTGTCCTGAACAGGGCGCTCTCCAGCGCTGGCCCGGACAGTCGCGACTGGCCGTCAGCACTGTCCATGGTCGCCAGAACCACGGCTGCCGGGGCCGTTGCGGACCATAGCACCCCGAACGCCTCCAGGAGTCCGTCCAGCATGAGCACCGAGGCGGCCACGCCTGCGGAGCTCACCGACAAGATCGCAGCTAGCAGGTGCCATCGCCTGTTCTCACTGATGCCGCTTCGGCTCCCGCGGAACGGGTGTCTCGAGGATATGCTCAGGGCGACGAAGAGCGCAATCGCTGGGAAGAGGACGTTCATGACCAGGACGGTCTCCAGGGTCACTGCCAGGCCTCCCGGGACCCCGACCTCTCGGACGCCGTCGCCCGTGGACCACAGGTCCCAGGATAGCATCGGCAAGAAGGAGCCTACCATCAGCGGAAGGAGTATCCCGACTCCGAACATCACCATGCTGGGGGTGGAGAGCGAGAGCACGTACTCCTCTATCCTCCTCTTCGCGCCAGAGACCATCGCCTCGTTCGCCCTGTCGAGGGCGCGTCTGAGTCCCTCAGGCGTGGATTCGCAAGACGCGGTCACCAGCGCGTCCATGGAGGTCTTGAACTCGTTACAGTACCTGGCGAGCCTGTCTCCCAGAGTCTGGAGCGCCTCCTCGAACCCGGCGTGCCTGGCCATCACAACATCCCATATGCACCTCCTGAGCTCCCTGCGGAACGCTCCCGCGCCCCTCGACGCAAAGACCATCGCGGAGGGGAGGGACTGTTCCTGCCTGAGGCTCATTATCATGAGGTTCGTGCCGCCCATCGAGTCCCTCAGGACTTCCTCCATCAACTTGGAGGCGGCCCTCGAGGGGTGGGAGAGGATGAGAGCGTGCGCGGCGACGCTTCCGGCCGCCGCGAAGGCAGGCACGACCGCTGGGAGCCAGAGGCCGGTCAGCGCGCCGTACGAGAAGGCACCTGCCATCACGGAGACGAAGACGAGCAGAGCCATGAGCTTCGCCGCGACAGAGACTGCCCCAGGGTCGAGATCCAGGCCGGCCAAGGCGAGGTCGGCGGGAAGCCCTTTCCCTGTCCTCCCAGGCCTGAGCCCCAGGCGCCCTCCCGCAGATGACAGGCGAGACACCATCCGAGAGTATCCATCTCCGAGCTTGTCATTCGGCCGAGCTCGCATCGACCCACTCCTTCCACTCCTTCACCCCGGCCTCGGGGTCCCCGTTGAAGAGCCGGGCGGAGAGGATCTCGTTAGACCTCACCCTGGCTTCGTCCCACTCCCTGCCAGGAGCGATCTCGGTCTCCGCAAGTATCTGATCCGCATGCGCACGTGTCCTGATGACCGATAACATGTGGGAGGGGGAGACGCCGAGCGCCTCGGAGATGCCCGTCATGGCCCTGCACTCGTCTGAGAACTCCGCGGTCGGCTTGGCACAGTTGCACCCGGGCTGGATGGCGAACAGCGGTGCCAGCTCGAGCCCTTCCTTCGCCTGCCTGACCTCGACGACCTCGACTACCCTCCTCTGGAACCTGGTCCCGTCGGGGGACCGTATGAGGCCGATGACGACGACTATGTCCGTCGACGAGAAGGCGCGTTCAGAGACGCCCAGGTCCTCGACCGCCCTGTCTAAGACGCCCTTGGCGGAGTTCGCGTGTATCGTCCCCAGGACAGAGGAGCCTGCGCTCCCCGCACGCATGCTCTCGTAGAGCACCTTCGCCTCCTCCCCTCGGACCTCCCCGACGACTATCGCGCTCTCGCCCATTCGCAGGCTCACCCTGAGCGCCTCCTGAGCGGAGAGCGCGTTCCCGGCGGACCCGCCCATGAACCGGAGGGCCTGGATGTCGTATCCGAGAGCCTGCAGTCTCGTGGTCGGGACTTCAGGGGTGTCCTCCAGAAGCACGATCCGCTGGGAGAGGGGGAATTCCAGCAAGAGAGATGTCAGCAGGGTCGTCTTGCCGGCCCCCCTGCTGCCCGCAAGCAGGAGGGTTCGTCGGCCTATCACGCATGCCCACAGGAAGCTCGCTAGAAGCGGCGAGACAGTGCCGTTCGCTATCAGCCGGGTCAATGTCCAGACGCTCGTGGAATGCTTCCTGATGGCCACGGAGACGCCCCTGGCGCTCAAAGGAGGGCCGACCAGGGTCACCCTGCCCCCCAGGTGCCTCATGTCCGCCTCGAGCACGGGATGCGCCTCTGAGAACGGCAGCCCCGTCTCGAACTTGATGCGGGCGACGAATGCCTGCACGTCCCGGCTGCCGAGGTAGAGGTTTGTCCGACACTTCTGTCTGACGGGGATGCCAGTATCCGACCGTAGGACTACTTGTACGGGGTTGTCCCAGCAGGGTGAGTCAACATATATGTCCTGCACCCAGGGGTCCCGGAGGACCGTCTCGAGCACCCCGTAGCCTGAGGTGTATTTACACATGAGCTCGGCCAGGTGCTCAGACTCTCTTTCGATGTCGTGGCCGGCACCGTCGTCAGAGGTTCTTGATG
>JBFFED010000031.1:0-23068 GCA_041559015.1 Thermoplasmata archaeon | reverse complement strand
TCCTGAAGGGTGCCCGGGGAGCATCGGTCTGGACTGGTGACTCTCTTCTTCCGGAGAGTTATTTATATGGCCATCAGTTATCCATGCCCCTGTCCACAGCGCAGGGATAGCCAAGCCTGGTCAACGGCGCTAGATTCAGGGTCTAGTCGCGCAGGCGTCCGCCGGTTCAAATCCGGCTCCCTGCACACTCTAATTCCGTGTATGAGATTCATGTTCGGACCGGAACTGTGGGAAAAGGCCATAGGAGGCAAGCGCATTCAGTACTTGAAGAAATGCTGCTCCTTTGGTATCGTGAGCACAGGCCTAGAATCAAGAATGTAGCAAGACGAATCTGATGGGCTAGGAGGGAGATACGATGAAGAATATGTCGACAAACAAGATGCAGGTGCAACCGACCTCAGGAACAAAGAGAATCCTTGTGGCCTACTTCTCGTGGTCCGGCAACACGCGTGAGATAGCCAATCAGATTCACGAGATCGTCGGGGGGGATCTCTTCGAAATCGTGACCGCGGGCAAATATCCCCGCGATTACGACGAGACCGTGAAACAAGCAAGAAGGGAACTTGAGACGAGTTGCAGGCCTCAGCTGGCATCGGGAGTCGAGGACATCGAATCTTATGACTTGGTCTTCATCGGCTACCCAAACTGGTGTTACACGATACCTACGCCAGTGGCATCGTTCCTGTCAAAGTGCGATTCCACTGAAAAGACCATCGCACCGTTCTGCACGCACGGGGGAGACGGTCTTGGGAAGAGTGTCGAGGACATCGCCAAGCTCTGCCAGCGCTCCTTAGTTCTGGAAGGGTTTGCGGTCCGGGGTAGTGAAGTGAGGAATGCGCAGAGCAAGGTAACCGCGTGGCTGCGCAGAATAGGAGTAGTGAACAAGTAGACCATCCCGTAATTGGGATAACGATTGTCCTCGGTAAGTAGGATGATTAAAGAAAAGGGGTTTGCGGACGCCCCGGTGCATTTTCTCTTTGATTGAACCGATTTCGTGAATGCCTGGCCCAGACGAGTTCAATGCTCCCCCAAGGAAGCAGCGGGACTGCCTTCACGCCTCCGAATCGTTAGGGTGAGCCATTCCGGCGGGCAGGGCGGAGCCTTAAGTACCCGTACCGAACCCCCCTGATTGAGATTCGGCCAACGCCCCTGGTTCGAGTCTGACAGGGATATTCATATAGCACAACGCTAATCTTCAGGTCGCGTCTGATGACGCGGGGGTTAGAGGAATGGTACTGAGATCGACGGGGACGAAGGCGTCCCTGATGGTGATGGTCTTGATTGTGTCTGGAACTGCAATCGCGTTCTCTTCGTCCGCGGCCAGCGGGCCGCCTCTGGACAACTGGACAGTGGCGTTATACATCGCCGCGGACAACAATCTCGAGGTCGCATGGGACATGTACACGCTCGATGCGCTCCTGGCGCTTCCGAGCTCCAAGAAGGTCAACGTGGTCGCGATGGTCGACCTCCTGAGTACAGACACCATCGAACTGCTCGAGTTCTCCGGCGATACCTACACGGTGGTGAAGACCTACGAAGACATGGACACAGGCGATGGGAACAACTTCAGGTTCTTCCTGGACGAGGTCGAGACGATGTATCCAGCGGAGAACACTTGTATCATCCCGTGGGACCATGGCGGGTCGTGGATCGGGTTCTGCTCTGATGACAACTACGAGAAGAGCATCATAACCATGGAGGAGTTCAGCACGGCCCTCGCTGAGGCGGCGCTGCCGATCGACGTGCTCGCGTTCGATGCGTGCATCATGTCCTCGGTCGAAGTCGCGTACGAGGCATCCCTCTCCGGCATGGTCACGTACATGGTGGCGTCGGAGATGTACGTGCCGTTCGACGGCTTCCCGTACGACCTCATGCTCACGCCGCTCATGGAGGACCCGACGGCCACGCCCGAGGAGCTGTGCGAGATGATGCTCGTGGGCTGGGACGGGTACTACCACTTCGGCAGGCAGGTCAACCTCGTTGTCACCGACATCGAGGCGTTCGGAGACTCACTGCCCGTGTTCCAGGAGTGGTCAGAGACGCTCCTCGCGGGCCTCGAATCGAACAGAGATGCCTATCAGGCGGCTGTCGAGAACGCCTTCGGCAACGACTACGGCGGATACAATGTGGATGTGCATGACCTGTGCGAACAGCTCGTCGCGCTAGTAGAAGACGAGGCGATCGTGGAGGCGACCAATGCGGTCATGGCCGTGATTGAGGCGACCGTCGTCGGTCTCCACACCGCGAGGTACGTGCAGGACATGCACGGGCTCTCGGTCTGGTGGGCGTCGGCAGAATACGCCTGGCTGTTGCCACGGTACATAGACCAGGTCCAGTTCGTCACCGACTCGGGCTGGGGGACTTTCCAGACCGCGTGGATCTCTGCGTACTGAGGCGCGGCCTCTGTCAAACCCCTCCTTGGGGACGTGCCCGGACGGCACGCGATGGCAGACCATTCTCTCAGCCCGTCGTCGGTGGGCCAGGCGGGAAGCCTTGAGTACTCGTGCCTAACCCTCTGATCGAGAACGAGCCAGCATCCTCGATCCCCGCCTCCTGCACACCAAGATCCGTGACAGTCTCGACTGGGACCTCACGCCGACATATCACCCTATCTCGGCGTACCGGTAGCAATCGACGAGGTGGTCGTTCACCATTCCCGTCGCCTGCATGTGCGAGTAGCAGATTATAGGGCCCACGAACCGGAACCCGCGTTTCGTGAGGTCCGCACTCATCTTCTTGGCCTCTGGAGAAGTGACGGGTATGTTTGAGAGCCTCTTCCACTTGTTCCTGATGGGGCGACCGCCCACGAATGACCAGATGTACGCATCGAAGCTCCCGAACTCTTCCTGCACCTTGAGGAATGCTTTCGCGTTGCCCACAGTGGATTCGATCTTCCTACGATTCCTGATTATGCCCGGGTCAGACAACAGACGCCTCACCTTCTTTCCATCGAAGGCAGCGACCTTCCTAGGGTCGAAGCCAGCGAACGCACGCCTGTAGTTCTCCCTCTTCTTCATTATCGTGCTCCAGCTCAGCCCGGCCTGCGCGCCCTCAAGGACGATGAACTCGAAGATCTTCTTGTCGTCATGCACTGGGACCCCCCATTCCTTGTCGTGATAGGCGAGCATCAACGGGTCCTCGAGGCTCACCCACGGACACCTGGTCTTCATAGTCTCACGCGAGGGTATGCTCGTGGGGGTTACTAAGGAGTTCGACCGTTCCCTAGACAATCCGCTCCACGTCCTTGGCATGACTTAGCACGAGCATACTGCAGTAAGGCCGTGCTCGCGCACGACGACCTTCGACATCACAAAATCGATGCTACAGCCCATGTCAGAGCAGCCGGGTCCTCCGTCATCTCCTTCCGGTCTGCTCGGATATCTCTTAGCCAGTGATTAATGGTCGAGAAGGTCTCATCGACTGATATGCAACTTCCAGAGGATGCCAGAAATCAGGGCAGGATCACATCGACGAAACGGAAGTCCTTGACATCGAATAACCCCTTGTCGCTGAGCTTCAGCTTCGGTATCACCAGCAGGCTGAGGAACGACATCGTCATGAACGGGGACTCGAGGGAGCATCCCAGCGCCGAGGCCTCGTCATGCAGGCGGTCCAGAATGCGTTTCACCTCGGGTGCTGGCTTCGTGCACATCAACCCGGCAACCCGGAGGTTGAGCGACGAACACTTGCCTGATGAGCACACACAGAACCCGCCGCCCTCTTGGATTATCGTGTTCACGGCGATGGCCATGTCATCTGAGTTCGCGCCCACAGCGATGATGTTGTGGGAGTCATGGGCGACGCTCGATGCTATCGCGCCGGCCTTCAACCCGAAGCCTTTCACGAACGCGCTGCTCGTAGGCGCATCCTGGTATCTGTTCACGACGGACACGCGCAGGATATCGCCGTCGACATCGGGGACCACCCGGTCGTTCACCACCTGCAGCTCAGCCACGAGGGACTCGGTTATCAGCTCGTCCTTGACGAGCCCGATCACCCTCACCCTCACGGAGCCCTTCACGGCCGACATGACCTCGAAGTCAGAGGGGACCTTCCGCTGAAGCGGAAGGACGTTGACCATCTCTTTGGGTCGGACGTCGAACAACGCCGTCCCCATACGCGCGACGAGTTGCCCGCCGATGTGGACCTCCTCGACCTCGAACGACTTCAGGTCCTTGACCTTCACAATATCGGCCTTCCGCCCGGACTCGATTGCACCGATAGGGAGGCCGTAGTGTGACGCGGGGTTGATGGTCGCCGCCCTGAGCGCGCGGACCGGGTCTATGCCCAAGGACACTGCCTGGGCCAGCTCCTTGTTGAGATGGCCTCCGGCCAGCTCATCGGCGCTCACATCATCCGAGACGAGGAAGAACTCGTGCTCCTTCGCGAAGGGGGCGAGCGCCCTCATGTCCTTCGACACGCTTCCCTCTCGGACCATGATCTTCATCCCAAGGGAGGCTTTCTCGAGAGCCTCTTCTGACGAGTTGCACTCGTGGTCCGTGGTGATCCCCAGGCTCACGTACTTACTGAGTTCCTCTCCTGTTAGGAGAGGGCCGTGCCCATCGATGGGCTTGCTGAGCCGCTTCGCCACATCTAAGAGGGCCATCACTTCAGGGTCGCGCTCGATGGCGGCCGGGTAGTCTGTCACCTCGCCCAGCGCGACGAAGTCATCCCGCGAGAGCATCTCCTCCATCTCCACGGGCCCGATCCTCGCCCCCGATGTCTCGAACTTCGTGGTCGGGACGCACGACGGGGCCGTGAAGTAGAACCGGAGCGGTACCGTGGCCGAGTCCTTGGTCATGTAGCCGATGCCTTCCAGGCCCATCACGTTCGCTATCTCGTGGGGATTGGCAACAACGGCCGTGGTTCCGTGGGGGACGACTGCCTCAGCGAACCTCGATGGGCACAGGAGGGATGACTCAGTGTGTATGTGGGAATCTATCAGCCCAGGTATCAGGAACCCGTCGAACTGGCCCTCGATCTCCTCCACCAGGGATATGACTCCGTCTTCCTCGTGTATTCTCGCGGGGAACACCCTTCTATCACAGACATCGACAAGGTTCCCTACAATCACCGCACAACACGTTGGCCTGATATGGGGTTACGAGGAGTTAACGATTGCCTCCCGAGCAATCACGAAGGTTCGTTCCGAACCATTTCCACTGAAAAAACCAATAGGAGTGTAAGTCGATTACGTCCCTGGGAGGAGGACATGCCGAGATCTTCCGTGGTGATCAAGGAGCTGGAGAAGAAGGACCGCCTGAAGGCGGCCGAGTTCGTGGGGAAGATGATGAGATGGACGACTGCGAACTACTCTAAGGAAGGCCATTCCGAGGAGTCGCTCGAGCACCTCATATCGACCGCGGTGAAGACCCTGGACCTGGCGATAAGGAGCCCGAACCACTACTGCCTCCTTGCTTTCAAGGGAGACGAGATCATCGGCATAGCCCTGGGGCAGGTGTTGGGAGGCGTCGGCCGCATCGACTGGATGGCGGTGTCCCCTGAGAGCCAGCGCAGGGGGGTCGGCAAGAGGCTCATGACCACCGTCGAGGGCTACATGCTCGGAAAGGGGTGTCACAAGATGACACTCCAGGCCTACGACAGCCACATACCAGCGCTCGGGCTCTACCTCAACTGGGGCATGGTCCCCGAGGCGACGCTCAAGGAGCATCTCTGGGGAGACGACTACGTCGTGATGAGCAAGTGGCTGGAGAAAAGGAAGGGGCGGAGGCACTGAATCGCGCCAGGCCAGAAGGTAAAAGTTAATAAACCGCATCCACATTGGAGGCTCTGGTCATGAGACCAGGAGGTTCCCGGATATGATGCACGAGATGGTTTTATCAGCTGCGCCGGGAACCGCATGAATCCAGCCTGGAACCCGGCGTTTGGCGATTCTGGAGCTAGCATTTCGAACGCCATGACATCGAGTAACCAACGACATGCCAAACGATCCATATCTAGACGCCAGTGTAGTCTGGCGCATCAAGTCGGGGACGATCGACCTCCACGAGGCGGATTATCGATCGACCCGGGAGGCCATCCTCACGTCCGGGCTGGCCACAAGCGTGGAGAGCCTGATCAGCGGAGGCAAGGAGGCGGACGTGTACCTCGCCACGTACAACGGCGCGCCCATAGCCGTCAAGGTCTACAGGCTGTACCAGACATCCCACAAAGGTGGACGGCCGATCAAGCTGGACTCCATGGGGTGGCTTGCAGCTCGTGAGTACGAGATGACCAGACAGGCATGGAAGGGGGGTGTCAAGGTCCCGACGCCCGCAAGGAGAGTCGAGAACATGTTCTCCATGCGGTACCTAGGCGACGAGCATGGGCCCTCGCCGCGTCTACAGGAAGTAGAGCTTGAGAAGCCTCAGGAATTCCTGGAGAAGGTGCTCGCTGGTCTGGAGCAGCTAGCCCGCGCAGGTATAGTCCACACGGACATGAGCGCGTTCAACATACTGGTCCACGAGGATGAGCCATGGTTCATAGACCTCTCCGAGGCGCTCCGCGTGGACCGAACAGGGGAGGCTCCGTGGCGAAGGCTCGAGGCGGCGTCCGTCGCGCTGACGAACGGCCTGAGAGCGCTGCAGGTCTACTTCCGGAAGTACGACGTCGCCATCGACCCCGAGCCGTTCGTATCCAGAGTGGTGGACTCACTGGACAGGTTCAGCGTGAGAGCTTGACGAGCCACAGAGCCTTTTAGTAAGCAGGTAGCGTTCTGACTACACCAGGACGTGCCCGCGGTGAAAGGCATCAGACTCAACCCGAACACGAGACTGAAGGTGCTCACGGACGAGCAGGTGGATACGATCCATGAGACCACGCTGAGCATGCTGGAGAGGACGGGCATAAGGTACGACAGCGAGGACGCCAGGAAGAGGCTCCTGCAGGCAGGTGCCGCCGCTCATCCGACTCGGAAGGGAATCATCGTATTCCCGAGGTCGATGGTGGAGGAGTCCATCAAGAAGATCACCCAGAACAACGTCCTGTATGCTCGGGACCGCAGGTGGGACATCGAGTACGACGGCGAGCACATGTTCCCGTATGCAGGCGGCGGGGACCCGAAGATACTCGATCTCGAAACCGGACTGCAGAGGCCTTCCACGTACGCGGATGTCGAGATGGCCGCCAAGCTCGGGGACGTTCTAGAGAACAACCACTTCGCGGCCAGCCTGGTGATGGCGAATGATGTCCCAAGCGAGCTCCTCGTCCTGAAGACGATGGAGGCGGCGATGAAGAACTCGGGCAAAGCTGGAGGCGGGTACGCCCCGAACAAGGAGTCGGTAGACTACCTCGTCAAGATGTGGGCCTGCGTCTCCGGAGGAGTCGAGGAACTCAGGAAGAGGCCCCTGTTCAGTATCTCCGGGTCGCCCAGCAGCCCGCTCACATTCGGAGAGAAGAACTGCGAGGTCCTGCTGCGCAGCGTGGAGCATGGGATACCTTTCGCGGTGGTCCCATGTCCGATATGCGGGGAGACCGGGCCCATGACCCTAGGCGGGGCCCTGGCCCAGCAGAACGCAGAGCAGTTGGGAGGTGTAATGCTCATACAGACCGTCACGGCCGAGCTCCCTATCGTGTACGCTGGCAGAGTGTGCATCATGGACCCCCGCTCTGGAAGGGATCTCTGGGGCATACCAGAAGAGGCCCTGGTGTCCGCGGCTGTGGTGCAGCTTGCGAAGAGGTACAGGATGGTGTCTGACACTACCGGGATGGCGACGGACATCACCAGGTGGGACATGCAGATGGGCTACGAGCACATGATGACAGCCCTGGTGCCGTCACTGGCAGGGGCTGACAGCATATCCGGCCTGGGGAGCGGCTGGGAGGGCGCAAGCAGCCTCGAGATGATGGTGATAAACAACGAGGTCTTCAACGACATATCCAGGATCATACGGGGCATCGAGTTCGACGGCCTGGACCTCGAGGCCGAGCTCGTGGATAAGGTCGGACACATGGGCAGTTTCCTGGGAGAGCGGCACACAATGGATACCATTCGGAAGGGGGAGATACGCATGTCGTCCCTCTGGGACAGACGCACCTCCGAGAAGGTGACCAGGGAAGGATGCAGGTCGCTCCAGGAGACAGCGAGAGAACGCGTCAGAGAACTTCTGCGGGAGCACACGCCCGAGCCGCTTGGCAGCGATGTCGAGGACGAGATAGGGCTTGTGATCAAGGAGGCCGCCAGGACACTGGCGGGAAGATACTAGATCAGTACTCTGAATCCTGAGCCCTGCGTTAGGACCGAGGAGTCCCAACCACGGCCCCGCGACACACTTCGCTGGTCTCAGGCGAACATCGGATCTCTGCGAGTCCCTTTTCCCTCCTTCTGGCTCATATTCCCGATCGATGAGCCTCCATCCCCGCAGCCGCCACTGCCGGCCTGCGCTCCAGAACCGAGAGGCCCTGTCGACCTCTGGTTAGGTCCCTCGGGGCCGACTACGGCGGGGATACGGCTCATGTTCAGCCGCTCCAGTTCCAGGAGTATCTGGTGCGCTCCCCAGAACCCGAGGGCGTTCCTGGCGATGGTGAGCATATCGATCATCCCAGACATGTATGAGTTCCTGGCCGCGACCTCGTTGGCCGATTTCTCTATCCTCTCCGCGTTCGCTTTCAGGAACAGGCCGGTCCCGATACCGATGGCGAACCGCGCCCTCTCTCCGTGCTCATCCCAGGTGACTGAATCCACCGGGCCACCATTCTGAACCTTCTTTGGCTTGCTCTTCTTCCGCGCGACCTTCTTCGCAGGCATTACCACACCCCCCATTTCCACCAGTCACCAAGGACTGCTGATGATGCTAGGAGGTGGCGCTTGATGCACCTTGACCCAGACCGTATCACTCATACTGAGATAGTCGGTTCACAGATGGAGCCAGCGTCGATCGCGCGACCTGGACTAGTCTTATGATGGGGCGTGCATGAGCCTGACGCTAGTGGATCGTGAACTGCCCCGTATCCACCCACTCCTGCTTCAGGATGGACCAGAAATCCATCGCGAGCTCCCTGAGGACGTACTCGTATGGGAGCCAACCGTACCCCGCGTCCCCCCATCCATCGCCCCAAGAGTTCCTGATCATCAACGCACCCACGGTCGGTCCGTCGCTGTCCGGGTTCCTTATCTCAATCCTGTCATCGTACCCGACGGCGACGACCGCATGGCCGCCGATAATCCTCTCTCCGCCCGTGGGAAACGGTATCTTCCCATCCCTTTGGGCGTGCTCAAGGGAGTTGTAGACCGTGAACCCGAACATCGCGGGAACGCCGGCCGATATCGATTTCTTGAGGCTGGCGAGTATGGCCTCCTCCGGAAGATGCGGTGCGTCGTGCCTGAAGTACTTGATGCTCTTGTAGTTCTCAGCGAACGAGTAGCAGAACGCGCTCGGTTCCCTGTCGAAATCTGGGACACTATCAGTATAGGGCCAGTATTTCTCGGGCGGGACTCCGAACAGTACCAAGGCCCCCATCGTCGACCTGATGAAGGCTCCAGCATCACCTTCGAGCTCTGCAAGGTTCCTCGTCGTCTTGTAGAGGAACAGCCTCGATGCGTCTATGTGCTTCCCGAAGGCGCGCCTCTCATAGTATTCCACTATCCCAACACCCGCATGAGCGGTGCAGGAACCGATCATCCCCTGGTGTTCCACCTTGGGACACCACTTCCTTAGGTCCACCATCTCTGGCAGGTCGATGCTCTCCGCCCCTCCCAAGCCCGTCGGTGAGACGAGAGAGTGAATCTCCTTCTTCGCCATCAGCTCCCTGCTCTGGAAAGTGTAGTCCCTTATGTCCGGATAGTCCGGAAGCCAACCCATACCGACGCTGTCGATCTCCATCTCCTCTCCACTCTCCGTCGGCCTGGCCCGCAGGAGCCAGGTCGGCCAAGCGATTAGGCGTTTGGGAGTATATTAGGATATTCGGGGGACGGCGAGGCGGACTCATTCCCCATCCACATTCTTGTACCAGGTCACCGTTTCGCATTTGACATGTCGGAGTGCGGGCAGGCGAATCACGAACCCTTCTGTCTTCCTGACGTTTCGTTCCGACGGTTCGAACAAGAAGACATCCCGAACCTCGCCCGCTTGGCGAGAGACGCCTGGCCGGCACGCTCGATGGTTGGCTCGAGCGAGCTGGAGCAATCGGGAATGGAGGGCTACGTGGAATACTCCTTGGGCGCGTCCAACTGGACCGATATCGCCTTCACCAGGGAGGGCGTCGTCGGATTCCTGTTCGGCAGGATCGATAAGTACCACGAAAGGACCATCGCGAGGAAGTCGATGCTCGGAGAGCTCCCAAACTCGGTCAAGTCGTTCATCAAGAAGGGACGAGTGACTCCCTGGCACCTCTCGATGATCTGGGGGATCGTGCTCACCGATCTGAAGCTGATGCTGAAGATGCCCGAATCAGACGCCTCTATTGAGATGTTCATAGTCGACTCGAAGCACAGGGGGAAAGGGATAGGCGGCGAACTGGCCAGGAGATTCCTTGACGCGGCAAGGGAAGCGGGCTCGTCGCTAGTGACTGTGTACACCGACGACAGGATGAGCAACTGGAACTATTACGAGAAACTCGGATTCGAGAGGGTGGCGACGTTCCACGACAACATAACCTCGCGCTACTCGGGATCCGACGCCAACGGAATCATATTCGCGCTGGAGCTGAAGCCGAGATGACCGGGACACAATCAGATGATGCTGTCAACCTCGGAAACCGTCAGACCGATAGACCTCCTTTCCCCCAACAATGGTCAAGAGCGGCTCAACATTGCCAATGTCCTCCTGAGGGATGCTGAAGAGATCATCTGACAGGACAATCAAGTCCGCCAGCTTCCCGACTTCGATGGAGCCCTTCATTCCCTCATCGAACGAGGCGTAGGCCGCGCCAATCGTGTACGCCCTGATCGCCTCTTCGAGGTCGATCGCGTTCTCGGTGCCGACAAGGCCGCCCCGGGTAAGCGCGGTATGGATGCCCTTGAAAGGATTCATGTCCGCCACTGGCCAGTCGCTCGAGAAGGCCAGTCTTGCGCCAGAATCCACCATGCTCCTCCACGGGAATGACCGCTTAAGCCTCTCAGGTCCGAGCGCCTTCCCATAGGCCTCATCGAAGGGGGCGGTGGACAAGTGGGCGTGCAACGGCTGCATGCTCGGGATGACGCCGAGGGAGCTGAACCGGGGGATGTCCTCCTCGGACACGACCTCCACATGCTCTATCCTGTGCCTGCTGTCCCTCCTGCCGTTCTCTCGCGCAGCGTTCTCGTATGCGTCAAGGACGACCCTCACCCCCCTGTCACCGCACGAGTGGGTTATGCACTGGAACCCCATCTTGTCCGACTTGCCGACTATCTTCCTGAACTCCTCAGGCGGGTAGATGGTTTCTCCCACGAAATCGGGTTGGTCTGCATACGGCTCGAGCATGGCGGCCGTGTGGGAGTCCTCCACGCCGTCTATGAAGAGTTTGACCGCACCCGCCTTGATCCAATCGTCGAAGTACCGAGAGCGTGCTGCATCGAACCATTCGGCCTGGTCCAGTGACTTCTTCCTAGCATACTGCATCGCCACGTAGACGCGTGCCTTGAGCAGGCCACTCTTTCGAAGCCTGTCGTATATCTCGATGTGCTGCATGCTCGTGGCTCCGACATCGTGGAAACCAGTTACGCCCCAGCGAACCATATCATCGATGACCAGCTTGAGGCCCTCGATAACGATATCCGTCCCCGACGTGGCTAGTTCATCCACAACAGGCTCCAACTCGTCGGTCTTGTAGAACACGCCTGTGGGTTCACCGGACTCCGGATCCCTGTCAATGCCTGGCATGCGGTCGAACGCGTCTCCCAGTTTGGCCCGGGCGACCTCTACGAACTTCGAGTTCGTGCACGCCGTCCATCCGTCGTAAGACATCAACCAGACCGGCCTGTCGCTGACGATCGCGTCCAGGGCGGACCTGCCCGGCAGCCTCCCCTCTTCCATGATCGCCATGTAGCGGAATCCCGAGCCACCCACGAGGCGGTGCTCAGGGTGTGCGGCTGCCTGGTTCTCTACGGCCTTCAGCAGCTCAGCCTGTGTGTTCGCAGATGTCAGGTCTGCCCAGAAGTATATGCCATACGCGGAGAGGCAGTGAACATGGGCATCTATGAATCCCGGAAGGACGAGCCTGCCACCGGCGTCGACGACCTTCGTGTCCGGCCCCACGAGGTCGGCAGATTCGCTGTCAGAGCCCACGAAGACAATCTTGTCACCCTCGATACCGACTGCCTCGGCCCAAGGCTGTGAGTCGTTCACCGTGTATACTCTGCCGCTCCTGATCAGGAGACTGAGTTTGGCCATGTTAGCACCTCATCTGGGCACGCGAATGCGTCTGATGACTTCACGCTTTCGGCGTCGGCCGAATCACGAGAGGGTTTTCCTTCAGTTGCCCGTCCACACTGGAGCGGTCCAGGCGGTGTAGCCGGGAAGGCCCTGCTCATTCGACTGCGTGCTCACACGGAGGTAATAGTATCTCGCGTCCTCGGATTCGAGCACCGCGGTCTCATCGAACACGGTCGTGCCATCCCCTTCCATACTCCAGACGACTGCTCCACCGTCGGAGACTATCTCGACCAGGGTGATAGCGTCCGCGGCGTCCCCGCTCGGGTCCACTATGTGTATATGCGCCTCGAAGGATGAACCGCCAGCTCCGAGTACGGAGCCCATTACCTCCCCGTTCAGCGTGTATGTGATCCGGAGGTCGCTGTCGAGGGTCGCGTACCCCCTCCCGCACCTCATGGCATCAAGGAGGTCCTCGCGGTCAAGGCTGGGCGCTAGGAGGACTGTCCTCATCTCGTAGCCCGATATCCAGTCGTCTGTGTGCGTGTCGGCCGTTGCGGTAGGCATCATGCGCCAACCGTTGTCCAGGGCCTTGACGTAGCTGGACTCGCGGATGTATCCGTTGAATATCTCTATCATGCCCATGCCCGCATCCCTCTCCTCGTTCACGAATGCGAACTGGAAGTAATCCCAGGCGACAGGGCACCCATATGAAAGTGGGTGGTTCCACTGGCCAATCGCACCAGGCTCGCTGGCTATCCAGTCGTAGAACCACGGCAGGAACGATCCCCCGTCCATCCGGTCCCCGTTGTACTGGGCATTCGGCGTGAGGCCGGGGTGTGGTGCCATCGTCTCAGTCCCGTAGACGTTGATCTCGTTAATCCCCACGAGGTAGTATTCGTATGCTGCCATGGCTACGAATTCGTCATCGATTGTGTGGGTATTTGCGGAGGAAACCATGCTCGTCCACTCCGCGTCGTTGAGCTCGAAGTAGTGGTCCGTCACGGCCAGGAAATCCGCGCCTGCGGCTCTCGCTGCGGCGTACGCCAGGTCAGGGGTGCCCGTCCCGTCCGAGAACCCGGTGTGAGAGTGGAGGTCGCCGAAGTACAGGTTGTACTGACGGGGCGCGTCTCCGGCCCCTGCCATCAGAGAGGCTTCGATGCCCAGAACCGGGCCAGTCGCCGAAGAAATCATCATAAGACACATCGCAAGAAGACAAAACCTGCCAGTAACGCCCAATACAGTCCCCCCTTGTCCAGACCGGACGACGGGGGTATCATTCCGGCACTATATCTATGCTACTGGCGGATTGCCGATGACCGCTCTTTCCAGTCGACCGTGTACCATGAAGTGGAAGCGCTTGCCCACAACAGGGCGGATCGACCCCCTGCCACCCTGTCTTCACGGCAAACCTTCAATAGCGAACAGGTTGATTCGCGGAGAAGGGTCAGACGGCCCAGGGGAGAGACAACATGGAAGATTGGATAGTGGGACTGATGTTGGTGGTCAGCGGTCTGGTCTTGCTTTCAGGCTCGCTCTACCTGATACCTGCGATGGGAAAGCACCTTGAGAAGCTGGCGAAGTTCCTGGGGGGGTTCCAGGGCATAATCGGCGTAGTCGCCGTGATACTGGCAATCTGGGACATGATCGATGCGACCATCCGCTGGGAGAACATCCTGCTGCTGCTCGTCGGGCTGATGCTGGCCGCGAGCATAATGTCTGCATTGCCGGCAATCGGGAAGTACATCGCCAAACTGACCAAGTTCCTCGGGGGATTCCAGATCATCATCGGAATCGTCGCACTGGTTGGCGGAATAATCGTAATGCTGTGAGCCGCCTACTCGTATCGCGCGAGGGATTTGAAACCCTTTCTCTACATGATTTCTCATCCTTCGACTTGTAAGCGGAGCCATGGGGCCTTCGTGAGCGGCCAGTAACGTGGATCGACATACCGCCCGCAAATGGGCTATCTTTGAAGGAGCCGACTAGCCCTCCACTCGCCTGCGCAGAAGGCTAGGCCGAAGGGTCACCGTACTGCTTGACCGTGTAGAAGTACTCCTTCAGCACGAGGTCCCAGCCGGTCTTCTCCACGAAGTCGAGGCCGACGGCATCGTACGCCCTACCGAAGGAATCCCAGTACACCTGGAACATCCCGATTGACGCGCAGACGAACACCGACAAGCCTGTCACCTTGTCCCGCGTCCTCCAGCTGGCCCAGTCATGGATTATAGCCGTGGCTGCGGCCCCGACCACCCCATCGCACGCGGAGGCGACCGAGGGATGCGTGTCCCTGACGCTGTCCGCAAGCGTGGAGAACATGACCAGTATGTCCGGGTAGAACCATACGCCCGCATTGTTAATCCAGAGCGAGGTGTCCGCGAACATGGAAGCCGTCTTCATATACATGCCGAGCGAGTTGTCCTTCGGCAGGACCGATTCCCTGAACGACTCGAACGCATCTGCGAGCGCCTCCATAGCATTGAGGTCCACCACAGAGAGCGACGCGAAGTCCTGCATGTAGGGGTAGAGGGTGGGCAGTGTGTGCAGTGGGGCGGCATACCAAGCCTCGTAGTCGTCCACGAGCTTGCACGCGAGGTCCAAGGGCGAGATATCAGGTTCGTCAGAGAAACCCTCGAGGAGCGCTATGTAGTTCTGCCCGTCGAAAGGCACCCCCAGTTCGGATGCCACCAGGTAGTCCGCGGTCCCCCGCAGCTCGTAGGCGACTTCGACCGTGCCGAGAGTGCAAGCGTCGAGAGAGATGATGTCTATGTCCTTCCCGGTCGATTCCAGGGCCTTCCTCACACCCTCGCCGAGGTCATCTATCGACATCCAAACCTCCGGGAGGTCCGAATCCGGAAGCCCCTCGTCGACGCACAGTCCGAGGTACCCGTTGCCGTGGTCCTGGACCATGAGCATGAAATTGTCAGAGGCGAGCGAAGGCTCGGTCAGGGCGAACTCCAGGAAGGACGCGAGTGTGTCTGGAGAGGTGGAGTTGACCTCTTCGTAGCTGTATATCTCCTGCCAGCCCTCCTCGGTCAGAGTGCTTATGTTGGTGGGAAGTTCGAGCCTGTCCAGGAAGACGCACATGGCGACATCCTCCGTGTTCTTCAGGTGGTCGATCCACATCTGCACGAAGTAGTCAGTGTACTCGTCCAGATTGTTGTCGCTCACCCAGTACATGGCAATCGTCCAGTTCTTTGCACCGTTCTCGGCTTCCGAGACGGCGGGGGGATTGACCGTCTCCTCGTAGGAGACGCTCGCCCCCGCAGTCACCGACAGCAAAGCGACCATCGCCACCGCAAAAGCACTCCGCGAAATAGCTCTCAGCCGGGAATCCGCATCTGTTGCCACCTGATCCTCCCCTGTACAGGCGCGCGCCCGGCCACTGCCGCCTGGCGACCCACATTGGCTATCAGGTAGTTAACGATAGCGCGCACTGACTGGCGTTCCACCTACCCCGACGTGTCGGGGTGCCCGCGAGGGGGCTCCGAAGGGTTTTTATGGGGGGCCCCCATAGCCGATATGTTCAATCAAGCATATTGACTCGGGAGTAGGTAGAATGGGAGAGGCATCAGCTGCTTCAGAAGACAGTGCTGAGAGCACGCGACCGAAGCCGAACGGCTCGAAAGGCAAGGGATTCGGGACGAAGGGGACCATCGCAATCATCATAGTGGCGGCTCTGCTGGTCGCCATTCCCCTCGGATACCTCGTGCTTACAACCGAGGACGAGACTCCACCGGAGGACGAAGAAGAAGGTACCGAGGACTTCACGGTCCTGGTCACTGGAAAGACTGGAGAGAACGAACTCAATCTCACCGACCTCCAGGGCATGACCTACGTGGAAGCCGTCTCTTCCTACCAGAACAGGTTCCTGAACTATCGGGGCCTTGGCACCTATGGCGGCGTTGAGCTCAGGAACATAGCCGACCTCGTCGGCGGCATGGCCCCCGGCGACATCATGACCATAGAGGGTTCCGACGGCTATCTGCAGAACCTGTCGTATTACCAGGTCTACCCTGATGCCGAGTCCCTGGCGATTCAGGGCAGGTCTGTCCTGTCCTACAAGTTCAACGGGACGGATGCTCCTGACTGGGAGAGTGGCCCGATGATAGCCATTCTCGCCCCGGACCAGGCTTTCAGCAACGACGACTTCAACGCCACCTGCGCCAGGGACCCCGAGTTCCTGACGAGCACATCCGCGAGCTCGATCTGGGTCAGGAACGTCGCTAGCATCACGATATCCGAGAGGTACGACGAATGGAGCATCACGCTGGAGGACCTTGAGGGCTCGGAGAAGACCCTGACGAGGACCAAGTTCGTCTGGCTTGCGTACAGCTTCAAGGACTGTTACGTTGATTCATATACGAGGAACTGGTCTGGCGTGCCGGTCGAGAACGTCCTGGGCCTGATCGATGACGGCGACCCGAGCACGTTCAACGAGAATGCGGCCGCCAAGGGATACAGGGTCAACGTCTCGGACGCGGCCGACGAGCTGTACTACAAGATCCTCGATGTGGACTACCTCCTTGAGGACGTCGCCATCCTGGCGAACGAGATGAACGGGACCGCCCTGGAAGAGGACGACGCCCCGCTCAGGCTCGTCGGGCCGTCCCTTTCGAAGAAGGAGTGGGTCTCAGGAATCGCCTTCATAGGCATGCTCGACCCGGTAGTGCTCACGCTCGAGGACTACGACAGCGCCATGGACTTCACGATGGACGAGGTCAAGGCGATGGCCACGACGACCGCATCGGGCGGGTTCATCAGGAGCACGGGCGCCATCGTCGGGCCGAACGAATACACGGGCGTCCTACTGAAGGACCTCGTGGCGATGGTGAACGAATCCGCGGTGTACAGCGTCGAGGTCGTCGACACGAGCGGCGAGCCTATGACCTACAGCTACATGCAGGTCGAGGATGGAGAGTTTGAGTACTATGACGAGGTGACCGGAGAACCTCTAGGTATGGGCAATTTCGACATGATCGTCGCGTACGAGATGGACGGATTGCCTATTGACGGCATGAATCTGAGAATAGCAGTAGTTGATGACAGTGCGCCAGTCACAGACGGCCACCTATGGTGGAAGTATGTCCGTGCAATCAGAATAATCGACTACGTCGAGGAGTGGGAGCTGTCCCTGAACGGCGTTACCTCGATGACCATAGACCGGCAGACCTTCGAGGCCGCTGCGTCATGTCCGGAGCACCAGTTGAGCTACACCTATGTCAACGACACGGGCGTTGAGCACACATACACGGGGATTGCCCTGTGGGTGCTCGTGTCGGCGGTGGACGGCGCGGATGGTCCCGACAACGAGTACCTGTTCAACGACCTGCTCGCACAGGCCAAGTACAACGTGAGTGTGACCTGTGGGCTGGACGGCTTCACCAAGAGGTTCTCCTCGATCCAGGTCGCCAGGAACGACACGCTGATCGTAGCCAACAAGCTGGACGGCGTCCCTCTGTCCGATGATTACTTTCCGCTCAGGCTCGTCGGGGCAGGGCTGAGCAAAGGGCAGATGGTCTACGGGATATCCTACATCAACTTCACCGACTACAACCCCATCGCGGACTGGTCGGTCTGGCTGAACGGCACCCGAGACGTCCAGATGAGTGCGGCGACTTTCGTCTCGACTTACTACAGCACCCTGCACGGACCGTACTTCAATTATACTGACTACGGAGGTTGGCATGCGGCCTACTACAACTATACGGATGACCTCGAGGTCGACCACACCTACGCGGGGATACCGCTCTGGATGCTCGTCGCATGCATCGACGGAGAGGACCTGGACCACTACCAGTTCAATGAGACGCTCGCGGAGGAGGGCTACACTGTGAAGATAACTGCTTCTGACGGGGAGAGCATAACGCTGACCTCTGCTGAGATCATGTACAACGATACCTTCGTGATCGCATTCGTGTATGACTGGGAGCCCCTGGCTGAGGACAAAGCGCCCCTGAGGTTGGTTTCTCAGTGGTTGGGCAAGTCCGCGTGGATCTCGCAGATAGTGTCGATCGAGCTGCTCGGAGTGTAGATGAGGATAATGGGCACCAACATGGGGAGAACCGGTCTCGCCATAGCCCTCGCGGCACTGGCGGTGACCGGGATCTCCCTCACGACCTGGTACCTCGTCGCAGATCGGGACTGCACCGTCGATGGAGGTCATATGCTGAACCTCTCAGACGAATACATCACGGTGAGGTGTCTCTCCCCGGACGTGACCCTCCACCTGAACGACTTCGCGGGCACGGTCGAGTTCACGAACTGCTTCCCTGACGCCCAGGTCCAGGGGTTCGAAGGGGAGGTCATCAGGAACGGCACCAGAATCTCGCTGTACGTGGCCGACGGCTCGGAGGAGCTGAGGCTCACGGTTCCCGAGAAGACTTCCTTCAAGTTCGCCGTGCTCGGGGACAGCCAGGGCAAGAACGATGTACTGGAACAGATCCTCAAGTCCCTTGACGGATGCGACTTCATCATCCACTGCGGCGACCTGACACCGTCCGGAGCCGATTCGGAGTTCGAGGCGGTCGAGGAGGCCCTGAACGCTTCCGGCATTCCTGTGTTTACCACTCCTGGGAATCACGACGCACGCCTGGGCGACCTCGGGGCCTATATCAGCAGGTTCGGGCCTGCGGAATACGCGTTCACATACTCCGGCCTGAGATTCGTCTTCGTCGACTCATCGGACCTGAGCATCACGGAGGAGGAACTGGAGCATGCGAAGGTGGCCTTCGGGGATGCACAGACTAAGATCATGGTGACGCACGTCCCGAGCTACGATCCGTTCGGCGCGAACCACACCCTAGACGCCGCAAGCTGCGACAGGGTACAGGCGTTCGCCTTGGACAACGGCCTGGCGGGAGTGTACTCAGGGCATGTCCACGCATTCTACGTCCTGGAGGTCGAAGGCACCGAATTCCTCATCTCAGGGGGTGCAGGTGGTACGCTCGTCGATGGGGTGCACCACCACGTGGTGGTGACCGCAGGATGCCCCGACCTGACCTACGAGAAGGTCGGTCTGGTCAACGAATGGGAGCAGTCAGCCTACTTGACCCTCAGGGGGCGGGGAGGCGAGGTCGTGAACCTCACCTGCTCGCAGCTGATGGACATAGATGCCCTCTCAGCGTACTCATCATACGAGAACCTGTATGGTAATATTGGCGGCCAGGGTACGTACTCAGGCCCGTCTATCGCGTCCCTGGTCAATCTCGTCGGGGGGATGGAGGAGGGCGACATACTCAGGGTTGTAGGCAGCGACGGCTACGACGAGGAGTTCGGGTACCTGAACGTCTATCCAGATGATGACTGGCTCGCACTCCAGGGCGAGATGATACTGGCGATGGAGTACGAAGGGGCCGTCGTGCCCGACTGGGACGATGGTCCGAGACTCGTGTTCCTCGCACCCGACGGGCTGTACAGCAACTCGGACTGCGAGGCGACGTCCTACGAAGACCAAGGATATCACCTGTACCCCTCCGCCGGGGCCAGATGGGTCAGATTGGTGGTCTCGATCGTCGTGGAGGCGGGGACATGAAGGGAAGATACTACTTCTCGACGAAGGACCTCGTGACCATCGCGTTGCTCTCCGCCCTCGGGGGCATCCTTTCGACATATATCGGCTACCTCGGCAACATGGTCAACCACATCTTCGGAGTGCCCTTCGGGGCAGGGCAGTTCCTGGCAGGCCTGCACGTGCTCTGGATCATGCTCGCGCTCGGTATCACGAAGAAGAAGGGTGTGGGCACGATGACCGGCGTCCTCAAAGGGATCGTCGAGCTCTTCATGGGCGGCACGCACGGGATTGTGATAGTGGTGATCTCGGCGGTCCAAGGGATGTTGGCGGACGCCCTCTTGTTCTCCGACAAGGCGAAGGCAGAGAGGGCGGTCGTGCCCTTCGCGGTCGCCGCGGGGATATCGTCGGCGTCAAACGTAATCGTCTTCCAGCTGTTCTTCTTCTCGGGGATACCCCTGATACTTATCGCGATGCTATGCATGCTAGCGGCAGCGTCAGGCATCATCTTTGGAGCAGGACTCTCGATAGAGATGATTGATTCCCTCGAGCAGGCGGGCGTGACGAGCAGCGCCAGAAGGAGACTCGTGGACGTGCCCGAGGAAGCAGGTGACACATGGGAGGACAGGCGCGCGGCAAGGAGACGGCGACTGGCCGCGCTGGCTGTCACGACAGTCTTCCTCGCATCTTTCACGATAGGGGCGGTCTATTACTACACATTCGTGTTCGAAGTTCCTGGAGAGACGGTCTCGGTCGAGGGGCTGCTGGAACGCCCATTTGAGTTCGCGTACGCGGACTTCGAGGACACGGAGGTCAAAGTCTACGCCGAGCTGACAGGCAGCGTTACCCATGTCGACCCCAGGAACTACACGGGGATACCCCTCCGTAGCATCCTCGAGGAGGCGCAGCCGCTCCCGGAGGCGACGGAGGTGAGGGTCTACGGGAGCGACGGATACTACGCCCCCTTCGATCTGGCCGAGGTCATGGCCGATGACACGTTGATATTAACGACCGAGGACGGCGACTACAGGCTCGTGGCCGCCGCATACGAGGGGGCGTACTGGGTGGAGGACGTCGTCAGGATAGAAGTTGGTTGAATGCTCGAAGTGTCCGCTCTCAACGTGCGATACGAGAATCGCACCAGAAACGCAATCTCTGATGTCACGTTCAGGATTGAGAAGGGGGAGTTCGTCCTCCTGACGGGGCCGAGCGCGTGCGGCAAGTCCACGCTCATGCAGGCAGTGTGCGGATTCATACCCTGGATAGTGCCCGCGGAGATATCCGGGAGCATAGCGATAGACGGCGTGAGATATGATGACCCCGCCGCCATCGCGGGATTGGCATGCATGGTCCAACAGGACCCTGAAACGCAGTTCTGCACGGAGACCGTCGAGGACGAGGTGGCCTTCGGCCCGGAGAACTTCAGGCTCCCCCCAGCTAGGATAAGGGACTTGGTGGACAAGGCGCTATTCAGTGTGGGGGCATCAGACCTCGTCGACCGTAGGCTGTCGACTCTTTCCGGGGGCGAGAAGCAGAAAGTGGCGATAGCCGCAGTGCTTGCGGTGGAGCCCAAATTGCTGATACTGGACGAACCAACATCGAACCTGGACCCGCGCTCAGCCGCGATCGTCGCCTCTGCGATAGACAGGCTGAGACAGATGAAAGAGACCACAGCTGTCCTCATAGACCACCGGCTGAAAGGGTTCATGCACATGGCCACGAGAGTCCTGTTCATTGAGTCCGGCAGACTGAAGGCCGACTGCCGTCCTGGGGATTCTCGTATCGAGGAGTTGCTGAGGGATAAGTCCACGCCGCCATCAAGGAAGGGTGTGCAGGAACCCTCGGATGTCCTCCTTTCGATTATGAATCTCTCATACGAGATCGACGGCAACAGGATCCTCGACGATGTGCATCTCTCCGTCCGAAAAGGTGACGTGGTGGCCATTATGGGCCCGAACGGCTCGGGAAAGACCACACTCCTGAGGCACATCATGGGCCTGATAGAGCCTCAGGAGGGGAGGATAGATGGCCTTGGCCATTCGATTGTGCCAGGCAAACCTGTGGGCCCCTGGCTGCTGGGGAAGGAGATAGGGACGGTCTTCCAGAACCCCGACCATCAGATATTCGAAGACACCATCGAGCGCGAGGTTAGGTTCGCCTCCACGAACTTCAGTGTCCCGATAGA
Source organism: Thermoplasmata archaeon (assembly GCA_041559015.1). Taxonomy (GTDB): domain Archaea; phylum Thermoplasmatota; class Thermoplasmata; order UBA10834; family UBA10834; genus COMBO-56-21. The sequence goes on along the minus strand of JBFFED010000031.1, from coordinate 1,086 downwards.
TGGTGCGGAGCGGGCCGTAAAGGAGTTCGAACGGTCCGAGGGCGTTTTCAGACATATGCACCCACACTGCCTTAGTTTCGGCCAGAAGAGAAGGCTGAACATCATATCCTCTGCGTCCCACGGCCCGCAGCTGTTGCTCTTGGACGAGCCGTTCACGGGCCAGGACCCTGAGAACGCTCGTAGACTGCTGGCGATGATCTCCGATATGAGAGAACAGGGCAGGACCGTGGTCGTCATCACCCATGATGCGGAATTCGCAAAATCTTTCTGCACGTCTGCGGTCATGCTCTCGGAAGGCCGCGTGGTAGCTTCGGGACCGCCCGATTGTTTCACCGAGCAGCACTGGAGCCTCATCACGCCGGGGGGCGGCGAATGACGGAGGCACGGACAAGACGAGGCCTCAACCCCGTGGCCAAGCTGCTGCTCCTGGTATCGTTCTCGGCACTAGTACTGCTCATGGGGGACGTGGTCTACATGCTCCTGGTCGCAGCCACGATACTGATTCTGAAGCATGTCCTGAAAGCTAGGAGCGTGCTCTCGAAGACCGTCTTCACATTCTCGATGGCAATATTCCTGACACAGGTCATCTTCAATCATTCCGGAGATGAGCTCACTCGATTGGGGCCGCTTGCCGTCCATGTCGGCGGAGTCGCCACAGGGATCCTCATCGCCGCCAAGTTCCTCTCCCTGATATCGATGTCGTGGATATTCATCGCGACGACCCGGGCTGTCGACCTCTCTGCTGCGCTCACATCCTCGGGCTTGCCATACAGGTACGCGTTCCTCCCTGCCCTGTCAATGAGGTTCGTCCCAGTCTTCCAGTTCGAGTACAGCGTGATCAGGGACTCGCAGGCCACGAGGGGATTGAGGCTTGAGAAATCCTTCCGAGGCATAATCCGGTCCGTCAGATACACGATGACCCCCATGCTGTTCCTCGCCATGTCGAAGGTCAACCAGCTGGCATCATCGATGACGGGCAGGGGTTTCGGGGCGTATCCGACCCGGACCCTCATGAGACCGATGAGACCGTCTGCGAAGGATGCGGCGTTCGTGATCGCTGGAGTCTTCCTGGCTTGCGTGGTATTC
>JBFFED010000030.1:0-23124 GCA_041559015.1 Thermoplasmata archaeon | reverse complement strand
TGATGCGGTTCTCGGCCATTGACCGTCGTCTCCTGCTTTCCTGAGGCATCTGTCTCGACGTATAATATGGTTGCCGGAATAGCGTCAACCCTCGCAAGAGCGGCTGACCGGTCAGGAAGGCGCTGGCCTCTCAAGGGTCCACATCGCCTAGAGCCCCTGATCCCTCAGATGCCTCTCGAGGAACGAGATGTCCCCCGAGGCGATCTCGGCGCGCCTCGAAAGCCACAGAACCTGGGACATGAACAGATGCCTTATGGTCAACCTGCTGGCGTGAGAGCCTGAGACGCCCTTCGCCCAATCGAACATGTTCAGTAGCAGCCTGCCGAGCCTGCTCCAAAGGAAGACCGCGGTGTTCCATGGCCTTCGAGGGATGTTCTTCCTGAACAGGTAGTATGAGTGCACTGCCTCGACATACAAGAGCCTGTTCCCAGGCGTCCTCTCGGCCTGGGACTCCTTGTGCGCAACGACAGCGCCCGAACTGATGTACAGCGCGCCACCTGGTCTCTTGGCCACGTTGAAGGACAGGTCGACATCCTCTCCCAGGGAATATCTCTTCAGGTTCTCGTCGTACCTCAACCCACCAAGGGCTGAGCGTCGGAATGACTGGTTCGTGCCCGAGAGCCATGAACATCGTTCCACGCCCTCCACCTTGACAGGATAGGTGGGCTTGAAGGACCTGAGGACCTCGCATCCCCTCTCGGAAACGAATGTCAGCGAGAACGCCCTCCTCAAGGCGTTGTAGACTCCGTCGACCTCTACGGATGATCCTCCAGACTTCATGTGTCCCTGGACACCGAAGGCGTCCGGATGTGTCCTATAGACGCTGAGTACGACCTCCATGTAGCCGGGTCCAAGGACCACATCGTCGTCCATGAAGAGCACTATCTCGGACCCGGTGTTCTCAAGCCCGACGTTTCGGGCGATAGCCGCGCTCCGCTCTCTCGGGTTCCTCATGTATCGGAGCGACACGCCATTGGCCGAGAATTCCTGGACGCGAGCGCCGACCAGCTCCGAGATCCTCTCGTCTGTGCTGTCGTCGACCACTAGCACCTCCTGAGGAGGAGTGCTCTGAACCAGGATCGAGTCCAGAGCTTCCCCCAGATGGTCTGGGCGGTTGTATGTGGGTATGATGACAGAAACGGACATGGCGCCTTGACCGTCTCGAGGTTGGGAATCGGACATGGACCGACATCCAAGACAGGCATGATGGCATATCAAGGTTCAGGCCGAAGCAGCTTCCATCGCATGCCCGTGGACTCCTACAGAGTGAGCGCGGAAGCATGCTTCGCGGCGCTGATAGAAACTGTGTGCTCAGAGGCTCTTCTTGAGAGCACTGGCGATTCTCTTGGCAGCATCCCCTCGACCATACGGACAAGGACCGAACCTATTCTTAGGGGCTTTCACGTGCGCCCGCAGGACGCTCAGGACCTTCCGCGAGTCCGTGCCGACGACGTGCGCGTAGCCCGCCCTCACCGCCTCCGGACGCTCGGTGCTCTTCCGGACCACGAAGACCTTCTTCCGGATAATGGGGGAGGTGGCCTCCTCCTGGATGCCCCCGGAGTCCGTGATTATGAAGCTGGAGTTCTTCATGAGGACGAGCATGTCCAGGTATCCCTCGGGCTTCAGGATCTTCACGTTGTCGGACCGCTCCAACCTGGGCTTCAGGCCGCGCTCACTCAGGCGCAGGTCTGTCCTCGGATGGAGCGGGAGCACCACGGGCAACGGGCATTCTGTCAATATCCGGACCATGTGTTCGAGTGTCTTTGGATCGTCCACGTTCTCCGCCCTGTGGATGGTCGCGAGCACGAAGTTCTTCCACGGCACATCCCACATGACCTCGGGGCGCTTCTCGGCCTTCTGGAGGTACATCATGGTGGCGTCTATGACAGTATTCCCTGTCTTGAAAACCTTGCCCCAGACGCCCTCTTTCTTGAGTGTCCTGATCGAGTCCTCCGTGGGCGCGAACAGGTAGTCCGACGCGTGGTCCGTGAGCCTCCGGTTGAGCTCCTCTGGCATCCTGAGGTCGTAGCTGCGCAGCCCTGCCTCCACATGCCCGACCTTGATGCGCTTCTTCATGGCGGCTATCGCGGCGGCGAGAACCGTGTTCGTGTCCCCCTCCACGAGCACGCAGTCTGGGACCTTCTCGGAGAACTCCCGCTCGAACTTGATTATCGCGTTGCCAGTCTGCTGACCAGGGAGTCCGGAGCCCACTCCAAGGAAGGCGGACGGCTCAGGGAGCTCGAGTTCCTCGAAGAAAACCTTGGACATCTCGTAATCGTAGTGCTGCCCTGAGTGGACCAGGCGTGGGTCGAGGCCAGCCTTCACAAGGGCGAAGTAGACGGGGGCCATCTTGATGATCTCAGGCCGTGTCCCGACCACCACCGATATGGACATCGGGTGCCTGATTAAGCTGCTAGGACATAACGGTATTGTGCCCTGGATGAGGCAGTCCAGGCGAAACTCAATTATCCACCACAGGCCTCTCAGGGGTGAGGCGGATGTCCAAGTACTGCCCCAAGTGCGGCTCCAGGAATCTGAAGAAGACCGTCATATGCGAGAAGTGCGGCACACAGCTCGTGTCCGGGTCCCTACCACCCGACCCCTACCCGACCGCGGCACGGTCGCGATACGAGTCCGAGAAGGAGAAGACCTTCCTGGGCATCATGCCCCGGTCCGCCACCGGCATCATCATCGGTCTCGTGGTGATGCTCATCGGGATCGTCCTCGTCCTCTACTCGTTCACCCTGTTCGTGGGCTCCGCCGAGGGCGCCGCAGAGGACCCGTTCGACACCGCCGTGGACATCATAGGCGGGTTCATCGTGATGGTCATCGGAGCGGTCATGGTGGCTATAGGTGGGGTCATACTCTTCATCGGGGCCATATGGTTCTTCGTCAAGATGATAGGGAGCAAATGACCCTGCCCTTCCCATAGGACGACGATTGCCCCTCAGCTCGGTGACGGACGCATATCGATTCTCAGGGGTTTTCTCGCTTGCTCGATCTGCGCATCAAGATTATCGTCGCGACGGCAATGGCCGCCAAGGCCACTGAGACCGATATAAGCAGCAGGCTGCCACCTTCCTCCACGGATATGACCATGGTTGTCTCGCTGATCAGCCCCTGTGAATCCCTGACCTGCATCGTCACGATGTGTTCTCCCTTCTCGTAGAACTGGTTCGTCGCCAGCCTTGAGGGGGACCATTCGAGATCCCACCTCCTGTCGTTGTTCCAGTCCCATCGAAACTCCAGGTCGGTCCCGTTGTCCTCCCAGTCCCAGCTCATCAGTGCATCGAACTCGAAGACCGTGCTTAGGTTGCCGCTCATGACATTCACGTCGAACTCGGCCAACGGCTCGTGGTTCACGGCCCCGGACGAGTCGGGAACGGTGATCACGATGTATTCGAGGACAACAATGTTGACCATCACAACATAGAAGCCCGGGGAGGCCCCACTCCAATCCCAGTCCTGGGCAGAGAACTCGGTCACCGTGCCCGGGAGGAACGTCATCCAGGTCGTGGCCAGCACGCCCCCGTTCAGGCTTTCGACGAAGCGCCCGTTGACTCGCACTATCCAACCCTTCCACAAGTCCAATGTGGTGCCGGACTCGGTTAGATTGAACGGTTCGTTGTTCTCGAACACCGCGTTCACGTAGGTGGTCATACCTGCCCCCCGAGTCGTTGAGAGCTCGAGTGAGACATCAAGAGGCGTGGTCCTGTTCATCAGTATGAGCTGGTTGATGTTATACAGTCTGGCATAGGTCCACGGAATGACACCAACAATCGATTGGCCCTCGAAGACCGTGCCTATGCTCGCGTTGTGCCATTCCACATCCAGCTTGTGCGCCACTACGCCGCTCTGCGTCCCGAGGTCACGGTATCTCCTGAGCATGTCGTCCGACCACTCGGACAGAATTCCGTCAAATGTGTCTTTGGCGAGGTCCTCTGAGATGCTTGCTGTCTCACTCGATATACCGCTTCCTCCTGCGACATCAGTGTAGTTGACGTAGCACACGCCATCCGAAAGGATCTGGAGGGTCCACACCGATGTCAGATCATTGGTATCGACTGCATAGGTGATGTACGAATACGATATCACGAACTCGCCAACATCAACCTGAGACCGAGCCGTGTACTCTGAGGACTGATCCAATGCGGTAATGGCCTGACCGAGCACGGCCAAAACGGCAACGGTGAGCACTACGAATGGCCGGACCAACACCAGTCATTGCCCCCGGCTGTCCATTCGTCCTCCGCTATTTAGAAGTTGCCCCCGGCGTGCGATGCCAGCTCTCCGAACCTTTTTAGTGTCACCCTCCGATGAGCCCCTGAAAGCATGCAGGGGGCCAAGAGGAGGATTGGCGGATGACCTACTTCATCACGGGCGGCGCAGGGTTCATCGGGAGCCACGTCGTGGACAGGCTGGTCCCCAAGAACGGCGTGACTGTCTACGACAACCTGAGCACCGGACGGGAGGAGTTCCTATCACAGCACATCGGGAAGCCGTTCTTCAGGTTCGTCAAGGGCGACTTGCTCGATGTCGCGAAGCTCGCCAAGGAGGTCCGAGGGCACGATAGCGTCTGGCACCTCGCGGCCAACCCCGACATAAGGAAGGGGACCGAGTCGACCATGGTGGACCTGGAGCAGAACACCATCGCCACCTACAACATGCTCGAATCGGCCCGCAGGGCGGATGTGAAGACCTTCGTCTTCTCGTCCACGTCTACGATCTACGGACGAGCGTCCGTCATCCCCACCCCGGAGGACTACGGTCCTTGCCTCCCGATATCGCTCTACGGAGCGTCGAAACTGGCCTGCGAAGGGCTCGTGTCCGCGTACGCCGAGCTGTACGGGATCAGGTGCTGGATCTACAGGTTCGCCAACATAGTCGGCCACAGGAGCACCCACGGGATACTATTCGACCTGGTCGAGAAGTTGAACAACGACCCTAGGAGCCTCGAGGTCCTGGGCGACGGCAAGCAGAGGAAGTCCTACATGCTGGTCGAGGAGTGCGTGGACGGCATGCTCTTCGGGTTCAAGAAGGCCAAGGACAGGCTGAACTACTACAACCTATGCGCAGACGACCAGATCACTGTCAAGAGAATCGTCGAGATACTTGTGCGTGAAACGAAGCTGAAGAAAGTCAAGATCAAGTACACGGGCGGAGAGAGCGGCTGGAAGGGCGATGTCCCGAGATTCCTCCTCGACAACAAGAAGATGAAGAAGCTCGGATGGAAACCGAAGCACTCGAGCGAGCAGGCTATCAAGGCTGCAGCGAAGATTGCCGTCAAGGAGCGGCTCAACCGGTCGGAGAGGACTGGGGCGCGCAGAGAGACCCAGTGACGCCCCAATGGCCGATTCGCCGGCCATCAACATGTTTTAGTAAGCGCTCCGCATACGTCTCCAAAAGCAGTGTTCAGACCCATCTCCACTGGGCGATCTGGACAGGCTCGAACAGAGGTGCGACCGATGGAAGGACACAAGATCAGGTTCAGGCTCAAAGTGCTGACCGACAATCAGGTAGAGGATATACACGAAGCGACCCTGAAGATCCTCGAGAAGACCGGGGCGAGGTTCGATAGCGATGACGCCAGGACAAGGCTGATCAAGGCCGGGGCGGCCGCCCACCCGACAAGGAAGGGCGTTGTGACATTCCCCAGGAGCATGGTGGAGGAGTCCATCAAGAAGATCATGCCTTACGGCACCTACTACGCGAGGGACCCGAAGAACGACATGTGCTTCGATGGTGAGCACCAGTTCGCGCACTGCCTGGGAGGGAACCCGAACATCATGGACATCGAGACTGGCTTGCACAGGATGGCCACGCTGGACGATGTCGAAAAGGTCACAAGGATTATGGATGCCCTGCCGAACTGCCACTCGGTCGGGAACCTGGTCGTCGCGACCGATGTCCCCTCGGAGTTGCTGGTCGTGAAGACCACCGAGGCGATGATGAAGAACTCATCCAAGTGCATCTCCAACTACGCGCTGAACGTCGAGACGACAGACATCCTAGCGAAGATGTGGGCGTGCGTCACGGGCGGCCTCGAGGAGCTCAGGAAGAGGCCTCTGCTCGACGTCTACGGGTCGCCGAGCTCCCCGCTCACATACGACGCTCACGCGGCCGATGTCATGCTCAGGGGGGCGGAGTACGGCGTCCCTGTCGACCTTGTCCCGTGCCCGATCTCCGGGGGCACGGCACCCATCACCCTGGCCGGCGGGCTCGCGCAGCAGAACGCGGAACTCCTCGCAGGCGTCATGCTCGTCCACACCGTGACGACGAAGATCCCCATACAGTATTCCGGCAGGCTGAGCATGATGGACCTCAGGACAGGCAAGAACGTCTGGGGCATGCCCGAGATGGCTCTGGCATCAGCCGCCACAGTCCAGATAGCTCACAGGTACAAGATGATAGCCGACGTGTATGGAGTCACGATGGACGGCAACATGATCGACATCCAGTCCGGGATTGAACGCACGATGTCGGCATTCATACCCGCCTTGGCAGGCGCGGATAACCTGTCCGGGATCGGAGGCGCCTGGGAGAACGCGGCCAGCTACGAGATGCTGGTGATAGACAACGAGATTTACTCCGACGTCTTCAGGGCGGTGCGCGGCTTCGAAGTCAACGATGACACCCTTGCGCTCGACCTCATAGACAAGACCGGCCCCATGGGCAACTTCCTGGCGTTCCCGCACACCATGAAACACCTCCGCGCGGGAGAGCTGAGGTATTCCGCGCTCTACGACAAGAGGACTGCGGAGAAGGCGGGCAAGGATGGCGTCAGGTCTCTCGAGGCCGTGGCCAAGGACGCCGTCAGGAAAATCCTCAAGGAGCATGTGCCCGAGCCGCTGGACAAGGATGTCGAGAGGGATCTGTCGCAGGTCGTCAAGGACGCCGAGAGGCAGCTCCTGAGGAAGGCGTAATCAGGTCTTCCCGACAACCGGCTTCCTGGCCGTAATCCTGTAGCTTGCTACGAGGTTGGAGAGGTCCATGTCCTTCAGCTTTGGATCCCCCGATAAGGATGTCTCCTTCAGGTAGCCCGAGAGCTGTTCGTGCCTGTACACCACCCTGTCCTCTACTCTGACCTTCTCGAAGCCCGCGCGCTTCATCGCACCTATGTACTCCTCCTCGGTGATGGCGCCGCTGACACAGCTGGACCACGCGCTAAGATCACTCCGCACATCCTCGGGAAGGGCCTTGAGCAGCACAATGTCTGATACCGCGATCCTGCCACCCGGTCTCAGAATCCGGAACGCCTCCCTGAAGACCTGTTCCTTGTCCGGCGAGAGGTTGATCACGCAGTTGCTGATGACGACATCCGCCACCCCTGATTCGAGCGGCACATGCTCTATCTCACCGAGCCTGAACTCGACATTCTCGAAACCGCTCTCCCTCGAGGTCTTCCTCGCCCTGAGGACCATCTCGTGGGTCGCGTCTATGCCGTACACCTTCCCCTTGGGGCCGACCACCTTCGCCGCGAGGAACGCGTCGATGCCTCCTCCGCTGCCGAAATCCACGACCGTCATGCCCGGCTTGAGCGACGCGATTGCAGTCGGGTTGCCACACCCTGCGCTAACGGCTATCGCGTCCTCCGGGAGCGCAGAAATGGTCGCCTGAGGGTAAATCGAGCCGCATCCACAGGACGAGCCAGGGTCGCAGCAGGGCTGCCCGCTCTGCGCCAGCCTGGAATACCTGCTCCTGACCGCCCTTCTTATCTCCTCCTCCGATTTGACCGCGGAGCTGATGCCATCTCTTTTCGACCCTGGATTCTCGCTCTTCCTGGTTTTCATCAGTCCACCCTCTGGTTCGATCCGCTCAACGGGATTCGGTCTCCCTGAAGTAATCCAATGACTTGCAGAAGTTCCCAGTGCAGTTCACTCTCATATACCCTCTCAGTTTCTGCTTCTGTAACGCATCCGCGATGTACCTATCCATGTATGTTCGCTCCTCCTTCGGGCCGTACTATTGTACGCCCAATAATGCCATTGCCGCAGAATCTATAAGTAATTATTGGACACACAATATTGGACATACAACATCTTAAGTAATCTTGGAACGATATACAGGCGGCATGCCAGCGAAGAGGGGAACAGCCGTAACAGTGAAGTGTTGCGAGGCTCCAGAATGCTGCGATATGAGAGGGCTCCTCAGCTTCCTGATACTCCATCTGCTCTCGAAGAGGAGGATGTACGGCTCCGAGATCGCCGACGAGATCGCAAGGAGGAAGGCCGGAAGGCCGAACCCCGGTACGCTGTACCCTACCCTGAAATACCTGGAACGGAAGGGTCTCGTGGAATCGTCGAAGGAGGGCAACGCGAGATACTACGAGCTCACGCCCGCAGGCAGGGAGGGCGTGCGCAAGGCCAGGGAGTTCTTCGTCCAGGCATACGGAGATATAGTCCTGGAATCCGTCTAGGATTGGGGACTTGGTCATGATATCGGAGGCCGACAAGGAAACGCTCGGGAAGAAACTCTCGCTCGGCATGGAGGACGAGGTGACCTTGGAGGTCTTCGTCGACGAGGGGACCGTAATCTCTAAACATCTCACGGAACTCGTCACCACCTTCGCAGGTCTCAGCGACAAAATCAAGGTCAGCGTGCACGAGGCACAGGGAGGCAAGGGCGAGAGGCTCAAAGAGCTCAGGCTCGAGCACTGGCCTGTGTTGGTGCTGACCAAGGGAGACTCCTCCAGGATAAGATACTACGGCCTGCCGACCGGGTACGAGCTCCCCGCAATGACTGACGCCATAGTGGAGCTGTCCATGAATAGGACACCGCTATCACCCAAGGCCAGGGAGATGCTCTCGACGGTGCGGAGGAAGGCCAACATCAAGGTGTTCGTGCTGACCACATGTCCGTTCTGCCCGACGGTCGCCAAGCACGCTTTCAGGGCCGCAGTGGAGTCACCCCGCGTGACATCTGAGGTCATAGACTCATCCATGTTCCCCGACTTGGCCGCGAGGCATTCTGTCATGGGCGTGCCGAAGATAATCCTCAACGACAACCTTGACATCACGGGGGCGGTGACGGACGTCGAATTCTTCGATAAGCTGAGGGACTCGGACCACTCACTCATAGACAGCATGTACGGCTAGGATGGCATACTGGCCTGCCCTCTGACACGCTGGGATAGATTCATAACTCCCGAGTGGATTCCCAAGGCAGAGTTCGAACCGCCGCTCAGAAGACGGGGGCCCGGACCATGGGCGCGCGAAGGGGCGGCAGGACCTGCGAGGAGTAGGAAGAAATGACGGCGATGTTGACGAGGTCCCCCGAGGAGATCGCGGCTGCGGTGAAGGCAGTCAAGAGACAGGTGAAGAAATCTGTCATAGGCTACGAGGAGCAGATTGATGATTTCATGATATGCCTTCTGACAGACGGACACCTGCTCATAGAGGGTGTTCCCGGGGTGGCGAAGACCACCCTCGCAAAGGCCTTCTCGCAAGTATGCGGGCTCTCGTACAAGAGGATTCAGTTCACGCAGGACCTGCTCCCCGCGGACATCACGGGCCACTACTTCTACAACCAGAGGACTTCCGAGTTCGAGGTGAGGAAAGGGCCGCTCTTCGCGGACCTCGTGCTCGCGGACGAGATCAACAGGGCGCCTCCGAAGACTCAGTCCGCCCTCCTTGAGGGCATGCAGGAGAGGCAGGTCACGATAGAGGGGACGACCTTCGACCTCCCCAGCCCGTTCATGGTCATAGCGACGCTCAACCCGATCGAGACAGAGGGCGTCTACCCTCTCCCGGAGGCGCAGGTGGACCGGTTCATGGTCAAGAGCGCCATGGACTACCTGGACCAGAGGAAGGAGGTCGAGATACTCAGACTCAAGAACGAGGGGGAAGTGCAACCCGAGATGGTCCTCTCCAGGGAGGCGATTGTGGACATGCGAGAGGATATGGTGAACGTCAACGTCCATGCTAGCATACTCGAGTACATCGAAAGCATCGCGAGGGCGACGAGGGCGATAGACGAGCTCGACCTCGGCCTGAGCCCAAGAGGCGCCATACATCTGCTACAGACGGCAAAGGCCCATGCGTACATCAACGGCAGAGGTTACGTTATCCCGGACGACGTCAAAGCCATGGCGCACAAGGTCATTGACCACAGGCTCATACTGTCCCCTGACGCCGAGCTGGGAGGGATGACCAAGGCAGGCGTGACCGACTCCGTACTGGCATCCGTGACCGTCCCGAAGGGGGAGTTCAGGGGCGGCGGCGATAAGAAGGCGTGAGCTGCCTTGCAGTCGACTCCCCTCGGAACGGTCGTGATCGCGACGGCGATTGCCTTCGGGCTCGTGAGCATCCTATTCTCTAACATCTCCTGGGCGGTCGTCAGCGCCACGCTGATGGCGGTCTATGTCTACGCCCACAGGGCGTTCGTCTCTGAGCTCGAAGGCACCGACCTGGAGCTCGAGAGGACCGTCCTGGGCGACCTAGCGTTCGCTGAGGAGCCTGTCGCGATCACGGTCGAACTCCTGAACAAGCACGCTTCGACCATTAGAGGAACCTTCGAGGACGTGCTGCCTGAAGATGCGACACTCGCTAACGGCTCCAACAAGTCGTCCACACCGATACCGCCCAGGTCCATCCTCAGGCTGTCATACTCGATCATACCTCAGAGGCGAGGCACAACGGTCATCCCAGGGATGAGGATGTCCAGGATAGACGATTTCGGGATGCTGACCGAAGAACAGTTCGTTGAGAAGCCCTCGGCAGTCAACGTGCACACGCAGAAGGAGAGCCTGGACAGAGCGAGGAGGATGGCCGGCAGGGAGCACCTCGAGTTCTCTGGGATGGGCCGGAACCCGGCCGTCGTCCTCAGAGAGCTGGAATTCGACGGCATCAGGGACTATGTCCCAGGGGACAGGGTGAGGGACGTTCACTGGAAGCTCCTGCCCAAACTCGGCAAGCTGATGACGAAAACCTACCGCAAAGAGGGGGCCATACACACGACGGTCTTCGTCGATTGCGGGAGGAGCATGAGGCTCAAGTCCGGCACGATGGCCAAGATAGACCACGCACTCGACCTCTCGATCCAGCTGTCAAATGTGTTGATCAGCAGCTACAACCCCGCGGGGGTAGCTGCCTTCGACGAGGTGCGGATGATAGACCGCGTGCCGCCCAGCCTGGGCAGGAGGCAGTTCGAGAAGATCGTCAGCTCGCTGAGAGGCGTCCCTGGGGCGATGAACGCCCCGGAGGAGACAGCGAGCACGACCTCGGAAAAGCCCCGCGCCGTCAATGGCGACGGCCGGGGTAGTGAGTTCCTCTCGAGGGTCGACAGGCTTCATGCGGGCCCCAAACGGAGGCCGATGGGCATCGGGCTCGAGGGCGGCATGAAGGAGATACTAGCGAGGAGCAAAGGCCAGGAACAGCTCTTCATAATCATCACTGACCTCATCTCATCCCGTGACGCAGTGCTTGCGGGCGCGAAACTGTGCCAGGACACCGGGAACAGGATTCTGGTCATTAACACATACGACGAGTGGTATTGTCTGCCGTCGCATGATCTGAACCTTGCGGAAGCCGACAGACTATACGAGGGATTGAGAGGATCCCTGACCGTCGAGGGGAGGCTCCGAGGGCTAGGGGCGGGGTTCATCAGAATTGGGCCAGCCGATTCTGCGTCGGGCATCGTGAGGGCGATAAGGAGGGGGAAAGCGTGAGCAGGCTCCATACCGCCGCCAAGATACTCGTGGTCGCGATCCTGTTGACCGCCATATCCGTGTTCACGCGCGCAACGCCGCTCACCCTGATCGCTCTAGTGCTCGGGGGCGTGCTCGTCGTGCTCGGCTCGCTCTACTCCTACAAGCCCGGGGCGATGATGGGGGTGATCATCGTGGCAATGGGCGCAGCGTCCTCAATCCAACTGGACTCGCTCCTCGAAATCAGCACTGTCCTCACAGCGATTCTCGGCCTGCTGGTCCCGCTCTTCCTGCTGGCCCTGTATACGCTTGGGACTGCACTGGGAGACCTCCGGTTCTTGTCGGCGAGAGGCAGATCCGCGTTTTCGGCGCTCTTGTTCTGCTTCGCGTGCGTCCTGTCCGTGCCTGTCGTCATCGGCTTGATGAGCGCGGTCACCCCCACAATTGCGACCCAGCTCAGTGTGACCGCGGAAACGGCGACGATGCTCCTGGCCACAGCGGCGGGGGGCATATACATGACCAGGCGCACGCACACCAAGACGACCATAGGCCAGATCGCGGAGCCGACAGAAGACGTAACTGCCTGAGCCTTATGCCTTGCGGGGTACCTGAACGGTTCGTCAATTCTTATATAGAGCCTAGAGCCTGAAGCTGGCACGTGAAGGTCCGCAGGGAATGGCCCCTAATGCTAGGGTCGCTTACGGTGATGGCGGCCCTGTTCAACCACTATCTTAGCCACTCATCGTATTTTCTCGAGATCCTGCTCGTCGCCATCGGGACTGGGCTCGCGATGTTCTCTCTCTGGAAGATGAGCGACGATAAGTGTGAAGAGAGAGACGGGCTGATTATTGAGTTTCTCTCGCGCTTCGCGTCCAAGGAGGCCGTTGCCATCCTGCTCCCAATCCTCGGGTTCGTTGTGATACTATCTTGGTCGGCGTGGAAACTGTTCATGTCGGAACAGGCCGACCTCAGGATAGAGGACTTCATAGTGACCCTCTTCGGGCTCTCCCTCGTGCTCTACTACTTCGGCCCTTCGGGATACACGATGCAGAAGGACTTCGTCGTGTTGTACCTGTTCTTCCTGACGATGATATTCGCCGTGATATGGAAACTCTACACGGTCATCACTGGCGAGTCGTATGTGAGAATCACCGCGTACTCCGAGTACTACTTCATCACAATCCCAGTGGTGTGGATGGCCAGGCTCTTCGGCGTGGGGGCCGAGGCCGAACTGGACTCGGGAGGGACAGGACTGTCGAACACTATCTTCTACGAGTACCAGGGCGACCTGATGAAGCTGGGCGTGGGTACTGGGTGCAGCGGCCTGTACTCAGCGGGCCTATTCTTCTCTGCGTTCCTCGCATTCGTGATTGTCCGTTACGAGAGGATTGACCGCAGGATACTTGCCGCGCTGGGCCTCGGGCTTCTTGTCACATGGTTCGGGAACATATTCCGGATGGCCGTCACTGTGCTCATCGGATCCTTGTTCGGCCATCGAGCCCTCGCCTTCGCACACAGCACCTTCGGCATCGTCATATTCGTCGTGTTCATAACAGTCTTCTGGTACCTGATCATCCGATGGCTAGACAAGATTCCATCTGAGCCCGGGCGGACCGCCCAGGCGGAAGACACACCCTCAACGGGCCAGTGAGCGCCTCAGAAGGGCGGCTTCTTGTGGCCCAGCCGGCCGAGGTCGTCCATTATCTCCCTCAGAAGCTCGAAGTCCGTTCTGGGAGGCCCGTTCTCTTCATCCCTGAAGACGGAACCTTCTCTCCCGGGCAGGATGAGCTCCCTCTCGATCAGCTCGCCGTAGTCGACGTCCTCTAATCCTTCGTCGACCTCGGTTGAGAGCTTCACGGGCATGTCGGGGATGGACTCGATGAGAGAAGCCGCCTTCGGCCTCTGCTCGGTCCTGACCTCTGTCGGCGCAGGCGGTTCCTGCGTCTCCTGTTCCTGTTTCTTCAACATCCTCTCACCCCTGACTCCCGTCCCTCCTACTGCGGACGCTGCCATGCGTGAGGACCTCTTCTCCTCTATAACGGGGAGCGAAGGCCCCAGAACTCTCGCGGGCGACGATTTTGTGCCCGCGCCAACTGGCACTGCCTCTGCGGGCAGGCCATGGCGCCTATCCCTTGCGTACAGCGACACTGCCATGAGCGACAGCGCGCACAATGAGACCATGATTACTATCATTGTCAGCCCTGACGAGGTGAAGATGCCTATGCCTTGGGCCTGGTCGGAACTCCCATCGGCGGAGCCAGCGACAGCGGCAAGTGTGAGCCTCGGCGTGTCCGCAGAGTTGCCCGCCCTGTCGACGGCCACCACATAGACCGACATCCCGTCCCAGAGGATACTGTCCGGCAGCACCGCGCAGTACAGCGATCCGTCCCAGACCATCGGCATCGAGACGAAGCCGCCTCCGGGCAGTTCGCAGTACAACCACACCCAATCTATGCCGAAGTCGTCCGAAACCTTTGCGGTGAAAGTGCAGGCCGAACCCTCCACGAACTTCGCCTCAGATGATATTGTGACCAACGGGGCCGTGGAGTCGATGTAGAACGGCATCCCGAAGGTGGTGGACTTCTCCGTCGCGTCCGCGGCGGTCACCTCCACCGTGTGGAAACCGTCCGAAAGAGAGGAAACGTCGATGTCATACGGGTACGCCAGTGCGGAAGGCTCCTTCGAGTCGATCGAATACTGGACATACTCAAGGAACGCGTCGGCGACCACGATGTTCAGTGGGACGCCCGGCCTGATAGCGTCACCTGAGACCAAGTTCGCGATTGACACAGATGGGGGGCTGGAGTCCATCGCGAACGTGAAGGAGACACTTGCCAGGTTCCCAGCCTGGTCCTCAGCGAAGACCTGGAGCGAGAAGTAGCCATCAGCAGGACTGGACCCC
This sequence comes from Thermoplasmata archaeon, assembly GCA_041559015.1. Taxonomy (GTDB): domain Archaea; phylum Thermoplasmatota; class Thermoplasmata; order UBA10834; family UBA10834; genus COMBO-56-21. Next base: position 8,578 of record JBFFED010000030.1, on the reverse strand, counting down.
AGCGAGATGGAGACTTCGGGATACACGCTCTGCCGCTCCGTGCCCCACAGCGTCCACCCAACACACGCGAAGTGAACATCGAGGACGCTGACGTCGATGACATCTGCCTCCGATACGAAGCTGCTGTTCTGAGGTGACATCAAGACGATCTGCGGGGCGGTGTCATCGACAGTGAATGTGAACGAAATCTGGTCGCATCCGTTCATATCATCCGTCGCATTGATGATTAAATTGTGCATCCCTTCCGACCAGCCCGAGGTTGGGATGACCATGCTTTCGTCGAGTTCGTGCCAAACGCCTCCCTCGCACCATCTGACAATTGCGGGCTCTTGGCCGTCGACCTCGATCTCGATATCCACACCCGACCGAGACACCGAATCGTCAGCGGGACTGAGGACTCTCACGACCAGCGTGCTCAAGGCTATCTCGAACCACACGCTCTCAGTCGTGACCTTGCCGACACCATCCTCGGCGGTTATCTCGACCGTATGCGTGCCAATCGACCAGCCAGTCATATCGATGGAGTACGGCGAGGCCAGGGTCTGCGAAAGTCCACCGTCGATTCTGTATGTGACGCTCTCGAGGTATGCGTCACTGACCGAGGCCTGGAGGATCGAGCCCACGGGAACCCTGAAGCCCATGGACGGATAGAGTATCTCGACGCAGGGCACTGATGCGTCCACGTCGAAGGTGAATGTTGCCTCTGATACGGACCCTTCGCTGTCGGTGGCCACCACGCGCAGGGCGTGCCTCCCGTCGCTCCACGAGCCCGTGCTGACCTGCCACGGGCTCGACAGGGCGCTGAGGAAGGCGCCATCCAAGTACGCATCAGCGGTGAACGGATCATCGTCCGTAATGCTGAGGGAGATGACTGTCCCTGCCGAGATGAGGCTCAAATCCACGGGGGAGATGAGCTCGATGGACGGCGCTGGATCAGTGGATGCGGTCGAAGTGAGGGTAATCTTCCTGGAGATGCGCTCGTATATCCCTATGTCGATTACGGCCTCCATGTCGATCGTCTCAAGCGGACCGTCGAACAGCTCCGCAGGGTTCAGGTGCCAGTCGAACCTGATGGTCCCGTTGTGCGCGTGCGAGTCCGCGGTCACGTACTCATCGAGTATCATCGCGACCTTCCTCTCGCCCACAAACAGGTCGATTGGCACGGCCCCGGCCGCGGAGAGAGGGGAACCCGCCGTGTCGGTGAGCTTTCCAGACAGTGTGAGCACCGCCTCCGCGTTCCTGTACTCGAGCTCGGAGGCGGACGATGACAGTTCGAACAGGATTGGGATCTGGGCGAGGGAGGCATTCGAGGCCTCGTACTCGATGTAGTTGCCCGGGCCGTCGATGACCTTCACATAGGTGTCCAAGGCGGTGTTGCCCGCAGAAGTAGCTATTGACCCGGAGAACTCTCCAGGCGCAGATTCCGTGAGCGCGACTGCTGTCCAAGAGGTCGTGCCGTGAGGTCTCCACATCAATTCCACGGAGGACACTGAGCCGTCGTCAGATACGCCCACTTGGACCGGGACCTGCATGCCAGGGACGAACTTCTGGGACATGATGAAGGACTCGATTCTCGGAGGGTCCATATCCGAGGAAGGTACCGTGAAGCCAAGCCTGGTGACCGTATCCGAACATATCTGGGTACCAGGGCTGTACTTGACCTCGACAACGTATGCTCCTGAGGAAGACAGCGTGATGGTCCTGACTGCGTTTGGCTGGGCCTCGTACTCGACAAGGTCCGCAGAGCTCACCAGCACTCCGTTCCGGAGCAACCTGAGCGAGGGCGTGTCCTGTCCGGCGACCCTGGCGCCTGCCTGGTCGCAGAGTATTGGGTGGACCAGGGTGAACACGGTGGCGGTGTTCACCGTCGTCATTCCTGGGCGGTATGGACCTGTCCCAAACGAACGGGTGGTATCGGATACCGGCAACGGCTCGATGTGATTCCTGTCCGGAAGATATACCCCTGGATAGCCGGTGACAGGGAGCAGGTGTGACAAGTCGGATATGTAATCCTCAAGGTCGAATGCCGTTGAGTAGATGCTTCCAGGATAGTAACTGTGGGAGAACACGCCCTGCACGAAGGTGGTGCGCATCATGCCTGAGAACGCCGTGTTGATGGACGTGCCTGTGTCCCTCCTGGTGAAGAACGCTGCCGTCGCGCCCATAGACAGCTGGGAATCTCTTGCTCCCCAGACGTCCGTGATCGCTCCGGGGATGTCGAGCCTCTGAATGTGCGTCGAGTATGAGCCCGGTTCCAGGCTGAGTATCAGGGGCGTCTCGGGACCGATACCATCGAACTCCCACGCCAGCAGATACTCGAGGTCGGCACTCGATGTGATTGAGAACCTGGTCGAATTGGTCGTCCTGTATTCGTACCAGTGCTCCCAATTCCTGGACATGAAGTCATACATGCCCCGGCTGTAGGAGTAACCAGTGATTGAGAAGCCCACGGACGCCGGTGTGTCTGAGACGTATATCGTCCTGCTCAGTGGCAGGCCGAAGTACGCGGAGCCATAAGTGAGGGTCTCGGAGGCGGTCATGTGGAACGAGACGTTGACTTCACCTGCGTATCTGGCATAGAACCTGTAGTCCTTCACGTAGATGGGGCAGCCGTCCTCGGTTTCGAGGTCTAGGACCATCTGCCTCGCCGAGGACATGGTGAGGAAGACCTCGACAACCTCCAGAGGCGGGACATGGACTATCTGTGAGAGCAGGTACGGGTCCGAGTACATGTAGAGTATCTGGTGCCCCGCTGCGTGGACCGAGTAGTCCCCCGGCTCGAGCACGAAGCTCGCGGGAGGGGAAGGAACCCCGAGCGCCCTGACGCCCTTCGAGAAGGTAGCGTCCGGGTAGCTGTAAATGTAAACCCCACCATAGTAGTCGAATACCTCGTAACCCCCCATATTCAGGACATGGACATTGAGGATCGACACCACGGCGAACCCTACGGGGACCGCCACCGCACGGCCGCCGCTGCTCAACGAGACCACGCCCTCGTAGTAGCCTCCCACATATTCGGCCGGAAGATCAATCGAGACGGAAACGGTCCCGACAGAGCCATCCTGGATTGTGACATATGATGGCGCTACGGCCGTATAGTTCGTCCACTGCCTTGCGCATTCCGTGCCGTTCATCTCAAGGGCGCGAAAGTCGTAGGATGAAACCTGGAAGGTCGCAGTCGGGCCATTATTCTCTACCGTGAGGGACAGGGAGGGATTCGAAGCCAGACCGTATCCCAGGATCGCATCGCCGGCGAACAGGGTGGCGTCCGCGGAGGCCGGGACCCAGAGGTTGCCCGCGCCAGCGTGCCACAGCGAGCTTGAAGAGGCACCAGCGTAATCAACCAGAGCCGATTTGACCTGCTGGGGGGTCCATGTTGGGTGCTGCTGGAGCAGGAGCGCGGCAGCCCCCGACACGTGTGGGGTGGCCATCGAGGTCCCGCTCATAGAGAGATAACCTGTGGGGGAGCAGTACTTCGTCCCGCTGCATGGGACCGTCGAGAGGATTCGCACTCCGGGCGCCGAAACCTCCGGCTTCAGCATCAGGCCGGATCCGGTGCCCCTCGAGCTGAACTCCGCGAGGACACCATCCTCGTCGACCGCGCCGACGGTCACTGCCCCAGGCGAGAGGCCAGGGGAGCTCACGGTCCCCATGCTCGGGCCGTCGTTCCCGGCCGCCACCACGACAACGACGCCTGCCTGAATGGCGTTCTCCACCGCGAGGCACACTGGATCGTCGACCTCCCCTCGGCTGCCAAGGCTCATACTTATGACGTCGACATGATCATCCGTGAGGCCGTCCCCGTTCGGGTCCATAGACGCGCCTATCGCGAGGATCACATTGCTCATGCTCCCGTAGCCGTCGCTGCCCAGCACCTTGTAGGCCATTATCTTCGCGGAAGGGGCGACGCCCGTAACGCCCCCGCTGGCCGCGACAATGCCGGCGACATGCGTTCCGTGTCCGTTGTCGTCCATCGGGTCGGCGTCCTTGTTGTAGTAGTCGTACCCGCCGATGACCTTGAATGCCGGGCCAAGGCCCCCTCCCAGGTCCAGGTGCATGTAGTTCACGCCCGTGTCGATCACGGAGACCACTATCCCCGTCCCTGTGACCGGCCTGCCCAAGGAGTCGACCTCTTCCCACAGCTGGTCCGCACCCACCTGACCTACGCTCAAGTCCAAGGTGGCACTGACCCTCATGTCCGGGTATACGTCATATGCCTGAGCCTGGCCGAGGAATCCTTCTAGAGCCTCGAGACTGAGCTTCAGGGCGAAGGCGTCCAGGGCGGCACCCAAGCGGTTGACGTAAGTGACCGAGCTGCCAGCTCCGGTGGAATCGTCCCCGGGTCGCGGAGGCGCGGAACACTCAATCATCTCCTGGAGCGCGCTGGCCGTGAGTGCCCCCGGGTCTGTGGCCGCATCCCTGGGCCTGAGAATGACCTCCACGTAACCATCACCGTCGGCAAAGGCTCTCAAGTCGCATCCTCTGCCGGCCCATGAGGCGAGATGCGTCCCCCCCGCCTCATATCCTCCAGGCTGGGATCCCGGAAACGAAGGCTGCCCCTCCATATCTGGAGCTCCGTTCGAGGGCAGCAGGGCGATTGGCGAGATCAGGACGGCGAGAGCCACGAATAAGGCTGCGACTGTGGAACGGCCCTTTGCATGCGGTTCACTCATGGCCTGTACCCTTCTCACCGGCCGGACGCACCTGCGGTCAGCAAACACATTACAGGCGCGCCGACGGCAGGTAATTCTCTGACGTGATGGCTATTTATAGCGTGCCACCTTGTTATCACGCAGGAAAAACCTCACGGGCAACCGTGAGGGCATCCTATCCCGTCAGAAACCCAATACGATCATCACATAAGACCTTTTCGAAGAGGGAGCAACCACCGGATATTGCAGCCCTATTCATTCTTCCTGCGCTTCAGGGCGACGATGGCCACTACCGCGACGAAGCCAGCAGCGAGAGCGAAGCCGAGCATGCTCCCGAACTGTGGGATTACGAACTCGAATTGGACGTTGACCTCCTCGCTGCCCTCCCCAGTTATCAGCTTGGTCTCGATTTCCTGGTCGCCCATGTAGCTCACAACCACCTCGACTGTGTCGCCAACGTACCACTCGTCAAGGGGGAATGTGACCGTGTAGTATCCTCCCTCCACGGTCGTGTCCTGGAGCGTGCTCCTTATCGCGTACTCTGTGTCCCTTATGTTGACTGTAACGAGTATGTCCTCAATCGGAGTCCCCTCGCTGTCCTTGACCCAGCCCCAGACGGTCTTAGGGCCGGTTCCTGCATCAGCTGGATCGGACGTGCCGAGGACTATCACGAGCAGGAGCATCGCCGCGATTGACGACAGGAGCAGGCATCTCCCCATCTTACCGCAAGAATCCATCTCCAACACCATATCGAATCTCACCATGTGATCTTGAGAGTCCTCTTGAATCCACCCTTCATCGCTGGGATATAGGGATTGTCGGTCGTGCAATATATTACTTTTCTCCTCGAGACCGGCGTTTCTGAGCGGTCTTTCTGCCATCGGCTACGCAACGGCCAGTTGAATCCGACTTCAAGCGTCCCTCCCATGCCTCCTCCGGACCGCCAGCATAACCATGACCAGCAAGGAGACCGTCGCGGCCGCGGTCATACCGGGGTCGATCTCAGGTATCTCGGGCATGAAGTGCAGATCTATCCGCTCTTCTCCTTCACCCTCGATTACAGTCGAGTTCGTCGCTGTCTCGCCATCAAGCTCTGCACTCACCACGATCGTATCGCCGACGAACCACTGAGTATTGTCGAAGCTGACGGTGTAGAACCCGCTGAAGTTAGTTGTGTAGGGCTCTGTAGCGCGGACAGCGCCGAGGGGATCCTCGACGGTCACCGTGACGAGGACGTCGTCGATTCCTTCCCCCGTGCCATCGTACACGAAGCCCCAGACGGCCTTGGGCCCAGTGCCCGCTGAGGTCTGTCCGCTCATGGCGAGGAGCGGGGCGACCGTGACCGCCGCGAGGTACACACCAACCAACACGGCCAGGAACAGAGCGACCGCCAAGCTCTTCCTGCTCTCGCTCTTCCTGTCCCTCCTCGGATGCCTGAATAGGAACGTGGCCATCACCCGCTCTCTGTACTCGTCGTCGATCAGATCGGAACACCATCGGACTGCGATTTCTAAATGGTTAAGGGGTTTCCTCGGGCGGCTGAAGACGCCGCCCATTCCTAAGAGTTTTCGCCTCATCCAAACACTAGCTGGCCGCCGGATCCGTCCACGAACAGGAAGTAGCCCCTTCCTGGCGTGACCACGAAGTCCAGCACTTCGAGCCCGGGTATGCTGCTCCACGCCGCGAGGTAGGTGTGGTACACTCCGTTCCCATCGAGGTAGTGGAGCTCCAACCCTGCACAGCCCTGTACAGACGCCAGAATCTCGCTGGCGTACATCGGGCGCAGCTGGTTCATGCCGACGAGGTTGACCCCTGAGACCAGGTTCACTTCGCTGCCATCGGCCAGGTCGCCGTACAGCTGGAAGGTGGTGTGGGCGCTCGCGAGGATGAAGTACCCCTTGCCTCTGACGATGTCGAAGTTGAGCACGTCGAGGCCGGGTATAGCCGTCCACGCTGCCAGATATGTGTGGTACACGCCATCCTCGAGGTAGTGTATCTCCTTGGCGTTCGGTCCGATTATGCTCAGGAGGTCCTTGGCCGTCAGGCCGTCAACCTCCAGAGGCATGGACCACAAGTTGACTCCCTCGCGCAGGACGAACGGTATCCCTGGGTCGAGCGTAGGCAACATGTTGCCAAAGTTCAGTATGATCGCCACGGGCGGCCCGAGAGAGTAGGGATGTATCACTATCTGGGTACTGCATGGCGTCGTGGGCACCCAGCCCTCCAAAACGGTCTCGTTCACCCAGTATCTGCCTGGCAACAGGTTGAGGAACTCATAGTAGCCTATCTTGTCCATCGAACCGTCGTAGACCGTCTCCATACTCTTCTTGACCTGGACTCCGGCCACGGTGTATCCCTCGATGGTTATGGTCCACATGCCGAGGCCGTACTCGTCCACGTTCTCCTTGTCCCAGATGCCGTCCGGCCATTCGCAGCCATCGCCGTAGCTGTCATAGAACTTGTAGCCGGAGACGGACGCATACCTCATGTTCCCGAAGTCATGGCGAATCTCCGCTGGCTCCCACAGGTAGCCTACCACGTCAATAATCGCTTCCTCGTCCGTGGTGGCTACCCAGCCGTCCTGCATTACCTCGACCACCTTGTACCTGCCGGGCAGCAGTCCGCTGAAAGCGTAGCAGCCCAGCCCATCTGTAAGGGTCTCGTCCACGAACTCCCAGACGTCAGGGGCAGTCTCCACGTAGAGGTGTATCGTCCAGTCCTGGAGCCCTGGCTCGATACCGGTGTCGTTCTCGCCATCCAGGTCCTTGTCGAAGAACTTGTAGCCCCAGATGGTCGTCGTCGGGACATTGCCGAACTTCACCTCTACCACATCCCACCCAGACGTGATCCAGAAGGTCCGCGTGAGAGGCGTGGTGTTATACCATCCGTCCTTCAGAGTCTCGGTTACTGTGTAGACTCCAGGCAACAAGCCACCGAAGAACCACTCGCCCCTTTCGTTGGTGGTCGTCGTCATGGGCACGATGAACGTCGCACCGCACGGAGACCAAGGCCAGGCGCCGTTGTTAAGCCAGCCGGTCAAGGTCAGCTCCCACCCTTCGATTGGCACCTCAGTGCCGTCGAACGCGCCGTCCATGTCCCAGTCGTAGAACTTCCAGCCGGAGATGCTCCCGAGTTCGACATTGCCGAACTTGCAGCACGTGACCTCCTGGTTCCAATCGAGGCTGACCTCATACATGTCAGGAGTGATGTGCTCCCAGCCAGGCTCGACCACCTCGATGACTCTGTAGTTACCGGGCACCAGTTCATCGAAGGCGTACGTTCCTTCCGGTCCAGTGGTCGTATCGCGGACGAACTCCCAGACGCCGGGCGAGGTCTCCATCCAGAGCTGTATAGTCCAACCCTCCAACCTCGGTTCGTAGCCATCCTGGTACTGGTTCATGTACTCATCGAGCCACTTGTAGCCAGTGATCCTGCTGTACTGGATCATACCGAACTCGAACTGCCTCTCCTCCGGGTCCGCACACGTCCCACCGTCAAGGCGGAACGCGTACACAACTGGCCCAGTGTTGGTCCACCCGGCCTCCTTCTGTGCCTCGATGAAGTAGTCGCCAGGCCGAAGCAGAAACGTCAGGTCAGCATACTCGCCGTCCTTGGCCCCATCGGACTCGTAAGCGTGGTAGACAGAACCGAGATCGTCCGTTCCCCAGAGCTCAACTATCCACTTGTCAAGGCCTACCTCGCCAGGGTCCAGGATGTTGTCGAGACTTGGATCCACGAACACGTGTCCCCAGACCGTAGCGTAGGTGAACTTGTCGATCGGGTCCGTGGACGCCTCATCGGAGTCCGAGTGGAGTCTCGCCCAGATGTCGCCCTCGACCCACTGGTCGTCATAGCCGAAGACCCAGACCGTGTTGACGAACGGGTCCGGCTCTTCGCATGTGACCGTGTATTCCCAGGTGTATGTG
>JBFFED010000029.1:0-24018 GCA_041559015.1 Thermoplasmata archaeon | reverse complement strand
GCCTTTTCCCAAAGAAATGGACGTGCGGCCGCCGGGTTGCACACCCTGATCGAGCCAGTACCCCTTTTTCTGATTTCAATCAGAAAGGAATGTTCGTTATCTTCATAGGGCCTGTCTCCAACACCCCTTCCTCAAACCAGAAATCCATCCTGTATTCAGTGCCGGATACGGCGAGACTTCCATGCGTTAGCGCAAAACTGTAGACGGTGTCTGGCGAGAATTCAGTAGAGTCTAATGTCGTTATCACAACTATGTCCTCTCGTCCGACGGTGCCATCGCCCTCTGCCTCGACCACGTACAGACGCAGGGCTGTGTCTCCGAGCAATCGAATATCACCCGCCTCCGCAATCCAGCTGCCAGTGCTCAGATTCGTGTAGTAGAAGTTCCACCAGACTGAGTCAATTCCCTGCTGCTCAATATGGACTGTCGTGTATTTCCAGTGATAAGAAGTGTCTCGCAGAATAGCGCATTTTACACCCCCTTTGACTTGGCTGAGTGAGAGCAACTCGTCTTCGTTGCCTCCAAGCCATAGCACAGATAGCAGCACAGTGACGGCAATGAGAACAGAGACGGCTGCCAGCAGCACATTCCTTGTGAATACTCGGCGCGGCTTTGACAAGCCATGGATTGCTGGAGTCTCCTCCAGTTTCATGCCATTTCCCTCGACTGTCACTTGTAGGACTTCGCATATTGATATAGCTGATGGCTTCGTTGACTATCCGGTCAACGATGGAGAATGGCTCTCCCTCGCCCCTATGGCCTTTTCCTCGTGGATAACACATTTCTAGTTCCGTGCACGACAAGCGTGAATGAAAGTGCCAGGTGAAGGACATAAACCCCTTTCTGTTAGCCCCTTTCGGGGTTGATGGCATTCGACTATTGCACTCTACCCGCCGACGATGAGAGATCGATACGGCCGTTTGAGCTTGCTCCAGTGGGGAGTCGCCGTTTCATCAGATCCCCGGGAGACTTCATCCACAGAGGAATCATCACGTTATCCCGGGACTGTGTCGTTTCTGCGCCCTTGCCAGGACTCTCGCCCTGCTGCTTCTGCAGCCCACTTTCTCTTGGAGAGGGGATTTTCCTCAGCCGGCATGCACGAAGGCACGCCTACCGTCAGCCATCCGCCTTCTCCTGGCGTCCTCTTACTACACACTCGGTTGTATAAAAAGCCTTCCTGAGGCGGCTGCATGCCCGCCTCAAATCACCCTGGTCGGTCCGAAGGTCGTCTGGACGGTCACGAAACCGTCATCGGGGTCCAGCGTGATGTTCCTGCCTCGGTGTCCGTAGAGGTCCTCTGCGACTATCTTCACCCCGAGTTCTCCAAGCACCTTCCGGGCCATCATGCCGTTCTCGCGGCCTATGTTGGCGACAGCAAGATCGAGAGAAGTGAACATCTGCGCACCCCCGACGAGCTTGGCCAGAAGCCTCTCATTGTGAGCTCCTCGCGCGACGAGTTCCCTGAAGAGCTTCCGAGTGCCAGTGTCAGCGTACTTCTCCTCCCTGTCTGAGTTGGCCGGGGCTTTCGGGAGCAGGACGTGGACGATGCCACCCATCTTCAGCGCCTGGTCCAGCATTACCACTGCCACGCAGGAGCCGAGCCCCAAGCATGTGAGCTTCTCAGGCGACCGACATATCGCCATCTGTGCGATGCCCACGATCCTCCGCGTGCTCATCGGTCGAATTCTCCCATCTTCTCCAGGATGACATTGAGCGTTGACTCCTCAGGCAGCATCAGGAAGTAGCCGTCTATCTGCCGGTCTATACCCTTGAACGAAGTGTGGACTGCGATTACAGTGTCGACCTTCACACCTAGACACGCCAGGGGTATGTCGAGTACGGCTCCAAGCAGGTCGACGGTTGCGTCTGGCGGGGCTGGTATCATGTCGATCTCTATCATCTTGCAGACGGCAATCAGGTACCAGCAGAGACAGATGTTGCCTACCTCTTTGAGCGCCGATTTCTGGATCTCCGTCAGGCACGAGATGTCGATTTTCTCCTTCGTGAGGTGCTCCAAGAGCGCGACGGCAGACTCCTCGGGGAGCACGACCAGGATGCCACTCTTGAGGTCCCCGCACAGGTAGGTGTAAGTGCCGGCCACGAGCTTGTCAGGCCCGCCGAGCCAGGGGGCGACATCGGAGAGCGGCAGGAAGCTGACGGTCGTGACATCGTTCATGAGTTCGGTGTCCAGCAGGGCTGATAGTGCTGTCGCAGCGCTGCCCGCGCCTATGTTAGCGAACTCTCTGACTATCTCAAGCACTTTCTGAGGGTCTCTAGTCTCCATCGTCTCAGCCTCCGAGAATCGAGTCAACGTCAAGGATCAACGCAATGCTGCCACTGCCGAGTATTGTGCCACCTGAGATCCCCTTGACCCTCCTGAGCCTCTGGTCGAGGGATTTCACGACTATCTGCTGGTGCCCTATCAGGTCATCGACTTCGAGTGCGGCCCGTCTGTCCCGGCTCTGAACGATGATCGTGTTGATCTGGTCTGTCCTCGGCGTCCTCTCCACGCCGAAGAACTCGCGCATGCCGATCAGCGGGAGGACCTCGCCTCTCAGCTGGACCACCTCGCGGCTCCGGATGGTCTTGACCTCCGAGGCATTGTATCTGTGGGACTCTACTATGGTGCTCATCGGGACTGCGTAAGTCTGACCCGCAATGGAGACGAGCATCGCCTCTATTATCGCGAGCGTGAAGGGCAACCACATCGAGAATGTCGTGCCTGCACCCTTGGAGGTGCTGACCATGATCGTGCCGCCCAGGTCCTCGACGTTCCTCTTCACGACATCGAGTCCCACGCCCCTGCCTGATATGTCCGTCACCTCCGCCTTCGTCGAGAACCCCGCTCTGAACATCAGGTCGAGCAGATCCCTCCCCAGGGCCGCCTCGGCCTGCTCCTTTGTCATGACGCCCTTGGACACCGCCGTCTCACGCAACGTCTCAAGGTCGATGCCCTTTCCGTCGTCAGAGACCTCGATGAGCACATGGTCCTGCTGCTTCGAGGCGACTATCCTTATGAGCCCTTTCGGCCGCTTGCCGATCTTCGCACGGTCTTCCACGGTCTCTATGCCATGGTCTATGCAGTTCCGTATGAGATGCATCATGGGCTCGGCAATCATGTCTACGACGGTCCTGTCGAGCTCTATCCCTCCACCCTCGACGACCAGCTCGACCTCCTTTCCCTGGCTCTTGGATATGTCCCTGACCATCCTCGGGAACCGGCTCATGACTAGGTCCAGGGGTATCATCCGTATCTCGAGAACCCTCGACTGGATATCGGATGTCAGCTTGTCTATTAGCGACGATATCTCAATCAGTTCGTGATCGTCCTTCGCTGTGGCCTTCTCAAGCAGCCTGCTCCGACCTATCACGAGCTCGCCGACGTTGTCCAGGAGGTCGTCCAGCTTGTCCATGCCCACCCTCACCGTCTGCGCTGGGACGGGTTCGCCTGACGCCGCAGCAGCCGAGGTCTTGCGGGCCAGCCTCTGCCACTTCTCCGGGGGCTCCGAGGTCTTCCCGTACCGCACCTCGTCGACGTCGGTCATAGCCGCAACGCGTCTGATGGCCTCGTGGATCCTATCCCCAGGCGAGAGTGTGACTGTGAGTTCCTCGAAGGCGATCTCTTTCTCGATTTCATCGTCCGTGGGGCTGGTGGAGACTATCTCGGACGCCTTTGAGAGTTCCTTGAGTATGACTAACGCCCGTGCAGCAGGCAAGGAACACCTGCGTCCGAGCCTGACAACAAGAGAGAGAATCCCTTCCGCGGCCTTCTCGTCGCGCCCCGAGGCACGCCCCTTCCTATCCTTCAGCCTATCCTTCTTCACCTGGCCGGTGACAGATATGGAGATGACCTTCCTGAGGTCCTTAACCTGGGCAGCCGCATCCGGCAATTCCTGCCCGCCCTCAACCGCGAGCACCATGGCCTCGAGCACGTCGAGGCCCCTGTATATCGAATCCGCTACGTCCCCGGTCGGCTCGAGCTTGCCGTCCCTGACCGCCCCGAGGACGTCTTCAAGCGCATGGGCGGTCTCCTGAACGGTCTTCATGTTCATCATGCCGGCCATGCCCTTTATCGAATGGCATGCTCGGAACATCTGGTCGATGAGTTCCCTGTCCCCCGGCTTCTCCTCGAGCTGGACCATCGAATCGTTCATCTGGCGTAGGAACTCCCTGCTCTCCGAGACGAACAGCTTTCTGTACTTGGTCATGTCCAGCTCTTTCGGCATCCCAGCTCACGCCTCCAAGAATCTGATTATCTCTCTGGAGATGCCCTCCAACGGGAGCACTCTGTGCGCCGCCCCTGACTCGATCACAGCCCTAGGCATCCCGTGGGCAAGGGAAGTCTGCTCGTCTTGAACGATGACCCTGCCCCCTGCCTTCTTGATGGCGACCGAACCCTTCGCGCCGTCCACGCCCATGCCGGTCAGGATTATCGCCATTGCATTCTCGCCCATCGTCTCCGCCACGCTCTGGAACAGGACGTCAGCGGAGGGACGTACATAATTGACCGGGTCGGAGTCGATGAGTCTCATCTGCAGGGTGGTGGCGCCCTTCCAGGCAATCTGTAGGTGCTTCCCACCAGGCGCGAGATAGGCGGTCCCTCTCTCAGCCTTAGTGGAGTCCTCCGCAAGACGCACGCGTGGACCTTTGACGGAGTCCAACCGTTTCGCGAAAGAGCCCGAGAACTGGGCGGGGATGTGCTGGACGATGAAGAACGAGGCGGGTAGGTCCTTGGGCAACGAGGCGAATATGACTTCGAGGGCCCTCGGCCCTCCCAGGGAAGCGCCAACTGCGATGACCCTCTGGTTCTTCGCCAGCTCCTTCCTAGTCGCCGCGACCTTCGACGGCAGAGGCGCCCTGGCCCTCTTCAGGACATCCACCTTCGCGGTGGACGAGTTCCTGACGACCTCGCATATCTGTCCGGACAGGTTCATTATGTCGACTGAAACCGGGCCGCTTGGCTTTGAGATGAAATCCACAGCGCCCATCTCGAGGGCTCGGAGCGGGAGCATGTCGTCCTTCTTGTCCATCGCGCTGAGCATAACCACCCTCGTCGGCGCCTCTTTCATGATCCTCTGAAGGGTGGCAAGGCCGTCCATCTTCGGCATCTGGATATCAAGCAGAACAACATCGGGCGAGAGCTCCTTTGCCCTGTCGACGGCCTCCAGCCCGTCCTTTGCCTGCCCGACGACCTCTATCCCTCCGTCGGATTCCAGGATATCCTTTAGCACGAAGCGCATGTAAGCGCTGTCGTCGACTATGAGGATCCTTACCTTGGAGGGCATCGACCTCGCCTCATATCTCCATCTGAAGGACTGCGTTCACTGATTCCAGGACATCGTCTGCGGTGAACGGCTTGATTATGAAGTCGATGGCCCCCGCCTCCAGAGATCTCATGACGGTCTTCTGGTGACCCAGAGCGGATATCATTATGATCTTGACCTTGCCGTTCGCCTCCTTGAGCTTCCGGACGCACTCTATGCCATCGGTGTTAGGCATGACTATGTCCATCGTGACGACGTCGGCGCCCTCCCTGACGAACCTCTCCAAGGCCTCCTCCGCGTTCTTGGCCTCGAGCACCTTGTGTCCCCCCGCCTCCAGGATGTTCCTCAGCACCTTCCTCATGAACTCAGAGTCGTCTACGACCAGGATCCGCGCCATGTCATCTGCCTCCTGGGCCGCCCCCGTCGTCTGACGAGAGCTCCAGTATCTTGACCGGGTTGACTATCGTGATGAGCCTGTCCTCGTGCTTCGCGATGTTGGTGACGTACTCGGCATCGATCCCGCTGGTGACATACGCGGGTGGCTTCTCCAAAGCGTCGTCTGATATCCTGGCGACCTCCAATACCTCGTCTACCAGGAATCCTACGGGTGCGTCCGGGGCCTCTATCACAACTCTCATCTGGGGCGAGTCCTGGGAGGCCGGCTCCATCTGGAACCTCTTCCTGAGGTTCACAACGGTCAGTAGCTTCCCCCTCAGGTTCATCACCCCTTCGATGTGATATGCAGCCCTGTGGACCTTGGCAACTTCGTCGAAGCTGTGTATCTCCCTCACCGTGTCTACATCGAAGCCGTACTCCTCGTTGCCCAGCCTGAAGACCACATACTGTCTGGTGTCCCCGGCGTTCAACTCCCTCACGCCCCCGGATCGTCTTCCCGTCCAGACTCCGATGGACCCTTGGAGGGGGCCGACTCCACCTGCTTCGTCGTCTCGTTCAGCTTGGTGGCCAGCTCGGCGAGCTCGTGGGCGGACGCGGTGAGCTCCTCCATGCCCGCGGCAAGGTTCTCCGTGGATATCGATGTGCTCTCGCTCGCGTTCGAGTTATCCTTCGCGATCGTGGCCACCTCGTCAAGCGAGCCGGCGAGGCTCTCTATGAGGGCTTTCTGCTCCTCGGTGGAGGCGCTGATCTCCTCGACCATGGCGGCCGTCTCCTCGACCGTGGCGGCGATGTCCTCGAGAGACTTGAGCGAATCGCTGATGGTCCTTGAGCTCTCCGCGGCATCCTTCATCGTGAGCTCCATCTGTTCGGTCGTGGCCTCGATGTCGCCCTCCACCTGTTCTATAAGTCGCTGTATCTGGTCCGCCGCCTTCCTTGAGCCCTCAGCCAGTTTCCTGACCTCGTCGGCTACGACGGCGAAACCTCTTCCCTGCTCTCCCGCCCTCGCCGCCTCTATGGCGGCGTTAAGGGACAACAGGTTGGTCTGCTGGGCGATGTTGGTTATGATGGACACTATCTGTGATATCTCCTTTGATTTCCTCGAGAGTTGCTTGATTGAGTCGGCAGTGCTCTCCACATTCTTCAGGAGCGAGTTCATCCTCTCCAGGGAGTTCTGGGCCGACTTGCTGCCGTTCTGAGCCACCTCGCTGGCATTGGCCGAGGCGCTGGCGGCGTTCTGGGCGCTCTGGACGACATCGTATATGGCCTTGGTCTGCTCAGAGAGCATCTTCACCATCTCGTCGATCCTAGAAGACTCGGTCTGCGAGCTCTTCGAGGTCGTGGCGACGGATGTGGACACCTGTTGGGTGCTCTCGGTCATGTGGGCCACCGTCTCCGCCAGAGAACTCGAGGACATCCTCAGTGTTTCCGAGGCCAGCCTTATCTCGTCTGTGAGTTTTGAGAGCCCCTGCTGCATCAGCTTGAACGCGGACACCAGCCTTGCGAGGTCTCCCTTAGCCTCGACATCTATCGACTTGGACAGGTCGCCGGTGGCGATCGCCTGCGCGCTCTCAGTGAGTTCAGCTAGCGGCTTGGAGGTGTTATCGATCAGGAGGTTCATGGACTGCACGAGGTCGCCTATCTCGTCTTTCGAGACCTTCAGGTCCATCTTGGTCCTGAAGTCGCCTCCTGCTATCTTCTTGGCGGTCTTGGAAACGGCGACTATGGGCTTGGTGATGTTGCCTGATATGATGGTTGCGATGGGGATGACCGCGGCGCCTACCGCGCATGCGCCGACCAGGATCCAGTAGAAGGCGGTCTTCGTGGTCTCTTCAGCTATCTCGGTGATGACGTCCGCCGCCTCGGTGTTGATGTCTATCAGTTCCCTCATGTCCTCGTTTATCGCCTCAAGGTGCACCGATGCGTTCGTCGCGGCGCTGAACGCCTGCGCCGTCTGGCCTGCTATGAGTCTTGATCTGGTTTCGTTCGTGTGCAGCCGGTACAGGGCCCATTCCGCCTTGACGGTGCTGTAAGCGGCTATCTCTGCCGTTATCAGGGAGCTCCTGTCTTTCTCGTCCAGGAGGTCTGCCATGTGAGGTGTTGCGCTGAGGGAATATCGTTCGTCGTAGTCCTGGATGAACTGCTCGAATATCCTCTGTTGGTCGTCCATGTCGTTGTAGTTCTCATCCGCCAGGTCAGTCCCGAAAGCGAGCACCATGATGGTGAACGACTCATGCGCCGATGAGAGGCTGTTGCTGGCACTAGTGATCTGTGCGACGGTTTCAAAGGACTCGTCATGGAGTATGTCGTTTATCTCCTGGATGTCGTAAATCCCCTGTAGGGATATGGCGCTCACCGCTGCCAACGGCACCAAGGACAGGCTCAACATCACGGCGACATACTTCACCGTCAGGCCGAACTTCAATTTACCACCGGACCACTCGCATGCAACGACTGTCCGGCTGGAGCGTCGTCTGTCCAGCGGGGGGAGCGTTGCCGGTGTGCAAAATCCGCCTGTAGCATATTAATATATGTCGTATTCAATTTCAAATGTGATACTGAGCACTCCAAGACGCCGGCCAGTGAGCTTTCTCGGCGCGGCGAAGGACTATCTATTCACAACCCCATGGCGCGGGGACGACATGAACCTGACAGAGGAGGAGTTCACGACTCAGGTGATGAGGCACCTGTTCCGATCCCGAGGCGTCGACCTGACAGGGTATTCACAGTCGTTCGTGCTCAGATGCATCAAGAAGCGAGTGGCCAGGTCAGGACATACTGGCTACTCCGGCTACTTGAAGCACCTGTCAAAAAACGACGAGGAGACGAACGAGCTCATGAACACTCTCTCCATCAACGTCACCGAGTTCTTCAGGGACAAGTCTTCATGGGACGAGTTCGTGAAGGTCGTCCTGAGGCCGATGATGCAGCAGAAGATGTCCGGGGGAGGTATCCTGCGCATGTGGAGCGCAGGATGCGCATCTGGCCAGGAGTCGTACACCCTGGCCATCTGCGCGTCGGAGGAACTCGGGAGGATCGCGGAATCCGAAAGGCCCATGGTGACAGTGCTTGGCACCGACCTGTCCCAGCAGGCCATCGTGAAGGCGAAGGCGGGCGTGTACTCCCGTGGCCAGGTTAAGGGGCTTTCTGAGGCCATGCTGTCGAAGTACTTCGTCCAGGTCGAGGACGGTTATCGGGTCAAGGATGTCCTGAAGAAGAGAGTGAGACACGTCAGGGAGAACCTCCTGGACAAGCCCACCATGAAGTACTTCGACGTGGTGGTGTGCAGGAACGTGATGATATACTTCTCGAGGAAGATGCACGAGGTCGTGGCTCGGAACCTCTTCGAGTCACTGCGTCAGGGAGGATATCTCATGCTGGGCAAGACCGAGACACTCCTGGGCGCCTCTAGGGACAGCTTCGAAGTGGTGGATCTGGAGAACAGGATCCTAAGGAAGAAGTAAGCTCACATCGCGTCAGACAGCTCCGGGTCCTCGCCCAAGAGGAAACCGAGAGTGCCCTCGGGCCCGTGTTCGAGGTAACTTTCTATGCTGGGTATCTCCACGTCCTGCATGAAATCGCTTATGCTCCGATAGCCTTCAGCTATCTCCCCCGCAAGCTCCGCCTGGACCACCTCGATCTCGTCCGGGGTCATATCCCTGGCAAGGAGTTCCCCTAGAGATATGCCTTCTTTCTCCGCCTGGCTTGCAAGCTCCATCAGCTTAGAATGTGCCATTCCGACCCCATCCTGTCGTATGACAATCGTCAGACAGTGGATTGGGCGGCAGCGTATATAATACTTCCCCGGTCCGCGGCTCAGCCAACGTGGTCGAGCCATTTCGAGTACTTCGGGTCATTTCCCTTGACGATGTCCAGGAACCTCGACTGGATGGCCTTCGTCACGGGACCCGGCCTGCCGTCTCCCACGGGCCTCCGGTCCACCTCCCGGATGGGCGTCACCTCGGCAGCAGTGCCAGTGAAGAAGAGTTCGTCCGCGAGGTACATCTCTCCTCTGGTGAAGTTCTGCTCGGAGACGATGTATCCCATGTCCCCAGCGAGTGTGATTATGGAGTCTCTCGTAATCCCGGGAAGGATGCCCGCGTTCAGGGGAGGCGTGATCATCCTACCTCCCCTGACAAGGAAGATGTTCTCCCCGGAACCCTCGGCGACATTGTGCAGCTCATTGAGCATGATGGTCTCCTCGAAGCCATTCAGCTTCGCCTCCATCACTGCGAGGGCGCCGTTGAGGTAGTTGCCGCATATCTTGGCCGTCGCGGCCGTCGTGGCGTTGGACACTCTGTGCCAGGAAGAGGTGTGAACCCTGATGCCGTTCTTCAGGCCCTCGTCCCCGAGATAGGCCCCCAGGGGGAAAGCGAGTATGAAGACCTCGACGGGATACCCTATGGGGTTCACGCCAATCCCCGAGACGCCGTAGAACGCAATCGGCCTGATGTAGCAGGAGTCCAGCTTGTTCTCCCTGACGACCTCCTTCGCGGCATTGCACAGCTCATCGACGCTGAAGGGTAGGTTCATGTTGAGCGCCTTAGCGGAGCTGTGGAGCCTCTGCATGTGCTCCCTGAGCCTGAATATGGCCGGCCCGGACGAAGTGCTGTAGCTCCTTATGCCCTCGAAGGCGCCAGTGCCGTAGTGCAGCCCATGGGTCAAGACGTGCACGGTCGCGTCCTTCCAGGGTATCAGCTTTCCGTTCTTCCATATGGACTCTGTTGGCGGGATCTGCATATCCTCTCCTCCATTCTCTGTTATCGCGGTCCGACTACTTGGTTTCTGAGGACGCCGACGCCGTCCAGTTCGACCTCCACGACGTCGCCGGCTCTCATGGCAGCTATACCTGACGGTGTGCCAGTGGCTATTACATCTCCCGGCTCGAGTGTCATTATCGACGATATGTACTCCACCAGCGCTGCGTCTCCGAACACACGGTCAGAAAGCGGTGACTCCTGGACGACTCTCCCGTTGAGTCTGGTGGTCACTCCGGTTGGGGGTGTGCCCGATACATAGGGTCCTATGGGCGCGAATGTGTCGAACCCCTTCGCCCTCGTCCAGTCCATGTCTGTCTTCTGGAGGTCGCGGGCGGTCACGTCGTTGAGGCAGGTATAGCCGAATATGTGCTTGAGCCCGTCCTTGGCCCTGCATGCCCTGCGGCCTATGACGAGCGCGCACTCGCCCTCGAAGTCCACCCGAGAAGACATGCTCGGAAGCACAATCTTGTCCCCGGGCCCGACTATGGAGCTCGGGGGTTTCGTGAATATTATCGGCGCCTTGGGCGTCTCCGCCCGCATCTCCTGTATGTGGCTTCTGAAGTTCAGTCCAATGCATACGATCTTCGAAGGGCGGTCGACAGGGGCGAGGACCCGCACTCCGCTGAGCCTGTGATTCTTTGGCCCGGCCTCGGCGCCGTATCTGATGGCGTCCATCATGCACGAGGCGTCGGTCTCGGCGACGGAGTCCCCCGTCACCATCCCCACGAACACGCGCTTGCCGAGCGCGAACTTGCCCAGCTTCTGGTCTGATGACTTGGCCGAGGTCATTCTATCCGGAACCCCGTCGTTCGGAACACGCAATGGCTATGTATTGCTTGCGGAAGTACTGGTCAAGGGCTCATGCGAACATCTTGCGTATCCTGCGACCCACGACCTCGATCTGCGACTTCTGCCCTTCCTTCCTGAGCTTCGTCAGCATGGGCATGCCAGCGCCCTTCTCAGCGACCCACTCGGCGGCGAACTTCCCGGACTGTATGTCCTTCAGGAGACCCTGCATGGTCTTCTTCACATGGTCGTCGATGACCTTGATTCCGCGCGTCCTCCCGCCGTACTCCGCGGTGTTCGAGACGCCGTTCCACATGCCCTCGATGCCGCCCTTCTGGACCAGGTCTATGATGAGCTTCAGCTCGTGGAGCACCTCGAAATACGCTATCTCGGGCTGATAACCCGCCTCGACAAGCACCTCGAAGGACTTCTTGATGAGCTCGCTTGCCCCTCCGCACAGGTCGGCCTGCTCGCCGAACAGGTCAGTCTCGGTCTCCTCCTCGAAGGTCGTCTCGATGACCCCTCTTGTGGTGGCCTTCAGGCCCTTGGCTATCGCGAGCGCATACTTCTTCGCCCTGCCAGAATGGTCTTGGTAGACCGCGATCAGGGCAGGCACGCCGATCCCGGAGAGATAGGTCTCCCTCACGAGCGCCCCTGGTCCTTTAGGGGCCACCATTATGACGTCGATGTCCTTCGGCGGGACTATCCTCTTGAAATGTATGTTGAACCCGTGGGCGAAGTCGAGCACCATGCCCTTTCTCAAATACGGCGCGACGTCCTTGTCGTAGACCGTTTTCTGGACCTCGTCCGGGATGAGCATCATCACGATGTCTGAGCCCTTGACCGCCTCGGGGATGCTCATTATCCTCATCTTGTCCGCCTTGGCCCTCTTCCACGTCTCGTCCTTGATGTTGAGTCCGAGGACCACCTCGACGCCACTGTCCCTCAGGTTCAGGGACTGCGCCCTGCCCTGTATCCCGTAGCCTATCACTGCGACCCTCTTGCCCTTGAGGGCCTTCAGGTCCGCGTCCTTGTTGTGGTATATCTTCGCCATCACCGTCATCTCCATGTTCAGATCGCGTTCATCGCCTGGATGTACCTCTCAGCCTGGCTCTTCTGCACTATGTTGTCGACCTCTTCCACGGTCCCCGTGACCCTGCACACGCCCTCCTTGCTGAAGAGCAGCGCGTAGGCCTCGTGCCTGGAATAATCGACCAGGTCACACTCGATGACCTCCTGGAGCGCCCTCAGGTGCTCGATGACCGAGGAGGCCTTCTCCCTGTCCTCTATCGAGAGCACTATGCGCGCCCGGTCGGGCATCTCGCACTTGCCGACCACGATGGTTTCGACGTTGATCCTCTTCCTGTTGAACTCTCCCATGACACGCTGCATAACACCTGGCTGGTCGTAGACCAGCAGCATCATGACCTCCATCTAGCACACCCCGCCTTTCCACTGACACCGGCCCTTTATGCAGTCTGCGCTCGTCTTCCCCGGAGGCGTCATCGGGAGGACGTCCTCCTCGGGGTCGATGACGAAATCGAGGAGTGTCGGCACATCCGCCTTCGTCCCGCGCCTGATGGCCTCGGCGACCTCCGAAGGCTTCTCGACTCTTATGGCTTCCGCTCCATAGGCCTCGGCCAACTTGACGAAGTCCGGGCTGCCTGCTGTGAACTGCGTCGCCTTGTACCTCGAGCCGTAGAACAGCTTCTGCCACTGCTTGACCATGCCCAGCCATCCGTTGTTCAGCAGGCTGACCACTACCGGGATGTCGTTCTCCACGGCCGTAGCGAACTCCTGCGAGACCATCTGCAGGCTGCCGTCGCCCGCGATGTCCACGACGACGCTCTCAGGCCTGGCTATCTTCGCCCCCAGGGCCGCCGGGAACCCGAACCCCATCGTCCCCAGCCCTCCAGATGTTATGAACATCCTCTTGCCGTAGCACTTGTAGAAATGGGCCGCCCACATCTGGTTCTGCCCTACCTCCGTGGTGACGATGGCGTCGTCAGGCAGTATCTTCGAGAGCTCGTGCACGACCTTCTGAGGCTTGATGGGGCTCGATCTGATGTCGTAGTCGCACGAGCACTCCCTGTTCAGCTCCTCTATCCTGACCCGCCAGGTCACTGCCTTGCTCCTCTTGGTCAGGCCCCCTATGAGTGCGTTCACGACGGTCCACGCGTCCCCGACCAGGCCCACACGTCCCTTGACGTTCTTGCCTATCTCAGAGGAGTCGATGTCCACGTGCACGACCTTAGTCTTCGTCCCGAACTCGCTGAGCTTGCCAGTCACCCTGTCGCTGAACCTTGTGCCTATTGCGAGAAGCACATCGCAGTTGTTCAGGGCGTAGTTCGCCACCTGTCTCCCGTGCATCCCGCAGACGCCAAGGACCAACGGATGGTTCTCTGGCACGGACCCCTTGGCCATGAGCGTGGTGACCACGGGGGCCATGAGCATCCCGGAGAGCCGCATGATGTCCGGCCCGGCCCTGGACCAGGTCACCCCGCCTCCGACCATGATGGTCGGCCTCTCGGCCTTCTCGAGGAGCTTGATGGCGTCGAGCAGACCAGAGAGGTTCCTCTTCGGCTTCGGGACCTTGACCTCCTTCTCCATCTGCTCGTCGGTGATATCCGACTGGAATATGTCGATAGGGATGTCGACGTGAACGGGACCGTAGCGGCCACTCGTAGCTATCATGAACGCCTTCTTCATCGTCTCGGGGAACACCTTGGGGTCCGTGACCCTGAAGTTGTGCTTCGTGACGGGCATCATGAGGCTGAAGGAGTCCGCTTCCTGGAATGCGTCGTTGCCCAGGGCGTGCGTCGCCACCTGGCCAGTAATCGCCACCATCGGGGACGAGTCCATGAACGCAGTTGCCACACCGGTCACCAGGTTGGTCGCGCCCGGGCCGGATGTGGCAACGCAGACGCCTGGCTTCTTAGACACCCTCGCGTATCCGTCGGCCATGTGCCCGGCGCACTGCTCGTGCCTTGCGAGGATGTGCCTCATGTCTGACTGCACGAGCTCGTCGTAGAACGGGAGGAGGACGCCGCCTGGTATGCCGAACATCACGTCAACCTTCTGCGCCTCAAGCAATTCCACGGCAGCCCGAGCACCTTTCATCATTCACACACTCCTCAATCCTGCCCGTACGGACACAACCCGGTTGTCTCGTGTCCATTACGGGCGCAAGATCCGCAGGTCGACAAGGACCCCTAGAACGACTAGAATGGGCGTCTGTCCACCTTGTCCAGCGGGCTCTCGCATCGTCTGCGCAATCTCCGCGCGGATATTAATAACTTGGCCGCCAGAGGCCTTATATGCCTATCGATGCACAGAAGCGTACAATAAGAGTGCGTCAGCCAGTATGTCCCCTGCCACTGAACACGGCGACGAAGACATGGTTCCTTGAGTCTAGCTTGCCTATGGCGCTGACCGTGCCCGCACACGCCGGCAGAATGTCGAGCCCCTCCTCCACCTTCACCATGTGCGATGCCTCGAGCAGTTCGGGGTCTGGGATCTCCATTGCCGCTCCGCCTGAGTCGAGTACAGCCGCTATCGCCTCTTCCGGATCCGCGAGGAAGTTGCCCGCGAGAGGCTCGTTCATCTCGGTGATTTGAAGGTCCGGCACGTCGACCTGCGTCCTCTGCCCCAGGACCAGGCCCCGGACAGCCGAGTTGTTGTTCGATGTCCCGAGCATCCTCGGTTTCATGCCAATCGACCTGAAGCCCCGCCAAACGCCCCCGATGAGCGTGCCGTTGCCGACTGGCACGGAGACCCAGTCCGGCTGTCTGCCCATCTCCTGGGCTATCTCCTTGGCGATGAATGTGTACGCGTATACGCCCAGCTCCTTGTTCTCGCCCCCCGGGTTCGCGTTGTACCAGCCGTTCGTGTTTGCGTCCGCAGCGGACCGCCTGAGCGCGGCCTCGTAGTCTCCGTCGATGCTGACTACCGTCCCCCCGGTCGACTCAATCTCCGCGCGCCTTGGGGCCGCGAAGTCCCGGGGGATGTAGATATGGGAGCGCAGGTCCAGCTTATCGGCGACATATGCCAGGGCCGCCCCGAAGTTGCCGCAGCTCACGGCAGTGACGGTGTTCTTGCCCGCGTTCCTCGCGTCGAGGCAGTGCAGCAGTGCGGACCTGTCCTTATGCGTCCCAGACGGATTCTCTCCCTCGAGCTTCAGCAGCAGTCTCCTCACCCCGAGGGTCTTCTCGAGCTTCTGTGCCCTGACGAGGGAAGTCCCTCCGATCCTCAGGGACCTCATCTGCCTCTCGAATTCCCTTATCAGCTCAAGCGGTATCACTCTCAGCTGCCCTCCTGTGG
Organism: Thermoplasmata archaeon; assembly: GCA_041559015.1. Lineage (GTDB taxonomy): Archaea > Thermoplasmatota > Thermoplasmata > UBA10834 > UBA10834 > COMBO-56-21. Next base: position 8,495 of record JBFFED010000029.1, on the reverse strand, counting down.
GGTTTGTCCGCAGGGCGCTCGTCCCGCCGCCCTGCTCGTCACGGAGTCGGCAAGTCTGCCTAGTCGAGTCCGTGGGCCTTTATGTCGGCGTCAGCGGATTGGACTATCGACTCGAAGGACTTTGCGACGTCCGCGGAGACGGGAGATACCTGGTGCTCCTTGAGTATCCTCTCCACCTTCGCCCTCGCCCTATCGACCACGGACTTCCTCCCGTCCGCCTCCCAGGTCTCGCCCGTACGCCTGTCCGTAAGATCCGTGATGAAGTGCTCCTTGTAGAGCCACTGCATCGTGTGCCTCTCGGCCAGGAAGCTCCCTCCGGGGCCGACCTTCTTGATCAGGTCAATCGCCATGTGGTCGTCGTCAACTACCACGCCCTGTGCCAGCCGGGCCATTACACGGGCCATCTCATCGTCGATGGCCATCTGCTCAAGCGAGAGCATGGTCACATCGTCCAGCAGGCCGAGCCCGGCGACCATGTCGCAGCCCGCGTAGAACTGCGGTAGGCCACTCGACATCTTCTCGTAGCACGCCTGCGGGCCTGGGACCTTGGCCGAGGTGACTATCCCGCCACAGAGAATCGCGAAACCGTAGTGGTGTGCGAGCTCGCCCGCACCGGCTGATATCAGCGCCCTCTCAGGCCCTCCGCCCGCCCATGTCATCGTCTTCATGTCGAACGCGGCGCCTCCCGTCCCGTACATGAAGGGGGAGCCAGGAGCGGCCAGCTGGGCCATCGTCAGGCCCGCGAGGACCTCCGCGTTGTTGACTATGATCGAGCCGGCGAGCGTCACCGGGCCCGTTATGCCTGCCTGAGGCATCCCGTAGAAAGATATCGGCACGCCCGCGCGCGCGAGTGCCAGCGCGCCCTCGGTCGAGCCGCCGTCCAGCTGCAAGGGCGAGAACGGACAGTGCATCGAAGAGAATATCGGGCGTCTCCTGAGCGCCTTCTTGTCCCCAGCGAGCGCGGCCCCTATCTCAACGAGCCACTGCGCCTCGCGCCTGTGGCTCGTCGTCTCCACCTGGACGTGCTTCTCTATGCTGCTAAGGGCGACCTTGAGGTCCACAACATGTCTGATGTAGTCAGGTATGTCCTGGCAGCTGACGCACGGCCAGAAGATGTGCGCTGAGTCCAATGCGTTCGCGACCTTCCCCACCGTTGCGAGATCCTCGCTCGTGGACATGCGCCTCCGGCCCGTCTTGAAGTCCATGACGCTCGTCCCGTTCCCGTCCGTGGTGCAGTATGTCCTCCTCCCGTCGAGCACGACGTCATACTTCGGGGTCCTCGCGCAGAGCGTCAGGTTCTTCTTGGCCTTCCTGATCGCCTCCTCGACCAGGTTGCCTGGTATCTTGGCGGAGCTCGTCCCGTAATCCACGGTGCTTCCAGCGTCCTCCAGGAGTTTCAGGCATTCCTTGCTGAAGACCTTGATTCCTGCGTTCTCAAGAATATCCAGCGTTCCCCAGTGCAACGACTTCAGGTCGTTCTTGTCGAACATGCGGAACGCGACTTTCCCCTTTGGGAATCCTATCATTTCATCGCTCTCCTCGATCTAATATCGACACGTCAGCGTCGCAGAACGCGCCCGTGCTATCTGAAACCGGATTCAGCAGCAAGTATATAGTTATGGGGAATGGACGGTACCGGTGTATCGGTGTGCTGTCGCGCGTTGACCCGCGCGCCACGCGTCCCAAAAGGCTTTAATCGGGAGACACGTATCGCCGCATGTCCAGCACCATCAAGCGGGGGTAGCCAAGCTCGGTCAACGGCGCCAGATTGAGGGTCTGGTCTCGCAGGAGTCCCTGAGTTCAAATCTCAGCCCCCGCACTTACTCTTCCCCCGCCCCGAATGGCGTATTCTTGCGGCCGACGGGGCCCTGACCGCCGTCACGGTTCGGAAAATGAGATATACCCGGGATGGGAATAGACGACGCGGCAACCCCTGGCCGCTGGTATTGATGCTGTCAGTCACACATCTGGTCGTCAGTCTGCTTCTGATCCAGCTCATGAACCTCGACCGGAACGACGCTTTCATCGCTCTTGTATTCGGTGTGTTCATCGACTTGGACCACCTGTTCGGCCTGAAGCAGTACACTGAGGCAAGAGGCATAGCAGCACTCCTCGATTTCGATTCGCTCATGAACCCAGGAGGACAGTGGAAGTCGTTGTTCCACAACCCCATGGCAATCGGGGTCATAGCCCCCCTCTCCGTCGGGTCGAGGCTGGGGATACCGATACTATTCTGGGGCGCGCATCTCATCATGGACTTCGCCGAGGACATGTTCCTCGGACTGTTCTCCGCCCCGGAAGCCATGCTTCTCGCGCTGGCAGGGATTGCCCTGGTCTCCATCAGGTATGCCAGGTGCATGGAGTCAGGTGACGCAGAAGGCATCGTCGGATTTCTCAGGAGCGAGTTCGCGGCCGTGAAGGGCGTCTTCAGGCCCTCGATATGGTGACGGGCCGGGGCGTCTCACCTGAGCGCGGCGACGACCTGGTCAGAGAAGGACCGCGTGCCGTGTCTGCCCCCGACATCCGTCGTGAGGTGGCCGGAGGAGTACAGCTGCGCGACCGCCCTGCGTATGCGCTCAGCATCCTCCGCCATCCTGAGATGGTCCAGCATCATGGCCCCGGCCAGTATTGCGGCAGTAGGATTCGCCACGCCTTTGCCTGCGATATCCGGCGCGGAGCCGTGAGCGGGCTCGAAGACGGAGTGCTTCGGTCCGATGCTCCCAGAAGGGGCGAATCCGAGGCCACCCGCAACACCCGCCGCCACGTCGGACAAGATGTCGCCGTACAGGTTCAGCGTGACTATGACATCGAAGGCGTCGGGCCTGGTCACGAGCTTCATGGCCGCAGAGTCCACCAACTGATCCTCGAACTGCAGCTCCTCACCCCTGCTCTCGGCCCGCTCCCTGAAGATATCGAGGAAGAGTCCGTCCGACGCCCTCAGGACGTTCGATTTGTGGACGCAGCAGACCTTCTTGCGTCTGTGCAACCTGGCGTAGTCGATCGCGCAGTCCACTATCCTCTCGGACGCCTTCCTCGAGACCCTTCTGAGGGTTGTCACGCCGAGGTCGTCGAAGACCTCGTTCTGCGTGTACATCCCCTCCGAGCTCTCCCGGACGATCACCACGTCGATGGGCGTCCGTGAGAGGTGTCCTACGAGCGTGCGCACAGGCCTGATACTGGCGTAGAGGTCGAGGGCTTTCCTGAACTTCAGGACCGGGGATTCGTAGTCCGGCAGGCTGGAGCTGGTCACCGCGCCGAAGAGGCAGCTATCGCAGGACCTCATCATCTCGAGGGTGTCGTCAGGGAGATGGGAGCCGGACATGCTGTGCGCGCTCTCCCCGATCTCCGCGTGTTCGAACTCAAGCTCGAGGGTGACGGCCCTCAGGACATCTACGGCACACTCAACCACTTCGGGTCCGATGCCATCTCCGGGCAAGACGCAGATCCTCTTCATAACAGATTACTCTTGGACCATCTTGGCGAAATCGACGAAATGCTTCTCCATGCGCGCGATCCTCTTTCTGCTGTCGTGGATGTCCTTCTCCATCTTGGATGCCATCTTGCGCATCTCGTCAACGACAGCTTCGGCCTCCTTCTCCAGCTCCGTGATCTTCGTGTCGTGGGAGACCGACTTCGACATGTGCTCGTCTATCCGTTTCTCGAGGTCCGCCTGGCGCTCCTTCTCGGCGCTCTTGGAGAAATAGCTCTCAACCTTCGAGTTGAGCATCGTGAGAATGTTCGAGACCTTCTCGAGGTTCTTCTCCAGCCTCTCGACCCTGTCGGCCACGTCGATGACCTGAGAGTCCTTATCCGGGGAGCTAGCCGTCTTCTCGATCTCGAACATGCGGTTCTCGATTGTCTCGAGCTTCCCCTCCAGCTCGGCGAAGCCCCTCATCCCGTCCGAGATGTCCTGGAGGAGCTGCTTGTCGGGGAACTCGATCGTTACGCTCTCCGCGCCAGGGCTGAAGGACTTGAGGAATTGAAGGCTCGCGATGGCGTCCACGGTCGGGAATCCCCCCTTCACTCTTCCCTCGATGCCCCTGAGCGTCGAGATCATCTCAGTCCCCGACTTGCCGAGCCAAGGGTTCGCCTTGACCATCTTCGTGATGCTGTCGACCATGCCCTCGAGCTCAGCCCCGCACCTGCCTAGGTCCGACTTGTCCAAGAGCCTGATATCCCTGTGCGCGTCTCTCTTCCCCCTCTTGTTCCAGTCCCCGAGCGACCTGCCCTCGAACGGGAAGAAGCCCGCAAAGTGGTCCACGCCCTTGACTATGGTCTCCTGGACCTGTTCCCAGTCCTTCGCCCCTCCCTCGACCTTCAGCTCCTGGGCGGAGTTGAATACCATGCACACGCAGCCGTTCGGGAGCAGGTAGCTCTTGATGTCATAAGGGGCCTCCTGGGCGAAGCGCGGGTAAGCCTGGGGTTTCTTCTCCTCGATGGCGTCCATGTAGGCCTTGAAGTACTCCTTCGCGAAAGCCATCAGGTCCTGGGGCGACGGTATCTCCGGGCCGATATCCTTCGACGTCATCACATCATCTGCCTGTGGCTAGAGGATGGAGTATTTTCATACACGCTATTAATGTCTTCCTGGCCTGCCCACTGACAACGCTGACGAGACCAGCATCGGGAGCGTGATCGTGGCGTCTCCCTCGACGGTCGTGTATTGGGCGTCCTCCTTGACCTTCCCCCAGCTGACGGCCTCCCTGATCCTCGCGCCAGAAAGAGACCCGTCCCATTCCTCTGCAGTCGTGAGGTACACCGCATACTCGAGCCCTCCCCTGAACTGGTTCCACCAGATCACATGGTGCTTCGAGATGCCTCCACCTATCATGATCGCACCGGTCTTCTTGGCAGTGAACACGATATCGGCGAGCTCCTGCTCGTCCTTCATGATGTCCACGTTGAAGTCTCTGTGCTGCTGCTTGAAGAGCCAGAGCTGCGACCCGAACGCCCCATCCGTTATCCCAGGGACGTAAATGGGGATTTCGTTCTTGGAGGCCCAGTAGAGTATGGACTTCTTGTCCCTGACCCTGAGGCCAAACTCGCGGGCCAGCTCCCGACTGGACATCGTCTTCTTGCCGCTCCTGTAGAGCTCGTCCAGGATCGGCTGCATCTTCTGCTCCAAGACCACCCCGTAGCTGTCGTTCGGGATCAGTATGTTCCCCAGCCTGTTGATGCCCTTCCTGTGCAGGTCGGCGTCGTCCATGAGGAAATCCCCGTGGTAGTATCTCCTCCAGACCCTCGCGAGGTCGTGGTCCAGCGTCCCGCAGGTCGTTATGATCGCGTCGACCATCTTCTCCTCCACGAGTTTCCTGATGACGCCTCTCGTGCCCGTGGACACTATGCATGCGGGGAATGACAGGAAGATCTTACACTGCCTGTCCCGAAGCATCCTCTTCACGATGTCACAGGCCAGTCCAAGCTTCTTGGCGGTGAACCCGCCAGATGCGAGCATCTGGGATGTCAGGTCTCGTACGCTGATGCTCTCGTCGACCTCCATGTCTGTTATCGGTTTGAGCTTCATTCGCATCTCATGCACCTGGACGTGTCTGTACGGTCGCGGCACTGCCTGTGAAAACATTTATAACTTTCCCACCAATCATCAGGCCGATAACATGTTGAGGGTCAAGGACATCATGAGCAAGCCCGTCATCACGGTCAATCCTGACACGCTGGTGAAGGACGCCTCCGCGATGCTGGCGCAGAACAATATCTCTGGCCTGCCCGTCATGGAGGGCGGTCAGATTGTGGGCATTTTCAGCGAGGCAGACGTGCTTAGGTCCATCAAGACGCAGAAGAAGGACCTGAGATTGGTCTATCCGTCCATCTCCTCTCTGGGAATCGCGTTCCAGGAGGAGGTCACGCAGCGGGAGATAATCGAGGCCTATGAGGAAATCGGCCGGATGTTCGTCCGCGACGTGATGTCCAAGCATGTAGAGCTAGTCGGCCCGGAGATAACTGTGAGCGAAGCGGTCATGAGGATGGTCCAGCGCGGCATCAATAGGCTGCCGGTCGTCGAGAACAACGTCGTCATAGGCATAGTCACTCGGGCAGATGTCATCCGGGGCCTGGCCAAGGAGGCCTTGGAGGAGAAGCAGCTCCCAGAGACCCCGCAACCTACCACTTGAACCAGCGCTTCTTCTTCTCCACGGGCCCGGCTTTCGTCTCCTGAGGCTGCTCGTTCTGCGGTTCAGGCCGCTTGACTTCTGGAGTCTTCGTGGAGGGTATCTCCTGCATGGCTTGAGGCATGCTTACGGTGTGTCCGCAGGCGGTGCATTTCTGGACAGCCCCGGGGAACGCATACAGGGACTTCTTGCCACACTCCCCGCACTTGGCGTTAGGTGCCTTGACGGCGACCCCGACTTCTATCCGCTTCTTGTCGAGGTCCTTCTCCATCCCGTCCATGATCTCCCTGACCCGTCTGGCGAACTTCACGGCGTTCACCACGTCCCTGCGGTCAAGAGCCGCACGCATGCTCCCAGCGTAGAACATCGGCTGCTGCATGTCCAGCCCGTAGGACGCCGCCTCGGCCATCACCGGACCGTAACTGGCCTCTACAGATTTCGCGAGCTCCGTCTTTGTCCTCTCAAGGTCCTTGTCCGCCTTCAGCCTCTCGACGTGGGCCGCGTCAGCGGCGCGCTCGATGTCAGCCATCAGCTTAGCCGCCTGCGAGAACGATCCCGTCTCGATTGCTTTCTTGGCGTCTGCGAGCCCCTTCTCGGCGTCGCCTATGTCCGCCCCACTGTCCCTCGCCTCGGCTGCCGCCGCCCGGACTATATGGTACGCTCCCTGAAGCTCGACCCCTCGCGCCTTCTTCGCCCTCTCAGCTGCCTCCCGGGCCTGCGAGAGCATGCGCGCATGCACCTCGAAGTCCTGGCTGCGCTTCGCGCTCGCCGCTATTTCGAGGTATCGCCTCGCCTCTTCGGTCCTCGCGCCGAACGATTCGTAGTCCCGGAGCAGATCCAGAAGCTCGCTTTCCGCGTGTCCGGACTCGCCCCAGTAGGTTTCGTAAGCCTTGGTGGCGAGCGACTCGAGGTTCTCTATCGTCTCTTCCCTCTGTCTTGGGGTCCCGTGCACGAACGCCATCTTCGCTGCAGCGAGCGAGGTTTTCAGCCCGGAGGTCACATCGACCTTCTCCTTGGGGAGTCTCGAGACCAACTCCTCGGCGGCCCGTATGGAAACCGCGGCAGAGTACACCTGGAAGCTGGAGAACTGGTCGAGGCATTTCAGGCGTGCCTGCCGGTTGGCCTTGATCGCGTCATGGTAGTCCCCTATGATCATCCTGTTCATAGCGTCCTCGTTCGCTGAGTCCACCTCGAAGAACGATGGTTTCATGGTGAGGGCCTCGTCAAGGTGCCTGTCAAGAGTCTTCTCTTCCTCCGACGGGATGTCAGTCGGCTCGACCGGTCTGTCAGCTATGTCCTGAATGTCCTTGCCTATCTCCTTGATCTCCTCCTCGGCATCCTTGGGCGCAGTCTTCCTGGGCTCCTTCTGGGCTCTGCCGAGGGCATCCCGGACCTGTTCCTCCGTGAGCTTCTTGGCGGCTATCTTGCCGACGTAGTCCCTCTTGTATCTGCAGGAGGAGACGTCTATCCTGTACTCCTGCGCGACAAGCTTGAGTTTCCATATGGGGAGTTCGTTGAGGAAATGGCTAGGGTCGTTGGTCATTTGCATTCCTGCCGTGCTGTCCGAGTTATCCGACTAATCATCCATAATCCTTTCGAATATGAGCTTCCGGGAGCGCGATGCGCAAAGGCCTAAGTACTGGCTAAATCATCGAAGCGGCCGATGGGAGCAGCAGAGGAGAAGATCGCTGTCGCGAAACTCTCCGTCATCTCGAACTCGGTTCTCGTGGCGGTCAAATTGGCCGCCGGGATGATGATGGGGTCAGTCGCCGTCATCTCCGAGGCGATACACTCGGGCATGGACCTCCTCGCCGCGCTCATCGCCAGGTTCTCTGTCGTCAAGTCCGCGGAGCCCGCCGACAAGGAGCACCATTTCGGCCATGGCAAGTATGAGAACCTCTCTGGGATGATCGAGGGCATTCTGATATTCCTGGCTGCTGGCTGGATCATCTACGAGGCCGGCAACCGGCTCTTTGGGGATGAGGTCGAGGTGGAGCTGCTCGCTGCCGGCATGGCCGTGATGGCCGTCTCGACGGTCCTGAACCTGTATGTTGGCATGAGGTTGAGGAGGGTGGCGAAAAAGACCGACTCGCTTGCCCTCGAGGCGGACGCGTACCATCTGCTCACCGATGTTTGGACCTCCGTAGGGGTACTGGCAGCGCTCGTTCTCATACACTTCACAGGCCTGCAGTGGCTCGACCCGGTGGTTGCGCTGGTTGTCGCCGTGTTCATCCTCCGGGCGGCGTTCGACATAACGAGGCGTTCCACCGAGGGCCTCCTGGACAAGAGCCTGCCCGAGGAGGAGCTCAGACTGATTGAGCAGGTCATCAGGAAGCGTGAGTCGGAGGTGTTGAACTTCCATAAGCTGAG
>JBFFED010000028.1:0-24251 GCA_041559015.1 Thermoplasmata archaeon | reverse complement strand
TTGTTCTCGGTTTTTGCCTGCATCAGCTCCAGAATCACCTGTAGGGTGTCGTCTCGCACCTTTCCCGCCCAAGAAGGGCTCTGAGGTTCCGAGGGAAAGATGACAGGTCAAGCCCGACACGCTTCAACTTCCTCTCCATCCCGGCAGCCTTCTTCCCCGAGAACTTCCCACCGAGGAGATACGCAGTCTCCTCATCGCTGAACTCCTCGCGGTCCTCGTACCAGCCGACTAGGTCCTTGTCGTAAGGGCACGCCAACTGACAGCGCATGCACCCGACCAGCGCGTTATGGGCCGAAGGATCGACCCACGAAGGGAACTCGACCTTGGACGGCTTCTCGTTCAGGAACGTGAGGCACTTGTCCGCGCTGATGAGGAACCTGTCGGCATGTATCGCCTTAGTCGGACAGGCCTTGAGGCAGGCCTTGCACTTCTCGCAGAGCGGGAGCGCCCTCTTGTCCTGCCAGTAGTCGACAGGGCTCTCGTAGTCCGAGTAGAATGATGTGGGCCGGTGGAAGCTCCCGAACCTGGGGATGTACGTGATGTTGTTCCTGCCGTAGAGCGCGAGCCCGCTCCGGACTGCGAGCAGTTTCTGGGGTAGCAGGGCCCTCACGAACCTGTGCTCCTCAGGCCTGAAGGCCTCCTTGAGCAGGTTCCTGGCGCGGTTCGCAACCTTCAGGCCGTCGAAGTATGTCGGCGGGACCAGGAGCTGTGTCTTCCGGCCGCGCCAGTTGAATGTCGTGCGCACCATCGGATGAGGGGTCGTCACTATGATGATCGACTTCGCATCGGGCAGGCTTCGGGGCAGGCGCGGGGTGTGGTACGGCCGGTCGTCCCCGCCGCAGTTGTAGACATCGTCATGGATGAGCCCTCTTACGTGGAGAGACCTGATCTCCTGCCCGAGCTCCTCCAGATGGTCGATAGAGACCACGCTGCCGAAGACGCCATTCCTCTCCAGGTGCTGCAGGAACTTCGGCTTGCCCTTCATGTCCGGGACCCCTTCCCGCATCGCATTCCCTGCTCTTGAACCAACGGATGACGGATTCGGGAGCACCGGCCCAGGTCGGGAGACCCTCTAAGTCCGGGGAGGGGATATGCTCGGCTGACATGCGCATATGGGACCTCCCGGTCGAGTGCCTCTGCAGGAACCACCTGCTTGCGGAGCACAGGGAGCTGCACGCGGTCTGGAGCATAATCGTCAACGAGAAGAGCGGCTACAGCAAGCACCCCGAGGTGATGCGCTGGCGCGGCAGGCTGGGGGCGCTGTGGACCAGGCACGAGGCCCAGGTCAGAGAGATGACCAGGAGGGGGTACCGGCACAGATCGCCGCTGGACCTTGACGCTGTCCCGAGAGACAACATATGCAGAGAGCAGACGGTCCTGGTCGATTCGATCGATGAACAGCGGACGATCCTGAGGGCCAAGGGGTGTTCGTGCAGGATGTCGAAGCGCAGAGGATGACTTCGGGTCTGACACGTTTCCGAAGGAGCGGCATTAGGGTCTGGAAAAGAAGTTAAGAGTTGCAGACGATTCGGGTCACCGGAACCGGTGACAAGAAATGGCAACCATGCTGATAATCTACGACTCGAGGACTGGGAACACCGAGAAGATGGCCCTTGCCGTTGCCGAGGGCGCCAAGAAGGTGAAGGGGACGAAGGTAGTCGTGAAGGCTGTCGACAAGGCGAAGCTCAGCGATCTAACGGACGCTGACGCCATCATACTCGGCTCCCCGACGTACTACGGGAACATGTCCGGGAAGATGAAGTCGTTCATAGACAAGACCTTCGCGGTCCACGGCAAGCTGGAGGGGAAGGTCGGCGGGGCGTTCACCAGCTCGGGAGATACTGCCTGCGGAGCGGAGACCACCCTCCTCTCGATCCTGAAGGCGATGCTTATCCACGGCATGGTGATCCGGGGCAGGTCCGAGAACAAGCACTATGGCCCGACAGCGGTGGAGTCGCCGAATGCGAAGGAGATAGATTCTTGCAGGGAACTCGGAGAAAGAGTCGCTCGACTCGCATCCCGCATATCGGAATCGTGAAGAATGCAATATCAGTTGACCCGTCCCCTTTCGGACCCCTAGAATGGGACTGGTTGCGTCAACGGGGCAAAGGGGTACGAGTAGCATTCTGTGCAATTCCTGCAGAGAATCATAGATAAGAACATGAATGGGGGTTGGGACGCCCCGGTGCATCTTCTTTTTAATTGAGCCGATTTTATGATTGTCTGGCTCGTGCGGGTCCGCGGCTCGCCCTCATCCTCCCGGCTGCTTCCCTGTCCGCTCACGACTTTGCTCTCCAGGTGGCTCCAAAGACAATGATGCGGAAAGCGCCTTTATAGCCTTCCGGCGCATACCATAGCCGGGGGGATATGGTGTTCCGTCGACTTGGATGCGTTCTCCTGGGCTTGCTGATAGTTGCCATTCTAGTGACGAGCCCTGTCCAGTCACTGCCGCTCGGAGACCTGAGGATCGATTCCGTCGAGATCGTGCAGGTTCTGAAGAACCCGAATGCGTTGGTGATGAACAAGTCGGCGGTGCTGTACGTGATAATTCACAGCACCTTTCCCAGCCGGGTCCAGGCAGACATCAGCATAACATACGATTATGGCACGAAACACTACCTTGAGAGCGGCCCCGAGGGAACAGGCGTTCCCCTTGACCCTGGGGACAACTTCGTGTATCTCCCCGGGGGGAACTGCTCTGCCCGTTCTGAGTGGTGGCTCACCTTGCCGGCATGGTTCATGTGGTCCATGCCCGGGATAGACGTCGCCATCAGGGTCGTGATTGACCCGTACGACGAACTTGACGAGACCAATGAGGGCAATAACGAAGGGCGTCCCGAAAGCCAGCAGGTGGACGTCGTGAAGGCAGAGCCCCTCAAGGTTCTATTCGGAGAGGCCGTCTTCAATGGAGACGTCCCATTCTATCACGAGGGACTGAGCGTCAAGTACCTGACGGACACCTATCCTTTGGAGGACGGAGGGGTGACATGGTCCAAGTTCCGGGCGGCCTCGTATGCCACCAGTAATCCCAAGGATGCTGCTGACAGCGTCGCCATCTCCAGGACGTCTGATGCGTTGGCTCTTGGCTATGATAGACTGGTGATCGTCTACCATGACGATGAGGTGCGGGGCCGAGCGACGGGAATCCTGATGGTGCCGGAGAACAGGGTCCCTGTCACGGTGACGGACTACGGAATCATGACGAGAATGGATCTTGTGGCCCACGAGCTGGGACACACATACTATCTCTGGCACCCGCACGACATAGGCCTGGAGGTCTACGAATCCACCTGCTACTGGCCCTGGGCCAAAGACTATGGGCGACTTGGGAGCACCTTCATGAGCTACACCTGGATCCTGCCGGAAGAACTGCCCATTTATCCGAGGTGGATCGATGATGGCAGGTATCAGTCGTACCCCAAGACATGGATTCCCACGACCAGCACCTCGGGTGCGGCTTGGACCTGGCAATGGAACCTGTTTGACCAGTTCACAATCCCACTCGTGAAGGTCGAGGCGCTGATCATCGTCACGGGAGAGGTCAGTCGTGACGGCGGCGTGACGCTCAGCCCGATGCTCTACAGGATCGCCAACAGCGTCCCTGACCTCATTCCCCTTGCTGGCGCCCCAGGGCCGAGCAATTACACAATCAGGCTCAGAGATGATGTGGGAAACATCCTGAGCGACCTGCCGTTCAACGTCACGCACTCGTACTCTGTGCATGACGATGATGCGGGGACGAGTGAGACGATCTACCCCGACTCGATACCCTTTGTGTTCAAGGTTGAGATCCCTCCAGAGACGCACTCGATAGAGATTGTCAACGTGTCGACTGGAGCCGTAGCCGCCTCCAGAGTCGCATCCTCGGTTGCGCCGTACGTGAACATAGATTATCCGAACGGGGGGGAACATATCCAATTGGGATCGGAGTGCATCGTCCGATGGACGGCGAGCGACCCGGACTCTGCTGACCTGAGGTGCACAGTCGCTTACTCATCAGATGGCGGAGAGATGTGGGTCCCAATCGCCAGCAATGTCACAGACTCCAACTGTGTATGGAACACGAGCGGCATTGACCCTGGCAGTGACTACCTTGTGAAGGTCATGGCACTTGATGGATTCAACATGGGAGAGGACGTTTCGAACTCGACGATATCTGTAGTGGACTCTGTCCCGCCGACAACAACTGTCCATCTGAGCGGAATCATGGGCACGGACGAATGGTATGTCTCGTCGGTGGGCGTGAATTTCTCGGCCCAGGACAACCATATCATCAACCGCACAGAGTGCAGGATAGATGAAGGACCATGGGCGGCTTGGTCGGGGTCATTCAATGTCACCGTCGAGGGCGTGCACAGATTGTACTACAGGTCTGTCGATGAGTCAGGCAATTGTGAGCAGGAGCAGAGCGTTGACCTGAAGATAGACTGGACCGCGCCGGCGGTATCTATCTCCTCGCCCGGCAATGACTCAACAGTCAAGACCGAGAACGTCGAGGTTTCGTGGATTGGGCTAGACGCAGCCTCTGGAATCCAGACGTACTATGTGAGGGCAGATGACGGAGACTGGATCTCTGCCAGCACGGACTCAAGGCACACATTTGCCGACATGGGGAATGGCGAACACACTGTGGAGCTTCGTGCTGTGGACTGCGCCGGAAATGAGAATAGTACATCAATCCTCTTCACAGTGGATGTCGGCTCTGCAATCGACTGGATCCTGGTGGCTCTTGTAGCCGCATCAGCGGGGGTCGCCGGACTCGCGGTCTACCTTGTCATGCGCGCGAAGAAGACCTGAGAAATGGCCGGTATTCGAAGCTCAGAAGCGGCTCAATGATGGCCACACCCGGAAGGGAAATCATGAGATGGGAAAGGTTTCTGAGGGAGCTCCCATAGGGCTGCTATCACTTCTCCTCGACCTTCGGCTGCTCGACCATCACATCCTCCAGCTTCAGAATCGAGGGGGTGAAGAATCCGACGATCATGAGGACTGTTGTGACCACGCCTCCCATCAGGAACCACACCGGGACACCAGCAGCATCAGCCACTGGCCCTGCGATCATAAGCCCAATCGGAGACATGGCCATCGTCGCGCTGCCTATCAACGAGAACACGCGACCCTGCATGTCGGCTCTGATGGCGGTCTGCATGACACCGATTGCGCATCCATTCAAGACGGCTACGGCGAAACCTGTCACGAAGAACCAGAACAAGGACAGGACGAACAAATGAGAGGGGACCAGACCGACACCGATGCCTGCCAGCCCAGTGACGACGCCCGCCCCGAGAATGGTGTACATCTTGCGCTTGGTACCGCCCCAGACCCCCAAGATCAGCCCACCGATGACGAACGAGAGGCCGAACGACACCTCGATCATCGCCAGCTCCTCCACGCCCTTCTGGAAGAACTCGGTCACATAGATCGGCATGAGCGCGCCGGCAGGTGCGAAGACCATGTTGATTGGCATGATGAGAAGGAGGAACGCAACCATTCCTGGCCATGCCTTCAGGAACGCGAAACCCTCTTTCATCTCCCGCAAGACGGAGGGGGGCTTCTCAGCGCTGGCTTCGTCCCGCGCGGGCTGAGGTATCATGATGAACAGGAGAGGAATCACGGCTATCACCGCTGTGACGACGTCGAAGCTCAGGACCCATTCCATCGGCAGGAAGATAATCAGTGTTGCAGCGAGGGCAGGCGAGACAATGCCCACAACCCCGTTCACCGCCTGGTTGAGGCCTCCGACACGGGTCATGTGTCTCTTGGGGACCATCAAGGAAGTCGATGCGACCATTGCCGGGAAGTGGAAGGCGCCCCCGATTCCTCTGAGCGCCATGGCTACGAACACATGCCAGACCTCGATGGAATCCACGATGAACAGCATTATCAGCACCAGGGTGACCATGGCGATACCACTGTCTGCGGCCACCATCACCCGCCTGCGGTTCCATCTGTCGATGAGTGGACCGACGAAAGGCCCAGCCACGATCTGAGGAAGCATCGCCGCCATCATCGCAAACGCGAGGACCGTCGCAGAACCGGTCTCGAGGGTGAGCCACCATACAAGCGCAAACTGAACGACGCCGCTACCGACGAGTGAGAACGCCTGAGCTGTCCAGATGATGAAGAACCGCCTCAGGAGGGTCTTTTCGTGTTCGGAATCGGCGGTCGATGCCTCGGCCACAACCACGCAATGTCCACGCAGGTAAAATGTTTTCTGGGGGACGCTGGTCTATCCACGGATGTCAGACAAGCTGCCTTCATCACTCTCTGCTCGAAGGTTCATTCGGTGACCGTCAGAACTCCACTCACGATATGATAGAACGAGGATTCCCGGTTTCAAAACCGAGAGGATGCACCTGGATGGAAAGGGCCATAGGGCCGGAAAGGCAATGTTCTGGACGAAGTGGTCGATCATGAAGTGCTATGTTTGTGGGCAGGAAGCAAGTGTGTCTATGAGAGAGCAGGCGATGTTTATGGGGAGGGAGTTCACGAAGTTTCTATGCAAGGACTGCTACGACAACAAGCGCTGGAAGTAGAGATGATCAAAGGGGGGTTGGGACGCCCCGGTGCACTTTCTTTTTAATTGATCGGATTTTATGAATGTCTGGCAAGAGCGAGTTCAATGCTCGCCCACACCCGCAATTCTCCGTGTTCATGGCCAAAGCTCAGAGTCCGATGAGGAATAGGCCGGGTCTACACTCCATTGCATGTGACCCGGGTCTAGTCTGTGGAGACGGCATTTCCTGTAAGTTCCAAAGCCTATTGCACAGCGCGGGATTGCAGGCCAGTGGGGCCTAGTCGCCATTCCGCCGTCTGAAGAATCGACATCGAGTTGGACAACCCGACCATCCGTATCCCTTGCTCATTCCTCCTATCCTGCAGTGATCCTGATCCCTCGAGAGATGAGCGCAGTTCCGCTTGACCTGGAACTTGGCCTTCTTCTCTCTCTTCAGATAGATCACTTCTGATGAGTTCGCATACCAGATACTGTTCTTCAGGCAAGCATTTTCGCTAGATCGCCACATTGGGAGAAAGTATTCAACGATAGAGGGTTGGGATTTCGAGTAGCGATTGGCGTACGACAATCATGGAGTGAAGTGGTCTTACAATCGACTATACGTCCAATCGTACATCCGATCGGGCATAGCTTTGAGTAGCCATGCAATAACTCGCCACCGTCTGGTAACGTAGGCATGTTTCTTCTTATTCCTGATTGCTTTGAAGATCTGTCTAGCCGCAATTTCCGGAGGCGCAACCCAAAACAGTCCATCCCCCTTAGCCATCGCCGTGTCAACAAGACCGGGTTGAATATCTGTGACTACGATTGGAATCTTCAACTTGCTTGCCTTTTGCCTTAATCCTTCCAAGTAATTGGATACATAGGCTTTTGATGCATTATACGCTGGCGAATCTCCGCTACCTCTAATGGCAGCAATAGAGGATATGCCCACTATTTGTCCCGAGCCACGGCTACAGAGGTGTTTAAACGCAACGTTTGCCATTGCAGCAAAGCCAGAAACATTAACATCAATAGTCTCTTCTTCCTGTTCCCAATTCAGCTCAGGGTTTATGAAACCGACCCCAGAGCTAATGACGATTACATCCACCCCGCCCATTTCTCTAACAAGTTCGTCCAATAGAGTCATTGCCTCAGATGTTCTTGCCACATCAATCCGTTTGAAGTGTACTCTGGTGGAAATCTCTTTCTGAAGCTCAGGAAACAGCTCGCTTCTCCTCCCGACCATGCCTACAATATATCCGTTTTGAGAGAAGATCTTGGACAATTCTCTTCCGATACCGGAGGTAGCCCCTATGATTACTGCCTTCTTCACAACATTCCCTCCATGGCGTTCATGCAGCTTGTAGTCCGTCAATCCACTTTTGCCGCGTGAAGAACGGGGACGCTATTTAAACATAGCTCAAGTAAGATCACTGGTGATCTGACGCGCACGGGTTTTTCTGCGGTTTCTGGAATGGGCTTACGAAGTGGAGCCATCATCAAGGAGTGGAGAATCAAGGGGTTTTCTGGAGTTTAGCTCGGTGCTATAAATCGCGAAACTGAAAGATGGCTAGTGTTGAGAGTCCAAAGTCGGCTCACTGCAATCTCCTCCAACAAGCAAGATGAGAAAATCAAAGGGTTTGGGACGCTCTGGTGCATTTTCTTTCTAATTGAACCGATTTTATCAATGTCTGGCTCGGGCGAGTTCAATGCTCGTTCGGTCCACACTCACAACTAGCCGCAGAAAAGACCTTAGGGAAGGAACGGCGATAGGTCCCCCGCCTGGAGGACATGTCCGATAACAAAGATGCTCAGGAATCGCTCCTTAGCCGTGCGAAGGAACAGGAGACACAGTACGATTGGAGCGGTTCGGTTGAGACCTACGACAGGATCCTGGAGTTGACCCCTAGGAGCGAACCAAGTAATGTTGGGGACATCCTGGAGCGGAAGGCATACGGCCTTCACAGATGGGCTTTCCAATCCGACTCACATGATCAGTTCAAGGAAAGGACATCTGCTGCCATCGCATGTTGTCGCACAGCTAGGGAGTCTTACGAGAAAGCGGATACCCCAGACAGCGCAACGAGAGCACAGCGGTGCGATGCGATGGCCAAGTACTTCATGTACTGGCACTCCTCCAGTGCGGAGGAGAAGAAGGCGCTTGCTGGTCAGTCCTGGAATCTGACCAGGAAGGTCTTGAAGTCATTCCGCGCCAGCGGAGACATAGCAGAGTTGCGTCGAACCTACAATCTACTCTCGCTGAGCGCCATGCCAGTCATCTGGTATGACGAGGAATACGAGAGGCGCAAAGCCACCTTAATGGAGGCTATGGCTTTCGGGGAACAAGTCCTTAACTCCGCTCTGGACTCTGCGGAGCCCATCGAACTGGCATTGACATATTGCAGAGCATCCGATTTCTTGGATTGGTGCGCCGATTTTTTCGTGGCCCCGGCCGATTCAGCAAGACTTGGCCGCGCTGCACGAGACCTCTGGGAGAAGGCAAAGGCGATATCAGAGGATCTAGCCTGCTGCGAAAACACCGTCAATTCGATTACCGGATTGCCTTGGCCTTCCGACCCGGACGAGCCCAGACGCGTGCGCGAGATTGCCCTGGCGTTCGGGAGGAATGTTAACGACAGGCTGCTGACTGGTGCATCACTCGACGCACTTGCCGACGGACTGTACTTCACACTGCCTCAAGTCGAGGACTCGGAGGAGCTTGAAACCGTAGCGGCGGAAGCTCTCAACCTGCGTTACCAGGCTCAGAGGGAATTCGCCATCGCAGGACACCTCCCACCGGAGATCACATGGGGATGGGCGCCATTTCCAGATCCCCCGCATTACGCATATATGTCACTCTTTGTTGCCGACATGAAGAGGAAGCGAGAACTCGCTGAGAAGGCTCTAGAGGGAGCTGACGGGCTTACCGAGCGAGCCCATGAGTCCGGATTTCCCGCAGTAATGAACGATGCGGACCTCATTATAGCGATTGCACTGACCAGCCTCTCCAGAGCAAACCCAGACGTCGCGAAGAAATCCGCGCTTCTGGAAGAAGCGCTCACGAAGGGCAAGTCGGCTCAAGAGCGATTGGAGAGGCTGTACCCAATGCACGATGCAACTCAGGCTTTTAGCGTCAACATGGTTGCTGACATGGAGTACGAGTTCGCCCTTCTGGAGAACAAGCCCAGATTGAGGGAGCAGAAACTCCGCAGCGCCCTATCGAGCAGTGTCAAAGCTGTCTCGCTGGTAGATAGGGCGTACATGATCCCGTGGTTCCAGCAGCCGAAGTTCTTCGTCTATGGTGGCATCTACGAGAGCACAAGAGGCGCCTGCGCACTGAACCTCTACGAGTTGACGGGCGACAAGAGTGACCTAGGTGAGGCGGTGCGCGCCTTCGAGAATGCTGCTGATTACTATGGCAAATCCTGTCAACCAAGCCGATGCGCGGAGAGCCTTTGGAGTGCCGCAAGAGCTTGCGACGCCCTCGAGGAACACCAGAAAGCTCAAGAACGGTTCGTCCAGGCTGCAGACCAGTACAGGTCTGCCGCGGAGAATCTCCCGCGACTGAGAAGCTTCTATCAGGAATACTCCAGGTACATGGAAGCCTGGGGCGAGGTGGAACTGGCAAAACACCACCATCTCGCACAGGAGTATGGCCTGTCCGGAGAACACTACGGGAAGGCCGCTGAGCTCTTTGCATCCACACAGCGGTGGCAGTATCTGCTCGCGAACTACTCTGCATGGTCATCCGTAGAGAAGGCTGAGGCACTCAGCAACTCGGAGAAGAACAGAGAGGCGATATCGACTTTCGGGAAGGCGCAGGAGTTGTTTGAGGAGAGCAAGAAGACTTTCCAGGCTCAACTCGCGAAGATCCAAGATGCGGAAGAAGCCGGCGTGGCATCAGGTTTGGCCAGAGTTGCTGATTTCAGGAAGGACTACTGCAGGGCGAGGAGGGCCATTGAGGAAGCGAGGACACTTGAGAAGCGGGGCCAAGACGCTGCCAGCTCGAAGAAGTACAGACAGGCTATCGACATTCTTGAGAGTGGTATGCCCAAACTCGAATCCGACCGAGATAGGAAGGATATCTGTCTCGTAGTGGTCCTTGCGAAGGCGTGGCAGATGATGAACGATGCGGAGGCAGAGGACTCGCCTGAATTGTTCGGCCGAGCTGCCGACCTCTTTGAACAGGCCAAGGACTTGAGCCAGGGCAAGAAGGCAAAAGCCCTCGCGCATGGGCACAGCCGATTCTGCAAGGCCCTCGAGGCCGGCATGAAGTTCTCCGACACGTGTGAAACCTCATTCCATTTGGAGGCGACCAGGCATCTCGAGGGTGCGGCCAAGCACTACCTCAAGGCGGACCGCCGAACCGCCTCTGAGTACGCCAACGCGAGCAGGCTCCTGTTCGATAGCTACGTGTACATGGACAGGGCGAACAAGGAGGATGACCAGCAGAAGAGGGCGAAACTGTATCTTCTGGCTGAGAAGGTGCTGGAAGCTGCGGCCGACTCATACGAGAAGGCGGAGTATCCCGGCAAGAAGGAGCAGGTGCTCAAACTTCTGGAGAAAGTCAGACGCGACAGGCAATTGGCCCTCTCGCTCACGGAGGCCCTCCGAGCACCGGACATCGTTTCGACGGCTACTGGGTTCGTCGCCCTGACCCCCACACACGAGAAGGCAACGGGGCTCGAGAGGTTCGAGCACGCTGATGTACAAGCCAGCGTCATCGTGAAGCCGACGGACTTGCAGGTCGGGCAGAGCCTGAACATCGTGATAGAGCTCGTCAATGCAGGGAGGGGGACCGCACAGCTGACCAAGGTCGAAGAGGTGATCCCTCGTGGATTCGAGATCGTTTCGGAGCCGGAGAGGTACCGGGTCGAGGACAGGTACTTAAACATGAAGGGGAGGAGGCTTGACGCGCTAAAGACGGAGGACATCAAGCTCGCTCTCAAGCCCATGATCAGAGGTGAGTTCACGCTCCGGCCGAGAATCATGTACCTAGACGAGGCAGGGAAGTACAAGTTCTGTGAGTCCGATCCTGTCACAGTGAATGTGAAGGAACTCGGTATCTCCGGTTGGCTCAAGGGACCTGATTCGAAGAGACGATGAGCGCCGCTGCCCTCTGTCTCATAATACGTCTGTTTAGAGGAAAGAAGGAGAGTTGGCTCAGCTCGGTGCAGATATCGCTGAATTGAAGATAAGCTGGTATCCGAAGGCCACAGTCGTCTCATGCGATTCTATTCGCATACTTGCGAGGAAAATGGAAGGGGTTTGGGGACGCTCTGGTGCATTTTCTTTCTAATTGAACCGATTTTATGATTGTCTGGCTCGCGCGAGTTCAATGCTCGCCCGGTCCACACCTATGTCGCCCACAAAGGGAGGCGTGTTCAACGACCTCGGCCGAACGCGTCTCTGAAAATGAGTGGTGGGAATCGGCTCACTTCTTCTTCTTTCTGAAGAATAGAATGCCAGCGGTCGGTTCTACCTTGACCACTTCACGCTTCGGCGGACCCTTCTCCTCGACGGGGGGCTTCTCCTTTGGCGCGGGCTTGGGCACCTTCTTCGGCTTTGGCTTCGCTGCGGCCTTCTTGTCCGACTTCTTCTCGGCATGCGCCTTCTTCGCAGGCACCTTCGCTGTCTTCTTCTTCTCCGGCTTCGGTTCCGGCTTCTTCTCAGGAACCTTGATCGCTTTCTTCGAGGGTTTCTTTTCGAACTTCTTCAGTAGCTTCTTCTTCTCGGGGGGCGCCTTCGCCTCCTCCTTCTTCGGCTTCTTCGTAGGCTGTGCGGGCTCCGCCTTCTTGGGCTTCGGTTCCGGCTTCGGGAGCTTCTTCGACCTCAGCTCCAACCTCTTCTTAGGAGGAGGCCTCGCCGGAGGCTCCTCGTCCTCCATGATTGATACAACTGGCTCGGGCCTCTTCGGAGTGGGCTTCGGCGGGGGTTCTGGCTCAGCCAGGGGGATTTCTTCCCTGAACTCCGCGCCGCAGTATGGACACTTGGTAACAAACAGTCCGACCGGGAGGCCGCATGTCGGGCACGCGACCGAGCTGCCCTCGTCCAGCTCTTCCAGCCTCTCCTGAATCCTGACCTCGATCGGCGGGGGAGCGCGCGCTGAGAGTCTCTCCAGCTGCTCCTCGATGGCCTTGAGCACTGGAGCGGTCGGCTTCTCCTCAGGTTGATCTTCCGGCGGCGAGACTTCCTTTTGGACATGGACAGGCTCTGCCACCACAGGTGTCTTCGGAGCTTCAACTGGAGTAGGAGTCTCGACGGGTTTCGGAGCCTCGACAGACTTAGGCGCCTCGATTGGCTGCTGAACCTCTGCGGGCTTGGGAGCCTCTATGGGCTTCGGGATCTCCGCAGGCTCTGGAGCCTCTACCGGCGTCGGCGTCTCGGCCGGTCTTGGGGCCTCGGCTGGCTTCGGCGCCTCTGCCGGCTCAGGGGTTTCGACGGGCTTCGGAGCTTCCTCAGGTTTCGGCACCTCGACCGGCCTAGCAGGCTCCTCGATCTTCGAAGTTTCAGCGGGCTTTGCGGCTTCGACTGACTCCGGGACCTCTGCGGCCTTCGGGGCCTCGGCATGCGGCTTGCGCATCTCGATTATCTTCGGCACGGCAGGATGCTTCGATGGCACCTCCTCCGCGGGCTTCTCGACCGGGAGCGGCCTTGGCGCCTCGACGGGCTTCTCAGGGGCCTCCTCCGGTGGAATCACGGGTGGACGGACCATGCGGGCTTTCTTCGGCGCGGGCGGGGGTTTCTCAGGCGGCTTGCCCTTGGCCACATACACCTGCTCCTCACCGTCGACCTTGAAATGGACCTTGTCGGTCTCGACCAGGAGCGCTAGCGGCAGGATCAGGTCCTTCCTCTGCAGACCCGTGTACTCCTCGAGCTGCTCTATGGTCGCGCCCTCCCCCTCCGTCATGCGCACGATTGTCTGGAGCGCGAACTGGAAGTCCATGTGCTCCTTCGCCGGCACAACCTCCAGGGGCGTCTTCTCGTCAGCGATGCTCTTCAGGAACTCCTTGGACTTCTTCACGAAGTCCTTCGGATCGTCATCGAGGATACGCCTTAGGTAAGACACGTCCAAACCCAGCTGCTCCCAGCCGCTGATCTGGTCCAGGCACTTGCTCCTGTGGAACTCCCGCTGCAGGCCGTCGTTGGCCGCCTCGCTCATCGGCCTGAGGGCAATGGCCGCCTGGTAATGCCTCACCGAATCGGTGCTGTGCCCCAGCCTGGAGAACAGCTTCGCCAAGTTGAAGTGCGGGTCGAAGGGGTCCTCCATGTAGCCAATCGCCTTGTCGAAGCTGACTATGGCCTCCTCGTACCTGCCCATGACCTCGAGCACGACCCCTCTGTTGTTCCACGCAGAACCGTTGGCCGGGTCCACCTTGACCGCCTGGTCGAAGGCCTTCAGCGCCTCCGCGTGCTTCCCCTCGAGGGCGTAGGTCTTGCCCAGGTGGTCCCACGAGGTGCTGTCCTTCGGGTCGATTCGGAGGGCGGTGTCGTAGTGCACCATCGCTTTCGGAAAGTCCTTCATACGATATAACGCATCCGCTTTGAGACTCCAGGGAAGTGCGAACCTGTCCTCTATGCCCACCCGGGAGCACTGCCTTATGGCCGCGTCCGCGTGCTTGAGCGCCCCCTCGAAATCGCCGTCCATCATGAGCGTCTGGGATTGCTTCAGCCTCCGCCAGAGGAAGTAGTACACCCTCTCGCGCCAGAAGTACATCGCCAGAGGCAGGAAGGAGAACGCGATACCTATCAGGGCCAGCCCGCGGTCGTATGGAGAGTAGTTGCCGGAGGCCACTATCCCCAGCTGCTCGTGGAACGCGATGAGGAATATGGCCATTGCGCCCAGCAGCCACGCCCCGACGAACCCGTCCCTTGTCTGGAGGGACTGCACGGCGAAGAGGGCCAGTGTCATGCCGGTTATCAGGAGCACGAGGTTCAGGAGCGTGAAGAAGTAGAACTCGTCCTCTGGGGTCTTGAGCACCCCGAAGGACTCGTGCACGGGCACCATAATCATGACCACAAGGCCAGTGCCGTACAGAGTGAGCCGCATGGCCTCCTTGGTCTCGAAGCCCCTGCCCCCGATGAGGACCACCAGGAACCCGTAGAGCAGCGTTATGCTCAGGAGGATTGCCCAGGCGCCCAAGGACTTCCCCCAATAGACCAGCGCCAGGCCACTGAGCGCGAGCATTGCGAACCCGGCCATGCCGAGCACGCGTTTGGGCACGCGCAGGGTGTACTCCTCCGAGATCTCCCTCTGGGCGTAGAAGAGCATCACCATGCCCAAGAAGACGAACACGCCCGTGACGATGAAAACATAGGTGTTGTACAGGTCCCAGCTGCCGAACCAGACGCGCTGGCTGACGAAGTACTGGACCGAGGTGGCGACTATGACCGAGGCATAGAGGAGCATCACGAATATCCTGGGCCCACCTATGAAAGGCACGAACGGGCTCTCCGATTCCGACTGCTCCCTGAACGGCCTGAAGGCCTGCGCCAGGAGGAAGCTGTTCGCTGGGGAGCGCTTGGAGTTGTCGCGTCTAGGCTCTTGCACTACTACTCATCCCCTCCGACATCTCTGTTCTGCCGAGCCCGCCTCGCCCGCCTGATGGCGATGAGCATTATTGTCACTATCGCCACCAGGGCGGCCAGCTCTGCGAACTCAGGAATTGGAACCTGGCCCACGTTAATAGAGCCAGGTGTAGGAGTCATCGTGTCCCAGGTCGCATACGGAAGGCTACCGGTTCTCCCATAGGATTTCACCACCCACCCTGGAGTGGTCACCTGGTCCACGATGCTCCCAAGGTTATCTGAAAGCACGTAGTTGGTCGATTTGCCGAGCAAGAGATCAGTGGCGACGAACAGCTCGCCCGGGAGGAGCGTGATCGACGGGAAGGTGTACACGACGATCCCGTCAGCGTATATCACCCAGCCAGTGAGATCGATCGGTTCAGCGCCGGTGTTGTATATCTCTATCCATCCGTTTGCCCTGTTCGGGGGAGCGATGTTGTATATCTCGTTGATGAGCACGTCAGTGGACGCCCTCGTGCCTGCAGTGATGCTGGCCGGCAGCGGGACCGGGACCTCGTCCTGCCTCCCGCTCCAGTCCTCGGCCATGAAGGTCACCCTGTAGGTGATGCCGGGGATGAGCCCGAGGGCGGAGTACTGCGCGCTGACCTCGAGCTGGTATGAGTCTATCGCTGCGTCCACAAAGCCGCGCTCGGCCCAAGCGCCGTCCTCGTAGGCATAGTACTTGCTGGCCAGGATAGAGTTGCCCTTCCCAGCCACGGATATCGCCCTTTCCGCGCCGCCCACGTAGAAGCCAGTGCTCTGGTTCCCGTCAGTGTCTATGAACACGAACGCGAAGTCAGCGCCGTACATGGGCTCCGGCAGGGAGGGCGTCACGTTGCTTGCGGGCGGGCCTGGGTAGACGAACCTGACGAGATGCGAGGGCACGCTCGAACCGCCCATCATGGTCCCGTTCACTGACATGTAGAACGAGGCGGTGTCTAGCGTAGAGGCCAGCTTGACCACGCTTATATCCACATCGCCGCTGGTGTTGTCCATGGCTGTGGGGGAGTAGGCGTCGCCGAGCAGGTCGCGCAGGGGAGCCCTCGGTGCCCAGTCCGCAAACGCACCGTCCACCGCGATCCTCCCAGGCGCCTCGGCGACGTACCCTACCGTGGCCCCACTCTGGAGGGAGTCCACCCTCCAGGAAGTGTTCATATCAGCGGATACCCCGCTCGTGTGGTTCAGGGATAGTCCGAAGGAGCTCGTACGCACCGCACCGAACAGATCTACCAAAATATCGATGCTCCTCCGGTCCCCGTCCCTAAGCACGAGCGGGGTGTCCAAGATTATCGTGTTCGAGAACGACGTGCCAAGGACCCTTGGGCCCTCGACCGCCGATATCGAGAACGAAGTGGCGTTCCCGATGAAGTCGAACGAGAGGGCGTCGACATATGTGCTATCGCCCTTCGCCGAAATGTTGAGAGTGAGCGCCCTCTGGTGGAGGGCCGATGGATACACCTCCGGGGCGTTGTGATCCGCGACGACCCTCAGAGCGGAGCCCTGGGGCCTGAAGCTTACCTCGGACCAGTCTTCCGGGGTGGTCGTGTGCCTGGAACATATGACGACCCTCGAGTTCTCGCCAACCGAGATCGAGCTTCCCACCTCGAGTTCGCCCTTGTAGAAGGCGGCCTTCGCCTCGCCATTCGGCACGAACCCGCCGAAGTCCTGGGGGCTCGCCTGGTGGCTGAAGACCATCTCAGAGACCATGACGACGGTGGTGTTCCAGCCGATCACCTTGACCAAGGCGTCCGCGCCCAGGCCCATTACAGAGTACCCGGTTGACGCATCGCCGTCCCTGTCGATGAATATGTAGAAGCCGTCCGCGCCCCCGTCCCGGCCGGTGAACATGCTCCCCTCGGTCGAGATGTAGAAGTACGACCTGCCGTGTTCTTCCTTCATGGCGTAAGAGGTCAGTGAGATGTCTGGGTTCTCCGAGTCCGGCGTGTCCCGGTACTTGTACACCTTGAGCCAGTCCATGAAGTATCCGTCTATCTCCACGGAGTCTGACGGGAATGAGTAGACTATGGCGTAGGGCACGACCGTGAGTATTGCTGCGAGGACTGCCACGATGGCCAGCTTCCTCTTGAAGCCGACCTTGACCGAGCCGACATTCCTCTGGCCGTGGGACAGCCTGAAGCCGTTGACGGCCCCCGAGCCGTTGACGAAACCGTTGATGATGCCGCCGGCCTTGGAGGCGCCGTTCGTGAAGCCCCAGCGGATGCCGTTGATCGCGCTGCTTCCGCGGCCGTTCACCCTGCCATTGGTGGCCCCGTTCGTACGGCCATTCACGCGACCGTTCGTGCGGCCATTTGCACGGCCGTTCACTCGGCCGTTCGCTCGACCATTCGTACGCCCGTTGACCCTGCCGTTGACACGGCCGTTCATGTGCCCGTTGATCCGGCCGTTGATCCTACCGTTGGTACGACCGTTCGTGCGGCCGTTGACGCGGCCGTTAATACGGCCATTAGTACGGCCGTTCGTGCGACCGTCAATCATCGCTGGGCTGAGAAGCACCGTGTTCCTGTTGAAACCGTTGACCTTGCCTTCGGAGGACCTAGCCTGGGCTGAGCCAAGGCCGTTGGTGATGCCTCGGGGGGTTGAGACAGCGGTAGCTCTGTCTCGCGCGCCTCTAGTCTGTTCGGGCACGGTCCTTCCTCTGTTCGGTTCGGCATGTGGACTGGCACCGCTCTTTCAGGGGAGGCTGCTCTTCCCCCTCCTCTCTCGCGCTACTGATGCGTGCGCGTCACAAAGCGTGCTCGTATGGACCTGCCCATAAAAGCCCGGTAGCCCTGTTCTCGCATGCGCGTGTGCGTATATTTTAGCAATTTGCCGAGTATATTATAATACGGTTTCCCTTGACGCATCACTTTTGATAACCAGAGCCAGAGATACGTTCTTATAGTGATTGAGAGGGGTCCCCAGGAACGGCCAGGTGCTCCCAAACCGAACTACTTCGGTCGCTGCTGATAAGGAGAATCGGGTTTCGGAAGGGGTTTCAAGACGCCTTGGACGTCAGAGAAGGCTCTTCACGTTCCAGGTATCGAACGCAAGCTGTCCCAGACCGTTGAGCTTCAACGTGGACTCGATCGATATCACATCTCCGATCCCATAGTCTGCGGACACGTTCGTGGCAGAGGAGACGGTTATCGCGAACTGCCCGTGATCGACATGCAGCCAGTAGTTGCCGTATGTGACCGGCACGTAGAAGTTCTGTCCGAAGCCCTGGTATGGGTTGCTCCACTTGTCGCCGAGGTACACGAAGTACATCGTCGTGATGTACACCGTCGTCTGGCTCACGATCTGCTTCCTGTAGACCATGTCCGTTATGACATCGCTCACGACCTTCTTGTCGCCCTGCCTCCAATCGGATGGCAGAGAGAGCATCTGATTCGTGGTCGCGCCCCCGGTGTATTCGAGGTCGTCGAACAGGTTCGTGAACCCCCCTGACGACCTCCACGCCCCGCCCGCTGCGACCATGACGAAACCGACCACGACGGCCGCTACGACCACGAGCGTGACCATTATCCCTAGGATCCTTTTCTCCATCGCATTCAACTCCTTTCTAGTTCTTCCACGCGTTCGCAGAATCGAGGAGCGCACGCGCTTCTAGCGCAGTGCACATGCTGGTCCATCCCTTCTGCTTTCGCCCTCAATATATAGGGGTATGAGTATATAATTATTTGGTAAATCCAGTCTCGTGCTGCTGGACAGGCACGCGAGCAGGTTGTCGGCCCCTCATCTGGCCGAGGTGTGCTCGCGCGAACACCACGAACGCGGTATGCTTCTTGACGCCCTGGAAGAACATCAACGGAGGCGAATCCTCGGTGAACTGGCCAGACCGGTCAATATGCGGCCTTGGGGGCGGACATCCGGTTCCCCATGAACACTGCGAGAACGCCGATGATGAGTATAGCGAGGAATGCCCCGCCCACCCCTAGGCTGGAGCTCTGCAGCGCGGAGTTGATAGGGTTCCAGAGCATGATCATTATCAATGCGAGTATGCCGAACAGGAACAGGGAGAGAGACATGGCAGGCACCATCGACGGAACCTTCCGCCTCTTCCCGATGACCGAGCGCTTGATGAGCATGAACACGAGCAGGCCGGCGACGACTATCACCGCTGGTATGGCGATGAATATCCCGAGGTTATCCCCTATGGGGGGCACCCAGGTCCAGTACCAGTCTATCATGAACGCTATCTGGGAGCCGATGATGCCCAGGAGTATGAGCGCGATCCCGACGACCCTGAGGTCGACGATGCTGCTGGGTGGCCCGGTGAGCGCCCGCACGGGCTCCTCCTCGACATAAACCTCCTCGTCCTCGACGACGACCTTCGACGGCCTCGGCCTCGTAGGGGCGGCCTTCACAGGCGCCTCCTCGACCTCTACGACCTCCTCGACCTCTTCCTCCTCGAACTCCGCGCCGCAGCTCGGGCACGAGGGGACATTGAGGCTGACCATGGTCCCGCAGACAGGGCACTCGGCCATCTCGTCCTCATCCACTGCGTCCTCGACCTCTGCCTGAGGCGCAGCGGCGGCCTGGGGTTTCGCCTCGGCCTCCTCCACGATCTCCTCGATCGCTTCCTCCTCGAACTCAGCACCGCAGAATGGACATGAGGGCACCGACAAACCCACGGGCTTCCCGCAGACGGGGCAGGTGACCTGCTCCTCTTCCTCGACCACTTCCTCGACTTCCTTCTTCGCAGGCTTCTTCTTTGGCATCCGGTCACGCACCTCTCTGCCGATGGAGTGTTGGTTGATGGGAGATTTGAAGATTGGATTTGCCGTTTATATAGGTTGCTGCGTCATGACAAGCGGCCGACACTGACCCATCCCAAAGGATTGATTCGACCTGGTCCGGCAGGGTGGCCGACTGCACCTGGCCATATCGAAGGAGCTCAGGACAAGCAAATATAGCCATGATGTGTTTCTACCGCCAGATGAAGAAGCCCTCCGACGAAGGCCAGGGATACCCTGACAGGTTCTTGAGCTTCCTCGAAACGGACAACGGCCAGAGGGTAGCCATATGCGGCTTCTCGATAATCGCGACATTGGCTCTGATGGCCTTCGAGGGGGAGTTGCTGGCATACGTGTTCGGCCTGCCATACATGTTCTTCATACCAGGGTTCGCCGTTGTGAGACTATTCTTCTGGAAAGATACTAGCGCGGAGATGAGGTTCGTGCTCAGCCTCGGACTGAGCATCATCGTCGTCATCATCCTCGGGCTCATACTCGTCCTGACGCCGATAGGCCTTGATCCGAACACGACGAGGGCGTCCTTGATATTGTTCGCGATCGGCGCAGTCGCCTTGGAGACCTTCTACCCGCGGAAGGAGAAGGGTCCGAAGCCCAAGGAGGCGCCTAAGCCTCCCGTCCCTCCGGTCAAGATCGACAAGGTCGTGGCCGCGATGCTCGCCGTCGCCCTCGTGATCTCCGCGATATCGCTCGGGCTCGTCATAACGGCGGAGTACCCGTCCCGAACGTATTTCGCCATGACTGGGGAGGATGGGAAAATCGTCACGAACGTCTCGAGGCTCGTGAACACCTCCCTTGTGGTGAAGATAGAGATGATGAACGGGGAGGACGGGCCGAGGGCCTTCACGCTAGTAGCATACGGCGGGAGCAATGAAAGCGAGCGGGACACCCAGACATTCATCAAATCTCTGGAGGAGGGGGAGATCTGGACTCAGACTGTCGTCTTCTTGCTCAATGAGACCGGGGACTTCAGGGTGGACTTCGACCTCTACATACAGAACGAGGAGGAGCCCCAGTACCTCTACGGTAACCTGCACCTGTGGTTCGACGTGCTGGCCGAGCCTGAGGACTAGCCATCCTCCGGCTCCTCTGCCGCAGCAGCCGTCTGTCCGTCATTTTCCAGGCCCCTTATCGAGACGATGGCGCTCTCGCGAGAAGCGGCCATCGAGCACCACAACGCAGTGCCCACGCTGATGGCGACGGACGCGAGTAGCACCATCAGGAGCAGCAAGAGATCGAGCTCGAGTGCGAGCGTGTGTCCGAACACCATGAACAGTCCCGACCGCGACATGATGTCCACGACAAGCACGCCCAGGACGATGCCCACTGCCGCGCCCGCGAGCCCGCTCCTGAGAGCCTGAGGGAAAATCAGCCTCCGGATGGCCCGCTTGGAGGCGCCTATGGTCCTCAGTATGCCCAGGGTTCGCCTCGACTCGTGGACCTCCTTCGAGTAGATGGAGGCTATTGCGAGCGCCGCCAAGAGAGCCGATATGGCGCCTATGGCGAAGAGGGCGACCGACACGTTTCCCTCGGATATCTTGGCCGCCTGGTAGATTGGTATGGAGGCCGGTGATGAGAGCGTGGTGGAGCCACCATACCTCACAACGAGCTGGACGAGGTCAGGGTTCTCAGCGATCCACGACTCGACCACTAGTAATCGGGAGAAGCTGCCTGCCTGGACCGTGTGCGTCCCCGGGGCAAGTCCCGATATATCGAACCTCACCGTCTCGGACGACATCCCGAGAAGCGAGATGTTCAGCGTCGTGAGGACCTGCGCGTCCACGAGTATCTGCGCAATGAACTGTCCCTCTTGTGAGCCGCTGTTGGTGACCGCGAGCACCCCTCTTGCGGATTCGGACTCCTTGACAACCTCTGGCAGCACCGTGAAGTCCACTATCGTTGGCAGGAATTCAGCGGGGAAAGCCGAGGGGTCCTGGACCTGCACCGCAGCGGAGGCCTCAGTCAACCCGGACATGGTCGCACGTACGGTCCACGTGCCCGCAGCAGAGGCCGAGAGCGATGCCGTGCCCGATGCATCCGTGTACGCCGACTGAGTGCCGAAGGTCACAAGGGCGCCCTCCGCTGGCTCGCCGCATGATTTCGTGACCGACACGTTGAACTCGCTCTCTAGGAGCACCTTGGACGGGGCGGAGACTGTGAGATATGGCTCTTTGACGGTGAAGTTGGCGTAGAGCGCAACCGGGAAATCGCCAAGGATGGAAACCTCGATGCTCCTATTGCCCAACTGCTCGGACTCAACGCTTCGGATGACGGTCGTGGATTGACTGGCGTCGAGGGATACGACAACCTCGTCCAGGAGCCGCGCCCCCTCAGAGAACAGCACTGTGACCTCCCCGGCAGCACCGCCCCAGTTGCGGACACTCACGGATATCGACAGGCTCTCCCCGATCGCCACTTCCCCTCCCGAGGTGTGGAGGTCGAAGAGGGTGAACCTCGCGTTCGCTGGCGACAGCACTCCCGCGAGCCAATCAGGATCATCCGTGGCCACGCGAACGACCGACACCTTGTCCGTAGGCATCCCAGAGAGGAATCTCGCGACATCGAGCGACACGAGCATCTCGTCGTCCAAGGGAGAACCAGTCGTGTAGGAACCCACGACGTTCACGAACTCCATCTTCGATGAATAGCTCCCGACCAATGGCAGCATGTAAGGCGCGTCCATGTCGAGCCTGTCCAGTAACCTGTCACCCACGAGCGCACTGTTCACGCATGCTATCGACTGCCCCTGGATCAGTGAGAACTCCTTGAAAGCGGGGCCCGTGTCGTTGAACCTGCCCAGCTCGACGCCGCGCACAACAAATGAGACGTCCTCGTAAGACGAGAACGCGAACACCTCGGGACTGGCACCCGTGATGCTCGGAATCGCGTCGAGCGAATACACCATGTCGACACCCACCCTGCTCGAGAATATCGTGGGGGCGGTGCTGTCCGAGATGACGAAACCCTCGCTGGCAGCGAACGCCTCTGGAGCGGACCGCAGCCCGGAGAGCACGGATGCTGTCGCGGTGAATATCAGCATGGACAGAGCGACGACCAATATCGCCCGTGGGCGTATCAGGAGGATGATGCCGCCTCCTTCAGGTCGTCGACCGGCTTTGAGAGAGTCATCCTCAGAGCGGGCAGGAAGGCCCCCGCAACCGCAGCACCCACCGTGGCTATGAATGAGTACACAAGGAGCGCCTCGCTCGCCTTCATGATGAACACCGAGGTGAAGAGCGAGGATGCGACCGTGGAGACCCCGTACGAGAGCGCGACCCCCAGCGCGAGACCCAGCACCCCGCCCCACACGCTGATCACCATTGCGTTCGCGGTCAGCAACCGGAGTATCCTCCATCTGCCAGCGCCGATGGTCTTGATGATGCCTATCTCGTGCCTCCTGTCGGAGGTCTCGGAGCCCATGAAACTGTATGCAAGGACCGCGATCACGAATGTCGACGGGAATAAGACCCACATCGCATCCGACCTGATCTCCTCTATCCCTGAGTCAAGGAATCCTATGATTCCGATGAGCGGCTGGACCGCAAACCCTGTGGACTCCAAGGATGAGGCGGCGTCATCCAGGAGATTCTTGGCTATCGCGAAGTTGAACCCTTCCGACAGTCCTGAGAGCTGCCTCAGCAACGCTTCGTCGCCAAGCAACCAGCTCGATGGGAACATGGTGGACGAATACCCGCCCAGCACAGACACGACCACGGATGACTCCGCGGTCAGCGTGATGGTCCCTGGATATGATTGCCCCTGCCCCATGAGCACGATACCTTCTGGTGCAGATAACGTCTCCTTCAGCACCAATTCTGTGTCTTTTACCGCAAATACGGTCGCTCGCGATTGTGTCTCCGCGACTGCTGCATCGGCGAAAATCCCGAACGCAAAGGATCCGTCCGATGGCAGCTCCGCGGGATCGAACACGGCGGGGCTCGACAGGCCCTTCTTGGTGATGAGCGAATACTCCGATGAGAAACTGCCTACGAGGTTCTCCGTGGAAGCCCTGAGGCCGTCCGCGACGGCGAAGCTCGCCACGATGAACATGGTGCACAGCGCGATGCCCCAGCTGGTGGTACGGGCCTTCGAGCCGAACCTGAACAGCAGGAGTGAAGGCATAGAGGACTCCTCAAAGGCATCGCGCGACCGCGATTAAATACCTTCCCAGGTAGCCGTTCTGTCCAAAATCAGGTGGTACATGTAGTGCGAAACGTCAAGAACCCGTCTCCCCGTTGGTCACTGGATGCCGAACAAGGCACATACGCGGGCCGGAACGGTCGGCCCGCGGAGCAGCGGATCGCGCCTGACATGTGGGAGGAATCCATATTCCCGAATGGGCGCGTCTTCCAGGAGCTCTGGCCCGCTGCCAACAGCCGTCCTCAACATGACGGCAGGGGGTCTACGGTTCGACCCCGGCGCGTCCCAGC
>JBFFED010000027.1:0-24472 GCA_041559015.1 Thermoplasmata archaeon | reverse complement strand
CGGTGGAGATGCGCTATCACCAGTTCGAGCAGTTCTGTTTTTTCAGGCAATTAAGCGCGTTGCGCAGGGCGGCGGCCCGCTGCGGCGTGCGGTTGATTGGTGATATTCCGATTTATGTGGGATTGGACAGTGCTGATGTATTTCGGAGCGGACAACGACCTTTACCAGACGACTGAATTCGGCATGAACCAGGCGCTGAAGGGTTTGGACGAGGCGGATGCCAACCCCGATGAGGTGGCAGCCGTCGTGCTGATAGACGGCCCAAAGAGCGGCGACACGAAGGTGTGGGAGCTCACGAAGGACGGCAAGGAAGACAAGACCTCCGTGGCCCTGGGCTCGGGCAACGTCGAGAAGAAGATGACGGACCCGCAGACCCTGGTCGGGTTCCTAACCTGGGCGATGCCAGCCTATCCAGCGCAGAAGACGATGCTCATCCTCAAGAACGGGCACGCATGGTGCGGCATATGCCCTGACGGGACGGACAATGACGGCGACGAGAAGATACTGATGCCAATCGATGGACTCAGGGGAGCGCTCGAGGATGTCTACGTTGGGAACCCCAACTTGTGGATTGACGTGCTCGTGTTCGACGGAGACAACATGGGCTCTATCGAGGTGGCCTATGAGCTCAGGAAGGTCACGGACTACTTCGTCGGCTCACAGCAGCAGGTCCCACTCGAAGGACTGCCGTACTACCTGTTCATGAAGGACCTCGCGGGGAATCCGACCTGGCCTGTCGAACAGGCCTCCACCCAGATGGTCAACGATTACGTCAAGTACTACAACAACACACAGGGCGGCAAGATCCTGTACGACAAGCTGCTGGCTAACTCCCAGATGTACGTGACCGGGGCGGTGTTCCGCATGGGCAACGACGGCGCGAAGATCGAGGCGGTCGTAAATGCGTTCAACAGCTACCTGAACTACATGCTGACCGGATATGTGTCGGAAGATATCATATCCGAGGCGCAGGCCCGCGGTCTCACACTTGAGGAGATAGAAGAGAAGCATGACCAGTGGTACTACCCGGACGTCACGACCGGCGACCCTGTCTGGGCTTGGATCCCGCTCAACCGGAACAATGTCTCGTCGGCTAGAGACAGCGCGCTCATAGGGAAGATGAACGACCAGCAGGGCTACGAGTGGCTCCCGGATGTGTTCACGTGGCTCCGGAGCATGTCGACGCTCACGAACTACGATGCCTACGGAGACCCGGACCCGCCGAGCGGAGATGTGACGAGCCTCCCTGACTTCGTCGAGCTCAAGGACCCGTTCGTCAGGCTACTGCTGGAGGACTTCATGGAGAAGTTCGGCTACAATGACCCTGGAATATACCGCAGCGTGTGGAGAGCGGAGCACCTGACAGGCGATGGGGCCCTGGTCTGGCTCGCTCAGAGCCAGATATTGGACCGCTCCGGCAACTCGTTCCCGCACGGCTTGAACATATGGTTCCCGCCGTCGTGGCTGCAGTGGGACGAGGGCGATGCTTGGAGCGACCTGTTCAACAAGCCGATGACGTATGCCTACTGGGGCATCGGTGTCTGGCTCGGGACAGGGGAGACCATCCTGATGCCGGCTGAGTACTACTGCATCGATTGCCCGGTGGCATACCAGGACATAGGCCTGGACTTCACCGCGGAGACGCTCTGGATGGACTTCTTCGCTGTCTACTACGACTCGAGGTGGCTCATCTACGGCGGCGATACCGGAGGCAGAGACAGCAACAAACCTTAGGATTGCGAATGGGACACACAGAGAAGATGCGTTCCACCGCTCCCCTGACCCCCGGCGAAATCAGAGCCGGGACAGGGGAGCATGCTTGTTTTTCTCTTTCCGAGGAGGGAGCGGATGCCATGTTCGCGTTGAGAATGTGGTGGTGGGGTAGATCGGATTTGAACCGATGACCTCATGCTCCCAAAGCACGTATCATGCCAAGCTAGACCACTACCCCATGGCCGGCTCTGAGACCGGATTATCGCAGTCCCCGATAAAAGCATTCTGCCCCGTCAGGGCAACAACCTGGGGAGTTCCTCGAGGAACAGCGTTATGGCCCTTCCCCTGTGGGATATCCTGTTCTTCTCAGCGACTTCGAATCGCGCGTATGTCTTCGAATATCCGTCGGGCACGAATATCGGGTCGTATCCGAACCCGCCCGTCCCCTCCTTCGCCCCGGATATCGATCCCTTGGCCACGCCCTTGGAGATGTGCGGCTCTCCTCCAGGCACCATGAAGCCGATGCAGCACTCGAACCTGGCGGATCGGTCTTCCACCCCTTGCATGAGCCTCAGGATGCCGTCGCACCCGATGGTTTTGAACACGTAAGATGAGTACACTCCGGGGAATCCTTTGAGCGCATCCACGAAAAGCCCTGAGTCGTCTACCATCAGAGGCACCCTGTGCCTCTGCATGAGCCATTCCAGGCCTGGCCTGATGGTGTCCTCGAGCGACTCGGCCTGCAACTCAGGATATGTCGTCTTGATATGCTCGAGTTCGTACCCGTGCTCCCTCACCTGGGCGGAGATCTCCCTGAACTTGCCGTCGTTGCTGGTGGCGAAGGCTATTCTTTTCGTGTATACCGCCCCCTCTTCTCTATCTCCTTCACCTTCTTTAGGACATCCGCCCCCCCGGAATAGGTCCTGGTGTACGAGTCCTTCACGACCTCGAAGAGCTCGCTCCTGCGGTGGTGGGCCGAGTGAAACGCCTCCTCGAGGAGATGCATGTCGACCCCTTTGTCCTCGAGCTCGGATGTCTTGGAGCCGAGCGAGAAATCAATCGTGACTATCCTGTCCCCTTCGAGGAGCATGTTGCTCGTGGTGAGGTCGCCATGGACTATGTCCGCAGCATGCAGCCGGCCCGCGATCTCGCCGATCTTCCTGGCGACCTCTTGGGCCCTGTCTCCGGGGAGTTCTTCGAGCGCGTCCTTGACGCGTATGCCCTTGACCTCCTCCATGACGATGCGGTTCTTGGCCAAGTCGACAGAGTATATGATCGGCACTGCGATACCTGCTCCTCTTGCCTCGAGCATGAGCCGAACCTCGTTCTTGATTCTGAATGTCTGGAGTGATCGGTCCAGGGCGGGGTGTCTGTAGCCCTTGACGACCCGCTGCTTCAGGACGACATCCCTGCCCATCCACTTGGATGAGTCCAGCCTAGCCTCCGCACCTACCCTATGCACGGCCACGGCTGCGACAGAGCGCTCTCCGCTTATAAGATTGTCTGGGCACGGGCCAGTGCGGTTGAGGGCACTCGCAACGTATATCAGCAACCATTCCGTTGTTTGGCCGTGGCGCACCTGACCACTGGCTCGAAGAGCTTGGACGACCTCCTGGAAGGGGGCCTGGAAGGCGGAGCTATAACGCTCCTGTTTGGCGAGGCTGGTTCCGGGAAGACCAATGTCTGCCTCCAGGTGGCGAGCGTAGTCGCCCAGATGGGCAAGAAGGTGATCTACATCGACACCGAAGGCGTCTCGCTCGAGAGGTTGAAGCAGATTGCCGGCGACGGTTACGAGGACGCCATGAAAAACATGCTGTTCTTCGAGCCCCACTCGTTCGAGGAGCAGGAGAGGTTCGTCGACAAGGCTGTCAAGCTCGCGGAGAGTTCCCTGGAGGTCGGAGTGATCATCCTCGACTCGGCCACGATACACTACCGGCTCACGCGAAACGATGAGGAGAGAGGCGCGAGGAAGACCCTGAGCCCGCAGCTGGCGAAACTGCTGTCGGTCGGGAGGACGAAGGAGATACCCATCCTCGTGACCTCGCAGGTCTACACGGACATCGAGAAAGGGACTTTCGAACCCCTAGGCGGGCATGTACTGCTTCACAACGCTAAGGCGATACTCCGCCTCGAGAAGGTCAGCACGGGCACGAGACGGGCGATTATAGTCAAGCACAGGCACCTCGAGGAGGGCCGCAGGACGGAGTTCAAAATCACCAAGATCGGCGTCGCCTAGCTCTTCCTCTTCACCATGTAGTCGGCGAACTCGGAGAGCGCCTTCCTGTGCGCCGGGTTCTTCACGACCTTCAAGGCCTTCTTCGCCTCCTTGACGAGCTCGTCGGCGACCTTCGTCGCGTGGTCGACGGCGCCCACGTTCTCCAGGATGTCCCGGGCCCTGACCAGCTCCCGGGGAGTGGCGTTCTTCTTCCCGAGGGCCGACAGGAGTTCCGCCCTGTCCGGCCCCTTCAGGTCCTCGAGCGCCTGGATGACTATGAGCGTCTTCTTGCCGTTCCTGATATCGTTAAGGACGGGCTTGCCGAAGGTCTCCTTGTCGGACCTGAGGTCCAGCACGTCGTCCCATATCTGGAACCCGAGCCCTATGAGCCTCCCGAACTCCGCCAGAGCCTCCTCCTGGACGTCGGTCCCGCCCCCGACGATCGCACCCCCTCGAGCGGCGGCGGAGTATAGCACGGCGGTCTTGTACTCGACCATCTTCATGTAATCGCTGGACGAGACCCTCTTCGCACTCTCGAAATCCATGTCCATCTGCTGTCCCTCAGCCAGCAGCCTCACGGATCTCGCGAGGATGTCCACCAGCCGCACGAGGTCGGTATCGTCGACGTCTGAATCGAGCACCACCTCGAACGCCCTCGCGAAGAGGGCGTCCCCGGACAGTATGGCCTCGGGTATCCCGTAGGTCGAGTGCACCGTCTTGATGCCCCTCCTCGTGTCGTCCTCGTCCATGACGTCGTCGTGGACGAGCGTGAAGTTGTGCACGATCTCAAGCGCCA
Organism: Thermoplasmata archaeon; assembly: GCA_041559015.1. Taxonomy (GTDB): domain Archaea; phylum Thermoplasmatota; class Thermoplasmata; order UBA10834; family UBA10834; genus COMBO-56-21. The sequence goes on along the minus strand of JBFFED010000027.1, from coordinate 19,748 downwards.
CCCCGAAAGGTATGGCCTTGTCGTGCTTGCCGCCGGCCGCCTCCGAGGCCATGGTTGCTAGGAGCGGCCTGAGCCGCTTCCCGCCCGCGGCGGGGTAGTGGGCCATCGCCGCTCTCAGGGTCTTGTTCTCCACTATGTCCATGGACCGCATGAGGTACTCATTGACCTTCTTGACCCTGTCCTTGTACTCGTCTGGAAACGTCAAGTCAATCACCCCGACAACTGGTCCAGCCACTCCTTGGAGCGGCCCGTGACTATGGCCTTCGACGACGCGAGCGCATCGATATCCTTCGCGCCGACCAGGAACATCGCGGCCTTGAGCTCGTCGATAAGCATCTGCAGCTCCCTCTCCAGGGCGTCCTTGCCCTCCAGGGCGGCCGGGAGCAGCCTGCCTGCCATCCCCGCGCAACTCGCGCCTATGCTGACCGCGCGCGCCACGTCGAGGCCGCTCCTCACGCCTCCGGTCGCAATCACGGGCAGACCCACATTCGCGACCACGACCGCGACGGGAGTCGGTATCCCCCAGTCCCAGAAGGTCCTCCCGATGTTCACTCTGGCAGAGTCGCCAGCGCTCCTGGCCCGGTAGTACTCGACCGCCGAGAAGCTCGTGCCTCCGAGGCCTCCGACATCCAGGCCCCTGACCCTGGACTTCTTGAGCTTGAGCGCGGCCTCTCTCGGTATGCCCGCGCCAGTCTCTTTGGCGAGTACCGGGAGTGCGGATGCAAACCTCTCGAGAGCGCCCAGGCCGCCTCTTCCGCGCGTGTCGCCCTCGGGCTGGACTATCTCCTGAAGGTAGTTCAAGTGCACCGCGAGTATGTGGGCGTCGACCATCTCCATCGCGGCCTTGCCGTGCTGGATGTCGAGGGGCTCCGATTCGCCCTGCCGTATCAGCTGGGGAACGCCCAGGTTGCCTATCCTGAGAGGTATGTCGAATTCCTTGATGACCGAGTAGGTCCTCGCGACCTCGGGGTTCTCGAGAGCAGCCCTCTGGCTGCCAACCCCCATGCCCACTCCGAACTTCTCTGCCACTGACGCGAGGTTGCGGTTGATCTCCTCGGCCTTGCCGTAGCCGCCGGTCATCGCAGAGATAATCAGAGGGGCGCCCAGCTTCCGGCCGAACAGAGTGGTGGATGTGTCGATCTCCTCGAGGTCTATCTCGGGCAGGGGGTTGTGGACCAGCTTGATGTCGTCCCAGTAGACATAGTCCTGGGAGAGGTCCTCGTTGGCGCATATCTCCACGTGATCCCCCTTCCTACGCTCGATGAGCCTCGCAGGCCTCCCCTCGTCTTCAGACATGTGCGCACCTATCCGGGAGCAATAACTGTGGAGAGGACCTTCCTTCCCGACAGGGCCCTCTCCAGTCTTCCCGGCACATTGCCGTTCAGTATCATACACTTTTCGCAGTGCTGGGCGATAGCCAGCATACGCTCCAGCTTCCCGTGCATACTCCCGGTCACGTCGGCGTTCCTAGACGCGGTGCGCCTGAGGCCCCGGAGCGCCCGGCTGTCCAGCACCGGCATCAGCTCCGCGGCCCTGTCTCGCTTCGGGTCCCTGTCGAACACGCCGTCCACGTCAGCGCAGAACACCGCGAGACGTGGCCTGAAGGCCCGCGCAAGGGCCATCATCATCAGGTCGCCTGAGCATATCGAGAATCCCATCTTGGAGTCGGGCACGACATCCCCGAAGGTCACTGGCGTGAGGCCTATGTCGATGACGCGGGCGAAGGTCTCCTTGGAGAAGGACCTGACCTCCCCGCCACTGAATGAAGAGGACGCAGCAGGTGGGACAGATACCGCCCTGATGCCGCTGTCTATCAGTGCCTCCAGCACCTTCAGGTTGAGCTCCCTCACGTCCCTCTGGACGGTGGCCACGTGCCTGAGTTGCCCGTCCGACCTGAGGCCGAGGTGCAGCCCGTGCCTCTTGGCCTCGATGTGTCCGAAGGAGCCCGCGCCGTGGACGATGGCGAGGACCTCGGAGGAGCGGCTGAGCTCCCGGGCGAGCCTCTCCGTGGCCGAGCGCCTGAAGGACCTGAGCCTCGCCTTGTCAGTGATCACGCTTCCGCCGAGCTTCACCAGAATCATCCTGTCACCGCTCCCGGAGTGGTCATCAGCCTTGGCCGATTGCAATATCCCATGATAAAACCGGTGGAGGGAAGAAGGGTCGTTTTCCTGCGATTCGGAGGTCAAAAGAGGTCTCTGTATCTGCCGAAGCCTGGACCATGACCCGGTGTCTCGCGGTCTCCTACCTAGAGAGATATATCTCGATTGAAGAGACGTTCGCGTTGGTCCCGTCGTGTCCTGGCAGGGACTCGGTCTCTATCTTGACCTCATTGTAATTCAGCCCCTGCACGAACCTGTTCCGGACTATCTCCGCGACGTCCACAGCCCTGCTTATCGCACGTCCTCTTGCCTTGATGCACACGTTGTCGCAGCCGGAGTTGAGTTGCGACACAACGGCGAGGACGTAGTTCATCGTAGCCTTCTTTCCGATGTATATCGTGTTCTCCTCTGCCATCGTCTCCTCCAAAGCTTGGCTGGGCTTATTCGAACGTCCTCGGACTCTATATATTAGTATTGCCCAGATGTGCGCTGGACGGCCCCCAAACGGCTGAGCGATGGGAGCATTGGGCTTGTAGCTCACAGTGGCGCGGCGGTGCGGCAACGAAGCCAAGTCATGAGCGATCCGCGTAGGCGTTCCTCTCGCCCGCCAAAGTTGAAATAACCGCCTCTCGATAGCAAGGAGGCCATGACCTTGCTGGACAGAAAGACCGAGAAGATCAGGGCGCTCATGCATTCGATGGGGTCCGTCGCCGTGGCCTTCTCTGGCGGGACCGATTCCGCGCTCGTGGCCAAGATAGCCGTAGACGAGCTCGGGCCGAAGGCGGTCGCTGTGACCGTCGACTCGCCCCTCTACCCTTCCTCCGAGCTGAAGGCCGCCAAGAGACTGGCAAGGGCGATGGGCATACAGCACATCGTCATAGAGTCCGACCTGCTGCGAGACAAGAGGTTCCTCGGGAATCCAGTGGACAGATGCTACATATGCAAGTCCGCGGCCTTGGCGCGTGTCAGGAAGCTGGCTGACAGCAGGGATCTGGAGGAGGTCGTCGACGGCACTAATGCTGACGACAGACACGATTACAGGCCCGGGGCGAAGGCCAAGGACGAGCTCGGGGTAAGGAGCCCGCTCGCGGAGGCGGGCCTCACGAAACAGGATGTCAGGAATCTCTCGAGATCTCTCGGCCTTCCGACTGCGGACAAGAGCGCAAGCGCCTGCCTCGCGTCGCGCATACCCTACGGCGAGGGGATAGACGAGGAGAAGCTCACAGCGATCGAGCGGGCGGAGGCGTTCCTCGAGTCCGAGGGGTTCAAGGAGGTGCGCGTCAGGGCGCACGGGCCCATCGCCAGGATTGAGGTCCGCTGCGGAGACATAGCCAGGATCTCCTCGCAGAAGATGAGGGCGCGGGTAGCAAGGAGGCTGAGAGCGCTCGGGTTCACTTATGTCACAGTCGACCTGGCAGGATACAGGACGGGGAGCATGGACGAGGTGTTGAAGCATTGACGCCCAAGAGAATAGAGAGAGTGCTCAGAAGGCTCTCGCAGGGGAAGATATCTGTGCCGGAGGCGCTGGAGGAGCTACGCACGCTGCCCTATGATGACCTCGATTTTGCGAAGTTGGACCGCCACAGGGAGTTGCGGAAGGGCATCCCCGAGGCGATATACGCCCCGGGCAAGACCGAGGAGCAGGTGCTAGGGATAGCCTCACGCACCCTCTCGAGAGGGGACGAGGCCGTCTTCACGAGGGTGCCGGCGGACCTCATGCGAATCATGGGTGGGAGGTTCGGGAAGAAGGCAGACCTCTACCCAGAGGCGAGAATGGTCGCCATCAACGTGCAACCAAGGAAGAGAGTTGGAAGGGTGCTGATAGTCACCGCCGGGACATCTGACATACCTGTCGCCGAGGAAGCTGCCGTCACGAGCGAACTGCTTGGCTGCGGCGTCAAGAGGCTGTACGACGTCGGGGTGGCGGGCATGCACAGACTGACCTCGAACCTGAAGGAGTTCGACTGGGCGGACACCATCATAGTCCTCGCTGGCATGGAGGGCGCCCTCCCGAGCGTCGTCGCCGGACTCACTTCTCGACCTGTCATCGCCGTCCCCACCAGCGTAGGCTATGGCGCCAGTTTCGGTGGTATCGCCGCGCTGCTCGGCATGCTCTCCAGCTGCTCGGCAGGGATAGGTGTGGTGAACATAGACAACGGCTACGGAGCGGGCGCGCTCGCGTCGGTGATAATCAAGAACAAGCGCCGGACGCGCTAGTCCAGCCTCGCGCCGCACTTGCGGCAGAACATGTCCGAAGGCTTCGGTTTTGAGCCGCAGGTCATGCACACCCTCTCCCTGAGGACCTTGGTCCCGCACTTGGGGCAGAACGTGTCGTCGGAATCGAGTGGTGCATCGCATCTCCCGCATGCCAGTCCTGGCTCGCCCAGCATCTCATCGGACCCCAGCTCCGTCTGCGAGTCTACTGGCTCCTGAGCCGCCTTCAGACGGATGGTCTCGCCAGCGGCCTCAGAGCTGACGGACTTGCGGGCCTTCACGGCCAGGGACAACGCCCGGGCATAGTTGCCCGTGGCGAACGCGGCCTCGGCGTCGGTCATCAGATCCTGCGCCTGCGACGCGTCCAGCCCTCTCTCGAAGGCCTTCCTTATGTCCTCCCTCGCGGTGTTCATCTCGAATTTCGCGCTCAGGTGGCTCCCGTTCTGGCTGCCGGACAGCTTCGTCCCCTTGTAGGAGTCCGATGACGACCTCGTCCTGGAAGACAGTATGTTCTCGGCCACCCTCTCGAGCCTCTCCCTCTCGGCCTCGTCCACGTAAGCGGGAGCCGTCTCCCGCCTGGCCTCGGAAGGCTTCGAGGGGTTGGTGAGCTCCCCCCTAGCCTGCTCACAGAGGTCCGCGCACTTGTCGTAGTCGCCCCGCTCCATAGCTTTCTTAGCGGATGCCACGAGCCGCTCCGCAGCTCCGACATCACCGCCTTGGCGACGAATGACGCCTATGACTGACCGCGTCGTCAGGACAGCGTTGTACGCCTCATCCTTCCTCTGGGACGCGTGCCTGACCTCCTTTGAACGGTTGCGCATGACCCTGAGCTCAAAGAACACCACGAGTGTCATCGCGACCGCGAGAACAACGACCAGAATCAGCTTCTCCTGTTCCGTAAGAGCCACGGGGGCAAGCTCCTCGTCGCCTACCTATCTGGATTCTTATAAACCCTTCGTGGTGGGTACCACGTGCCGGTAAGCGGAAGAAGGTGATAGAGGCAGAGTGGCTGACGGCTTACCAAGTCCGTAGCGGTTTCAGGCAGTGCGGTTCACCCTGTACCCGAAGGTACCTGGCTAGCGCACCTAGCCGCTACGGCCAAGAAGCCCCGAAGGGCCTTACCCTTCCCGAGGGCTCGCGCACCTCAGTACCGAGAAGAACGTAGGCGGGCTTAACTTCTGGGTTCGGAAAGAGACCAGGTGTGGCCCCGCCACTTTGGCCGTCAAACCTCTCTGTTGAGCCGACTAACATCGAAGTCCTATTTAATGGTTGTTCAGGGGGGCGCGGCGACGAAGCCCCGGAGGGCCAGCGGACGGGAGGGACATGGCTGAACGGAGGATTTCAATACCAGCCCGACATAGGCCAAGGGGCGGACCATGAAGAGGATAGTGGCGGTCACATTCGACCTCTGGGACACCCTGATCCAAGAACGACCGGGCGGCTCGGACAAGGTGGCCAAGATCAGGGTCGCCGGGATACACTCGGCCCTTTCCTCAGCGGGACTCCCCCACGGCCCGGAGGAGATCATGACCGCGCACGAGAAGACCGGGCAGTTCCTGGGCATGGTCTGGGCCAAGAGCAGGGACTTGTCGGTCGCGGACCAGGTTCTCTTCATGCTCACCTCGGTTGACGCGAAGCTGCCCGGGAGGCTGAGGCCTGAGGACCTGCGACGGATAGAGAAGGCCTACTCCGACAGCCTCCTCGAGAACCCGCCTCGGCTGTTGCCAGGCGCCAGGGAGGCCCTGATGCGGATGAAGGACTCCGGGTACAGGATCGGCCTCATATCCAATACAGGAAGGACGCCAGGCTCGACTCTGAGGTCCGTGATGGAGAGAATGGACATCCTGGAGTTCTTCGACACGACGACATTCTCCAACGAGATCCTCGTACGCAAGCCCGCGGAGGGCGCCTTCTGGGCGACCTTGGGCGCACTCAAGGCCGCGCCGATGGCCGCGGTCCACATAGGCGACGACCCCGAGAGCGACATTATGGGCGCGAGACGCGTGGGAATGAAGGCCATACAGGTCCTGGCCGACGGGAGCAGACAATCACCGGAGGCGGATTTCACAGTTGGCTCGCTCGAACATCTCCCGGCAATCCTCGACAATCTCTGAGAGGCGCCCACGCAACCGCTGCGAGGGTCGGCCTGCCTCACAGCAACGCGAGCGAGAATGCGATCGCCGTGCCCGCGAGTATGGACAGGAAGTTGTTGCCGAGCTTCCCTACCCTCCCCTTGGTCTCCAGGGTCGCGCCGATGACGCTGTCTATCTGACATCCAAGGAACCCGCAGAGCATGGGTATGAACAGGGTCTCCGGGCCGGCAAGGAGCGAGTCGTTCAAGAACGCGAATATGACATAGGCCACGACGGAGGTGTATGCAGCAGCGACGAACGCCGCGAGCTGTCCCGTGAGCGAGACTCCCCCGTCGACGCCCCTCTTCGTCCTCTCGAATGTCGTTATCAGGTACACCCTGGGGTCGACTATCCCTATCTCGCTGGCGGCAGTGTCGGATGCGGCCACAGCGATGGCGGATACGAACATGTAGCTGGCAATGTCCTTGGGGAACAATCCGCCTCCTGGCTCAAGGACCTCCGCAGAGAAGCTCAGGAAGGCTATGCCTGTCGGTATAGCCCCGTTCGCAAAGACGTTCCTCCATGAGCGCTCCCCCCTGACCCCTTCCTGGAAACCCTCCGCTTTCTTCCAGTCGAATCTGTACTTCGTCGCGCCGAAACTGGTGACGAGGAACACCAGTAGGAGCAGCAGCCAGAGGACGTTCCCACAGATCCCGATCACCATCCCCACAACGAACGCGGATATGGAGCCAGAGAGGTTGAATATCCTCTTGACATACGAGCCCGCGGCCATCGCCACGCAGAATATCGTGACCCCTAAGAGGGTAATCAGATCGGGAACGGGTATTGCCAGGTGACCACCAACTAGCCCCTGATGCGTCTCGGGAGCAGGGGGGCCTTCGAGTAGATCTTCTTGGTTATGTCGTTTATGCCCCTGAGCTTCTCGAAATCTCCATCCCAATCATTCAGGTGAGCGTCGAACTTGGACTCGATCTCGTCCAACGCCCTCTGCATCTTGGCGGCCACCTTCCTCGAGGCGTGTCCGTGGAGGATGACGGCCAGGTATACGTCCCGGCCCTTCTCGATTAGCACGCTCTTCTCGCCGAACTCGATCTTCCTCAGCGTGAAGGAGGTGATGTCCTTGAACGATTCCTTAACGAAATCCTGGATTGCGGTGAACATGCTGCTGAGGACTTGGTCGTCCATGCCGGGCTTCAGTCTTCTCGTGCTGTGCGAGATCATCCTTCCGTCATTGTGTATCACGAACGTCTCGTCGACGGCAATCCTCGCCTCTCGGACGAGATATCCGGCAACGCCTAAGACGGCCAGGAATGAAGCCGTCAGTAGATAAGGCCAGATGACACTCAGCAGGGGGATCTTCACGGCGAGGGAGTAAAGGCTCGTGACGTCACTGTTGCCAGCGAGGTCGGTGACCTTTGCGAAGAACTCAATGCTGCCCTTCGTCGTCGGCGCCTCGAACTCCCTGTAGTAACACCCGTCGTCCCCTTCCGTCATCGGATATGCGAGAAAGACCCTGTCCCCTGGGAACATCATGTAAAGCTCGACGCCAGTGGCTTCCACGTTGCGGTCCGAGACCCAGACGGTGATAGTGAACTTGGAGCCCGCATAAACCTTCGTCTTCTCAGAGTATATGACCGCCAGCGGCGGATAGTCGTCAATCGACATCGTGATGTTGTCCAGGACGACCATGTTCCCGCCCACATCCCAGGCCTGGACCGATATCGTGTAGTCCGCGTCCGGCCATCCCGTGGTGTTGATCAAGTACTGGCTTGCGAAAGGCCGGAAGCCTTCGCCGTTCACGTTGTACGAAACTGAACTGATCGGTGTTGAGCCTGGCGTTATCAAGAACAGTATGGTCGTTCCGCTCCTGATGACCGCACCGTCTACGGGGTCGATCAATTCCACTTTCGGCGGGTCCACGTGTATGACCGTGCTCGAGGAGAACAAGAAGCCATCGTCATCCACCATAGTGATGTTCAGCTGGTAGTCCCTGCCAATCTTGTAGCGATGGAACACCTCCTGGAAGTCGGGCCCATAGATGTAGTCTGCGTTGCCGTCGCCGTATTCGATAGCTAGAGCGAACAGATCTGGGTGCTTGGCCAGCAGGTTGCTCACGTTGAGGAACACTTCATCTGTGTGAGGAGCGGGCCTCAGAACAGTAATATCCACGTATATCTCGAAACTCAGCGGCTTCTGTTTGACTCTGATGATGACCGAATCATTAGCCATGCTGCCATCCGAATCGTACACCCTCACCTCTGCTGTGTAGGTCCCGATCTGATCGTAGACATGGCTGGCAGAGCCGACTTCCGTTGAAATGTCAGCTTCGAACCCCTCCCCCGACAGGTTGAAGTCCCATTCCCAAAGCACGCCGGGATCCAAGCCTCCGGCCAGACAGGTGAAATCCAGTCGTGTGAACTCTTCGTAGTACCCATCTGGACCTGGAACGGGGCTCACGTTGAGGTCGATTTGAGGAGGTATCTCCTTCACTTGGAATTCCAGCTCAGAGATGCTCACGTTACCGTCCGCCTCACGAACGGTCAACTGCATGATGTAATTCCCGTCGTCCAGGTAGTCGAACTCGTGCAGTGCCATTGACATATCATCGAGCCAGAAGACCTCCTCGAACCCGCCGGGATAGAGTAGCCTCCAAGTCCAATTGACTATGCCATCGTGTGATGTCGAATTGGAGATGAATACGAACGGCACACCTTCGCACGGATCAGATGTGTTGAGGAATAGACCAGCAGCGGGTGTTGAATCGAACACGACCATGCTCCATGTCTCGATACCAGCCATGCCATCGGAATCGGTGACTCTGACCGCGACCCAATGGAGTTCCCAATACGAACTCGTCGAGAAGACACACCTCGCCGAGGCGTTGTTCGGAGCTGCAGGGTCGGGCAGGAAACTCCCCTCGACGTAGCTGAAGTCCCACTCGTAGCTCACAATCGGATCCACGGGTCCTCCGTACCATTCATCCACAAGGACCACGAACTCCACCTCGACTCCCTCGGCAGTCTCGTTCGGCGCGACTATCCTGAGAGTGGGCGGAACTGAGGCGACCTCGATGATCTTGGTAAGCGTGGCCGAACTCCCATCTGAATCTGTCACAGTCAGATTGACCACTTGTGACCCGTTCTGGAACCTCGCCGATATGACAGCGTTGTCTCCGAATGGCTCACCGTTTATCGTCCACAGCCTCCCAATGACCGGGTCATAGGAGGTGGTCTCGTCGGTGATGTTGACAAGCCGACCCTCGATGACATCAACGGGGTCCAAGGAGAACGAAACGTGCGGATAGCTGTCGTCAACGACGACGTAGGTCGAGTCGGATGAGAGAAGTCCCGCAGGATCTCTCACGTCCATGGCGATTGTGTATGTCCCGACCCCGAAATACGTGTGTATCGGACTGGGTTCCCTGACCCAGTCGGTCCCGTTACCATCACCGAAGTCCCATCTGTACTCCATGTAAGGTATCTCCGAGGTCCCAGTGGTCGATGTCCCGTTGAGCTGGAGCGCATCCCCCTCTCGAGCATGGTAAGGACCGCCTGAGTGAGCGATGGGAGGGAAGTTGACCTGCTGCCAGACCGAGACCGCGCTCGAACCGGCGTTGTTCACAAGAAGATCCCCTCTGTGGTCTCGCGTACCATCACCGATCATAGCGCATGTCGGCCCTGCCCCAGTCACGAAGACCATGGAAGGCGTCGATGAAAGGGTTCCGGACATCTGCTTGTACAGGAACACCAGGTCAGCCGACCCGAATATCGCGAGAACGTCCGCGGGGCCATCATCCGTCGCATCAGTGACTGAGACGAAAAGCGGTTCCTCCGGGAAGGTCAGGGACGCGTATGAAGTCCCTGATACAGCGAAATCGTCCTGATCGAAAAGGTACATCGAGGCATCCGAGGGCCTCATCGCCGATATGTCCGTCTTCCCGTCACCATTCAGATCTCCGCTCCAGAGAGATGTGAAGTCGCCACCCGACGGATAGGTCAGGGTGAGGGAAGGGGAGGTTGGACCGAACGGGATTGTGACATCCTGTAGCAGCACGGAGATCCTTCTTATCGGTCTAGGATAGGCTATGTCATCGAGCCCGTCAGAGTTGAAGTCTCCGACAACGATTGACCATATCCCGGCTCCTCCAGAGGGGATTGTCTCGTATGGCACATCAAAAGGACTGTCCGAGCCGTCGTTGAAGAAGAAATCAAGTCTCCCGTCATATGTGGACACAACGAAGTCCATGTATGAATCATGATTGAAATCCCCGGGCTTCACATCGGTTATGGGACCGCCGCAGGACAGCTCCGTGACGTTACGTGGGAAGACTGAACCTCCGTAGGCTATCATAATCGAGGCGCAGTCGCTCATCGTGACCAGCACGTCGTCTGCACCGTCCTTGTCGAAATCCCTTACCAGGATCCGTTCAGGAGAATGTCCAAGCCAAAGAGTCTCGATCGACTGATTGAACGACATCACATAGTCGATGGACCTGTTTGAAGGGTTGACAAGGATCAGGTCAACCATGTCGTCCCCGTCTATGTCACCGTGTGCGATCGAGGTTGTCTCGACATCGCTCCTCGTCCATACCGTCGCGTTGCTGTTTGAGAATGTGGGCACTCTTGATGGATACACAGCTAGGCTGGACCCCGACCAATCCTCCCTTGCGCTGGCCACGGCGATGTCTGATACGGAATCGCCATCCAGGTCGCCGATGACGGCCCCTCGTGGCAGGCCTCCGCATGGAACCACGAAGTCGGGAGTGCTCCGCCAGAACGGCGAGGCACTCGCGCGCAGATGAGCGAACGAAACATTCCCGGCACTTGAGAGGACGAGGATATCATCGAGGGCGTCAGAGTTGATCGTGCCACGAGCAAGATTCGAAGGCGTGTATGGGGTTGATATTGCCAGGTTCGCCACACCAGGAAGGCCCGCGACCTCCTGGTAGTAGAATCTCAGCGAGTCGCCGCTCTCTGTCCCGACGGCAAGGTCGGCAAGTGCGTCGCCGTTGAAGTTGCCTGCGAGGAGACTCGTGGGTCTGGCCGGAATCGTCAGAGTCTTGGCAGGGGCATTACCTGGGAACCAGAATGGCCACTGGAATATCATCACGCTCCCGCTGTAGTAGTTCCCCACAGCGATGTCAAATGTGCCATCGTCGTCAAAATCCGCGGATGCGATACTCCTTGGGCCAAGGCCGGCCACTAAATCCTCAGATATCGAGAAATCTGGGCCGTAACGAACGTGGAGTCGCCCAGCAATCGCCTGCGGATCAGACGGCTCGCATACTACTGCAATGTCGAGACAAACATCTCCTGAGAATTCGTTGATGACAAATGCAATGCCATTCCCCCAGACCGACTTGTCCAGCCATCTATCGTAGGTAGTCTCGGAAGTCAGTCTGTACATCACCAGTCGAGAATCCGAGAATTCTGGATTCCTCTCAAGGGCAACTATGTGCTTTTCTCCGTTGGAAAAGAGATCCGCAACCCTGAGAGATACTGGATGGTAAAGTGTCGTCAAATTGAGCGATGGATGCGTCTTGAAAGTGCCGTCAATCTGCCTGAAGAACACGGATATGGTCAACGACTCATAGACTGAGACTATGAGATCCGTGAGTCCATCGTCATTCATATCTTCCATCACGACGTCGCTCGACCCCCCGTTGAGCATCAGGGCCCTCGAGACCATCGTGTACTCGGGAATGGGGATGGATGTGTCCATCGGCCCGGAAAACACTAGTTCATCGAACACGGGCATCGGGGCCGAGGTGTCCACTGCGAGTCCCTCGGACGGACCCGTATGAGCGTCCCCGAAGAACCCGATGGGGGACAGGAACAGGGCGACAACCGCTGCCGCCAATACCGAAGAGACCAGTCGCGTCAAGAGGCCCCCATCCAGAAAACTGAAGCATTCTTACCCTATTTGATGACTTCGGACAGCGCTCCAGGCCCGCCAGTATGAGGTTCAGTCCAATGATTAAATACGCATCCGACGCTAACGACCCGTGATGGCGGCCGCGATCCGGATAGGGAGGATACTTGGGGTGCCGATATATCTACACCTGACCTTCCTGCTCATACTACCTCTGTTCGTCTACATCTTCTCCGCGCCAAGGGATGAGCTCATCATCGCTGGACTGCCGATGAGCTTCGGGGGGCTGGAGGCGGATCTATGGGTCAAATACGCATTCGGGACCGCAGCTGCCCTGGTGTTCTTCGGGACGGTTCTGGCGCACGAGCTCGCGCACTCGTTTGTAGCACTCATGTACGGCGTGAGTATCCGGAACATCACGTTGATGGTCTTCGGCGGAGTGGCTTCGATGGAGGAGCTTCCGCGCGAGCCGAAGCAGGAGTGGAGGATGGCCTTTGCCGGCCCTTTCACTAGCCTGATGATAGGGCTCGCATCCTATGCATCCCTCCTTCTGCTCCAACTCGTCCCGTCGGACCATCTCATCATAGAGGGGATGACCATCCTGCTCGGACTGATGGCCGTCTACAACCTGTTGTTGGCCGGGTTCAACATGATACCCGCGTTCCCGATGGATGGCGGCAGGGTCCTGAGGGCGTACTTCGCATCGAGGATGACCTATATCGAGGCGACCAAGAAGGCCGCCAGGATAGGCAGGTACTTCGCCATCGGCATGGGCGTCATCGGGATATTCTACAGCATATGGTTCATAATCATCGCCCTCTTCGTGTACATCGCGGCCACTGAGGAGGAGCAGGCCACCACGATAACGGAGAGCCTCCAGGGCCTGAGCGTCAGGGACCTGATGACGAAAGACGTGCAGGTCGTACACCCTGACACGGGTGTCCAGCAGCTCCACGATATCATGCTGTCCACTCGCCACATGGGCTTCCCGGTCGTCGACAAGGGGCTCGTTGGAATCGTCACCTTGTCCGATACGCACAAGGTCCCCAAGGACAAGCTGCCCATGGCAAGGGTGAGGGACATCATGACGCCAGACGTGGTCGGCGTCAGGCCGGAGGAGGATGCGGCGAGGGCCCTGAAGCTGATGGCGGACCGGAAGATAGGCAGGCTCGTGGTCCAGGAGGACGGACGGCTGGTCGGGATAGTGACCAGGAAGGACTTCCTGAGGGCGATCGACCTGGCCTCCGCGAAACAGAGCCCCGTCCGCTGGGGGGAGCAGTTCGAGAAGCCGCCCCCCGCCCCGCCGATGTGACCCTAGCCCGAGAGCTGCTTCCTGTAGAACAGCAGCAGGCTGAGGGCGATGCAGATGACCGAATAGGCGAGGAACACGATGGCGGCGATCCACGGGTCTGGGTAGAACGCGTAGAACGTGAACCCGAACTGCTCGGTCGATGTGTCCACAGGATAGGGGTCCAGCACGATGTAGCCAGTGATGCCAGACGCGAAGGTGAGCGACGCATCTATCTTCGTGCCGGTGAACTGGGAGACGCTGTCGATTATCGGCAGTATAATGATGAACATCAGGAAGGTCAGGACAGTTGCCCCTGTGCTCCCCCTGAGCACTGAGCTGATCAGGTATGCGACCGCGGTCGCGGCAACCAGGAAGCCGATCGCGAACGCCAGCGAGAGGGCGAAATCATCGTCCACGCCACCGATGGTCGTGAATGACAGGAGCGCCACTCCTGCGTAGAAGAGCACCGTGACGACGAGCCCCGCCGTTATGCTCGCGGCGAACTTGCCGAAGAACAGCACCCACCTCTTCAAGGGTGTCGGGAACACGAGGTAGCCGGTCCTGTTCTGGAACTCGCCTACGATCGCGTCCGACCCGAAGAAAGTCGCCGCGATGATTATCAATATGGTCGCGAAGGAGAGGAATATGCCGTTGAAGTCCTCCTCGGTCGTCGACCAGTCATAGGTGGCGGTGACAATACTGTCAGTCACGTTCTCCATGAATATGATGACGTTGAGCCTAGAATCCCCGCCCATGAAAGATGGCAGTTGCTCCGAGAAGCTCAGCTCCGTATATATCCAATTCAAGCCGTTCGCGGATGGATAGGGAGCTCCGTCAACGCGAATCGCCAGGGAGTCCTCGTCGATTAGGCTCCTGTTGAGGGCGGCGAAGCTCTGCGGGGCAGGAAGTCCTGGTAAGGTCGTGTTCAGCTCACCGAAGTCCTGGACCCACAGCACCCTGTCGGTGTCCGTACCGGTGTACGGTCTTCCGAGGGCTGGGGGGAGCGCGTAGAGCAGGGCGAGCATCGCCACGACTATCGCGATCGAGGCGACGATGCGCCAGGACCTGAGGTACTTCAGTATCTCGTAGGTCCACACGATCGGTATCTGGACCAGGTCGGATGGAAGCTTCCTGTGAGGTCTAGAGTTCTGCTCCATGATCCGTCACCTCGACTCCTTGACCAAGTCCATGTACATTAGCTCCAGGGGCAGGCCCACAGGACTGAATCCCGAAACCTTCGCGCCTGATTCCTGGACCGCGGATAGCAATCCTGCCCTTTCATCCGACTGGCCTTCCAGGGTGACTATGAAGACGTTCCCCGCAACACGTTCTACCGCCCTGACGTTACTGAAACCTCTCACTGATTCGAGCAGCGCATCCGAGGCGGCGTCGAGCACGGAGACCTCTATCTTGGAGACCTTGGTCAGCTTCTTCAGGTTATCGATGGAGTCGTAGATGAGCAGCTTGCCCCTGTCTATGAGGGCAGCGCTGTCGCACACCTCCTGCACCTCCACCAGGAGGTGGGAGCTCATGAATATCGTGTAATGCTGTCTCTTGAGACTCCTGATCAACTCCCTGACCTCCACCATACCCCTCGGGTCTAGGCCGCTTGTCGGCTCATCCAGGATGAGTATGTCCGGCTCGTGCAGTATGGCCTGGGCTATCGCGAGCCGCTGCTTCATGCCCTTCGAGAACTTGCCTATCCGGGTCGAGCGCCACTCGTCAAGTTTGACCAGTTGGAGCAGTTCGTCCGTCCTCTTCTTGATCTCGTTCGAGTGCATGCCCCTTATGCGCCCGAGATACGCCAGGGTCTCGGTCGGCGTCAGGTAGGGATAGAACTCTGGCGTCTCGACCACCGCCCCGACATGTCCGAGGGCCTGCTTGGGATGTCTTACGACGTCCACGCCGTGCAGGTATGCCTTGCCGCCTGTGGCGGATATGAGGTGGGTGAGTATCTTGATGGTCGTGGTCTTGCCCGCACCGTTGGGGCCGAGAAACCCGACGGTTACGCCCTCGGGCACACTCATGGTCAGGTCGTTAACTGCCTTGATTGTCCCGAAATCCTTCGAAAGGCCTTCGATCTCTATCAGTGTCCCGCCCTCCTAGCCGCCTCTGCGATGCGAATGGTCAAATCATATATAAGAAAATCTGCGGAAGACCTGGGGTTCATCCAGGATTGGACTACCTGCCTAGGGCATCATAGAGTTCGCGCGCAATCCTAAGAGCCTCTTCGCGCTCCCCGACCGGGTGCAGGAGCAGCCTGCCGTGAGGGTAGAGGGTGATCTCGACTCCCTTCTTGAGGACGAGCATCACGCCGGCGTTGGAGATGACCTCGTAACCCTTCTGAGCTAGCGATTTCTCGCATTCGTCGAGGTCCAGAGACAGCCTGCCCTTGGGGACCGCCTCGTAAGCGTCGAACCTGCAGGGCTTGATGGCCGTGAACTCCATCCAGCTCACTTCTTCTCGGGCAGTATCAGGTTCAGAAGAGCGTTCACTGACTCCTCTAGGTCCTGGATTGCGGACTCGTTGACGATCATGTAGTCCGCGAGGGCAATTGCCTCCCCGAGACCCCACTCGAGTTCCCTCCTGTCCCTCTGATCGAACTCGTCCCTGGTCGTTGGCTGGTCTGGCCTGCTCCTCGCCATTAGCCTCTCGAACCTCGTCTTGGCCGATGTGTGTATCGCGACCGTCTTGAGGGCATCCCCGAATGCGTGCTTGAAGGCCCTTATCTCGTCCAGGCCCCTGGTACCGTCTATGACAACGAAATCGCCACCGACGAAGGGTATCGTCCTCTTCGCCCAGATGTCCATCCCGTAGCGTTTCCTCTCCTCGTTCGCCAACGAGCCTACGCTGGCGTCCGAGGGTTCGAGCCCGAACTCCTTGGCCTTCTCCCTGACCATGTCGCCCATGCGGACTATCTTGGCGCCCCTGGCCTGGCATATCTTGAGAAACTCCTCCTTGCCTGAGCCCGGCATGCCCGTGGTCACGAGAATCCTCATCTTATCATCCTGCCTACTGACAAGCGCTTACAAAAACCTTTGCGGCACGAAGAGCGTCACCCCTTGGTCCAGCCAAGAGCGGACTCCGCGAGGGGTGCGATCCTCATGATATCGAAGCCCGCCTTAGCCCAGTATCTCGGGCAGAGTCCTAGGCCAATGCATCGCTCATATTCCTCGGGCCTCCCAAAAGCCCTCTCGAAGCCGGCGGCTCCCGAGCTGGGAACATCCATCAGTTCTTCCAGGACCTGCGCAGTCTCGTCCAGGGTGCACTCCTTGCTGGAGCTCTCGATGTGCGACATGACCGCCACAGGCTCTGCCCCCGACCGAGCGCATGAGGTGATGATGTCTGAGGCGACCTTCGCGTCGGCGCCGAGATTGAACGCCTTCTCCAGGGCCGCGATGTCGTAGTGCAGGTACCCCGGCTCCTTCGAGACAAGCCTCAGCTCGCTCGGGTCCTCCGAGGTCTTAAGGAATGTACGGCAGGGGTGAGGACA
The DNA here is from genome assembly GCA_041559015.1 of Thermoplasmata archaeon. Lineage (GTDB taxonomy): Archaea > Thermoplasmatota > Thermoplasmata > UBA10834 > UBA10834 > COMBO-56-21. The sequence continues at coordinate 2,687 of JBFFED010000027.1, read as the reverse complement.
GCCATAGCATGCTACGTGCCTGTGCGCGAGGCGCGCGATATCATCCCTCGCCGCGGCCTGAAAATACGACGCGAGGCCTCTGCTCTCGCCCAGGTTCCCGATGTGCTCCCGCATGAGCACGAGCGCCTCCTCGAAGTGCCCTTCTGGCTCGGCCAGCTCCAGCTCTCCCATTCCCCTGAAAGCGACTGCTGACAGGCCCATCCTGCCGAACTCCGCGGCCATGCCCACCTTGTCCTCGCCGCCCCAATAGTCGGTCACAAGCTGGGAGGAATGCAGCTTGGCGTCACCCCACTGCCCAGTGGTGACGACCTGTATCTTCGAATCGCCCTGTTCGGCCCTTATCTTGTCTGTCCGGGCCCAAGAGTCAAGCTCAGCCATGTCCTTCGATTCGCAGAACTCGCCCATGCCGTCCCTGAGCCACAGATAGCCCGGAGTCGCTGCGACTCCCTTGACCACGACGAAGTCGAACCCCGACATCTTCAGCTCGACGCCCGCGAAACCGAGGAGCGGGATGGTCCTGGGGTTCCGGCCTCCACAGCGCACGATCCCGCAGCATGATGCTGGCACGAAGCTCCCGGTGAGGGCTCCCGTCCCGAGGACGAGGCAGTCCTCACCGTGCTCTGCGATAAGGGCATCTGCGAGCCTGATAGAAGATATCGCCTCCAAGTCGCGTGCGTCCTCTAGCTCCTGCTCGACTGATTCCATCGTGCCGAGGTCGAAGACCAATGCGCGACCATTCCTGAGGTACATCCTACTCCTCCGAGGTTATGCATCCGGTCGGACAGGCTCTGACGCACCTGGGGTCTCCACCGCAGAGATCACAGGGCTCCCGGAGCAGAATCGGCTTGGCGCCAGGCCCTCCGGAGCCTGAAGACTGCTGGCCGGAGGAGACACCCTCGGGCCTTCCCAAGACGAGTCCCTCGGACCTGGTCTTGAGGACGAGCCCGAAGTAGTCCGCCTTGTCGTCCACATGGAGTATGATGCTGGAGCTCATCGCGGTGATGACGCCGTCCCTGTTGAGACTGCATGCGGTCTCGCACAGTCCGCAGCAGATGCACCTGACGGGGTCGAGCTTGAGCTTCAGGCCATCACCCCTGAGTCGCGCCTCAGCGCAGGTTCTCGGCTATCTCTGTCGCCATCCGGTCGCAGTAGACACACCTGAGGGTTATGGGCTTCTTCGACTCCACGACGAACTCTGTCTCCACGGGCTCGTCCTTGTTGGTGATGCAGCCAGGATTGGGGCACTTCATGATGCCCTTGATGACCTTGGGGACCTCGACGACGAACTTCTCGGCCACGTTGTAGTCCCTGATTATGTTGATCGTCGCGTTCGGGGATATGAGAGCGATCTTGTCCAGCTCCTTGGGGTCGAGCTCACGGTCCTCTATCTTGACTATGTCCTTCCAGCCAGCCTTCTTGCTCGGGACATGTATCAGGACGCTCACCGTCGACGAGACGTCGTCCTTCACTCCGACTATCCTGAGCACCTTGAGAGCCATGCCCACGGATATGTGGTCTATGACCGTGCCGTTCCGAATCGGCGTGACCTTGAACTCCTTCACTTCAGTCCCCCCAGCACGAGCCCCAGCAGGGCCATCCTGACTGGCACGCCGTTGAAGGCCTGCTCGAAGTACTTCGCATGCCCCGTCTTGTCGACCTCGGGGGCTATCTCGCTCACCCTCGGGAGCGGGTGCATTATGATCATGTCCTTCTTGACCTTCCTGAGCATGTTCAGGTCGATCCGGTATGTGCCCGCGACCTTTTGGTACTCGGACGGGTCGGGGAATCGCTCCTTCTGTATGCGCGTCACGTAGAGCACATCGGCATCGGCGATGACGTCTTCGAGCGACGAGCTGATCTTCGGCTTCTGACCCATGGAATCGACCTGCTTGAGCTGCTCCTTCGGCATCTGCAGGGACGGCGGCGCGACGAAGGTTATCTGGGCGCCTAGCATCGCGAGGGCCTCTGAGAGCGAGTGCACTGTCCTGCCGTACTTGAGGTCACCCACCAGCACGACATTGATGCCCTCGAAGTCCTTCTTCTCCTTCCTGATCGTGAAGAGGTCGAGCATCGTCTGTGTGGGATGCTGGCCCGCGCCGTCGCCGGCGTTGATGACCGGCTTGTCCGCGAAGTGCGCGGCGAGTCTGGCCGCGCCGTCCTGCGGGTGCCTGAGGACCATCACATCGCAGTATGCGTCAACCATCCTTATCGTGTCCGCGAGAGTCTCGCCCTTCGCAACGGAGGAACCGGTAGGCTGGTCGAAGCCGAGGACCCTGCCACCGAGCCTGGTCATGGCCGCGTCGAAGGAGAGCCTCGTCCTCGTAGACGGCTCGTAGAAGAGCGACCCGAGCACATAGCCCTCGAGGAGCACGCTCCTCTCCTCACCCTTGGCAATCGGCACCATCTTGTCGGCGACCTTCAAGACATGCTCGATCTGCTCCCTCGAAAAATCGCGGATGGACACCACGTCCATCCCCTTGAAGCCTGCTGACATCGAGCACCTAATCCTCTGTCAGAATATAAGGTTTTCACGAGCGGTTCGCCGAGCACCTGACCGGGCTGGAGCTCAGGCGAGGTCGAAGTCGTCGATGGCCTTGTTCATGTTCTCGAACCAATCGTCCGCGCACCTGTGGAGCCTGTCCTTCAGCTGGTCGGGCGAGACGGCTGAGTAGACGTGATAATACCCT